>NZ_JCAJZO010000014.1:0-199681 GCF_059510295.1 Streptomyces sp. PTL18 | reverse complement strand
CCCGATTTCCTCGGTGCTTTCCGGCCTTTCGGCCTTCCGGCTTTGTTGACTCTATCAGATCCCTCAGTTCCCTTTGGGCCCTGATTCCCTGTCAACCGGGCTGGTCCTCCCGACCCTTGGGCCGTTCCGACGAGTGAGACTTTAGCGGATTCTCGGCTCCCGAGCTAATCGGGGGCTTCGTCCCTACATTCCGAAAATACGCACGCCGATAACGCACGACGATATGGCGCCGATTGTCGGTGGGTACCTGCGGAGTGGCTGCCCGGGGACCGACCGGAGTCGGCGCTCACGTCGGACAACCCGGAGAACACTACGGATCGGCCCGGCGCGTGTCAACTCGGCTCCATGTGCCCTTGCGGGAGGCCCCGGCGGGCGTACCCTCGGTGTCATGACTTCGCGTACGTGCATCCATCTGTGGTGGGCCGCCTGACGGCGGCCGGACTCACGTATGCGCTCAACGGCCGCCGCTTCGGCGGCCGTTCCCGTATCTCCTCCGGATCTCCGGGAGGCGGCCGGCCGTAGGCGGCGGTCCCGACCAGGAGGTGGAATGGAAATGACACGGGTTTTCAGCGGGGTCAAGCCGACCGGGCACCTGACGCTGGGGAACTACCTGGGCGCCGTACAGCGGTGGGTGAACGTCGACCAGTACCAGGCGGACGCGCTCTTCTGCGTCGTCGACCTGCATGCCCTGACCGTGGACCACGATCCGGCGCGGGTGCGCAGGCTCAGTCGGCAGGCGGCGACGTTGCTGCTGGCCGCGGGGCTCGATCCGGATCGGTGCACGCTGTTCGTGCAGAGCCATGTAGACGAGCACGCGCGGCTGTCGTACCTGCTGGAGTGCGTGGCCACCGACGGCGAGATGCGGCGGATGATCCAGTACAAGGAGAAGGCCGCACGGGAGCAGGCGCGGGGCGGGAGTGTGCGGCTGTCCCTGCTGACGTACCCGACGCTCATGGCGGCGGACATCCTGGCGTACGGGACGGACGAGGTGCCGGTCGGGGACGACCAGACGCAGCACGTCGAACTGGCGCGGGATCTGGCCGTGCGGTTCAACCAGCGGTACGGGCACACGTTCGTGGTGCCGCGGGCGACGCCCCCTCAGGTCGCGACCCGCGTCATGAACCTTCAGGACCCGGCCTCCAAGATGGGCAAGTCGGAGGACTCCGGGCCGGGCATCGTCTATCTGCTCGACGAACCGGACATCGTGCGGAAGAAGGTCATGCGCGCGGTGACCGACAGCGGGACGGACGTCGTGTACGACCGGGAGACGCGGCCCGGCGTGGCCAATCTTCTGGAGATCCTGGCGGCCTGCTCCGGAGGTGACCCCGAGAAGCTGAGCGGTGCGTACGCGTCGTACGGCGCTCTGAAGAAGGACACCGCGGAGGCCGTGGTCGAACTGCTGCGGCCGGTGCAGGAGCGGCATCGGGAACTGTGCGTCGATCCCGGGTATCCGGAGGACGTGCTGCGCCGTGGTGCGGAGCGGGCGCGGGGAGTGGCCCGGCCGACCGTGGATGCCGCCTACCGCGCGATCGGGCTGCTGCCGTCGGCTTCCGCTGCTCCGGAGGCCGTGGTGAGCGCGGCCCGGTAGGCGCGCGGGCGTCGGCGACGTCCCTGCGGGGGCGGGTGCGCGCGGGGTGACCCGGTACCCGCCCCCTCGGGGGACGTCAGTTGTTGCCGGAGGCCAGTTCGCGGCTGCGGTCGCGGGCGGCTTCCAGGGCCGCGATGAGGGCGGCCCGCACCCCGTGGTTCTCGAGTTCGCGGATGGCGTTGATGGTGGTGCCCGCGGGCGAGGTGACGTTCTCGCGGAGCTTGACCGGGTGTTCGCCGCTGTCCCGGAGCATCACCGCGGCGCCGATCGCGGACTGGACGATGAGGTCGTGGGCCTTGTCGCGGGGCAGACCGAGCAGGATCCCGGCGTCGGTCATGGCCTCGACCAGGTAGAAGAAGTACGCCGGGCCCGAGCCGGAGAGGGCGGTGCAGGCGTCCTGCTGGGACTCGGGGACACGGAGGGTCTTTCCGACGGCACCGAAGATCTCCTCGGTGTGGGCGAGGTGGTCGGCGGTGGCGTGGGTGCCGGCGGAGATGACGGACATGGCCTCGTCGACGAGTGCGGGGGTGTTCGTCATGACGCGGACGACCGGGGTACCGACGGCGAGGCGGGCCTCGAAGAAGGAGGTGGGGATGCCGGCGGCTCCGCTGATGACCAGACGGTCGGCGGGGACGTGGGGGGCGAGTTCGTCGAGGAGCGTGCCCATGTCCTGGGGCTTGACCGTGAGGATGAGCGTGTCGGCGGTCTTCGCGGCCTCGGGGTTGGTGACCGGGCTGACGCCGTAGCGGGTGCGGAGCTCTTCGGCCCGCTCCGGGCGGCGGGCGGTCACCAGGAGGTCGGCGGGCGCCCAGCCGGCCCGGATCATTCCGCTGAGCAGGGCTTCGCCGATCTTTCCGGTGCCGAGGACTGCGACTTTCTGGGTCATGGTGGTGGGGCCCTCCGGGGGTTGCGTCGTCCGGTTTCATCCTCCCACCGGGTATGCCGGGCGGGCGGGGTTGTCCGGTGGGCGGACGGCGACGGCGGTGACCGCGACGGTGGCGGCGGCCGGGCGGTGACGGGACCGGAGGCCGCACCGGCGCAGGACGCACCCGGTTCACCGCCTGGTCGCCACGATGAGCAGGACGTCGTAGACCTCCTCGACACGGCCGTCCGGGAAGGTCTTGAGGAGATGGTGCCGCTCCTCCTCGAGGAAGGCCCTGGCGCACTCCTCGCCGCCGACCAGGAAGATCGAGTGGCTGCCGATGTTGGCGAGGTGGGTGTCGACGGGGACCGTGCGGCTCCACCGGACGACGCGGCGGGTGTGGGCGGGAACCTCGGGAGCGCCTTCGAAGGCGAGTTCGGTGCGGGTGCCGCCGGCGCCGTTCTTGGTGGCCTTCTCGGTGCCGAAGTGGCGCTTGATGCGGTCCGCCTGCTCGGTGATCCAGGGGACGTCCTGGGCGTCCATGTTCCACCACAGCGCGAGCGCGCCGCCCGGCCGCAGGACGCGCAGGGCCTCGGGGACCGAGCGGGCGGGGTCGGTCCAGTGCCAGGACTGGGCGTAGGTGAGGACGTCCGTGGAGGCGGTGGCGAGGGGGAGGGCGTTGCCGTCGCCGCGCAGCAGGGGGACGCCGGGGAGGGTGCGGCGGAACTCGGCGGCCATGCCGGCGCCGGGCTCCACGGCGACGACGTGCGCGTCGCGGGCCTTGAGCAGGGCGGTGGCGATACCGGTACCGGCGCCTATGTCGGCGACGCGGGCGCCGGCGAGGGGACGGCCGGCGAGGTCTTCGAGGGCGTCGAAGAGGGCGGTGGGGTAGGAGGGGCGGTTCGCGGCGTACTGGGCGGCGGCGGCGTTGAAGGAGCGGGCGCGGGCGGTTCGGGAGGGCGAGGTCATACGCCCATGGTGGCGGGCGTCGGCGAGCCGGGCAGCGGGTTTTCGCCGCGCGGGCGCGGGAGCCGGGGCGCGGGTCAGGAGCGGCGTCGGCGGGAGGGGTCGCCGGTGCGGCGGGAGGTGCGCTTCTCGTGGTCGGCGCGGGCCTTGTCGTACTCCTCGCGATGGAGTTTCTCGCCGGGTGCCTCGGTGAGGGAGCGGAAGAAGTAGGCGAGGAGGGAGCCGACGAAACCGATGGTGAGGAGGCCGCGGAGGGAGGACAGGCGTTCGGGGTCGGGGCGCTTGGTGAAGGCTCCCCAGGTGTGGCCGAACGCGAGTGCGCTGCACACGGTGAACATGACCACGACCAGCAAGGTCACCGGCGCCCCGACGTCGGCGATGCTCAGGCCCTGGTAGGCGAAGCGCAGGACGAGGCAGGAGAGCCCGGCGGCGGCCAGGGAGCCGACGGACACGGCGATGCGGCGGGCCGCGTAGCCGCCCTCGTGATCCACCCAGGTGGTGCCGAAGAAGCGGATCGGTTCGGGGCGGGGGCCCTTGGGGGTGTCCGGAGTGCCGGTCTCGTCGCTCACGCGTCGATTATCACTCCGGCGGCCGGCGGGCCCCCGCGGCGGGACGGTCAGCAGCGCGAGGCGACGTAGCCGTCGCTGCCCGTGTTCACGTACGCGTCCGAGACGTACTCGCCGCTGTCGATGTTGTCCCAGATGTTGCTCGTGCCGTACGGACCGGTCACCGTCGTGCCCGGCGTCTGGCAGTAGATCGGCACCTTGGCGCCCTCGGGCAGGACCCGGACGATGCTGTAGCCGGTGCCGGGACCGCTGCGGACGTTGAGCCGGACGCCCGGGGCGATCGAGTAGTAGCGCAGGGCCGTCGTCGTGACGGCCTGCCGCTCGGTGCCGTACTCGGCCTCTTCCACGTGGTCGACGGACATGGACTTCCTCCCCCGTTGAGCCCCACGACTGTCATGGGGTCCCGTTGATTCCCTGGTGTCACAGGATGAAACACACATGTACGACGCGCACGCGGAGGCCGGCAAGCCGCCTCGGTCTCGTACGAGTCATCGACTAGGCTCCGTGCGTCGCGCGCGCGAACGAACAGCACGGGGGGAGCATGGCGCCACAGCACAACACCGGAGCGGGCGCGGAAGCGGAACTTCCCGAGTACGCCGGTCACTACCGTCTGGAGTCCCGCCTGGGCTCCGGCGGCATGGGCGTGGTGCACCTGGCCCGCAGCGCCTCCGGGATGAAGTTGGCGGTGAAGGTCGTACACGCCGAGTATGCCAAGGACCCCGAGTTCAGGGGCCGTTTCCGGCAGGAGGTGGCCGCGGCCCGGGGGGTGAGCGGTGCCTTCACCGCGCCCGTCGTCGACGCCGACCCGGAGGCCGAACGGCCTTGGATGGCCACGCTGTTCATCCCCGGACCGACCCTCTCCGACCATGTGAAGCGGGACGGGCCCATGGTCCCGGCCCGGTTGCGCCGGCTGATGGCCGGGCTCGCGGAGGCGCTGCGCGACATCCATCGGGCCGGGGTCGTGCACCGGGACCTGAAGCCGAGCAACGTACTGCTCGCCGAGGACGGCCCGAAGGTCATCGACTTCGGCATCTCCCGGCCGAAGGACAGCGAACTGCGCACCGAGACCGGCAAGCTGATCGGTACGCCGCCCTTCATGGCGCCCGAGCAGTTCCGGCGGCCGAGGGAGGTCGGGCCGGCAGCCGACGTCTTCGCGCTGGGGTCCGTGATGGTGCACGCGGCCACCGGGCGGGGGCCGTTCGATTCGGACAGCCCCTACATCGTGGCCTACCAGGTGGTGCACGACGAACCGGAGCTGGCCGGCGTACCGGAGGATCTGGCGCCGCTGGTGCTGCGCTGCCTCGCCAAGGAGCCCGAGGACCGGCCCACGCCGGACGAACTGATGCGGGAACTGCGGTCGGTGGCGGCCTCGTACGACACCCAGCCGTTCATACCGGCGCAGCGCACGACCGACGGGCCGGCCCCCGAGCCCCGCAGCGCGACGCCGAGTGGGCGGCCCGGGAGGCGTCTCGCCCGGCGGGCGGCCGTGGTGGCCGGGGTGCTGGGCCTCGTCGCGGGCGGACTGCTGGGGGCGGTGCAGGTGCTCGGTACGAAAGGCGGCACGCCGGAGGGCGCCGCTCCCCGGACCACCACCGCGGCGTTCTCCGGCTGGGCGGTCAGGCCCGCCGGTGAGGGGGTGCCCCAGTGCTCGTACGGGGCCGGTGAGTTGCTGTGCGCACGGGCCGGACTGCTCTACGCCCTCGATCCGTCGGACGGCACCGTGCGGTGGCGGCGGCCGGTCGCCCCCATGGTGCGCAGCGTGCCGCCCGTCGTCTCGGGCGGCCTGGTGCAGCCGATGACGGATCACGGCCGGCGTCTGGAGGCGCTGGATCCCGCCTCGGGCCGGCCGCGCTGGCAGCGGAACGTTCCGCCGTACAGCGGGGTGCAGGCCGCCGGCGGAATGCTGCTGCTCACCGGTACGGACGGGGTGGTGCGGGGCGTGGACGGCGCCTCGGGCGCGATGCGGTGGAGCCGGCGGATTCCGGGCCTGGCCGCGCCGCACTTCCTCGCGTTCGGCGGGGATCCGCTGGTCTACGCGACCACTACGTCGGACGACGGCTCGGCGACGAGCGTCGTCGCGGTGGATCCGGAGTCGGGCACGGTGCGCCGGGAGACACGTCTGCCGGGACTGCTGACGCCCGTCGGCAGTGAGGGCGGCTCCCTCGTCCTGCTCGCCGCGCAGGGACCGTACGGTCAGGTGACCGCCGTGGTCCGCTACAGCCCGGCGTCCGGGGCCTCGGTCCGTGTGCCGTTGCCCGTCCGCTTGGACGACGTGCACGCGACGGTGCGCGGCGACGTCGTGCACCTGATGGCCTCCGGTGGCTCGCTGCAGGCGGTGGACCTGGCGGCGCGGAGGGTGCGGTGGCGTCTGGAGACGTCCGTGAGCCGCGGTTCGGCGCCGGTCGCGGACGCCGCGCACGTGTATGTCACGGCCGGCGACGGCCGCCTGCTGGCGGTCGACGCCCGCACCGGGCGGATCGTCGGCCAGACCCCGCCCCGGCTCGGCACGCACGCGGACCGGGTCGCGGCCGCTCTGCCCGAACCCCTGGTGACCGACGGCCGTGTCTACGCGGCCGCCCCCGACGGCACCGTCCTCGGCGTGGACGGACGCGACCCGTCGGCCTGGTGACGTGCGGCGGGGCCGCCCCCGGAGAGGGGCGGCCCCGCGGAGGTCGTGCGTCAGCCCAGCTTCGAGACGTCCCGCACCGCACCCTTGTCCGCGCTCGTCGCCATGGCGGCGTACGCGCGCAGGGCCGCCGAGACCTTGCGGTCGCGGTTCGCGGGGGCGTAGACGCCGCCGAGGGCCTCACGGCGGGCCGTCAGCTCGTCCTCCGTGACCAGGAGCTCGATCGTGCGGTTCGGGATGTCGATGCGGACGCGGTCGCCGTCCTGCACCAGGGCGATCGTGCCGCCGGAGGCCGCCTCGGGGGAGGCGTGGCCGATCGACAGGCCCGACGTGCCCCCGGAGAAGCGGCCGTCCGTGATCAGCGCGCAGGCCTTGCCGAGGCCCCGGCCCTTCAGGTACGAGGTCGGGTACAGCATCTCCTGCATGCCGGGGCCGCCCTTGGGGCCCTCGTAGCGGATGACGACGACGTCGCCCTCCTTGATCTGCTGGGTGAGGATCTTCTGGACGGCCTCCTCCTGCGACTCGCAGACGACCGCCGGCCCCTCGAACGTCCAGATGGACTCGTCGACACCGGCCGTCTTCACCACGCAGCCGTCGACCGCCAGGTTGCCCTTGAGGACCGCCAGGCCGCCGTCCTTGGAGTAGGCGTGCTCCACGGAGCGGATGCAGCCGTTCTCGGCGTCGTCGTCCAGGGCCTCCCAGCGCTCGGACTGGGAGAAGGCCTCCGCGGAGCGGACGCAGCCGGGGGCCGCGTGCCACAGTTCCACGGCCTCGGGCGACGGGGAGCCGCCGCGGATGTCCCAGGTCTTCAGCCAGTCCGCGAGGGAGGGGCTGTGCACGGCGTGCACGTCCTCGTTCAGCAGGCCCGCGCGGTGCAGTTCGCCGAGGAGGGCGGGGATGCCGCCGGCGCGGTGCACGTCCTCCATGTAGTACGTGCGGTTCCTGGCGACGTTCGGGGCGACCTTCGCCAGGCACGGCACCCGGCGCGAGACCTGGTCGATCTCCTCCAGGCCGAAGGGGACGCCCGCCTCCTGGGCCGCCGCCAGCAGGTGCAGGATCGTGTTGGTGGAGCCGCCCATCGCGATGTCGAGGGCCATGGCGTTCTCGAAGGCGGAGAAGGTGGCGATGTTGCGGGGCAGGACCGTGTCGTCGTCCTGCTCGTAGTGGCGGCGGGTGAGGTCCATGACGGTGCGTGCCGCGTCCACGTACAGCTGCCTGCGGGCGGTGTGGGTGGCGAGGACCGAGCCGTTGCCGGGGAGGGAGAGGCCGATCGCTTCGGTCAGGCAGTTCATCGAGTTGGCGGTGAACATGCCGGAACAGCTGCCGCAGGTCGGACAGGCGTTCTCCTCGATGCGGAGGATGTCCTCGTCCGAGATCTTGTCGTTCACGGCGTCGGAGATCGCGTCGACCAGGTCGAGCGTACGGACGGTGCCGTCGACCAGGGTGGCGCGGCCGGACTCCATCGGGCCGCCGGAGACGAAGACCGTCGGGATGTTCAGGCGCAGGGCCGCCAGCAGCATGCCCGGGGTGATCTTGTCGCAGTTGGAGATGCAGACCAGGGCGTCGGCGCAGTGGGCCTCCACCATGTACTCGACGCTGTCCGCGATGAGGTCGCGGGAAGGGAGGCTGTAGAGCATGCCGCCGTGGCCCATCGCGATGCCGTCGTCGACCGCGATGGTGTTGAACTCGCGCGGGATGCCACCGGCCTGGCTGATCGCCTCGCTGACGATCCGGCCGACCGGCGCCAGGTGGGTGTGGCCCGGGACGAACTCGGTGAAGGAGTTGGCGACGGCGATGATCGGCTTCCGTCCGATGTCCGCACCGGGTACACCGGAGGCGCGCATCAGGGCGCGGGCGCCCGCCATGTTGCGGCCGTGGGTGACTGTGCGGGACCTCAGCTCGGGCATCGTCGCTCGCTCCTTCGGAGAGTTCCGCCAGGGAGCCCGGCGGAGTCCTGACTCACGTCGAGCGTACGCCGGTGCTCCAAGGGACGGACACGATGTCCGGAATGCGGGACGCGTGTCTCGGGGATGCGGCGGCCGCCCCGCGTGTCCGGGTGGGGGCCGGCGGCCGCTCAGCGGCGGGGCACCCGGACCGCCGACGCCAGGTGCAGCCGGGTGAAGGCGAGGGCCTCGGCGAGGTCGGCCTCGCGCTCGGCGCCGGACAGGGCGCGGCGGGTGTTGACCTCGATGACGACGTGTCCGTCGAAGCCGCCCCGAGCCAGCTGCCCGAGGACCTCGGCGCAGGGCTGCGTGCCGCGGCCGGGGACGAGGTGCTCGTCCTTGTTGGAGCCGTTGCCGTCGGCGAGGTGGACGTGGCCGAGGCGGTCGCCCATGCGGTCGAGCATCCGCAGGGCGTCCGTGCGGGCCGTCGCGGCGTGGCTGAGGTCGATCGTGAAGTGCCGGTAGTCGTCCTTCGTGACGTCCCAGTCGGGGGCGTACGCGAGCATCTCGCGGTCCCGGTAGCGCCACGGGTACATGTTTTCGACGGCGAAGCGCACATCGGTCTCGTTCGCCATGCGCCAGATGCCGTCGACGAAGTCACGCGCGTACTGGCGCTGCCAGCGGAAGGGCGGATGGACCACGACGGTGCCGGCGCCGAGCTTCTCGGCGGCCGCGCGGGCCCGCTGCAGCTTGACCCAGGGGTCGGTGGACCACACGCGCTGGGTGATCAGCAGACAGGGGGCGTGGACGGCGAGAACGGGGATCCGGTGGTAGTCACTGAGCCGGCGCAGCGCCTCGATGTCCTGGCTGACCGGGTCGGTCCACACCATGACCTCGACCCCGTCGTACCCGAGGCGCGCGGCGATCTCGAAGGCCGTCGCCGTCGACTCCGGGTAGACGGAGGCCGTCGACAGCGCGACCTTCGCATCCGGGACGCGCACCGCTGGTTCTGCCACGAGGGACAGGGTACGGGGTGCCTCCGGCCCGTGGGCCGGGAGTGGCGGGCGGGGGTGGCCGAGGTCACTCCCCTCCGCTCACGCCGAGCCCATGTGATCCAGCCGCCGCAGGATCACGCCCTCCCGCAGTGCCCAGGGGCATATCTCCAGCGTCTCGACGCCGAACAGGTCCATCGCCGCCTCCGCGACCAGCGCCCCGGCGACGAGCTGGCTCGCGCGGCCGTCGGAGACGCCGGGGAGTTCCGCGCGCTGCGCGGCCGTCATCCCCGCGAGCTGAGGCACCCAGCCCTCCAGGGACTCCCGCTTCAGCTCGCGCTGCACGTACAGGCCCTCGGCGGAGCGGGCGGCCCCGGCGAGGCGGGCGAGCTGCTTGAACGTCTTGGAGGTGGCGACGACGTGGTCGGGCGCCCCGATGCGGCTGAACTCGCCGACCGTGCGGGCGATCTCGGTCCGTACGTGGCGGCGCAGCGCCCTGACGTCCTCCGGGTCGGGCGGGTCGCCGGGCAGCCAGGCCGCGGTGAGCCGGCCGGCGCCGAGCGGCAGGGACACCGCGGCGTCGGGGTCCTCGTCGATGCCGTAGGCGACCTCCAGGGAGCCGCCGCCGATGTCGAGGACGAGGAGTTTGCCCGCGGACCAGCCGAACCAGCGGCGCGCGGCGAGGAAGGTCAGCCGGGCCTCCTCCTCACCGGTCAGTACCTGCAGTTCGACGCCGGTGGCGTCCTCGACGCGGGCGAGGACCTCGTCGGCGTTGTCGGCCTCGCGCACCGCGGAGGTCGCGAACGGCAGCAGGTCCTCGACGCCCTTGTCCTCGGCGGCCTGGAGGGCGTCCCGGACGACGGCGATCAGCCGGTCCACGCCCTCCGGGCCGATGGCTCCGTCGCCGTCCAGGAGTTCGGCGAGCCGCAGCTCCACCTTGTGCGAGTGCGCGGGCAGGGGGCGCGCGCCGGGGTGGGCGTCCACCACCAGCAGATGCACCGTGTTCGAACCCACGTCGAGGACACCGAGTCTCATGTACGGAACGCTACTGCCCGCGCGGGTGTCTGCCGTCCCCGGAGCGGGCCGGGGCCACTTACTCTGGAGGCGTGCCAAAGACGAAAAAGGCGAAGGCCGACAAATCCTCCAGGGGATCGAAGGATTCTTCGCAGGCGAAGGCGTCCCCGTCCGAGAAGGCCCCGAAGATGGCGAAGAAGGCCCCGAATGCGAGCGACGAGAAGGGGCTCGACTTCGCGCGCGCGTGGGTGGAGTTTCCGGATCCGGCCGACGAGGAGCAGGTCTTCCGGTGCGATCTGACATGGCTGACCTCTCGCTGGAACTGCATCTTCGGGAGCGGCTGCCAGGGCATCCAGGCGGGCCGCGCGGACGACGGGTGCTGCACGCTGGGGGCACATTTCTCGGACGAGGACGACGAGAAGCGGGTGGCCGAGCATGTGGCCCGGCTCACGCCGGACATCTGGCAGCACCACGGGGAGGGCACGCGCGGCGGCTGGGTCTCGGTGGACGACGAGGGCTCCCGCCAGACCCGCCCCTTCCAGGGGTCCTGCATCTTCCAGAACCGGCCGGGGTTCGCGGGCGGCGCGGGCTGCTCGCTGCACATCCTGGCGCTGAGGGAGGGCCGCGAGCCGCTGGAGACCAAGCCGGACGTGTGCTGGCAGCTGCCGATCCGGCGCACGTACGAGTGGATCGACCGGCCCGACGACACCCGGGTACTGCAGGTGTCGATCGGTGAGTACGACCGCCGGGGCTGGGGTCCGGGCGGCCACGACCTGCACTGGTGGTGCACGTCGGCGACATCGGCGCACGGCGCGGGCGAGCCGGTGTACGTCTCGTACCGGGCGGAGCTGACCGAGCTGATGGGCAAGGCGGGGTACGACCGCCTGGCCGAGCTGTGCGAGCAGCGCCTGGCGTCGCAGCTGCCGCTGGTCGCACCGCATCCCGCGGATCCCGTGGCCTGACGGCAGGGACAAGGCGGCCTGCTGGTGCCGCGGCACCAGTGCCGCAACAGGCAACGTTCGCCCGTCGAGGAGCGACGTCCGGTGCGTGCTCTCGGTGTGCCGGCCGGAAGCCCTCGTACTGGACGTACTTGGGCTTTCGGCCGGTGCGGCGAGTGGGGGTCCCCCCTGCTCGAAGAGCTTGGGGGAGCGTGCCGGGCGCCGTGACGGGGCGAACGTTGCCTCTCGCGACACTAGGTGGGGCTCGGCGCGCCGCCGTCGGTGGGCGGCGGGCTGGAGGCCGGCGGGTCGGAGGGCGACGGGGTGGAGCTCGGCGGACCGGTGGGGGTCGGGTCGCCGGGGGTCGGGCCGGAGCCGGGCGGCGGAGCGGTCGGCGAGGGGTCGGACGGGGCGGTACGGGTGGGGGTGGGGCCCGGGGCGGACGGGCCGGCCGCGCCGTAGCCGTCGATCGTGACGACGGCGCCCGCGGGGGCCACCGCGACCTGCGCGCGCCAGGGGCCGGAGGGCTCGCGGAGGTGGTCCACGAGGACCCGGACCGTGAACGACGCGCCGGGGTCGAGGGTGCCCGAGGACTGGTTCGGGTAGAGCCAGGAGGCGCCCGTCGTCACGGACCACTGGAGCGGTGCGCTGCCGGACGCCGTGAGGGTGATCAGGGTGGTGGTGCCGTCGTTGCGGGCCGCCACCGCCAGGTGTCCCTGCTCGGGGGCGCCCATCGCCACGCCGACGACCTCCACGGAGACGTCGGGCGCGCGGCCGTCCTTGCCCGGGAAGCGGCCGCCGGGCCTCGCGCCGGCGTTGCCCGCGTTCTCGTAGCCACCCGCTCCCCCGCCGCCGAGCGACGCGGTGTCCCGAACCTCGCGCGCGGTGGCCGGGCGGCCGTCGGCGGCCTCGCCGGTGAGGGGGCCGCGGTAGGCGGCCCACAGGGCGAGCACGGGGGCGGCGACCACGGTGGCGACGACGGTCGTGGTGACGGCACGCGCGCGGAGGCGGTCACGGCGGGCGGCGTGGTCCTTCGGGTCCAGGGGGAAACCGCGCCGGTCGAAGCGGGGGGCGCCGCCACGCGCGCGTGCGGCGTGCGTCATCGCGGACTGCAGGGCCGCGCGCGGGGCCTGGAGGACGGGTAGCGCGGCGGGGGTGACGCTGGTGCCGGGCCAGCTGCCGGGAACGGCGCGCTCGGCGGTGCGGCGGCAGCGCGGGCAGTCGTCGACGTGCCGGACGAGTTCGCGGCGCAGGGCGGCGCTGAGAACGAGCCGGTGGTCGCCGGTGAGCCGGGAGACGCCCGGACAGGTGCCGGTCTCGACGACGGCGAGGGCGGCGCGGGTGCGCTCCACCTCGCAGGCGGCGGAGGCCAGCAGGTCGCGGGCGGCGGTGGGGTCCAGGCCGAGCACGGCGGCGATCTCGCGGGCGGGGAGCTGGTGACGCACCGCGAGTTCGAGCGCTTCGCGCTGCTCGGGGGTGGTGCCGGCCGCCTCCGGCCAGGCGAGCTGGGCGAGCTCGCGGCGGCGCAGCTCCTCGTACTCCTCGGTCGGCTCGGGGGTGGCGCCGACAGTCCGGGCGGCGCGCCGGTCGGCGGCCTGGGCGGTCGCCCGGGAGTCGCGGTCGCGCCCGGCCCTGCGGTGCCGTCGCGCCTCGGCGAGGCGGCGCAGGCAGGACCAGCGGGCGAGGGCGTACAGCCAGGCGCGGTGGTCGTCGTGGGACCGCGGACCGCGGGTGCCGCGGCGCTCGGCGAGCGCCAGGGCGTCCCCGAGGGCCTCGGTCGCCGCGTCGTGATCACACAGCACGGACAGGCAGTAGGTGAACAGTCCGTCCACATAGGGGTCGTAGCGCGCGGGCAGGCGCTGCGCCAGGGTGCGAGGGGTCGCGCCACAGGAGGCGCTTGCCCGCTGGCGCGCGTCCTCGCGCGCCGGGTGTGCGCCGGTGGCGTGCGTCGGGATCTCCGGCCTGCTGCTCATCACCCGTGCGACCGTAGGCGGCGATGACCGGCACCTTCTTCCTCCTTGAGCACTTTTACTCCGTACGGGTGAAACGATCCCTCATAAGGGGACAGGAGCGATGTATTCCGCGCCCCCCCCGGGTCGTTCCGCGGGGAGGGCCGCCGGCTTGTGGGTGCGGACCGAGGAGCGCCCCTCCGCCACGGGCGCCGGGCCCGTTGTCAGTGGCCCCCGCTACGGTTTCGTGCATGGCTGCCCGTACGAAGACCTCCAAGGACCGGCCGTCCTACCGCTGCAACGAGTGCGGCTGGCAGACGGCCAAGTGGCTCGGCCGCTGCCCCGAGTGCCAGGCCTGGGGGACGATCGAGGAGTACGGCGCGCCCGCCGTGCGGACGACGGCACCGGGCCGGGTGACCACCTCCGCCGTGCCGATCGGCCAGGTCGACGGGCGGCAGGCCACCGCCCGCTCCACCGGTGTGCCCGAACTGGACCGCGTCCTCGGCGGCGGACTCGTACCGGGCGCGGTCGTGCTGCTGGCGGGCGAGCCGGGGGTCGGCAAGTCCACGCTGCTGCTCGACGTCGCGGCCAAGGCGGCGAGCGACGAACACCGCACCCTCTACGTGACCGGCGAGGAGTCCGCGAGCCAGGTGCGGCTGCGCGCCGACCGCATCGGAGCCATCCACGACCACCTCTACCTGGCGGCGGAGACGGACCTCGCGGCCGTCCTCGGCCACCTGGACGCGGTCAAGCCGTCGCTCCTGATCCTGGACTCCGTCCAGACCGTCGCCTCCCCCGAGATCGACGGCGCGCCCGGCGGCATGGCCCAGGTGCGGGAGGTCGCCGGGGCCCTGATCCGCGCCTCCAAGGAGCGCGGCATGGCCACCCTCCTGGTGGGTCACGTCACCAAGGACGGCGCCATCGCCGGTCCGCGCCTGCTGGAACACCTCGTGGACGTCGTCCTGCACTTCGAGGGCGACCGGCACGCGCGTCTGCGTCTCGTCCGGGGCGTCAAGAACCGCTACGGCGCCACGGACGAGGTCGGCTGCTTCGAGCTCCACGACGAGGGCATCACGGGGCTGGCGGACCCGAGCGGCCTGTTCCTGACCCGCCGCGACGAGCCGGTCCCCGGCACCTGCCTCACCGTCACCCTGGAGGGCCGCCGCCCCCTGGTGGCCGAGGTGCAGGCCCTGACCGTCGACTCGCAGATCCCCTCACCGCGGCGTACGACGTCCGGCCTGGAGACCTCCCGCGTCTCGATGATGCTCGCCGTGCTGGAACAGCGCGGCCGGATCAGCGCCCTGGGCAAGCGGGACATCTACTCCGCGACCGTCGGCGGGGTGAAGCTGTCCGAGCCGGCCGCCGACCTGGCGGTCGCGCTGGCGCTGGCGAGCGCCGCGAGCGACACCCCGCTGCCGAAGAACCTGGTCGCGATCGGCGAGGTCGGACTCGCCGGGGAGGTGAGACGGGTCACGGGTGTCCAGCGGCGCCTGGCCGAGGCCCACCGCCTGGGCTTCACGCACGCGCTCGTACCGGCCGATCCGGGGAGGATCCCGGCCGGGATGAAGGTGCTGGAAGTGGCGGACGTGGGGGACGCGCTGCGGGTCCTGCCCCGCTCCCGTCGCCGTGAGGCCCCACGGGACGAAGAGGACCGCCGGTAGACTTTCCCCTGGTCTCGCCTGTCCGTACGACCGCGTGTGCGACACGGGAGTGCCCCAGAACCTGCGACCCGAGGAGTGCAGTGGCAGCCAACGACCGGGCAGCAGCTCCCGGAAAGTCCGGTGGGAGTGCCGGTTCCGATCGCCTGATGCGCGCCTCGCTGAGCGCCGTGGCACCCGGCACGCCTCTGCGTGACGGCCTGGAGCGCGTGCTCCGCGGCAACACCGGTGGTCTCATCGTGCTCGGCTCGGACAAGACCGTCGAGGCGATGTGCACCGGCGGTTTCGTCCTGGACGTCGAGTTCACGGCGACGCGCCTGCGGGAACTGTGCAAGCTGGACGGCGCGCTGGTGCTCTCCTCGGACCTGTCCAAGATCCTCCGGGCCGGTGTGCAGCTGGTCCCGGACCCCACGATCCCGACGGAGGAGACCGGCACGCGGCACCGCACGGCGGACCGGGTGAGCAAGCAGGTCGGCTTCCCGGTGGTCTCCGTCTCGCAGTCGATGCGGCTGATCGCGCTGTACGTCGACGGGCAGCGCCGCGTCCTGGAGGACTCGGCGGCGATCCTGTCCCGCGCGAACCAGGCCCTGGCCACCCTGGAGCGGTACAAGCTCCGCCTGGACGAGGTGGCCGGGACGCTGTCCGCGCTGGAGATCGAGGACCTGGTGACGGTCCGGGACGTCTCCGCGGTGGCGCAGCGGCTGGAGATGGTGCGCCGTATCGCCACCGAGATCGCGGAGTACGTGGTCGAGCTGGGCACGGACGGCCGTCTGCTCGCCCTGCAGCTCGACGAGTTGATCGCGGGCGTGGAGCCCGAGCGCGAACTGGTGGTCCGCGACTACGTGCCGGAACCGACCGCCAAGCGTTCCCGCACGGTCGAGGAGGCGCTGGCCGAACTGGACGCCCTGAGCCACGCGGAGCTCCTGGAGATGTCCACGGTCGCCAAGGCGCTCGGGTACACCGGCTCCCCCGAGGCGCTCGACTCGGGAGTGTCCCCGCGCGGCTTCCGCCTCCTGGCGAAGGTCCCGCGCCTGCCCGGCGCGATCATCGAACGCCTGGTGGAGCACTTCGGCGGCCTGCAGAAACTGCTCGCGGCCAGCGTGGACGACCTGCAGACGGTGGACGGCGTGGGCGAGGCCCGGGCGCGGAGCGTACGCGAGGGGCTGTCGCGACTGGCTGAGTCCTCGATCCTCGAGCGGTACGTCTGACCGACGGCCGAGCCGGAACGGGGGCACGGCGCCGTACCGGGCACCGCGTCCCACGGCACCCCGTCCCACGGCACCGCGCGGCTCAGCTCGCCGCATCGAGTGCTGCGCCCGGATCGACGGCTGCTACCGGCCCCGTTGCGCCGATACCGGACCTCAGTCCTTGGACAGCACGAACGACGTCTGGGTCTTCGGGAAGCCGGGGACCTTCGCCTCGACCAGGTAGGTGCCCGCCGTCGCGGAACCGGCCGGTGGCGTCGCGCAGTTGGGTGCGCTGTGCTTGCGGTCCCACTGCACGCTGTAGGTGACCTGCTCGTTCGCGGGCACCCGGAACAGCGCGGCGCCCGAGCCGCCGGGGCAGTCCGCCGACGTCCAGAAGGGGGTGCCGGTCCCCGCCTGAGTGATCGTCAGCACGGCGTACTTGGGGCCGAGGTCGACCTTGCAGTCGCTGCCGGTGGTGTTCTTGGCGATCAGCTCGAAGGTGGGGGTGTCCGCGGGCCCGTAGGCGTTGTGCAGGCTCCGCAGGGTCAACTGCACCGTGCTCGATGTGCAGTCGGGCAGGGAGGCGCCGCCGCCTGCGGGAAGCCGGTCGGCGGAAGAGCCGCCGCCACCACCGCCCCCGGTCCCGTCGTCCGAGCCACCCGATCCGGCGCCGCCCGTGCCGGCGGAGGTCCCGGAGCCCGACGGTCCGGCGGACCCGGAACCCCCTCCACCGCCCGACTCGTCGCGCCCGCCCGGGTGTTGACTGATCGCGGGCCCCGTACCGGACGGACCCGGTGTGATCGACGACGTGGGATGCTTGCCGTTCGAGCCGTCCGCCTTGTTCCTCCCGCCGCCGCCGGAGGAGGTGACCACCCACACGACGAGGAGCGCCAACAGGGCGACCACGGACAGCACTACGGCCCTCCGTCGCCAGTAGATGGAGGAGGGAAGCGGCCCGACCGGATTGCGCAGAGATCCCACGGCGCAAACTGTACGAGAGATCTCCCCCACACCCGGCCCCACCCACCGCCAGGGCCACAACTTTTCCTGATCATCATCTCGGAGAACCGCGCCGGCCGAGCCGCGGCCCTCGGGGCGGTGCCGGCAACCGCCGCCGGACGCACGCGGGAAGGTGCGCGCCCGGCATCCGCCGCGGCAGGGGACGCACCCCCGCCCCGGCCGCGCCGCCAGGGGCCACGAGAGGTCATCCCGGGAAAAACCACCCCGAGCCGGTCCCCCACCCGACCACCCCCGGCATGGCAGGATCGACTACGCCATGACTGCACCCACCGCCCCCGCCACCGCCCCCGCCCAGACCGACGACACCTCCGGCTCCACCGCCACCGGCCAAGCCCCCGGCACGGCCCTGCACGGCCCGGTCATCGCCTGGTTCGAGCAGCACGCCCGTGATCTTCCGTGGCGGCGCCCGGAGGCCGGGCCCTGGGGCGTGATGGTCAGTGAGTTCATGCTGCAGCAGACGCCGGTGAGCCGTGTCCTGCCCGTCTACGAGCAGTGGCTCAGCCGCTGGCCCCGCCCCGCCGACCTGGCCCAGGAGCCCCCCGGTGAGGCCGTCCGCGCCTGGGGCCGCCTCGGTTACCCCCGCCGCGCCCTGCGCCTGCACGGCGCCGCGGTCGCCATAACGGAACGGCACGGCGGCGACGTCCCCGCCGACCACGGCCAACTGCTCGCCCTTCCCGGCATCGGCGAGTACACGGCCGCCGCCGTCGCGTCGTTCGCCTACGGCCAGCGGCACCCGGTGCTCGACACCAATGTGCGCCGGGTCCTGGCCCGCGCGGTCACCGGCGTGCAGTACCCGCCGAACGCCACCACCGCCGCCGAGCGCAGGCTCGCCCGCGAACTGCTGCCGGACGACGAGCGCACCGCCTCCCGTTGGGCCGCCGCCTCGATGGAACTGGGCGCGCTGATCTGCACGGCGAAGAACGAGAACTGTCACCGCTGCCCGATCGCCACACACTGCGCCTGGCGGCTGGCCGGGAAGCCCGAGCACGACGGTCCGCCGCGCCGCGGGCAGACGTACGCGGGCACCGACCGTCAGGTGCGCGGCCGGCTGCTGGCCGTGCTGCGGGAGGCCGTGGGCCCGGTGCCGCAGTCGGTGCTGGACCGTGTGTGGGACGACCCCGTCCAGCGCGCCCGCGCCCTGGACGGCCTGGTCTCCGACGGCCTGGTGGAACCCCTCCCGGGCCGCCTCTACCGCCTGCCCCTCACCTGATCCCACCGAGCGTCCCGCTCGGTGACGTCACAGCCGGTCCCTGGCTCCGTCACAGCAGCGCCCCTGCCACATCACAGCGTCCCGCCGTCGATTCACTCGACAAATCACCCCATACCAACCCCAACTCCCGTCTGCCTTTACCCCGTTCCTCCACCTGTTACACAACCGACGGACAGCCGAGTGCTCTCCGACGCCTGGAACGGACAACGCCGTGACAACTCGTCCGTAACTTCATATGCGTGCCGCCGCAAGCGTGGCACCCGGGCTCGTGACGAGCCCGTTTGAGGTGTGAGAAACCGGCCGGGCTGCGGGACGCAGCCGGACCAAGGGTCGGACACGGGGATCGGAGGCGGTTGGAATGGCGCACGGTGAGGTGCTCGAGTTCGAGGAGTACGTACGCACCCGGCAGGACGCGCTGCTGCGCAGCGCGCGCCGACTGGTCCCCGACCCCACCGACGCCCAGGACCTGCTGCAGACCGCACTGGTGCGCACCTACGGCCGCTGGGACGGCATCGCCGACAAGCGGCTGGCCGACGCCTACCTGCGCCGCGTCATGATCAACACGCGGACCGAGTGGTGGCGTGCGCGCAAACTGGAGGAGGTCCCCACCGAGCAGCTCCCGGACGCGTCGGTCGAGGACTCCACCGAGCAGCACGCGGACCGCGCCCTGCTGATGGACGTCCTGAAGGTGCTCGCTCCCAAGCAGCGCAGTGTCGTCGTGCTGCGACACTGGGAGCAGATGTCCACGGAGGAGACGGCCGCCGCCCTCGGCATGTCGGCCGGTACGGTCAAGAGCACGCTGCACCGGGCGCTCGCCCGGCTCCGGGAGGAGCTGGAGGCACGCGACCTGGACGCACGCGCGCTGGAGCGTGAGGAGCGGGAGCGTTGCGCGGCCTAGGTACCAGGGCCATACAGCCCAGCGGAGCCCTGAAGGCGGTGACGGCGGCGATGGCCGTGGTCGCCGCCCTCGGGCTTTTCGTCGCCGCCTGCGCCACCGGCGGCACGGGCGCCCGGGACGAGGGTCCCGCGGGAAGCGACCCGATGATCGTGGGTGCCGCCACGCCGTCACCCTCGCCCTCACCCACCGCCAAGGAGCCCACGCGAGCCGAGGTGGTGAAGATCGTCAAGGACGACCCGCAGGTCGCCAGGGTGGTCAAGGAGGACCTGAAGCCCTGCGTGGCCGACGAGTATCCGGTCGACGTGTCCTATGGCGACCTCACCGGCGGCGACGTCGACGACATCGTGGTCAACGTGATGACGTGCGGTGACGCGGTCGGGGTCGGCTCGTACGTGTACCGGATGAAGAACCACAGGTACCAGAATGTGTTCAAGGCCGAGGAGCCGCCGGTCTACGCGGAGATCGACCGCGGCGACCTGGTGGTGACCCAGCAGATGTACCAGAAGGGCGACCCGGTGTCGTACCCGTCCAGCGAGGAAGTGATCACCTACAGCTGGAGGACCAGTCACTTCGCCGAGATCTCCCGTACACGCAACGTGTACAGCAACGCGGTGGGCAACAGCGGTACCGCCGCCCCCACCAAGAACTGACAGCGACCCCTACTGAGAGCAGCGGATGGCAGAGCAGACACACGTCCTGTTCGTCGAGGACGACGACGTCATCCGCGAGGCCACCCAGCTCGCACTGGAGCGGGACGGTTTCGCGGTGACCGCCATGCCCGACGGTCTGTCGGGACTGGAGGCGTTCCGCGCCCGCCGCCCCGACATCGCCCTGCTGGACGTGATGGTTCCCGGCCTCGACGGGGTCAGCCTGTGCCGGCGCATCCGCGACGAGTCGACCGTGCCGGTGATCATGCTGTCCGCGCGCGCGGACTCGATCGACGTGGTGCTCGGCCTGGAGGCGGGCGCCGACGACTACGTGACCAAGCCCTTCGACGGGGCCGTGCTGGTGGCGCGCATCCGTGCGGTGCTGCGCCGCTTCGGGCACGCGAGCGGTGCCGGCCGGGCGGGCGAGGACACCTCGCCCGGGGACGACGGGGTGCTCACCTTCGGTGACCTGGAGGTCGACACCGAGGGCATGGAGGTCCGGCGGGCCGGGCAGCCGGTGGCCCTGACGCCGACCGAGATGCGGTTGCTGCTCGAGTTCTCTTCGGCGCCCGGCACCGTGCTGTCGCGCGACAAGCTGCTGGAGCGGGTGTGGGACTACGGCTGGGGCGGGGACACCCGTGTCGTCGACGTCCATGTGCAGCGGCTGCGCACCAAGATCGGCCAGGACCGGATCGAGACGGTCCGCGGCTTCGGCTACAAGTTGAAGGCGTGAGCGGGGACAGGAGCATGCGGGGGATCATCGGCCGCCTCGTCCCCGAGGACGCGGCCATACGCACCGGTCTGAGATGGAAGCTCAGCGCGGCGATCGCCCTGGTCGGGGCGCTGGTCGCGATCGCGCTCAGCCTGGTGGTGCACAACGCGGCGCAGGTGTCGATGCTGAACAGCGCACGCGACCTCGCCTTCGAGCGCATCCGGGTGGCGCAGCGGATGTACGAGACCGGGCGCACCCAGACCTTCGGAACCAAGATCGACGATCCGGCCATCCCGCAGGACCTGCTGGAGAAGGTCATGCAGGACAGGAGCGCCACCTTCGCGTCCTGGGACGGCGACGGGGTGCCGGACACCTGGGCCGCCGTACCGCTCAAGGACGGCCGGGTGTTGTCCCTGCACATCCGCACGGACCGCAGTGTCGGGGTGATCAAGGACCTCGACCAGGCCCTGATCATCGGTTCGATCGCGGTGGTCCTCGGCGGCTCCGCCCTCGGTGTGCTGATCGGCGGGCAGCTGTCGGGGCGGCTGCGCAAGGCGGCGGCCGCGGCGAACCGGGTCGCCAAGGGCGAGACGGACGTGCGCGTGCGGGACGCCATCGGCGGTGTCGTACGCGACGAGACGGACGACCTGGCGCGGGCGGTGGACGCGATGGCGGACGCGTTGCAGCAGCGGCTGGAGGCGGAGCGCCGGGTCACGGCGGACATCGCGCACGAGCTGCGTACGCCGGTCACGGGCCTGCTCACGGCGGCGGAGCTGCTGCCGCCGGGCCGTCCCACCGAACTGGTGCTGGACCGTGCGAAGGCCATGCGCACCCTCGTCGAGGACGTGCTGGAGGTGGCCCGTCTGGACGGTGCCTCCGAGCGGGCGGAGCTGCAGGACATCCTGCTGGGCGAGTTCGTGACCCGGCGGGTGGCCGCGAAGGACGCGGACGTCGAGGTCAGGGTGATCCACGAGTCGGAGGTGACCACGGATCCGCGCCGTCTGGAGCGGGTGCTGTTCAACCTGTTGACGAACGCGGCACGGCACGGCAAGCCGCCCATCGAGGTGTCCGTCGAGGGCCGGGTGATCCGGATACGGGACCACGGGCCCGGCTTCCCCGAGGAGCTGCTGGCCGAGGGCCCGAGCCGGTTCCGTACCGGCAGATCGGACCGCTCGGGCCAGGGCCATGGCCTGGGCCTGACGATCGCCGCGGGGCAGGCGCGGGTGCTGGGCGCCCGGCTGACGTTCCGCAACATCCGGGCGCCCGGGGTGCCGGAGCAGGTGCCGGCCGAAGGGGCGGTGGCGGTGCTGTGGCTGCCGGAACACGCTCCGACGGCCACCGGGAGCTTCCCCATGCTGCCACCGTCGACCAGCTGACCCCACCCCGAAGCACCCGGGGGCCTCGAGCCGGAGCCCGTGCCGGTCAGACGGCCTCTGCAACCGCCGGCGGCACATCCGCGGCGTCCCCAGCCGCACCTCCGGCCTGCTTGTCCGGGCCCGCCCCCCGCAGCGGGACCTCCTTCACGAACACCGCCGCCGCCAGCGCCACCACGGCCACCACCGCGCCGAGCACGAACGCCGAGTGCGTCCCCGCGGACACCGCGTACTGGTACGCCTCCCGCGCGGCCGTCGGCAGCTTCTCCATGCTCTTCGCGTCCAGCGACGCCGACTTCTCGGTCACCTTGGACCCCAGCGCACCGGCCCGCTCGGCCATCACGTGCTGGACCCGGTTGTTGAACAGCGCGCCCATGATCGCGACGCCGAAGGAGGAGCCGAGCGTACGGAAGAGGGTGGTGGAGGAGGACGCGACGCCCATGTCCCGCATCTCGACGCTGTTCTGCGCCACCAGCATGGTGATCTGCATCAGGCAGCCCATCCCGGCACCCAGCACGGCCATGTACACACCGGAGGTGAACCGGCTGGTCCCCGTGTCCATCTGCGACAGCAGGAACAGGCCCACGATCATCAGCACACTGCCGACCACCGGGAACACCTTGTACCGGCCGCTGTTGGTGGTGACCCGCCCCGCGATCATCGACACCACGAGCATGGCGCCGAGCATGGGCAGCAGGAGCAACCCGGAGTTGGTCGCGGACGCCCCCTGCACGGCCTGCTGGTACAGCGGCAGGAACAGCGTCGCACCGAACATCACGAACCCGGTGATGAAGCCGATCGTCGACATCAGCGAGAAGTTCCGGCTGCGGAAGATGTGCAGCGGCACGACCGGCTCGGCGGCCCTGGTCTGCCAGTACACGAATCCGACGAGCGCGGCGACACCGATCCCGATCAGCTCCATGATCCGCGCGGACGTCCAGGCGTACTGGCTCCCGCCCCAGGTGGTGACCAGCACGATCGAGGTGATGCCGACGGTCAGCAGCGCGGCCCCGAGGTAGTCGACGCGGGTCTGGGAGCGCTTCTTCGGCAGGTGCAGCACCGCGCTGATGGCGACGAGCGCCACGACACCGAGCGGCAGGTTGATGTAGAAGGCCCAGCGCCAGCCCCAGTTGTCGGTGATGGTGCCGCCGACCAGCGGACCGCCGATCATCGCGAGCGCCATGACGCCGGCCATCATGCCCTGGTACTTGCCGCGCTCCCGCGGCGGGATCAGATCGCCGATGATGGCCATGACGCCGACCATGAGACCGCCGGCGCCGAGGCCCTGGACGGCCCGGAAGCCGATGAGCTGGCCCATGTTCTGCGCCATGCCGCTGAGCGCCGATCCGGCCAGGAAGATCACGATCGACGTCATGAACGAGCCCTTGCGCCCGTACATGTCGCCGAGCTTGCCCCACAGCGGAGTGGCGGCGGCGGTGGCCAGGGTGTACGCGGTCACCACCCACGACAGGTGTTCGAGGCCGCCCAGCTCGCCCACGATGGTCGGCATCGCCGTGCCCACGATCATGTTGTCCAGCATCGCGAGCATCATCGTGATCATGAGTGCGAGCAGGACGACCCGTATGCTCCGAGGCTGTTTCTCGCTCTTCTCGCCGCCGGCGGCCGGCGCCGCGCTGTCCGCCATGGTCCCCAACTCCCCTTGGTACTGCCGGCCGTCCGGCTTCTTACTTGCCGTCCGGCTAGTTCACTACACTGGGGAAGGTAGCCAGTAACTAGCCGGGCGTCAAGTAAGTTTCGTAGGCTCGGCCAGGAGGCCTGTGCACAGGCTCTCCGGAAGGGCGAGGAGTACGAGGATGGGCGGCACCACCATGGACGGCACCAAGCGGCAGCGGCGCGGGGACACCCGCCAGCGCATCCAGGACGTGGCCCTCGACCTCTTCGCCGAGCAGGGCTACGAGAAGACCTCCCTGCGGGAGATCGCCGAGCGCCTGGACGTCACCAAGGCCGCGCTCTACTACCACTTCAAGACCAAGGAAGAAATCCTGGTCAGCATCTTCGAGGACCTGACCCGCCCGATCGAGGAGCTCATCGAGTGGGGCAAGGCGCAGCCGCACACCCTGAAGACCAAGCAGGAGGTGCTGCGCCGCTACAGCGAGGCGCTGACCGGTGCGGCGCCGCTCTTCCGCTTCATGCAGGAGAACCAGGCCACGATCCGCGAGCTGAGCATCGGCAACCAGTTCAAGGACCGGATGCTCGAGATGGGGGACATCATCCGGGATCCGGACGCCTCCCTGACCGACCAGGTCCGCTGCATCAGCGCACTGTTCACGATGCACGCGGGGATGTTCGTCCTGCAGGAGGTCGAGGCCGACCCGGAGGCCAAGCGGCAGGCGGTCCTCGAGGTCGCGATCGACCTGGTCACGCAGGCCCACTCGGGCGACGGGACGGCACGGTGACCGGATGGCCCCGGGACGCGGCGGCCGGTACGGCCACCCGGGCACGTGTCCGGGACGTACGGGAGGAGGCGTTGCGAAGATCGACGAGCTGATCGCCCGCACCCCGCCGACCGGCGGCACCGACCCGGCCTTCGAGCAGCGCAGCCTCGCCCGCACCGCCACCAGGCACAGCCATCTGACGATCTACGGCATGCACCTCCCACTTCCGCGATCTCCTGCCGTGCCCCCCGTCATCGAGAAGACCGCCAGCGTGCTGTGACCGCACGGAAAAGGGGCTGCCCCGGGACCGTAGTCCCGGGGCAGCCCCTCCACTCACCCCGAAGGGGTCAGTCCTTGCTCAGGTTCGGCCCGGCGCCACCGGCCGCCTGCTCGATCGGCGGAACGTCCGGCAGGGCCGACTTCTCCTCGCCACGGAAGGTGAACGTCTGGGCGTCGCCCTCGCCCTCCGTGTCGACGACCACGATGTGGCCCGGACGCAGCTCCCCGAAGAGGATCTTCTCGGACAGGGTGTCCTCGATCTCCCGCTGGATCGTGCGGCGCAGCGGCCGGGCGCCCAGCACGGGGTCGTAGCCCTTCTTCGCCAGCAGCTCCTTCGCGGACTGGGCGAGCTCGATGCCCATGTCCCGGTCCTTGAGCCGCTCGTCGACCTTGCTGATCATCAGGTCGACGATCCGCAGGATGTCCTGCTGGGTCAGCTGCGGGAAGACGACCACGTCGTCGACGCGGTTGAGGAACTCGGGCCGGAAGTGCTGCTTGAGCTCGTCCGAGACCTTGTTCTTCATGCGCTCGTAGTTGGTCTTCGTGTCACCCGCGGCGGCGAAGCCGAGGTTGAAGCCCTTGGAGATGTCCCGGGTGCCGAGGTTGGTCGTCATGATGATGACCGTGTTCTTGAAGTCGACGACCCGGCCCTGGGAGTCGGTCAGACGACCGTCCTCCAGGATCTGCAGCAGCGAGTTGAAGATGTCCGGGTGGGCCTTCTCGACCTCGTCGAACAGGACGACCGAGAACGGCTTGCGGCGGACCTTCTCCGTCAGCTGGCCGCCCTCCTCGTAGCCCACGTATCCGGGCGGGCTGCCGAAGAGACGCGACACCGTGTGCTTCTCGCTGAACTCCGACATGTCGAGGGAGATCAGCGCGTCCTCGTCACCGAACAGGAACTCGGCGAGCGCCTTGGACAGCTCGGTCTTACCGACACCGGACGGGCCCGCGAAGATGAACGAGCCACCCGGACGCTTCGGGTCCTTCAGACCCGCACGCGTACGGCGGATCGCCTTCGACAGCGCCTTGACGGCGTCGTTCTGGCCGATGACCCGCTTGTGCAGCTCCTCCTCCATGCGGAGCAGGCGGCTGGACTCCTCCTCGGTCAGCTTGAAGACCGGGATGCCCGTGGCCGTGGCGAGGACCTCGGCGATCAGCTCGCCGTCGACCTCGGCGACGACGTCCATGTCGCCGGCCTTCCACTCCTTCTCCCGCTTGGCCTTCGCGGCGAGCAGCTGCTTCTCCTTGTCGCGGAGGGAAGCCGCCTTCTCGAAGTCCTGGGAGTCGATCGCGGACTCCTTGTCCCGGCGGACGGCCGCGATCTTCTCGTCGAACTCGCGAAGGTCCGGCGGCGCGGTCATCCGGCGGATGCGCATCCTCGATCCGGCCTCGTCGATCAGGTCGATCGCCTTGTCCGGCAGGAAGCGGTCCGAGATGTAGCGGTCGGCCAGGGTGGCGGCCTGGACCAGGGCCTCGTCCGTGATGGAGACGCGGTGGTGCGCCTCGTAACGGTCGCGCAGGCCCTTGAGGATCTCGATGGTGTGCGGCAGGGACGGCTCCGCGACCTGGATGGGCTGGAAGCGGCGCTCCAGGGCCGCGTCCTTCTCCAGGTGCTTGCGGTACTCGTCGAGCGTGGTCGCACCGATGGTCTGCAGCTCACCGCGGGCGAGCATCGGCTTCAGGATGGAGGCCGCGTCGATGGCGCCCTCGGCGGCACCCGCACCGACCAGCGTGTGCAGCTCGTCGATGAACAGGATGATGTCGCCGCGGGTGCGGATCTCCTTGAGCACCTTCTTCAGGCGCTCCTCGAAGTCACCGCGGTAGCGGGAGCCGGCGACCAGCGCGCCCAGGTCGAGGGTGTAGAGGTGCTTGTCCTTGAGGGTCTCGGGCACCTCGCCCTTGACGATGGCCTGCGCCAGGCCCTCGACGACGGCCGTCTTGCCGACGCCGGGTTCGCCGATGAGCACCGGGTTGTTCTTGGTACGGCGGGACAGCACCTGCATGACCCGCTCGATCTCCTTCTCGCGCCCGATGACCGGGTCGAGCTTGGACTCACGAGCGGCCTGGGTGAGGTTCCGGCCGAACTGGTCCAGGACGAGGGAGGTCGAGGGCGTGCCCTCGGCCGGGCCGCCCGCGGCGGCGGTCTCCTTGCCCTGGTAGCCCGACAGCAGCTGGATGACCTGCTGGCGGACACGGTTGAGGTCTGCTCCGAGCTTGACCAGGACCTGGGCGGCGACGCCCTCGCCCTCGCGGATCAGGCCGAGCAGGATGTGCTCCGTGCCGATGTAGTTGTGGCCCAGCTGAAGGGCCTCGCGGAGCGACAGCTCCAGGACCTTCTTGGCACGGGGGGTGAAGGGGATGTGCCCGGACGGGGCCTGCTGGCCCTGGCCGATGATCTCCTCCACCTGCTGGCGGACCGCCTCGAGCGAAATCCCGAGGCTCTCCAGGGCCTTAGCGGCGACACCCTCACCCTCGTGGATCAGGCCCAGGAGGATGTGCTCGGTGCCGATGTAGTTGTGGTTGAGCATCCGGGCTTCTTCCTGAGCCAGGACGACAACCCGCCGCGCGCGGTCGGTGAACCTCTCGAACATCGTTAATCGCTCCTCAGAGCGGTCAGGCAGTGGGGGGAACTTCCCCTCCCTGTCCTTCCGCAGCTTAGTCCCGCAAGCGGGGACCGCTCATTCCAACTGCCGACACCGTCCTTGGCCTCCTGACCCCGAACGCCGACATCTGCTCCAACCCGATGGTGCGAGACGATGTTCCCGCAGGCCAGGCAGATACCCCAGTCGCCAGTACGCCGATGGCGAACGTGAGACAGCCTCTCCCGCGCAACGCCCCCTCCCACTAGGGATGTCTTACCCGTCCGCACCGACAGTCCATGCCGCGCGCACCATTTCCCTCCGCTACGGGCGAACATCCTTGCGCCGCGGAACGCTCCCGAACGCCCCGCTTCTCGTCACTCGGAGCAATCGGTCGGCCACTCAGCGTAACTCGACCGAGGCCCGGAAGGTTGGTCCGTACATGGTCCCCAAGGTCCACCCGGTGCCCGTTCCGCGACGGCCCCTCGATCTCGGCACGAGCGCCGCGGTGCGTCAGTGGTACGAGAGCGAGCTGGGCTGGGCGACGGCGCCCGGAGAGCCGGTGGGGCTGGTCACAGGGGTGCGCTTCGACGTGCTGGAGGTGCCCGCGGAGGCCGGTTTCGCCGCGCTCAGACATCTGGGGCCCGCGTCCCCGGTCGCGCTGTGCGCCGGGCGGATGCGACTGCTGGTGGCGGCGGGCAGTGCGGAGGAGCTGCCGGGGCTGCTCGACTGGCTGGAGTGGGGAGCGCTGGCCCTGGACCTCACGGCCACCGGCACGGGCGGGCGGACGGAGGCACCGCTGCCGCCGGCATGTGCGCCGGGTCCGGTGCCCCCGGATCCGGCCGGCACCCCGGGATCCCGGCCGCTTCCCCTGGACCGGGCCGTTTCACAGGGGGCCGCCGTCTGGTTGCGGCCCCCCGAGCCGGGGTGCGAGGTCGAACGGGCGCTGCCGACGCTGTCGGCCGTGGGAGGCGGTGGAGGCGCCCCCGATCTGGTACGGCTGGTCGACACGGTGGCCACACAGTGCCACCGGGTCCGGCTGCGGCGCGCGAGCGCTCAGCCCATCGCCTTCTCGTAGGCCTCGCGGATGGTCGCCGGGACACGGCCACGGTCGTTGACCTCGTAACCGTTCTCCTTCGCCCAGGCGCGGATCTGCGCGGTGTCCTGGCCGCCCGCGGAAGCGGCACGGGCCTTTCCACGCCCGCCCGAAGCACGGCCTCCGGTACGGCGGCCGCCCTTCACATACGGCTCGAGAAGGCCGCGCAGCTTGTCCGCGTTGGCAGTCGTGAGATCGATCTCGTACGTCTTGCCGTCCAGCGCGAACGTAACGGTCTCGTCCGCCTCGCCACCGTCGAGGTCGTCGACAAGAAGGACCTGAACCTTCTGTGCCACCGGATTTCCTTTCATCGATAACTTCAGGGCCGAGGGTCTGCGGCCGGTGCCGCCCGTTTCGCGTCCCCTGTTATATGCAGTACTGCAGTACGTCGGAAAGCAAACCGCTTTTGCCGGAAAAACACAAACCCCCGGGAGAGACCGGCGGGCGGCCGGGAGACCGGAAACATGCGCGTTTCGGACATAGGGAACCTGGGCAAGGTCGTCCGGCCGAAGCACGGCCGAATAGTGCCGGACCATCGCCCGGCGATCACAGATGCAGAAGCATCCGGCTGTTGCCCAAGGTGTTCGGTTTCACCCGTTCGAGACCGAGGAACTCCGCCACGCCCTCGTCATAGGAACGCAAGAGCTCGGCGTAGACATCCTGGTCCACGGGCGTCTCACCGATCTCGACGAAGCCGTGCTTCCCGAAGAAGTCGACTTCGAAGGTGAGACAGAAAACGCGGCGAACGCCGAGCCAGCGGGCGGTCTGCAGCAACTTCTCCAGCAACTGGTGGCCGACGCCCAGCCCCCTGGCCTCGGGCATCACCGCGAGTGTGCGGACTTCCGCCAGGTCCTCCCACATCACGTGCAGTGCGCCGCAGCCGACGACCTCGCCGTTGTCGTCGCGTTCCGCGACCCAGAACTCCTGGATGTCCTCGTAAAGCGTGACGGTGGGTTTGTCGAGCAGGATGCCGCGGCGGACGTAGGAGTCGAGGAGACGGCGCACCGCCGGGACATCGCTCGTCCTGGCCCGCCGGACGGTGATGGCTTTTGCGGTGGCTCCGGGGCTCTTCGCTGGCATGAGCGGACGCTATCGCCCGCTGTCGCCCTCCTCCGAGGCGGGGTTGTTCTCCTCGGGCGTCCGGGCCGGGTTCTCGGGGCCCGTTTCGGCGCTCGGGGGCGCCTGCCTGCTCTCCGGGCCCTGCACGATGCGTACCGCGTCACGGAGTGCCTGTCTCTGTTCCTCGCTCATCATGCCGAAGAAGGCGACGAGCGCGGCGGCGGGGTTGTCGCTCTGGGACCAGGCGTCGTTCATCAGTGCGGCCGCGTAGGCGGCACGGGTGGAGACCGCCTCATATCGATAGGCCCGGCCTTCCGCTTCCCGGCGGACCCAGCCCTTCTGATGGAGATTGTCCAAAACGGTCATCACCGTGGTGTAGGCGATGGACCGTTCCTGCTGAAGGTCTTCCAGGACTTCTCGAACGGTCACCGGGCGGTTCCACTTCCACACCCGCGTCATGACCGCGTCTTCGAGTTCTCCCAATGGGCGAGGCACCTTCAGCACAATAGTGGGAGAAGTCGCCAATGGCTTGCTGAACGGGCACCTATGTCACAAACCACAACAAAAAGGACGCGCGACTCCGAAAGACGCTCAGTGGATGACCTCGGAGGATGAGTCGTGCGCCCGGGTGGCACGGGGTGCCCCCGGAACGCCCGGGGACCGCCGCTGCCGGGTCAGGCGTCGGCGTCCCGGGGCTTGCGGGGGGCGCTTTCCGCGTGCGCGAGGGCCGCGTCGACGGCGGCGTCCTCCTTGGCCTTGTTGGCGCCGCCCTGGGTCTTCACGATCAGCCGGATGAGCCCGACGAAGAACACGGCCATGACGACCGGGGGCACGAGCGCGGAGACGTAGTCCATTCCTCAAGAGTAGCCATGGTGTCCGATGGATCCCGGTCGGGTGGGCGTTACCGGAATGTGCCGGACCGGCTAGCCCGCCGCGAGCTGCCCGCGGGATCCGTGCGACCGGTGCGAGTGGGCCGGGGGACTCGGCTTCCGCTTCGGCGGGAACACCTCGCCGGGGGTCGGGATCGGGCGGCGCGCCGGGCGCGGGGCCTGCGGCTCGCGGCCGGGAGCGGGTTTCTCCGGCTTGCGCTCGGGCTTCCGTTCGGGTTTGCGGTCGGGCTCGTCGGGTCGCTCCTCCTCGCTCGCACGGCCGCCGGGAAGCGCCGTCAGATGGCCTCGGCAGGCGGGGACCGCGGTCTTGCGGGGAGCGGGGTGCGCGCGTGCGCCGGACTCGGCGAGGTCCCGGCAGCGGTCGAGCAGGGCGGCGGCCAGGGGGTTGCCGCACAGGGTGCTCAGCGCGGCGAGGTCGTCCGGGGCCGGGCGGTAGCCGGCACGGAGGGCGTCCCGGAGGAGGGCGAGGTAGCCGCCTGCCGCGCCGGGCAGGGCGGCACGGTAGCGGGCGAGGTCGGCCAGCAGGAAGGCCCTCAGGCGGTCACCCTCCCGCACCGCCGCGTCGACGGACTCGGCGAGGCGGAGGCAGTCCTGGACGTCCTCGGCGGAAGCGGTGCGGGGGTTCAGGGCGAGGGCGAGGGCGCGGCGGAGCACGCGCAGCTCCTCCGCGCCGAAGGCCAGGGCGCCTCGGGATCCGTGTGGCGTGGGCATGCGGTGACGCTACCGCTAATCGGACAAAAGGGGCATGTTAGCGGTGTCGTGTCGCTCTGAGGTTCCCCCGGGTGGGGGCCGCGGTGCGCCGACTCGCCCCGGGGGCATTGCTGTGACGGCGGATGCCACGCCGTCGTGGCCGGTCGCACGGTCCCCCGTGCCCCTTTCGGGGGTGCTTCAGCCGGCCATGCGTGACACGTTCCGTTCGTAGACCAGCCGTAGGCCGATCAGGGTCAGCCATGGTTCGTGCTCGTCGATCACCTTCGCCTCGCCCAGGACCATGGGAGCCAGGCCGCCCGTGGCGATGACCGTGACGGCCTCCGGGTCGTCCGTCAGTTCTCTCGCCATGCGGGTGACCACGCCGTCCACCTGGCCCGCGAAGCCGTAGACGATGCCCGCCTGCATCGCCTCGACCGTGTTCTTGCCGATCACCGCGCGCGGCCGGGCCAGTTCGATCTTGAGGAGCTGAGCGCCGCGGGCGCCGAGGGCCTCCACGGAGATCTCGATGCCGGGGGCGATCACACCGCCCGCGTACTCGCCGCGCGCCGAGACCGCGTCGAACGTCGTCGCCGTGCCGAAGTCCACGACGATCGCCGGGCCGCCGTAGAGCTCGACCGCCGCGACCGCGTTGATGATGCGGTCCGCGCCGACCTCCTTGGGGTTGTCCATCAGGATCGGCACGCCCGTCTTGATGCCGGGTTCGACCAGGACGGCGGGGACGTCGCCGTAGTAGCGGCGGGTGACCTCGCGCAGTTCGTGCAGGACGGACGGGACCGTCGAGCAGATCGCGATGCCGTCGATACCGTCGCCCAGGCCCTCGCCGAGCAGCGGGTGCATGCCCATCAGCCCCTGGAGAAGGACCGCCAGCTCGTCGGCCGTGCGGCGGGCGTCGGTGGAGATGCGCCAGTGCTCCACGATGTCCTCACCGTCGAACAGGCCGAGGACGGTGTGCGTGTTGCCTACGTCGATGGTCAGCAGCATGGGGCTCTACCTACTCCGCCGCTCGCAGGTCCAGGCCGATGTCCAGGATCGGGGAGGAGTGCGTGAGCGCCCCGACCGCCAGGAAGTCGACACCCGTGTCCGCGTACGCCTTGGCGTTCTGCAGGGTCAGACGGCCCGAGGCCTCCAGCAGGGCGCGGCCGCCGACGATCGCCACCGCCTCCTCGCACTCGCCGGGGGTGAAGTTGTCCAGCAGGATCAGGTCCGCTCCCGCGTCGACGACCTCGCGCAGCTGGTGCAGGGTGTCGACCTCGACCTCGATCGGCACGTCCGGGAACATCTCCCGGACCGCACGGAAGGCCTCGGCCACACCTCCGGCCGCCACCACGTGGTTGTCCTTCACCAGGGCCGCGTCCGACAGGGACATGCGGTGGTTGACGCCGCCGCCGCACCGCACCGCGAACTTCTCCAGGGAGCGCAGGCCCGGCGTGGTCTTGCGGGTGTCCCGTACGCGCGTGCCGGTGCCCTCCAGGGCGTCCGCCCACGCACGCGTGGCCGTCGCGATGCCGGACAGGCGGCACAGGATGTTCAGCGCACTGCGCTCGGCGGTGAGCAGGTCGCGGGTGCGGGTGGTGACGGTCAGCAGCTTCTGGCCGGCCTCCACCCGGTCGCCGTCGTCCACGTGCCGCTCGACCTCGAACTCGTCGGTGCAGACGACCGAGATCACGGCCTCGGCGACCCTGAGGCCCACCACGACGCCCGCCTCGCGCGCGGTGAAGTCGCCGGTGGCGACCGCGTCCTCGGGGATCGTCGCGACCGTCGTCACGTCCACGCCGTGGTCCAGGTCCTCCTGGATGGCGACGTTCGCCAGGTCCTCGACCTCCACCGGGTCGAGCCCGGCGTCGGCCAGGAGCTGGGCGAGCGCGGGGTCGAGCCCGCACTCCAGGTATTCCTCGTCGCCGTCGGCGCCGCAGGCGCAGCCGTCGCCGCAGCCGCCGTTCGGGGCGAGGGGAAGGTCGTCGGTGCTCACTTGTGTCACTGCTCCTGAGGCCGGTGCGCTTGCGTGGTCGGGGGGAAGTCTGGGTTGTCGGTGGTGTGCACGGCCAGCGATCGGTCGGGATTCAGCCGTACGACGACGTGGCGCCGCCAGTTCGCGTCGTCCCGGTCGGCCCGGTCCTCGCGCCAGTGGCAACCGCGGGTCTCCTCGCGCAGGAGGGCGGCGGCGACCAGGACACGGGCCACGCACAGGAGGTTGGTGGCCTCCCAGGTGTCGACACCGGGCTCGGCGGTCTTGCCGTTCTCGTGGAGGGCGTCGCGGGCCTCGGTGTGCAGCCGCTGGAGCTGGTCGGCCGCCGTGGCCAGGGATTCGGCGGAGCGCAGGACGCCCGCGCCCTCCGTCATGATCCGCTGGATCGCGAAGCGCGCCTCGGGGGCGAGGAGCGGGTGCGCGGGCTTCTCCGAGTACGGGACGGGCTGCGGAACGCGCGCCTGGAGGCCGTTCTCCGCCTGGTCCCGCGCGATGTCGGCGGCGATGCGCTCGGCGTAGACCAGGCCCTCCAGGAGGGAGTTGGAGGCGAGCCGGTTCGCGCCGTGGACGCCCGTGCAGGCGACCTCACCGCACGCGTACAGGCCCGGCACGGTGGTCCGGCCGTGGGAGTCGGTGCGTACGCCGCCGGAGGCGTAGTGGGCGGCCGGGGCGACCGGGATGGGCTCGGTGACCGGGTCGATGCCGTTGGCGCGACAGGCGGCCAGGATGGTCGGGAAGCGGTGCTCCCACATGTCGGCGCCGAAGTGCCGGGCGTCGAGGAACATGTGCTCGGCGTCCTGCTCCTGCATTCGGCGCGTGATGCCCTTGGCGACGATGTCCCGGGGCGCGAGCTCGGCCAGCTCGTGCTGCCCCACCATGAAGCGCACCCCGTCGGCGTCCACCAGGTGGGCGCCCTCGCCTCGGACCGCCTCGGAGACGAGGGGCTGCTGTCCCTCCGCGTCCGGGCCGAGGAACAGCACGGTCGGGTGGAACTGCACGAACTCCAGGTCGCTGACCTCGGCGCCCGCGCGCAGGGCGAGCGCCACGCCGTCTCCCGTGGACACCGAGGGGTTGGTGGTCGCGGAGAAGACCTGGCCCATGCCGCCGGTCGCGAGGACCACGGCGGGCGCGTGCACGGCGCCCACGCCGTCGTGCTGGCCCTCCCCCATGACGTGCAGGGTCACGCCCGCGGTGCGGCCGTCGGCGTCCGTGAGCAGGTCCAGGACGAGCGCGTTCTCGATCGTGCGCAGTCCACGCGCGCGTACCGCCTCGACGAGCGCCCGGGAGATCTCGGCGCCGGTCGCGTCGCCGCCCGCGTGCGCGATACGGCGCCGGTGGTGGCCGCCCTCGCGGGTGAGCTGGATGCCGCCCTCGTCGTCGGTGTCGAAGTGGGCGCCGGTGGAGATGAGCCGCCGCACCGCGTCGGGGCCCTCGGTGACGAGGATGCGGACGGCCTCGTCGTCGCACAGGCCCGCGCCCGCGACGAGGGTGTCGTCCAGGTGCTGCTCGGGGCTGTCGCCCTCGCCCAGGGCCGCGGCGATGCCGCCCTGCGCCCAGCGGGTGGAGCCGTCGTCGAGGCGTGCCTTGGTGACGACGACCGTGTTCAGGCCGGCGGCGTCGCAGCGCAGCGCCGCGGTGAGGCCGGCCACGCCGGAGCCGACCACCACGACGTCCGCGGAGATGGACCAGCCCGGTGCGGGGGCGTGCAGTCGTATGCCTGTGCTGGTGTGCCTGTGCTGGCTCACGAGGCGGCTCCGTGAGGGTCGACGGGTTCGGGTGCTCCGAAGGAGAGCGGGATGTTGTCGATCAACCGGGTCGTCCCGACCCGGGCGGCGACGGCGAGGACGGCCTCGCCGGTGAAGTCGTCGGGGACCTCGGTGAAGTCCGACGGGTCGACCAGGGCCAGGTAGTCCAGGACCAGCGGAGGGTCCAGCTGGGCGGCCTCGTCCAGGACGAGCCGGGCCGCGGCCCGGACGGCGGCGGGACCGCCGGGCGCGGCCTTGGCGACCGCGTGCGCGTCGGCGGCGGCACGCGACTCGCCTATGGCGCTCAGGGCCTCGGCACGCGCGTGGGTGGCGGGCACCTCCAGGGCACGGGCGCGCAGGGCCTCCTGGGCGGCATGCCGGTCGCGGCCCGCGAACAGGGCGCGGGACAGGGCGAGGGCGGTGCGCCGCTCCTGGGGCGAGAGGTAGCGGTTGCGGCTGGACAGGGCGAGCCCGTCATCCTCGCGCACGGTGGGCACGCCGACGATCTCCACACCGAAGTCCAGGTCCCGCACCATCCGGCGGATGAGAGCGAGCTGCTGGGCGTCCTTCTGCCCGTACAGCGCCACGTCGGGGCGGGTGAGGTGGAGGAGCTTGGCGACGACGGTGAGCATGCCGTCGAAGTGGCCGGGGCGGAACGCGCCCTCCAGGCGCTCCCCCATCGGGCCCGCGGAGATCCGCACCTGGGGCTCGCCGCCCGGGTAGACCTCGTCCGCGGAGGGAGCGAACACCACGTCGGCGCCGGACTGCTCGGCGATCTTCAGGTCGGCGTCCAGGGTGCGCGGATAGCGGTCGAGGTCTTCACCCTTGCCGAACTGCAGCGGGTTGACGAAGACGGTGACGACGACCTCGCCGTCGCCCCCGGCGATCCTGCGCGCCGCGCGGATCAGGGTGGCGTGGCCCTCGTGCAGGGCGCCCATGGTCATCACGACGGCGCGGCGGCCGCGCCTCACACGCGCGTGCAGCTCCTCGGCGGTGCGCAGCAGGGTGGTGGTCATCGGGCGTCCCCTTCGATGCCGTCGGCGAGGACTCCGAGCAGGTCCTCGGCCAGTTCCGGCTTCAGCAGTCCGTGGGCCAGGGCCCGGTCGGCGGTGGCGCGGGCCATCGCCAGATAGCCGGCGACGGCGCCCGGGGCGTGCCTGCGCAGCTCGGAGACGTGCGCGGCGACCGTGCCCGCGTCTCCGCGCGCGACGGGACCGGTCAGCGCGGCGTCGCCGGAGCGCAGCGCGTTGTCGAGGGCGGCGCCGAGCAGCGGGCCGAGCATGCGGTCGGGGGCCCCGACGCCCGCAGCGCGCAGCAGCTCCATGGACTGGGCGACGAGGGTGACCAGATGGTTGGCGCCGAGGGCGAGAGCCGCGTGGTAGAGCGGGCGCATCTCCTCGGCGATCCACTCGGGCTCACCGCCCATCTCGATCACCAGGGCCTCGGCGGCCAGCCGCAGCTCCTCGGGCGCGCTGACCCCGAAGGAGCATCCGGCCAGGCGCTGGACGTCCACGGGGGTGCCGGTGAAGGTCATCGCGGGGTGCAGGGCGAGCGGCAGCGCGCCGGCGCGCAGGGCGGGGTCGAGCACGCGGGTGCCGTACCGCCCGGAGGTGTGCACGAGCAGCTGGCCGGGGCGTACGGCGCCGGTCTCGGCGAGGCCCTCGACGAGCCCCGGCAGGGCGTCGTCCGGGACGGTCAGCAGCACCAGCTCGGCACGCTCCATCACCTCGGAGGGCGGCACGAGCGGCACCTCCGGGAGCATCTGCTCGGCGCGCCGCCTGGAGGCGTCGGACACCCCGGAGACGGCGACCGGGCGGTGCCCGGCGAGCTGGAGCGACGCGGCGAGCGCGGGCCCGACGCGGCCGGCTCCGACCACGCCCACGGTGAGCCGCGCGGGGCGGTCCTTGGGGTCTGGCTGCTGGACTGTACTCACTCGACGGTGGCCTTCCCGTTCCAGTCCGCTCGGGGTACCGGACGATTTCTCGTCATGTTAACGCGATTGGGGGGTGGGGCGGCCGGTTGTCCACAGGCTGTGGGTTTCCGCAGGTCGCCGCCGGTCCGTAAATCGGCGTGCCGCGGGGGCCGGGCGCGGGGGATGATCCCGGGGTGGGAACGAGGGCGGAGGGGGACATGGCGCGAACCGCTGATCAGGGTGCCGAAGAGCCTGCCGGGGAGGGCGGGGAAGGCCCGGTGGAGTCACCCGGAGAGCTGCGACGCGGGCTGCGGGAGCGCCGGAGCGCCGTCCACCGGGGCGCGGAGCGCGTGCTGGCGCGCCCGGGGTTCCTCGGCACGCTCCGGGAGCGGCTGGCGCTGCTGGACGGCGCGGAGCGCCTGTACGACCTGGACGAGTCCGGGGACATGTACGGCACGGGGATCGTCGAGGCGCTGGAGGAGAAGGTCGCCGGACTGCTGGGGAAGGAGGCCGCCGCCTTCTTTCCGACCGGCACCATGGCCCAGCAGGTGGCGCTGCGCAGCTGGGCGGGCCGCGTCGGCGACCCGACGGTGGCCCTGCATGCGCTCGCCCACCCCGAGGTGCACGAGCGGAAGGCGTTCAGCGAGGTCAGCGGGTTGCGCCCGGTGCACGTGACGAGCGAGCCCCGGCTGCCGACCGCCGAGGAGGTGCGTTCCTTCGAGGAGCCCTTCGGGGCGCTGATGCTCGAACTGCCCCTGAGGGACGCCGGTTTCGTCCTGCCCTCCTTCGAGGAGCTCACCGAGGTCGTCGAGGCGGCGCACGAGCGCGACGCGGTGGTGCACTTCGACGGCGCGCGCCTGTGGGAGACCACGGTCCACTTCGGCCGGCCGCTGGAGGAGATCGCGGGCCTCGCGGACAGCGTCTACGTGTCGTTCTACAAGTCCCTCGACGGATACGGCGGCGCGGCGCTCGTGGGCCCCGGCACCCTCGTCGACGAGGCGAGGACCTGGCGGCACCGCTACGGCGGCGCGCTCTTCCAGCAGTTCCCGACGGTGCTGTCGGCCCTGGCCGGGCTGGAGCGGGAGCTGCCCCGGCTGCCGGAGTACGTGCGCCACGCGCGTGTGGTGACCGCCGCACTGCGCGAGGGGTTCGCGGCGGCGGGTCTGCCGTGGGCACGGGTGCACCCCGACCCGCCGCACACCCACGAGTTCCAGGTCTGGCTGCCGTACGAGGCGGACGTCCTCGCGCGGACGGCGATCCGTCAGGGCGAGGAGACCGGCACACTCCTGTTCGCCCACGCCTGGGACCGCGGCGGTCCGGGCCTGGCCTTCACCGAGGTCTCCGTACGTGCCGCCGCCCTGGAGTGGACGGCGGACGACGTGAAGAGGGCGGCGGCGGAGTTCGTGAAGCGGCTGCCGGAGGTCGACCGGGCTTAGACGCCGGGGCGTCGAGCCGTCGGGACGCCGGGGCGTCGAGCCGTCGGGACGCCGGGGCGTCACGCCGTCGGGACGCCGGGGAGGTCGGGGCACCCCGAGGGGCCCGACCTCCCCGTTCTCCCTGGAACGCCTGTCCCTTCAGCCGGCCGCGCCGTCCCGCCCGGCACGGATGCAGATCTGCCGCAGTCCGGCCCGCAGTACGTTCACCACGAGCGAGCCGGCGCAGTCCCACGGTATGAGTCCGCCGGAAGACATCCCGGCACCTGGGCATTGTGAAGAGGGCCCGCCTGATCACCCCCGCCACCGCGGCCGCTACGTCCTCCACCAGATGGACGCCACGGCGGTGGCCCGGCTCGGCAGCGACTTCCTGGAGGGCATCCTCAGGCAGGGGTGGGCCAGTGGTGGACTCAGCCGTGCCCGCCCGCCCGGACGAGCCCCGTCTCGTAGGCGAGGACGACCACCTGCACCCGGTCCCTGAGCCCCAGCTTGGTCAGGATGCGGCCCACATGGGTCTTCACGGTGGCCTCGGACAGCACCAGCCGGGCCGCGATCTCCCCGTTGGACAGCCCCTGGGCCACCAGCACCATGACCTCGCGCTCGCGGTCGGTGAGCCGGTCCAGCTCCTTGTGCCGGGGCCCGGCGCCGGCGCCCGGCAGCATCGGTGCGAACCGGTCGAGCAGACGGCGGGTCGTGGACGGCGCCACCACGGCGTCGCCGCTGTGCACGGCGCGGATGGCGGCGAGCAGCTCTCCGGGCGGTACGTCCTTGAGCATGAAGCCGGAGGCGCCCGCCTTCAGTCCGGAGAACGCGTACTCGTCGAGGTCGAAGGTGGTCAGGATCAGCACCTTCGGCGGGTTCGGGTCCGCGCAGATGCGGCGGGTCGCCTCCACACCGTCCAGCTTCGGCATGCGCACGTCCATCAACACCACGTCGACCTCGGCCGACCGCAGCACCTGAAGGGCCTCGACGCCGTCACCCGCCTCCGCGACGACCTCCATGTCCGGCTGGGCGGCCAGCACCATCCGGAACCCGGTGCGCAGCAGCACCTGGTCGTCGACGAGCATCACGCGGATCGGCATGGCGGGGGTCCTCCGGTCGGTGGGGGTCGGGCGGGCTGGGGCCGGGCACGTGCCGGGTGGGCCGGTCTCGGGGGCGTGTCAGTGGGCCGGTTTCAACGGCAACAGGGCACTGATGCGGAAGCCTCCTCCGGGGCGGGGGCCCGCGTCCAGGGTTCCGCCGACCATGCCGACGCGCTCCCGCATGCCGATCAGACCGTGGCCCCGGCCGTCGAGGCCGCCCTCCTCGTACAGCTCGTGCGGGGCACCCTTGCCGTCGTCCTCGACGAGCAGTCCGAGGCCGTCGTCGAAGTACACCAGGCGCACGCTGGCGCCCGCGTCCGGACCTCCGTGCTTGCGGGTGTTGGTGAGCGCCTCCTGCACGATGCGGTAGGCGGTCAGTTCCACACCGCTGGGCAGCGGGCGCGGGGTCCCCTCCACCTTGAAGTCGACGGGCAGACCCGAGTTGCGGCACTGCTCCACCAGCTCGTCGATCTGTTCGACGTCGGGCTGCGGAACGTACTCGCCCTCCTCCTTGTGCTCGCCGGTGCGCAGCACGCCGAGCAGCCGGCGCATCTCGGCGAGGGCCTGACGGCCGGTGGTGGAGATCGTCTCCAGGGCCTTCTTCGCCTGGTCCGGGGCGGTGTCGAGGACATAGGCGGCGCCGTCGGCCTGCACCACCATCACCGAGACGTTGTGCGCGACCACGTCGTGCAGCTCGCGGGCGATACGGGCGCGTTCGGCGGCGACCGCGACCTTGGCCTGCGCCTCGCGCTCCTTCTCCAGCCGGGCGGCGCGCTCCTCCAGCTGGGCGAAGTAGGCGCGCCGGGTGCGCAGGGAGTCGCCGAGGACCCAGGCGAGTGCGAAGGGCACGGTCTGGAAGACGGCTATCGCGATGTTGCCGAGGGCACCGGAGTGGTGGTCCGGCCAGCGGATCGTGGACAGGGTGCCCGCGCTCAGGCCGCCTGCCAGGCCGATGCGGGAGGCCCAGCGGGCGCCCAGGGCGGCGACCGTGAAGATGATCGCCAGCATGGCGAAGTCGGCGATCATCGCCTGTTCGTCCAGGACCAGCTGGGCCAGGCCCATGCCGGCGGCGACGATCAGCATCTTCTCGGGCATGCGTCGGCGCAGCGCGACGACCAGGCAGAGCACGGCGGAGACGGCGAGTCCGACCGGGAGCGATCCGTGGTGGTCCGGCGCCCCGTTGAGGTTGGTCAGACTCACGCAGGAGAGCCCGAACAGGACGACGGCCCAGAAACTGTCGACCCAGGTGGGATGCCTGCGGAGGAAGTCATAGAGGCGCTGCACGTAACCCAGCGTAGGGAAACGCGCAGGGCGCGGGGGTCAACCGGAGGGCCGATCCGTGACGGGCACACGTACTCCGCAAGGTGGATGCCGGCCGGCACCCCGCGGTCGGAGGTGCCCGTCCGAGGTGCCCGCCCGAGGTGCCCACCCGAGGTGCCCGTCGGAGATGCGCCTAGCCTGACCCGGTGGACCAGCGGGTGAGCGGTGAGTGGCGGGGATGGCGGGCGGCGGCCGAGGAGGCGCTGTACGGGTCGGACGGCTTCTACCGGCGGCCCGAGGGGCCCGCGGCGCACTTCCGTACGTCCGTGCACGCCTCCCCGCTGTTCGCCGTGGCCGTGGCCCGGCTGCTGTGCCTGGTCGACGAGGCGCTGGGCCGGCCGGCGGAGCTGGCGTTCGTGGACATGGCCGCGGGCCGGGGGGAACTGGTCGCCGGGGTCCTGGACGCACTGCCGGAGGATGTGGCCACCCGCACGCGCGCGTGCGCCGTGGAGATCACCGGCCGGCCCCGGGACCTCGATCGCCGGATCGAGTGGCTGGGCGGGCCCCCGGAGGGGATCACCGGGCTGCTGTTCGCGAACGAGTGGCTGGACAACGTGCCGGTCGAGGTGGCCGAGGCGGACGCCGACGGTGTACCCCGGGTGGTCCTCGTCCGGCGGGACGGGACCGAGCGGCTCGGGGATCCGGTCGCGGGAGCAGAGGCCGCGTGGCTGGAGCGCTGGTGGCCGCTGTCCGCCGAGGGGTGCCGGGCCGAGATCGGCCTGCCCCGGGACACCGCGTGGGCCGCCGCGGTCGCCACCGTCGAGCGCGGGCTGGCCGTCGCCGTCGACTACGCGCACCGCGCGGGCGCCCGCCCGCCGTTCGGGACGCTCACCGGGTTCCGCGGGGGCCGGGAGTGCGCTCCCGTGCCGGACGGCTCCTGCGACATCACGGCGCATGTGGCGCTGGACGCGTGCGCCCTGCCGGGGGCACGCCTGCTGACCCAGCGCACGGCGCTGCGCGCGCTCGGGATCACCGGCGGGCGCCCCCCGCTCGCACTCGCCGCCACGGACCCCACCGCGTACGTACGCGCCCTCGCGCACGCCGGAGCCGCCGCCGAACTCACCGCGCCCGGCGGCCTCGGTGACTTCGGCTGGCTCCTCCAGCCGGTGGGCCCGACGGACGCCGCCCTCGAGGAGCTGTCCGAGGGGCTACTTGTCGATGTCGCCGACCACGAAGAACAGTGACCCGAGAATCGCCACCATGTCCGCGACCAGCGTGCCGGGCAGCAGCTCGGTCAGCGCCTGGATGTTGTTGTACGAGGCCGAGCGGAGCTTGAGCCGGTACGGGGTCTTGTCGCCCTTGCTGACCAGGTAGTAGCCGTTGATGCCGAGCGGGTTCTCGGTCCAGGCGTAGGTGTGGCCCTCGGGCGCCTTGAGCACCTTGGGCAGGCGCTGGTTGACCGGCCCGGGCGGCAGCTCCGCCAGCCGGTCCAGGCACGCGTCGGCCAGGTCCAGCGCGTTGTGCGTCTGCTCCAGCAGGCACTCGAAGCGGGCCAGGCAGTCGCCCTCCTGCCGCGTGACGACCCTGAGCGTGTCCCGGAGCTCCCCGTAGGCCAGGTACGGCTCGTCCCGGCGCAGGTCGAAGTCCACGCCGGAGGCGCGCGCGATCGGCCCGCTGACGCCGTACGCGTGCACGGTCTCGGGGGCGAGGACGCCGACACCCCGAGTACGCCCCCGGAAGATCTCGTTGCCGAGCACCAGGTCGTCGAACCGGTCCATGCGCGAGCGCACGTCACGGACGGCGGTACGCGCGCGTGCGGTCCATCCGGCCGGAAGGTCCTCCTTGAGTCCGCCGACCCGGTTGAACATGTAGTGCATGCGGCCGCCGGAGATCTCCTCCATGACGTTCTGCAGCTCCTCGCGCTCCTGGAACGCGTAGAACACCGGCGTGATGCCGCCCAGCTCCAGCGGGTAGGAGCCGAGGAACATCAGGTGGTTGAGGACCCGGTTCAGCTCCGCGAGCAGCGTGCGCATCCACACGGCACGCTCGGGCACCTCCATGCCGAGCATTCGTTCGACGGCGAGGACCACGCCCAGCTCGTTGGAGAAGGCGGAGAGCCAGTCGTGGCGGTTGGCCAGCATGATGATCTGGCGGTAGTCGCGTGCCTCGAACAGCTTCTCGGCCCCGCGGTGCATATAGCCGATGACCGGCTCCGCGCGCCTGATCCGCTCGCCGTCCAGCACCAGCTTCAGTCGCAGCACACCATGCGTGGACGGGTGCTGGGGCCCGATGTTGAGCACCATGTCGGTGCTCTCCGCGGCGCCGCCGATCCCGACCGTGGTCTCCGTCGTAGGAGTCATGGCCCCAGTCTCTCGTACGTACGCTTGCGCCATGGAAACGGGGACGCTGGAGGCGGGCGCGGAGCCCGTCTGGACGGGGCTGCCGCCGGGGCTGCTGAGGATGCGCCGGATGCTGCTGCTGGTGTGGGCCGGGACGGGGACGCTCGCGGTGGCGCTGCTGACGGGCCTGCTGGCCGGGCCGGTGTGGGCGCTGTTCGCACTGCTCCCGCCGGCCGGGCTCGCCTGGGGCTGGGCGCTGCTCGGCCGCAACTGGCGCTCCTGGCGGTACGCCGAGCGCGCCGACGACCTGCTGATCAGCCGGGGCGTGCTGTGGCGGGAGGAGACCGTGGTGCCGTACGGCCGCATGCAGCTCGTGGAGGTGACCTCCGGGCCCGTCGAACGGCACTTCGGACTGGCGAGCGTGCAGCTGCACACGGCCGCCGCCGCGACGGACGCCAGGATCCCCGGGCTGCATCCGGCCGAGGCGGAGCGGCTGCGGGACCGGCTGACCGAGCTGGGCGAGGCCCGATCGGCGGGGCTGTGAGCGGCACCGGAACACAGCCGGACATATCCCAGGGGCAGCGGGGCGCCGAGCGGCGGCTGCATCCGGTCACGCCGCTGCGGCGCGCCTGGGCGCCGGTCGCCGTGGTCGTCGGCTGGGCCGTGCACGACCCGAGCCAGGCCCAGGAGCAGCTGACGAAGCTGACCGCGACCGCGCTCCTCGTCGGGCTCGCGGTCCTGGTGCCGACCGCCGCCCTGTACGGCTTCCTCAGCTGGTGGTGCACGCACTTCTCGGTGACCGACGCCGAACTGCGCATCCGCACGGGCCTGCTGTTCCGCCGTACCGCCCACATCCGACTGGACCGGCTGCAGGCCGTCGACGTCACCCAGCCGCTGATGGCCCGGCTCGCGGGCGTCGCCAAGCTGAAGCTGGACGTCATCGGCACCCACAAGAAGGACGAACTGGCCTATCTCGGCCAGGGGGAGGCGCGGGCGCTGCGGGCCGAGCTCCTCGCCCGCGCGGCCGGGTTCACCCCCGAGACGGCGCACGAGGTCGGCGAGGCGCCGGTACGACGGCTGCTGCACGTGCCGCCGGGCGACCTGGCCGTCTCGCTCCTCCTCATCGGCGCCACCTGGGGCTCGCTGCTCGGCGCCCTGGTCGTGCCGGCGCTGGTGTGGCTCGGCACCCACAGTGTGGGAGCGGTGCTGGCCGCCGGGTTGCCCCTGATCGGCGGCGCAGCCACCCGGTCGGCGGGGCGTTTCGTACGCGAGTACGACTGGACGGTGGGCGACTCTCCGGACGGGCTCCGCATCGACCACGGGCTGCTGGACCGGGCGCACGAGACGGTGCCGCCGGGGCGTGTGCAGAGCGTACGGATCGTGGAGCCGCTGCTGTGGCGGCGGCGGGGCTGGGTGCGGGTGGAACTCGACGTGGCGGGCTCCTCCAACTCGGTGCTGGTGCCGGTCGCCCCGCGCGCGGCCGCCGAGTCGTTGATCGCCCGGGTGCTGCCGGGGGTGGCCGTGCCGACGTCCCCCTCCCGGCCGCCGCGGCGCGCGGCCCGGTGCCTGCCGGTGTGGTGGCGCGGCCAGGGGCTCGCCGTCACCGAGGCGGTGTTCGCCGCCCGGCACGGCCTGCTGCGCCGCACCCTGTCCCTCGTCCCGCACGCCAAGGTGCAGAGCGCACGGCTGAGGCAGGGGCCGTGGCAGCGGTTGTGGCGGGTCGCCGACGTGCACCTGGACACCGGCGCGAACAAGACGGTCACGGCGCGCCTGAGGGATGCCGAGGAGGCGGCGGCGCTGCTGTACGCGCAGGCGGACCGGTCGCGCACGGGTCGGCGGGACGCCCGACCGGACCGGTGGATGGCCTCGTAGACGTCCTGGCCACCGAAGCCCGACGACGTGAGGGGCGGCGGCACCCGGCGTGCCGTCGCCCCTCGTTCACGTCCTGGCGGGTTCAGGAGGCCGCGGTGCGCAGCCCCTGGACATCGATCCGCTCCGTCTCGTCGTGCGCCGTCAGGTCGATGACCTGGCCGACGGCCCGCTCCCCGGGGCCCGCGGACTTGAAGCCGGCCTCGGACTCCGCCTTGTGCACCGCGAGCACCTCCTGGCCGACGACGTCCGCGAGGTCCTCGTTCTGCACGGCCTCCAGGCTCTGCCCCGACTTGGTGCCGAAGAAGTCGAAGCCGCCCTCGACGGCCGGGCGCGGGCGCGGGGCCGACGGTACGACGGCCACGGCGGTCGGCACCGTGAAGTGGCCGGTGGTGCGTGCCGGCTCCGCGGCGGGAGGCTGGGTCTGCTGTTCCTTCGAAGCGGCCGGGTGCTCCTGCGCGGGGGCCCGGTCGCCCTCGGCCTCGGCCGCGGGAGTGCCGGTCTCCGGGGCGTCGGGGTCGGCGGGGGCACGCTCGCCGCCGTCGTCGTCCGGGCCGCCCTTCGTGGGCGAGTCCTGCTCGCTCGCCGTCCCGGTGCCGGTGCCGGTCCCCGCGGCCGGCTCGTCGGCCGCGCCCGCGGCCTCGCCCCGGGCGAGCCGTGCCAGCGCCTCGCCCGCCGCCGCGAAGAGCGCCGAACCCCCGGCGGAGAACGCCCGGGGGGTGGGCGGCACCGGCCCGGCATCCTTCTCCGGCCCGGCGGCAGGCGCCTCGGCGGCCGACGCGGGCGGCTCCGGGGAAGCCGGCGCCGCCTCGATGGCCAGCAGGCGGCGGCCCTCCAGGGCACTCGCGCGCTCCGTCTCCGCCGTCGCGTACCGCCGCAGCAGGGCGGCGTGTTCGTTGCGCAGATTGGCCAGTTCCGTGCGCTTGGCGCGGAGCCTCTGCTCCAGCTTGGCGCGCAGTTCGCGCGACTCCTCGAGGTCGGTCTCCAGTTCGGCGACCCGCTCCTCGTGGCGCCACTCGTCGCTCGCCCGCGCGCGCGTGAGGTCGGCGACGCGTTTGCCCGCGGCCATGTCCCAGCGACGCATGACGACCGAGCCCACGATCGTCGTGACCGCGGCACCCGCGGCCAGCCCACGGAGCACCAGCGGCTCCGTGAACAACCAGGGCCCCACGGCGCAGACGACCGAGACGCCTGCGATCACCGAAGGAGGCAACAGCCTGTGCAAGGGTGGGGAATGACGGTGACGTCCACGTGGCATGGCCAGAAACTTACCGCGCGTACGCGAATGATGGTGCCCCGCCCGGTAAAAACACGGCCACACCGCAGCGTTCCCACAGTCCCGGGGGCACCGGAATGGGGAACATCCCCCGCCACCCGAATCCGGGAGATTCCCTTGGGACACGGATCGGACTCGGATCGAAGACGAATCGAAGACGGATCGGACTCGGGCCGGACTCGGATCGGATGCGGGTCGCCATCTGCCCCCAGAAGGGCGCACCGGCCGCTCTGCCAGCCCGTTTCGGCGCTCCACGGGCCCCTTCCGGGTCGCCGGAACAGACCTTCAAGATCGTTTATCGCGCGCAGCCGGAAGCCCGATACCCCGACCCGGCTCCCCCTTGCCGAAAGGGAACGGGGAGCCGACCGCCTCCGGATTGCATGAATTCCCCTGGAGATACCGGGCATTCACCCGCTCAGCGGTCGCTGAGCCGCCCGCTCAGCCACTGCAGCGAGCTCGGGATCTCCCGCAGCCAGGTGTTGAAGTTGTGGCCGCCGCTGTCGAGGATGAGTGACGAGATACGGGTCACCTTGTTGGCCCGCACCTGCTGAATGAACTTGAGCGTGGCCTTGTAGTGGAACTCGCCGTGCTTGCTGCTCGTGACGAGCAGTGAGGTGTTGGGCGCCGGCATGTGCTTGAGGTACCACATGAGGTCGGCACGGTTCTGCAGATTCTTCTTACCGTGGAAGAGATCGCCCGTGGTCGGGTCGATCGGCGCCTTGAAGTAGGGCGACAGACCCACCGCGGCGGCATAGACGTCCGGGTGGTGCATCGCGAACTTCAGCGCGCAGTAGCCGCCCGTGGAGTCGCCGATGATGCCCCAGCCGGCGGGCCTGACGCCCACCCTCCTGTAGTGGGACTTGATCGAGTCGGGGAGGTCCTTCGCGAAGAATGTCTCGACCTGCGGCCCGCCCGGGATGTCCACGCACTCCGTGTCGCGCGGCGGCACGACGGTAGGCCGCAGCATCACCAGGATCATCGGCTGCATCTTTCCGTCCTTGGCCAGGCCGTGCGCCGTCTGCGGGTACTTCAGCCCCTTGATGAGCGCCTCCGCCGTACCCGGGTAACCGGTGAGGACGACGCCCACCGGGAACGACCGCGTGCGGAACTGCGGCTGGAAGTACTCCGGTGGCAGGTAGACGTACGCCGGTGTGGCGATATGGGTCGTGGCGCCGAATATGGTGATTCTCTGGATCTGTCCGCCGATCTGCGGCTGCCCGCCGCCCGCCACGTTCACCGTCTGCGTGCCGACCAACTGGACGGCTCCGCCGCTCGCTCCCGCGGCACCGTTGTCGACGACCACGCCCTGCCCCGTGTCCTGGCCCAACAGGTCGGACCAGCTGGCGTAGAAGCCGAAGGACTGGTTGGCGAAGAGCCCGAGGGACGCGAAGATCGACAATTGGGTGGCGAAGAGCAGCCCGACCCGTCCACTGACGGCCCGCCAGTTCCGTCGTGCGAGCCGCGGCCAGCACCACACCGTACCGACGAACAGCAGCACGGCGAACATGATCGCCAGCGCCAGCACCTTGTTGCTCGTGAGACCCATGGGCTCTTTCCTGCCTGCGCTTTCCATACGACCGCGGGGCCCGCCCCCGCGGTTTCGCCAGTTCTTGCCCCGGACTTTCCGTCGGCTTTGAACCGGCTTTGTGATGGGGAGTGAACCTCTCTCCCCGAGACACCGTCCTAGAGGGCGCAATGTCGCCGGATGCCCCGAACGGCACCGGGCTCAAGGTCTCTCGCAGAACTACGGGATGCGATGTCTGTCAGGATAGATGGGGAAAAGTCGGGTGAGGTTCCGGGGCGATCACGTGTGGTGCGTCGCATACTCCGCGGTCCGCGTCCGGAGACCGTCCCCGCGCTGATCGCCAGGGCCTGCACCCTCGTGGGAGTCCTGGACATCGCCGCGGGTGTGTTCCCGCGCTTCCGGCACAGCCGTATGCACCGCATGGTCGAGGTGCTGCCCGGCTCGTTCGGGCCCTTCGCCGCGGCCCTGTCCCTGAGCGCGGGCGTCCTGTTGCTGCTCCTCGCCCACGGGCTGCGCCGGCGCAAGCGGCGGGCCTGGCGCGCCGCGGTGCTCCTGCTCCCGGCGGGCGCCGTGTCGGAGTACGTCTACCGCCACTCCCCCGTCGGTGTACTCATCGCGGTGGCGCTGCTGGTGCCGCTGCTGCGCCACCGGGACGAGTTCGCGGCCCTGCCAGACCCGCGCAGCCGCTGGCGGGCCCTGGCCAACTTCATCCTCATGGGCGCCGGTTCGGTGGGTCTGGGCCTGGTCATCGTCAGCGTCCACCCGCACCGTGTGGTCGGCGACCCGAGCCTGTCCGACCGCCTGGAGCACGTCCTGTACGGCCTGTTCGGCTTCGAGGGCCCGGTCGACTACACCGGCAACACCTCCTGGACGGTGGGCTTCTCGCTCGGCGCGCTCGGTCTGCTCACCGCGGTCACCACCATCTACCTGGCGTTCCGTCCCGAACACCCGGCGGCGCAGCTCACCGAGGAGGACGAGGCGCGGCTGCGCACCCTGCTGGAGAAGCACGGCGGCCGTGACTCCCTCGGCCACTTCGCGCTCCGCCGCGACAAGGCGGTCGTCTTCTCGCCGAGCGGCAAGGCGGCGGTGACGTACCGGGTCGTGTCGGGCGTGATGCTGGCGAGCGGCGACCCGATCGGCGACGTGGAGGCCTGGCCGGGCGCCATCGAGCGGTTCATGGACGAGGCCAGGGCGCACTCCTGGACGCCCGCGGTCGTCGGTTGCTCGGAGACGGGCGGCGAGGTGTGGACCCGCGAGACCGGCCTGGACGCCCTGGAGCTGGGTGACGAGGCGGTGGTGGACGTCAAGGATTTCTCCCTCTCCGGGCGCGCGATGCGGAACGTGCGCCAGATGGTGAAGCGCATCGAGCGCGCGGGTTACGAGACCCGGGTACGGCGCATCGGTGACCTCGGCGAGGGCGAGCTGGAGCGCATACGGCGGGCGGCCGAGGACTGGCGCGGTACGGACACCGAGCGCGGCTTCTCCATGGCGCTCGGCCGCGTCGGGGACCCGTCCGACGGGGACTGCCTGATCGCCACGGCCCACAAGGCAGACGCGGACGCGGGACCGTACGGCGACCTGAAGGCCATCCTGCACTTCGTCCCCTGGGGCACGGACGGGGCCTCCCTCGACCTGATGCGCCGGGACCGCTCGGCCGACCCGGGTATGAACGAGCTGCTCATCGTGGCCGCGCTGCAGGCCGCCCCGAAGTTCGGCATCGAGCGGGTCTCGCTGAACTTCGCGATGTTCCGCTCGGCGCTGGCCCGCGGCGAGAAGATCGGTGCGGGACCCGTGCTGCGGGCGTGGCGAGGGCTGCTGGTCTTCCTCTCCCGGTGGTTCCAGATCGAGTCTCTCTACAAGTTCAACGCCAAGTTCCAGCCGCGCTGGGAGCCGCGCTTCATGGTGTACGCCTCCACCCGCGACCTCCCGCGCATCGGCCTCGCGGTCATGCAGGCCGAGGGCTTCGTGAACCTGGCCCTCCCCCGCCTCCTGCGCCGCAGGCCCGCGGCCCCGCGCCCGTGTGCGCACAACCTGGCGGAACGCGGGGTACGAGCCGCCTAGCCGACCGACACCCCTCGACGGGCCCGGCCGACGCCTCTGTTCCTCTCCTCTTCCTCCGCCGGGCACCTCCCGGGCCGGTCCCGGAGGCCGGGCGGCAGTCACCCACAGCCGGGGGCGATCCGGCCGGGCCGGGGCCCGGCGGCATGGGCACAGCCGACCCGCCGTGGCGGTGAGCCGCCCCGGGAGCCGGGTACGGAGCCCTCGAAGGCCTACGCTGAACGTATGAGCACGAAGAGTGGGCGGGGCCGCGTGGCCGGTCTTCCGGTGTGGGACCGCTGTGCGGTCATGGGGGTCGTCAACGTCACCCCCGACTCGTTCTCCGACGGCGGCCGCTGGTTCGACACCACCGCCGCCGTCAAGCACGGCCTCGACCTGGTCTCCGAGGGCGCCGACCTCGTCGACGTCGGCGGGGAGTCCACCCGTCCCGGTGCCACCCGGGTCGACGAGGACGAGGAGCTGAGGCGGGTCGTCCCCGTCGTGCGCGGCCTCGCCTCCGAGGGCGTCACCGTCTCCGTCGACACCATGCGCGCCCGCGTCGCCGAGCAGGCCCTCGCCGCCGGCGCCGCGCTGGTCAACGACGTCAGCGGGGGCCTCGCCGACCCGGCGATGATCCCGGTCGTCGCGGCCTCGGGCGCGCCGTTCGTGGTCATGCACTGGCGCGGCTTCCTCGAGGGCGGCAACGTCAGGGGCGTCTACGAGGACGTCGTCACCGAGGTCGTGGACGAGCTCCACGCGCGCGTGGAGGCCGTTCTCGAAGGAGGTGTCGCCCAGGACCGCATCGTCGTCGATCCCGGTCTCGGCTTCTCCAAGGACGCCGAGCACGACCTGGCCCTGCTCGCCCACCTCGACCGTCTGCTCGACCTCGAGCACCCCCTCCTGGTGGCCGCCTCGCGCAAACGGTTCCTCGGCCGCGTCCTGGCCGGCCCCGAGGGCGCGCCCCCGCCCGCGCGGGAGCGCGACGCCGCCACGGCCGCCGTCTCCGCACTCGCCGCGCACGCCGGCGCGTGGGCCGTGCGCGTGCACGAGGTGCGCGCGACGGCGGACGCGGTACGCGTCGCCCACGCCCTGGAGGACGCACGTTCGACCGGAACCCCCGAAGGAGCCCGGTGAGCACCGCCCACACGGACGTCGAACAGGTGGAACTGGCCAACACGGCCTTCTACGAGGCGATGGAGCGGGGTGACTTCGAGGAGTTGTCCTCGCTCTGGCTGGCCCCCACCGACCTGGGCGTCGACGAGGAGTACCACGACCCGGCCGACACCGGTGTGGTCTCCTGCGTCCACCCCGGCTGGCCCGTGCTGACCGGACGCGGCGAGGTCCTCAGGTCGTACGCGCTGATCATGGCGAACACCGACTACATCCAGTTCTTCCTCACCGACGTCCATGTCTCCGTGACCGGTGACACCGCTCTCGTGACCTGCACCGAGAACATCCTCAGCGGTGGCCCGTCGCCCGACGGCGGTGACGGGCCGGGCCCGCTCGTCGGCCAGCTGGTGGTCGCCACGAACGTGTTCCGCCGCACCTCCGACGGCTGGAAGCTCTGGTCGCACCACGCCTCGCCCGTGCTGACCGAAACCGGTGACGACGAGGAGGACGACTCCGTCTGAGATGTGTCCCTCCGAGGGGAGGACAACCCCGTGCGAGTGGGTAGGCGGCGGGAGTGGTTGGAATCACCTACTCCTGGGTAGGGGCGGCTACCAACCCATGAGCCACCGTGTTCCCCAGGGGAAACGCCCGATGAACCCTGCTACCCGTGCCGTCGGCGCGCGCCCCCGTGGGCCGGTTCTGTCGGTGCCCGCAGGTAGATTCGTTCCGGGCCGGTGCACCGACCGCACCCGGTGAGGATCGGCCGCTACCGACGATTGCAGGAGTGATTCGCGTGGATCGTGTCGCGCTGCGCGGCCTGAAGGCCCGCGGGCACCACGGCGTGTTCCCCAAGGAGCGCGAGGAGGGCCAGACCTTCATCGTCGATCTCGTCCTGGGCGTGGACACCCGGCCGGCCGCGGCCGACGACGAGCTCTCGAAGACGGTGCACTACGGCATCGTGGCGGAGGAGGTCGTCGCCCTGGTCGAGGGGGAACCCGTGAACCTCATCGAGACGCTCGCGGAGCGCATCGCGCACTCCTGTCTCGAGCACGCCCCGGTCCAGGAGGTCGAGGTCTGCGTCCACAAGCCGGACGCCCCGATCACGGTCCCCTTCGACGACGTGACCGTCACCATCACCCGGAGCCGAGTATGAGCGCCTTCTTCGCCGGAGGTCAGAGCGACCCGACCGTCCAGCCGGTGCCCGCCTCCGTCGTGCAGAAAGTGGACGCCGCCGACACCACCCTGCAGAACCCGAAACGGGCGGTGATCTCCATCGGCTCGAACCTGGGCAACCGCCTGGAGAACCTCCAGGGCGCGATAGACGCTCTGGAGGACACGCCTGGCGTCCGCGTCAAGGCGGTCTCACCGGTGTACGAGACCGAGCCGTGGGGCGTGGCGCCGGGCAGCCAGCCGACGTACTTCAACGCGGTGGTCGTCGTGAAGACCACCCTGCCCCCCTCCTCCCTGCTGGAGCGGGCGCACGCCGTGGAGGAGGCCTTCCACCGGGTGCGCGACGAGCGCTGGGGGGCGCGCACGCTCGACGTGGACATCGTCGCGTACGCCGACGTCGTCTCCGCGGACCCGGTGCTGACGCTGCCCCACCCGCGCGCCCACGAACGGGCCTTCGTCCTCGCGCCCTGGCACGACCTGGACCCGGAGGCACAGCTGCCCGGCCGCGGCCCGGTGGCACACCTGCTCGACACCGTCACCCGCCACGGGGTCACGCCCCGCGCCGACCTGGAACTCCGGCTGCCCGAGTAGTCGTTAAGGTCTACCGGGCCGGGGCTTGACGGTCACCGCCCCGTGCGACCGACGCCCGGGCCGACGAAGGGACATCGTGAAAGAGCTGCGCATCAGGACGCTGGCGGCGGTGTTCGTGGTGGCCGGAGTGCTGTCCTGGGCGGGCGCCCGCCTGTGGGACGCGGTGGGCACGCTGCCCCGGGTCCCCCTGGCCGCCCCCGTCGTCCTCGCCCTGATCGCCGTGGTCCTGCTGGCCACGGCACTCTCCCTGCGCTCCCGTCTCAATGCCCAGCGGGAGCGCCAGCAGGACGCGAAGGGCGTCGACCCGCTGATGGCGGCCCGTGCGGTCGTCTTCGGCCAGGCCAGCGCCCTGGTCGCGGCCCTGGTCGCCGGAATGTACGGAGGCACGGGCGTCTTCCTGCTGGGCTCCCTGGATCTGCCCTCCCGCCGCGACCAGGCGATCTACGCCGGTTTCTCGGTCGTCGCGGGCATCGCGGTCATAGCGGCCGCTCTGTTCCTGGAGCGGGTCTGCAAGCTCCCGGAGGACGACAACAACGACGGTGACGCGGCGCCCGTCTCCTGACGGCACTGCAGCCGCCGACGGCGGTCAGCGCGCCAGTATCAGGCTCATCGCCTCGGCGCGCGTCGTGGCGTCCCGCAGCTGGCCCCGTACGGCCGACGTCGTCGTCTTGGCGCCCGGCTTGCGAATGCCGCGCACGGACATGCACATGTGCTCGGCCTCGATGACCACGATGGCGCCCCGCGCCTCCAGGATGCGCATCAGCGAGTCGGCGATCTGCGTGGTGAGTCGCTCCTGCACCTGCGGCCGGCGGGCGAACACCTCGACGAGACGCGCCAGCTTCGACAGGCCGGTGATCTTCCCGCTCTCGGCCGGGATGTAGCCGACGTGGGCCACCCCGTGGAACGGCAGCAGGTGGTGCTCACACAGGCTCACGATCTCGATGTCCTTGACCAGGACCATCTCGTCGTGGCCGAGATCGAACGTCGTCGTCAGCACGTCCTCGGGCTGCTGGTTGAGCCCCGCCAGGAGCTCCCGGTACGCCCGGGCCACACGCGCCGGTGTCTCGCGCAGCCCCTCGCGGTCCGGGTCCTCTCCGACCGCGATGAGCAGCTCCCTCACGGCGTTCTCCGCACGCTTCTCGTCGAACTCGCCGATCGTGCTCTCGCCGTCCAGCGTCACCGGGTCGGTCATGTGGTGCCTCGCTCCTGCGCCTGTGACGCGCACGGGTCGCGCGTCTCATCCGCGGCCTCATGAAAACCGGCCGCGCCCCCCAAGGCTAGAACCCTGGGGGGCGCGGCCGAAATTCCCGGGGCCCGTGGGCCCCCTGTCAGCTGTCGCGACGGTCGTCGGTGGCCTTCTCCGTCTGGACGGACTGGACGGACTCCGTGGCGTTCGCGATCGCCGGAGCGGCGCCGTTGGCCCCGTTCGTCAGTGCGAGCTCCTTGGGGGAGAGCACCGGCGGGCGGGTGGACGGCGTGCGGCGCGAGGAGCCGGTCCACGCCGGCCGCGGCGGGCGCTTGACCACGGGCGCGAAGATCTCGGCGATCTCCTCCTTGCCCAGGGTCTCCTTCTCCAGCAGGGCCAGGACGAGGTTGTCGAGGACGTCGCGGTTCTCGACCAGGATCTCCCAGGCCTCGTTGTGCGCCGTCTCGATGAGCTTCTTGACTTCCTCGTCCACCAGCGCGGCGACCTCTTCCGAGTAGTCGCGCTGGTGAGACATCTCACGGCCGAGGAACGGCTCGCTGCCGTCGCTGCCGAACTTGATCGCGCCGAGGCGCTCGGTCATGCCGTACTGCGTGACCATCGCGCGGGCCAGGTTGGTGGCCTTCTCGATGTCGTTCGCGGCACCGGTGGTCGGGTCGTGGAAGACGAGCTCCTCGGCCGCGCGACCGCCCAGCATGTAGGCCAGCTGGTCCAGCATCTCGTTGCGGGTCGTGGAGTACTTGTCCTCGTCCGGGAGGACCATCGTGTAGCCGAGGGCGCGGCCGCGGGACAGGATCGTGATCTTGTGGACCGGGTCGGCGTTCGGCGAGGCCGCCGCGACCAGGGCGTGGCCGCCCTCGTGGTACGCGGTGATCTTCTTCTCCTTGTCCGACATGATCCGGGTCCGCTTCTGCGGGCCCGCGACCACGCGGTCGATCGCCTCGTCCAGCATCCGGTTGTCGATCAGCTTCTTGTCGCTGCGGGCCGTCAGCAGCGCGGCCTCGTTCAGGACGTTGGCGAGGTCGGCGCCCGTCATGCCGGGGGTGCGGCGGGCGACGGCCGACAGGTCGACGTCCGGGGCGACCGGCTTGCCCTTCTGGTGGACCTTGAGGATCTCCAGACGGCCCTGCATGTCCGGGCGGTCGACCGCGATCTGGCGGTCGAAGCGGCCGGGACGCAGGAGGGCCGGGTCGAGGATGTCGGGGCGGTTCGTGGCCGCGATGAGGATCACGCCGCCCTTGACGTCGAACCCGTCCATCTCGACGAGCAGCTGGTTCAGGGTCTGCTCGCGCTCGTCGTGACCACCGCCGAGGCCGGCGCCGCGGTGGCGGCCGACCGCGTCGATCTCGTCGACGAAGACGATCGCCGGGGCGTTCGCCTTGGCCTGCTCGAACAGGTCACGGACCCGGGAGGCACCGACACCGACGAACATCTCGACGAAGTCCGAACCCGAGATCGAGTAGAACGGGACGCCCGCCTCGCCGGCGACGGCACGCGCGAGCAGCGTCTTACCGGTTCCGGGCGGGCCGTAGAGCAGGACGCCCTTGGGGATCTTCGCCCCGACCGCCTGGAACTTGGCAGGCTCCTGCAGGAACTCCTTGATCTCCTGGAGCTCCTCGACCGCCTCGTCCGCACCCGCGACGTCCGAGAACGTCGTCTTCGGGGTGTCCTTGGTGATGAGCTTCGCCTTGGACTTGCCGAAGTTCATCACCCGCGAGCCGCCGCCCTGCATCTGGTTCATCAGAAACAGGAAGACGACCACGATCAGGACGAAGGGCAGCAGGGAGAGCAGGATGCCGACGAAGGGGTTCTGCTTGGACGGTGAGACCGTGTAGCCCTTCGGGATCTGCTTGTTCTCGTACTTGTTCTGAAGAGTGGTGGCCAGACTTGCGCCTTGGTCGCCGATGTAGCTCGCCTGGATCTTGTCGCTGTCATCGACCTTGACGCCGTCCTTGAGCGAGACCTTGATGACCTGCTCGTCGCCGGTGGTCAGCTTGGCGGACTCGACCTGGTTGTTATTGATCGCCTGGACGACTTTGCCGGTGTCCACCGTTTTGTAGCCGCCTGAGGAGCCGACGACCTGCATCAACACGACCACGGCAAGGACGGCCAGCACGATCCACATGACCGGCCCACGGAAGTATCGCTTCACGTCCATCCATACGGAGCGGTGCCGCCCCGTCCCTCCTGCCATAGTGAGTTTGATAAAAACAGTTCTTCCGACGGTACCCCAGGATCGCCACCCTCAGCCGCAGGGGACTGCCGGCAATACCGCCCTCGCATCTCCAACGGCGCGAAACCCGTTGTGGTTCCCGAACGTCTTACAAAGACCCTGAAACCGGGAACCGGCCGCCGCGCGGGCGGCCGGTGGCGCCGGGTCGCGGCAGGGATCAGCCGCCGTAGACGTGGGGCGCGAGAGTACCGACGAACGGAAGGTTGCGGTACTTCTCCGCGTAATCGAGGCCGTAGCCCACGACGAACTCGTTCGGGATGTCGAATCCGACCCACTCGACGTCGATGGCGACCTTGGCGGCCTCGGGCTTGCGCAGCAGCGTGCACACCTTCAGGGATGCGGGCTCACGCGAGCCGAGGTTGGAGATCAGCCAGGACAGGGTCAGCCCGGAGTCGATGATGTCCTCGACGATCAGGACGTGCTTGCCCTTGATGTCGGTGTCGAGGTCCTTGAGGATCCGTACGACGCCGGAGGACTGCGTTCCCGCGCCGTAGGAGGACACGGCCATCCAGTCCATGGTGACGGGGGTGGACAGCGCCCGGGCGAGGTCCGCCATCACCATCACCGCGCCCTTGAGCACGCCGACGATCAGCAGGTCCTTGCCCGCGTACTCCGCGTCGATCTTCGCGGCCAGCTCGGCCAGCTTCGCGTCGATCTCTTCCTTCGTGATGAGCACCTGCTTGAGGTCGGCACCCATGTCTTTCGCGTCCACCCGCATCACTTTCGGTCGTCCCGCCGCTTGGATTGCTCGCGCGTCCGGGGCGCCGTGCCGCCGTGGAGGCCGATCGCGGCCGGTCGCCCGCGCGGCGGCAGCCGGATGACGACTACAACCCTCGCGGCGTGCCCGCGCTCTTCCTCGTGACAGCGGCGCACCCCTCGGCCCGCTCGCGTGGCTGACCGGCCCCCCGAGGGGCGGCCGGGCGCCTCCCGCAGGGGGCGTTTCTCAGCCTTGCCGAATCACCAGTCTGCCACCCTGCCGCTGGGCGACCACTTTGCCCGGGAGATTGATGGCTCCCTGGCCCCGCCAGCCGGTGATCAGCCGGTCGACCTCCTCGATGTGCCGGGCGAAGAGGGAACCGGCCGGGGCGCCCGCCTCGATGGCGGCGCGGCGCAGGACACGGCGGCGCACGGCCGGGGGCAGGGCGTAGAGCTTGGCGCACTCCAGGAGCCCGGAGGCGTCGCGGACGGAGGCCTCGGCCTGGCCGGCCCAGGCGTCGAGGGCGTCGGCGTCGTCGCGGGAGAGCTGCGCCGTGCGGGCGAGGGCTTCGACGACGCCCTTGCCGAGCGCCTTCTCCAGGGCGGGCAGGCCCTCGTGGCGGAGCCGGGAGCGGGTGTAGGCGGGGTCCGTGTTGTGCGGGTCGTCCCACACGGGCAGGGACTGGGCCATGCAGGCCTTGCGGGCGGTCTGCCGGTCGATGTGGAGGAAGGGGCGGCGGTAGCGGCCGTCGGCCCCCGAGACGGCGGCCATCCCGGACAGCGAGCGGATGCCGGAGCCGCGGGCCAGGCCCAGCAGGACGGTCTCGGCCTGGTCGTCGCGGGTGTGCCCGAGGAGGATCGCGCAAGCGCCGAGGCGGCCGGCGGCGGCGTCCAGAGCGGCGTAGCGCGCGTCGCGGGCGGCGGCCTCGGGTCCTCCGCCGCGGCCGACGGTGACGGCGACGGACTCGACAGGGTCCAGACCCAGCTCGCGCAGGCGCACGACCACCTCGCCGGCGCGCAGGTCGGATCCGGGCTGCAGGCCGTGGTCGATGGTGATGCCGCCGGCGGTGATGCCGAGCTTGGGGGCTTCGAAGGCGAGGGCGGAGGCGAGCGCCATGGAGTCGGCGCCGCCCGAGCACGCCACGAGCACGAGCGGCGCGGACGGGCGCTCGTGCAGTGGACGGCCGGTGGTCGTGTGCTCTCCCGGCCGCTCGGCGGTCTGCTCGGTGAGGATGTCGTGGAGGACGCGGCGGACCGCCAGGCGTATCGCCGCGACCGCGGGATGGGGACCCATGTCCGGTTCCCTTCATGAAGTTGTGTCGGGGGGTGAGCCCGAAGTCGGTCACTCAGAGTGTGTAGATGGTGACAGAATCGGGCCGTTCCCCGAGCATTGCACGCCTGTGCCAGGCTCACGGTCCCTCGGACGGGTGATTGGCGGAGCGTTCACCTGCCGACGGCCGGATTACTTCACTCCGGATACACGACTCTGCACTCCGGGCTCACGATTCCGCCCTGCGGTGCATCCGTGCGACCCAGTCCGCCGGTTTGGCGATCTCCGCCTTGGTCGGGAGGGTGTTCGGCGAGGTCCACACACGGTTGAAGCCGTCCATGCCGACCTGCTCGACGACCGCTCGCACGAACCGCTCGCCGTCGCGGTACTGCCTGAGCTTGGCGTCCAGACCCAGCAGCTTGCGCAGGGCGAGATCCAGGCGGGAGGCGCCCCGCGCGCGGCGCTGCTGGAACTTCTCGCGGATCTCGGCGACGCTCGGGACGACCTCCGGCCCGACACCGTCCATCACGAAGTCGGCGTGTCCCTCCAGGAGCGACATCACCGCGGTGAGCCGGCCGAGGATCTCCCGCTGGGCGGGCGTCTGCACGAGTTCCACGAGGGAGCGCCCGTCGTCGCCCTCCTCCCCCTCCGGGCGGCCCCCGGCGAGCGACTGGACGGCTTCCCTGATGCGCTCCAGGACGGTCATGGGATCGATGTCGGTCTCCCCCAGGAACGCCTGGATCTCGCCCTCCAGGTGGTCGCGCAGCCAGGGCACCGCGGTGAACTGCGTGCGGTGCGTCTCCTCGTGCAGACAGACCCAGAGGCGGAAGTCGTGCGGATCCACGTCCAGCTCGCGCTCGACGTGCACGATGTTCGGCGCGACCAGCAGCAGGCGGCCACCGCCGTTCTCCCCCGCGGGCAGCTCGCGGGTGGGCGGGGCGAAGGTCTCGTACTGACCGAGGACCCGGCTGGACAGGAACGACAGCAGCATGCCCACTTCCACGCCGGTGACCTTGCCGCCGACGGCACCGAGGACGGCCCCGCCGGGCGTACCGCCGCGCCGCTGCGACATCTTGTCGAGCAGCGGCTTGAGGAGCTCCCGGAACCCGGCGACGTTCGCCCGGACCCAGCCGGGGCGGTCGACCACGAGGACCGGGGTGTCGTGCACACCCTCTTCACCCATACGGGTAAAGCCCCGGACGTGCTCCTCCGAGGCCTTCGCGTGGCGGCGCAGCTCGGCGACGACGGCCCGGGCCTCGTCGCGGCTCACGTCGGGGCCCGGCCGCACGAGCCGGGTCGCGGTCGCCACCGCGAGATTCCAGTCGACCATCCCAGGAGATCCGGCACCACCGATGCTCGTCATGTGTCAACGGTACGTGAGCGCTGCCGCTCAGGGCAGTGTCGACGGAGGCCGGCCGGGGCGAGCCGTGGCCGGGGCACAGCGGTGTGCGGCCGTCAGGTGCAGCCGCAGGACGCCAGTGCCGCCGCCGCGTGGTCCAGGGCCGTTCTCGCCGAGGTGTGATCCATCGACCCTTCCGTGAGGAACGCGAACGCCAGAAGGTGGCCGTCCGCGTCGACCACCGTTCCGGCGAGCGTGTTGACGCCGGTCAGGGACCCCGTCTTGGCGCGTACCAGTCCGACGCCCGAGCGCTCGGCGGCGTCCGCGTACCGGTCGCTCAGCGTGCCCGTGAAACCCGCCACCGGCAGGCCCGTGAGGACGACGCGCAGCTCCGGGTGGGACGGGGAGGCGGCGGTCCCCAGCAGGGACGTCAGAAGATCCGCGGTCAGTCTGTCGTCGCGGTCGAGGCCGCTGCCGTCGTGGAACTGCGCGCCGCCGACCGGCAGACCCAGCTTCTTCACCTGGCCGGCGACCGCGGCCGCGCCTCCGTCGAAGCTCGGCCGGCCGCCGGTGGCGAGGGCGGTCTGGCGGGCGAGGGCCTCGGCGATGTCGTTGTCGCTGTTCGTGAGCATCCGCTCGACGACGGCGGACAGGGGCGGCGACTGCACGGAGGCCAGCGCCTCGGCGCGGGCGGTGGCCGTGGCCGGGCCGGGCTGCGAGGTCCTGATGCCGTGGCCCTGGAGCAGCCGGGCGAACGCCCGGGCCGTGTCGGCCGCCGGGTCCGAGGCGCGCGGGGCCGGCCCGCTGGAGGTGTCGTCCAGGCGGCCCTCGTCGGCCGCGAGGGCGGTGACCGGGGCCAGGTTGTCGTTGACGCCGATGGGGTGCAGGGCCGGGCCGGTGAACAGGGACGTGTCGTACGAGAGGGTCACCGAGGCCAGGTGGCGGCTCTTCAGGGCCGCCGCCGTCTCGTCCGCCAGGGTGCGCAGGCTCGCCCAGCCCCCGGTCTGCTTCCGGGCGGTCAGCGTCGGGTCGCCGCCGCCGACCAGCACCAGGTGGTCGCCGCCGGGCTCCAGCACCGCGCGCGTGGTGAAGCGGTGGTCGGCGCCCACCGCGGAGAGCGCGGCGACGGCGGTGGCGATCTTCGTGGTCGAGGCAGGGGTCAGCGCGTCGTCCGCGCCCTTGGCGTACAGGCGCTTGCCGCTGGTCACGTCGACGACCGCGGCACTGCGCCGGGTGCCGAGGGAGGGGGCGCGCAGGAGCGGGTCGAGTACGGCGGCGAGAGGCTTGCCGTCGGGGGCGGACTTGGTGGTGGCGCCGCCGAGGGCGACGAGCACGGAGGCAGCGCTCGGGGCGGGAGCGGGCGCGGCGGCCGCCGTGCCGGTCCCGTGATCCGTGCCACCCTCGCGGTCCCACGCTGCGGCGCGTTCACGCTCGGCCGTACGCTGGCCGGAGGAGTCCCAGGGACCGGCGGCGGTCACGGCCCCGGCCGCGAGCGCGAGGCCCATGGCGGCGGCGACGGCCGCCAGCTGCGGGTTCGTCAGCCCCCCGGAGGACGGGCGTAGGGCGCGCGTGACCCGCGCGACGTGCGGTTTCACCAGCCGCGTGATTCGCCTCACACCAGGTCGGGCGGCCGCGGTGATCCTCCGGGTATGGGGGTGCACGGTCCGGGCCACGCGTGTGAGGTGCGGTTTCACAGCCTGCGCGACTCGTGCGACACGTGGTCCCGCGGCCCGCCAAGGCCCCAGCTCCGGCACTACGACCAGCCCCTTTCGCGATCACACTCCTGCGTGAGGGACACTTAACCACCAGAACTATGTGCTGATCATGGAGGAGCCACCGGTGGAGTTCGACGTCACGATCGAGATCCCTAAGGGTTCGCGGAACAAGTACGAGGTGGACCACGAGACCGGTCGTATCCGCCTCGACCGTCGACTCTTCACCTCGACCAGCTACCCGGCCGACTACGGCTTCGTGGAGAACACCCTGGGTGAGGACGGCGACCCGCTGGACGCTCTGGTCATCCTGGAGGAGCCGACCTTCCCCGGCTGCCTCATCAAGTGCCGCGCCATCGGCATGTTCCGGATGACGGACGAGGCGGGCGGCGACGACAAGCTGCTGTGCGTGCCGGCGTCCGACCCGCGCGTGGAGCACCTGCGGGACATCCACCACGTCTCCGAGTTCGACCGCCTGGAGATCCAGCACTTCTTCGAGGTCTACAAGGACCTGGAGCCCGGCAAGTCCGTCGAGGGCGCCGACTGGGTGGGCCGCGCGGACGCCGAGGCCGAGATCGAGCGCTCGTACAAGCGTTTCAAGGACCACGGCGGTCACTGACCTCTCCCGACCTCCAGCGGGCCGCGTGAACCCTTCCGGGTGACGCGGCCCGCTGGCGTACGTGCGCATACTGAGGCGCACAGGAGGTACCTACGGGGCACGCGCGCGGGAAAGGGCAGGCAGAAGCAGGTGGCGGAGCCGGACGTGGAGGACCGCAAGCCGCGGTCGGACGAGGCGAGGGGCGCGTTCGCGCCCGACGGGCGAGGCGGGAGCGGGTCCGCCACGGCCCGGGGCTTCGCCGTCCCCGCAAGCGTCCCCACGGGCGTGGGCGCGTCGACGGCGGTCGGCGGGGAGTCCTCCACGACGTCCGAGTTCGCCGTCCCCGAGGGCCTGGAGGTGCCGGCGGCCGGTGCCGACTCCGAGACGACCTCGGAGTTCGCCCTCCCGGAGGGTCTCCAGGTACAGCAGCCGCCCGCCGCCGAGCCGGAGGGTTCCGCGTTCAGCCCGCCGAGCACCTACAGCGCCCGCAGCGCCCCGCCCGCCTTCACACCGCCCTCCGGTATACCGGCGGTGCGGCTCACCATGGAGGCGCCCTGGCAGGACCGCATGCGCGCGATGCTGCGCATGCCGGTGACCGAGCGGCCCGCACCGGAGCCCGTGCAGAAGGTCGGCGAGTCGGGCCCCGCCGTGCCGCGCGTGCTCGACCTGACCCTGCGCATCGGCGAACTGCTGCTGGCGGGCGGCGAGGGCGCCGAGGACGTGGAAGCGGCGATGTTCGCGGTCTGCCGGTCCTACGGCCTCGACCGCTGCGAGCCGAACGTCACCTTCACGCTGCTGTCGATCTCCTACCAGCCGTCCCTGGTGGACGACCCGGTATCGGCCGCGCGGACGGTACGCCGCCGGGGCACCGACTACACCCGCCTGCAGGCCGTGTTCCGGCTGGTGGACGACCTGACCGACCCGGAGACGTCGATCTCCCTGGAGGACGCCTACCGGCGCCTCGCCGAGATCCGCCGCAACCGACACCCCTACCCCGGTTGGGCACTGACCGGGGCGAGCGGACTGCTCGCCGGTGCGGCCTCCGTGCTCGTCGGCGGTGATCTGATCGTGTTCGTCGCGGCAGCGCTGGGCGCGATGCTCGGCGACCGGCTGGCGTGGCTGTGCGCGGGGCGCGGGCTGCCGGAGTTCTACCAGTTCGCGGTGGCCGCGACGCCACCGGCCGCGATCGGGGTCGCGCTGACGCTGGCCCATGTGCCCGTGGCCGCGTCCGCGGTGATCACCGGTGGCCTGTTCGCGCTGCTGCCCGGGCGCGCCCTGGTGGCGGGCGTGCAGGACGGGCTGACCGGCTTCTACATCACCGCCGCGGCGCGCCTGCTGGAGGTCATGTACTTCTTCGTGGGGATCGTCGCCGGCGTCCTGGTGGTCCTCTACTTCGGGGTGAAGCTGGGCGCCGATCTCGACCCGAACGCGGCCCTGCACCTCGCCGAGCGTCCCGTCGTGCAGATCGTGGCGTCGATGCTGCTGTCGCTGACCTTCGCCGTGCTGCTCCAGCAGGAACGGTCCAGCGTGCTGTGGGTGACCCTCAACGGCGGCGTCGCGTGGATCGTGTACGGCGCGCTGCACTACCCGGGCGGGCTGTCGCCGGTCGCCTCCACGGCCGTCGCGGCCGGGCTGGTGGGCCTCTTCGGGCAGCTGCTGTCGCGCTACCGCTTCGCGTCCGCGCTGCCGTACACGACCGCGGCGATCGGGCCGCTGCTGCCGGGCTCCGCCACGTACTTCGGGCTGTTGTCGATCGCCCAGAACAACGTCGACAAGGGACTGGTGTCGCTGGCCAACGCGGTGTCCCTGGCGATGGCCATCGCGATCGGGGTGAACCTGGGTTCGGAGATCTCCCGGCTGTTCCTGCGGTTCGGGTCCGCCGGGGGGCGCCGGGCCGCCAAGCGAACTCGGGGGTTCTGAGCACCGCCGGGCGGTGAGCGTCAGGGGACGCGCGCAGTTCTAGTAGGACTGGTTGTAGGGGTACTGCTGTTGCGGCTGCTGGTACTCCTGGGGAGTCTGCTGCCCGAACTGCTGGGGGTACTGGTCCTGGGCGTACTGGTCCTGGGCGTACTGGTCCCGCGGGTACTGCTGCTGGGCGTACTGCTGCTGGGCGTACTGCTGCTGCGGGTGGTCGTAGCCCTGGTTCCGGCTGCCGTGGTGCTGCGGATAGGGGTGGTCCGCGGGTATCCGGCGCAGCTGGGTCGTCGCGTCGTCCATGACCGGGGGCTGGGACTGCTGCCAGGGCTGGTTCCGGTCCTGCGGCCGGGGCTGCGGCGGGATCTTCTTCGACTGGGCGCGGGCGCGCAGGAACTCGATGCCGATCGGGATCACCGAGACGAGGACGATCAGGACCAGGATCAGGTCGATGTTCTTGTGGACGAACTCCACATTGCCCAGCCAGGAGCCCAGCAGCGTGACCCCCGCGCCCCACAGGACGCCGCCGATGACGTTGAACACCAGGAACGAGCGGTACTTCATGCCGCTGACGCCGGCGATGATCGGCGTGAACGTGCGCACGATGGGCACGAAGCGGGCCAGCACCAGGGACTTGGGGCCGTGCTTCTCGAAGAACTCGTGCGCCTTGGTGACGTTCTCCTGCTTGAACAGGCGGGAGTCCGGGCGCCTGAAGAGCGACGGGCCGACCTTCTTGCCGAACATGTAGCCCGCCTGGTCGCCCAGGATCGCGGCGAGGCAGATCAGGGCGACCGCTCCCCACAGCGGGAACTTCATCGTCCCCGCGGTGATCAGCAGGCCGCAGGTGAACAGCAGCGAGTCACCCGGCAGGAAGAAGCCGATGAGCAGGCCCGACTCGGCGAAGACCACCAGGAGCAGACCCCAGATCCCGAACGAGTTGAGCAGGTGGTTCGGATCCAGCCAGCTCGGTCCGAGGGCAAGCGTCGTCACGGTTCCGGGCTCCTGAGGGGTGAGGGGACGCACGTACGGCGACCTGGGGCGGCCGACACGCAGGCACTGGCCGGACAAAGTTATCAACGCACAGTGTCCCCGGCAGGTTCCCCCGGTGTCCCCGCAGTGCACTGTGCGGGAACGCGGTCACGGCTGTACGCCCCCTCCCCTTCGGCCGTTCACCCCTCGTGGCGGGCCGCGTTCGCCACGATCGCTTCCCTGAGGTGTTCCGCGAGGCCCGGGCGCATGGAGTCGTAGTACGCCTTGAAGCGCTCGTCGGAGACGTACATCTCGGCGAAGCACCGGTGCATCTCGTACGGGACCTCGAAGAACCACCTGTTCATGTGCTGCCGGTGCTCCTCGGCCAGGTCCATCGCCGCCTCGCCGGAGGCCGGCTCACCGGCGGCCACCAGGGCGGTGTACCGCTCCTGCCAGTCGTCGGCCTCGGCCTTGACGCGCTTCCAGTCCTCCTTGGTGTAGCGGGCGGCGCGGCGCCGGGACTCGGCCCACGCCTCCGTGGTGCCCCAGCGCCGGTGCGCCTCCTCGGCGTACCCCTCGTCGAAGGGGTCCTTGTCCCCGAAGACCTCGAACCGCTCCTCGGGTGTGAGGTTGATGCCCATCCTGCGTGCCTCCATGGCGTGTTCCACGGCCGCGGCCATCTTCTGCAGCTTCTCGATCCGGGCGGTCAGCAGTTCGTGCCGGCGGCGCAGGTGCGCGCGCGGGTCCGCGTCCGGGTCGTCGAGCAGGACCGCGACCTCGTCGAGCGGGAAGCCGAGCTCCCGGTAGAACAGGATCTGCTGCAGCCGGTCGAGGTCGGCGTCGCTGTAGCGCCGATGACCGGCGTACGTCCGCTCACTGGGGGTGAGCAGGCCGATCTCGTCGTAGTGGTGCAGCGTGCGCACGGTCACACCGGCGAAGCCGGCCACCTGGCCCACCGAGTAGCTCACTTCCGCTCCCTTCTGGTACGCGCCTCAGCCTCGTCCCTCACGTCGCGTGAGGTGCAAGGGTGCGCCTCGCGCGACGGAACCATGATTCGTTGAACCATCGGTACCGGCAGACAAGGAAACCGACGCATCACCAGCTCCGCCTACGCGATGGGAGACGCCACGCCATGCCGCTCCACACAGGTCCGGGGAAGCCCGACGAGCGCCCGAGGTCGATGAACCCCTTCTACGGGGAGGCCAATCCGGTCGTCGAGATGACCGAGGCACCGCCCAGGCACCGGCTGCCCGCGGCGCCGATGCTGCCCACGACCGCCTACCAACTCGTCCACGACGAACTGATGCTGGACGGCAACTCGCGGCTGAACCTCGCCACCTTCGTCACCACCTGGATGGAGCCCCAGGCCGGCGTGCTGATGAACGAGTGCCGCGACAAGAACATGATCGACAAGGACGAGTACCCGCGCACCGCCGAACTGGAGCGCCGCTGCGTGGCGATGCTCGCCCACCTGTGGAACGCGCCGGACCCGGAGTCGGCCGTGGGCTGTTCGACGACCGGGTCGAGCGAGGGGTGCATGCTCGCCGGGATGGCGCTGAAACGCCGCTGGGCGCGGCGGAACGCGGACCGCTACCCGTCCAGGGAGGCTCGTCCGAACCTGGTGATGGGCGTGAACGTGCAGGTCTGCTGGGAGAAGTTCTGCAACTTCTGGGAGGTCGAAGCGCGCCAGGTGCCCATGGAGGGCGACCGGTTCCACATCGATCCGCAGGCCGCGGCGGACCTGTGCGACGAGAACACGATCGGGGTCGTCGGCATCCTCGGCTCCACCTTCGACGGGTCCTACGAGCCGATCGGGGCGCTGTGCGCGGCCCTCGACGACCTTCAGGAGCGCACCGGGCTGGACATCCCCGTGCACGTGGACGGGGCCTCCGGAGCCATGATCGCGCCGTTCCTCGACGAGGACCTGGTGTGGGACTTCCGGCTGCCGAGGGTCGCGTCGATCAACACCTCCGGGCACAAGTACGGCCTGGTCTACCCGGGCGTGGGCTGGGCCCTGTGGCGGGACGAGGAGGCCCTGCCCGAGGAACTCGTCTTCCGCGTCAACTACCTGGGCGGCGACATGCCGACCTTCGCGCTCAACTTCTCCCGGCCGGGGGCCCAGGTGGCCGCGCAGTACTACACCTTCCTGCGGCTGGGCCGGGAAGGGTACCGGGCGGTCCAGCAGACCACGCGGAACGTGGCGCGGGGCCTCGCCGAGCGGGTGGAGTCGCTCGGCGACTTCCGGCTGCTCACCCGGGGCGACGAACTGCCGGTGTTCGCCTTCACGACGGCTCCGGAGGTGGAGGCCTACGACGTGTTCGACGTCTCGCGGCGGCTGCGCGAGTACGGCTGGCTGGTGCCCGCCTACAGCTTCCCCGCCAACCGGCAGGATCTGTCCGTCCTGCGCGTCGTGTGCCGCAATGGCTTCTCGACGGACCTGGCCGACCTCTTCCTGGAGGACCTGACCCGCCTGCTGCCCGAACTCAGGCACCAGCCGCACCCGCTGACCCGCGACAAGGAGGCGGCCACGAGCTTCCACCACTGAGCGGCTGTGGGTGCCCGTCGGATCCCCGCCGGGCACCCACCACGCACTTCCGCACGGTGGCTCACCCCGCCTGTGCCATGGCCACCAGTTCGAACGCCGTCCTGCCGTCGAGGGACTCCCGGATGATGTCCGCGTGCCCCGCGTGCCGGGCCGTCTCGCGGATCAGCTGGAGCATCAGCCAGCGCATCGAGACCCGCTCGCCCGGCGGGAACCAGGGGTCGTCGGGCAGCGGGAAGGTGTCGTCGAGGCTCGGCACCGCGCGGAGGAACTCCTCCGTCTCGGCCGCGATCTTCTCCCAGCACGCGAGCTGCGAGTCGACCGTCTCGTCACCGATGAGCTGGAAGCACTCGTGCCAGTTCGACTCGTCGCGGCGGACGGCGGGGGGCTCCTGCTTGGCGCGCGCGATCCAGGTCTGCTCGACCTCGGCGACATGCTTCAGCAGGCCGCCCAGGGACAGCTCGCTCGCGCTCGGGCGGCTCCTGGCCTGCTCCTCCGTCAGCCCGAGCACCGCCCGGCGGATCCCGCCGCGCTGCTCCTCCAGGAACGACAGCAGCGCCCCTCGCTCGTCCCCCTGGGCCTCGGCTCGTACGTGCATGACCATGGGTGCCGCCTTTCGTCGGTCCGGTTCTCCCTGACAACGACGACGCTACGGGCCCTTGCGGTCGACTTCTGTCCGCAAGGGCCCGTCGTTGCTTCTTTTGGGGGACGAGAAGGGGGCTAGAAGGGGAACGCGCTGCGCCCGTGCTGGATGGAGATCCACTTCAGCGTGGTGAAGGCGTCCAGCGTCGTCTCGCCGTTCAGACGGCCGATGCCCGAGTGCTTCTCGCCGCCGAACGGGACCAGCGGCTCGTCGTGGACCGTGCCGTCGTTCACATGGAACATCCCCGTGTCGATCTGCTGGGCGAAGGCCACACCGCGCTCGACGTCGGAGGTGTGGACGGCGCCGCTGAGGCCGTACGGGGTGTCGTTGACGAGGCGGACGGCCTCCTCCTCGCCGTCGAAGGGGATGAGGAGCGCGACCGGGCCGAAGATCTCCTGCCGCAGGAGGGGGGAGTCGGCCGGGACGTCCGTGAGGACGGTCGGCTCGACCAGGTTGTCGGTGGTGGCGCCGTGCACCAGCGCCGTGGCGCCCTCGTCGATCGCCTGCTGCACCACGCCCGTGATCGCGTCCGCCTGTGAGGAGTTGATGACCGGGCCGATGACGGTCTCCGCGTCGCGCGGGTCGCCCGCCTTCAGGGACTTCACCTTGGCGACGAACTTCTCGGTGAACTCCGCCAGCAGCGAGCGGTCCACCAGGACGCGGTTGGCGGCCATGCAGACCTGGCCCTGGTGCACGTACCGGCTGAAGACGGCCGCGTCGACCGCGTAGTCGACGTCCGCGTCGTCCAGGACCACCAGGGCGCTGTTGCCGCCGAGTTCCAGGACCGAGCGCTTGAAGTGGGCGGCGCAGACGGTGGCGACATGGCGGCCGACCTTGTCGGAGCCGGTGAAGGAGATGACCTTCGGGACCGGGTGCTCGAGGAACGCGTCGCCTATCTCCGCTATGTCGGTGATCACGACGTTGAGCAGTCCGCCCGGGAGCCCCGCGTCCTCGAAGATCCTGGCGACCAGGGAGCCGCCGACGACCGGTGTGTCCTGGTGCGGCTTGAGGACGACGCCGTTGCCGAGGGCGAGCGCCGGGGCGACCGACTTGATCGACAGCAGGAACGGGAAGTTGAAGGGGCTGATCACGCCGACCACGCCGACGGGCACCCGGTAGAGGCGGTTCTCCTTGCCGTCGGCGGGCGAGGGGAGGATCTTGCCCTCGGGCCGCAGCATCAGCTGCATCGACTCGCGCAGGAACTCCTTGGCGAGGTGCAGCTCGAAGGCGGCCTTCAGCCGTGTGCCGCCCAGCTCGGCGATGATCGCCTCGGTGATCTCGGCCTCGCGCGCGTCCAGGAGCGCCAGCGCCTTCTCGAACACCGTGCGGCGGGCGTAGGGGTTGGTGGCGGCCCACTCCTTCTGCGCGGCCGCGGCGGCGCGGTAGGCCTCGTCGACCTCCTCGACCGTGGCTATCGTGATCGACGCCAGCTTCTCGCCGTCGTACGGGTTGAAGTCGATGATGTCCCAGGAGCCGGTGCCCGGGCGCCACTCACCGCCGATGTACTGCCGAGCCAGATCGGTGAAGTAGGACGACGACATGTGATCCCTCAATCCCTTGGCAGCCGAAGCAGACACCCTTTTCCGCACCCGCGCTCAGGTCACGGCTGATCGGGCGTCATCGTACTTGCGGCAGCGGCGAGTTGGAGGGCTCCTGGGGATACTCCCGGTAGGCTCTCAGGAAAGCTGGAGCAGCCCCCGCAGCAGATCGCGGCTCTCGTCGGGGCCGGGGCTGTCCTGCTGCAGTTCCTTCATCGCGGCCTCGTACTGGGTGACGTCCTCGCGTTTGTCGAGGTAGAGGGCGCTGGTGAGCTGTTCCAGGTAGACCACGTCGGACAGGTCGGACTCGGAGAAGCTGAGGATCGTGAAGGAGCCGCTCTCGCCGGAGTGCCCGCCGAAACTGAACGGCATGACCTGCAGGCGTACGTTGGGACGCTCGGAGATGTCGATCAGATGCTGCAGCTGGCCGCACATCACCCGGCGGTCGCCGTAGGGGCGGCGCAGGGCGGCCTCGTCGAGGACGACGTGGAACTGCGGGGCGTTCTCCGACACGAGGTACTTCTGCCGTTCCAGGCGCAGCGCCACCCGGCGGTCGATGTCCTCGGTGCTCGCGCCCTTCATGCCCCGGGAGACCACGGCGTGCGCGTACGCCTCGGTCTGCAGCAGGCCGTGCACGAACTGGACCTCGTAGGACCGGATCAGATGGGCCGCGCCCTCGAGACCGACGTACGTCGGGAACCAGTTGGGCAGGACGTCGGAGTAACTGTGCCACCACCCCGCGACGTTGGCCTCCTTCGCGAGAGAGAGCAGGGAGGTGCGTTCGACCTCGTCGGTGATCCCGTACAGCGTCAACAGGTCCTCGACATCCCGCGCCTTGAAGCTCACCCGTCCCAACTCCATGCGGCTGATCTTCGACTCGGAGGCGCGGATCGAGTAGCCGGCCTGCTCCCTGCTGATGCCGCGCGCCTCCCGCAGGCGCCGGAGGTGGGATCCCAGCAGAATGCGCCGCACCACCGAACCGCTCGAGTCCCCAGCGCTCACTTCGTCAGCCTCCCCAACGTCCCTCAGACCGCGCAGTCTGCCACTAAAACACTCCGAGCTGTACTCGTGCGGTTACAGAAATGGAAAGGAGTCAATGATGAGACGCAGGGGGAGGTGGGGACAGGCAAGCACGAGGGAAGAAAGTGACCGAAGAAATAAGGGGAAATCAGTACGGGATCGGCCAATTCCGGCGCGTGCACGTGCATCTGCCCTTGCATCTGCTTGGCTCATCCGAAACCATGGTTCCGCGCCACCGCTGCATCGCCACGACCGCGACACCCGGGAGTGCCTCGCATGGGGACGAATGGATCGACCATGCTCGAGCCCTTACGGCAGGGACTTCCGCCGCTCGACCCCGCGGCCGTGTCCAGCGCCGCCTCCTGTGTCCTGCCCGCCCGCCTCGAAGCGGTGCGCGAGGCACGGCGGTTCGCCCGGAGCACCCTCGGGCAGTGGGATGTGGGCGAGCGCTTCGACGACATCTGCCTCGTGGTCTCCGAACTCGTGACCAACGCGCTGCGCCACGGCCTGCCCGTCGCCCACCAGCGCGGTTGCGAACAGGACCCGCCGGTGCGGCTGCACCTGATGCGCTGGAGCACGCGTCTGGTGTGCGCCGTGCGGGACCCCAGTCACGGCAGTCCGGTCCCGGGCGACTCGGAGGACTGTTCGGCCGAGTCGGGCCGCGGGCTGTTCCTCGTCGAGTCGTTCGCCGACAGCTGGGGCTGGCACCCGCTGGCGGGCACGTTGAGCGGCAAGGTGGTCTGGGCGCTGTTCCGGCTGCCGCCGGGGCAGGTGTGTCCGGAGTGACGTCCCCGGGCGCTTTCGGGTGCCCGAGTTCTACGCGTGTTGCAGCCTGCGGCGCCCGAAGCGCGCCGCAGGCTTCGCCTGTTGCGTACGCGCGCGTTCCAGCGCGCCACCGCCCCTGCCCCGCCGTGACGGGAGACGCCGACCGCTGATCCGTCCGAGGTGCACGCCGGTGCGGCGGGTCACGCGATCAGATGGTCGAACTCACCGTCCTTGATGCCCAGCAGCATCGCCTGGATCTCCGCGCGGGTGTAGACCAGCGCGGGCCCGTCGGGGAAGCGCGAGTTGCGCACCGCGACCTCCCCGCCGGGCAGCCGGGCGAACTCCACGCAGGACCCCTGGGAGTTGCTGTGCCGGCTCTTCTGCCAGGCCACCTGCAGCTCCGTCGCAGCCATGCCGTTGTACACGTCGTCCACGTCGCACACGTAGTGGTCCACAGGTCGCTCCCCGGGTGGTGCAGTGGCTGGTATGGCCATTGATGCAGCGGTCAACTGCCCCGGATCATAGCCGCGTTCACGTGCGGATGCAGGAGCAGATGCACGTGCACGGGGGGTGGTCCTGCGGTTACAGCTTTTACAGTTCCTTGACTACGCTCCGACCGCGGTCCGGCTACAACCGGTCAAGCGCCTGCCCCAGAGCTCGCATCACATGCGAACTCCAGCCCCCGTGCATGATTTTCCGCGCCGTCATCTGTGCCGGGTCGTCCGGGTCGAACCCTTCGTGCACTAGGAAGAGACGCGTTCCACGGCCTTCCTGTTCCAACGTCCACGTGATGGTCCAGTCCGCGGGATGGGCCGGGTCGGCGTCGGCCCAGCGGACGCGCAGCATCCGTTCGGGCTCGTAGGCGAGAACCCGCACCTCGACGGTGCCGGAGAAGCGCGCGTTGGGTCGCGGCACCGAGGTCATCGTGTAGCGGTGGCCGACCTCCAGCCGGAAGTCCTCGTCGCCCGGCATCTGCCACTGGGCGAGCAGAGCGGGCTCGGTGAGCGCGCGCCAGACCTTGGCGGGCGGATGCGGCAGGAACTGCTCGACACGGACGGTGGTGAGATCGTCGTCGTCTGCGGTGCTCATGGCCGGCCATCGTCCGGCATGCGGTCGAGCAGATCGCCGAGGTCCTTCAGCGCCTCGCGCCAGAACCGCTCGTACGGATGGAGCCAGTCCTGCACGTCGGCGAGCGGCGCGGCCCGAAGGCGGTAGATGCGCTGCCGGCCGGAGCGCCGCTCGGAGACGAGACCGGCCTCGCGCAGCACCTTCAGATGCTCCGACAGACTCGGGCGGCGCATGGCGAAGTGGTCGGCCAGGGCCTGGACGGGCTGCGGACCCTCCTCCCGCAGCAGATGCAGTACCTGGCGGCGCGTGGCATTGGCGAGCGCGGCGAAGACACGGTCCTCGGCGGCGGCGCCCGCCCCGGCCCCGGTCGTTGTCATGGCCGTCTTCCTATCGGTCAGCCTCCGTCAGCAGCATCAGACCGTTGCCGTCCGGATCCCGGAAGGACGCCATCCGGCCCCAGGGAAGGTCGTCCGGGCCCTGCACGCAGACCCCCGCCCCGGCGAGGCGTGCGCAGTCGGCGTCGACATCGGTCGTGACCAACATGATCCCCCGGGCGGTGCCGGGCTCGAAATCACCCATTCCCGGCCCGGAGAGCGTGAAGACGGTCTGGGCGCCCTTGGGGGCGACCTGGAGCCAGCGGCCCTGCGGCAGGTCCAGGTCCGCGGTGACCTCGAAGCCGAGGACGTCGGTGTAGAAGCGCAGGGCGCGGTCCTGGTCGGTGACGGGGAGGGTGACGAAGGAGGCGTGCGTGATGGTCATGGGCGCACAATAAGTAGGAGTCGTCCTACGCGTCAAACGTAGGTAATCCCCTACCCATGCGCCCGAACGGATCCACGTGCCAACGGGCCCGGCGTCATGGGAGACCGCGTGAGCAAGCGCACGCCGGGCTTGTGCCGGGGATGCGCACGGCGTCCTGGTAGCTTGCCTGCGGCCGTCCCCATGACGTCATCGGCCCCTGGGAGGCTTCAGTGACCACGGCGATCCATGTCACGCGCCGGCAGGCCCGCGTCGTACTCGCGGCCACGGGCTGTGCGGCCGCGCTCGTGCTGACCGGGTGCAGCAGCGGGTCCGGCGACTCGGGCGGCGGCACGTCGGCCACGCCCGACGCGTCCTCGCCGACGGCTTCCGCGGGCAGCGGCGGCAGCTCCGCCTCCCCGGGCGGGAGGGCCGGGAAGCTGGAGGGGAGCTGGCTGGCCACGGCCGGCGGCAAGGCCGTGGCCCTGGTGATCAACGGCAGGCAGGCCGGGCTGTTCGCCACGGGCGGGACCGTGTGCAGCGGGACGGCGGGCGAGGAGGCGGGCATGCAGATGATCCACCTCAAGTGCACCGACGGCAGCAAGAACCGCAGCACCGGCATGGTCGACTCGGTCAACTCCGGCACCATGAAGGTGACCTGGCAGGGCGGCGCCGGTACGGAGACCTACACCAAGGCGGAGGGCGGCAGGTTTCCGAGCGGGTTCCCCACGGCGGGCGCGGGGTCGTGACGCCCCGCCTCCCGCTGCGGCACCGCCCCTTCCCGGCGGGGCCCGTCACGCCGGAATCACGGAGTGGCATACGGGGCGAATCCGACGACCGTGGCCGAAGGACCGCGCGGTGAGCGGAGGGCGCGCGACAGGGGACCGCACGCCTGCGTGATGATCCCTGAGGACCATCACGAATTCGAGGAGCCCGATGCGCGCCCTTCCCGTCCGTCTCGCCGTCACCGCGCTCACCGCGGCCCTGGCGCTGACCGCCTGTGACAGCAGCAGCGAGAGCGGCGGCGCCGACCGCAGCGGCGCCGGCGGCAAGAGCAAGAGCAGGAACACCGCCGAGTGCACCCTCGGCGTCGAGGTCGGCCCGGCCAACGCCGCCACCACCGCCGGCGACACCGGGAACGTCCCGGTCACCCTCACCAACGACGGCAGTCGGCCGTGCGCCTTCGACGGCTTTCCGGGCATCGAGCTGACCGGCGGCGACACCGGCTGGAAGGTGCCCGACCAGGAGGGGGCGAACCCGGAGAAGGTGACGCTGCAGAAGGGCGACACGGCGACCTTCACGATCACCTACGTACGCGGGAAGGCCGGCGGCACGGACAGCGCCGCGGCGAAGAACGTGAGGATCACCGTCCCGGGCGCCGGTGACGCGCGAAGCTACCCGTGGCCGTACGGGGAGGTCGCGCTGAAGGGCGGCAGGATCCCGGAGGCGTCGGTGAGCCCGATCCAGGTCGCCGGCGACTGACGCGACGGTTCAGGGGAGCCGGGGCCGTCCCGTGACCTGGGCGCGGTCGGCGGCCGCGGCCCCCTGCTCCCATCCGGCCGCGTCACTGACGCCGCGCAGCCGGGTGGTGACCGTGTCGGGGAACATCTGCTGCATACGGTCCGCGACGGCGACGTCCCGGGCGGCGAGCACCGGCAGCAACTCGCCCTCACCGTCGGCCACCTGACCCTCCGCGCCCTCGGCCGCGGCGCGGAGCCGGTCGCCGATGCGGTGCGCGTACGCGGCCAGGAACGACTGCCGGAACGTCTTCGTGCGCTTCCGGCCGCCCTTGCGCTGCGCCGCCTCCGCCTTCGTCAGGGCGGTGGTGGCCTGCACCAGCAGCGAGGTGTAGAGGAGTTCGACGGCCTCCAGGTCGGGTTCGAATCCGATGACCGTGGAGAAGCCGAGGGCGTCGTGCCACACGGCCCGGCAGCGGTTCGCGGCGGCCACGGCGTCCAGGAGCACCGCCTTGGCCGTCTCGTACGGCGGATCGACGCCTATGCGGCAGGCGCCGGGCGCGTCCGCGGTGTGCGTACGGGCCGCGAGCAGCGCCTCGTCGATGCTGTGCCGTGCCATCAGCTCCTGTGCCTTGGCGCTGAGCGCCTCGGCCTCCTCCGGGTATCCGGTCGCCTCCGCCTTGGCGAGCAGGGCGCGGATACGGGTGAGCATGCGGGACTCCGGCTGCCGCGGGGTGGCGGAGGGCCGGGGCTCGTCGAGGGGTTCGAGGACGGGCAGGCGGAGCAGCAGGCGGTACAGCTCGAGGACGGCGGTGGCGTGGGAGAAACGGTCGGGGACGCACGGCGCTTCCCCGTCGGGTTCCTCGAGTTCCCTCAACTGGGCGGCCCAGCGCGACGAGGGGGCGGGCCGGTCCCCCGCCTCGCCGAGGATCAGCCGCGACACGAGCCGTAGGTGCGCCCCGCCCAGTTCGCGGCGAACGAAGCGGACCACGTCGGCGGGCTGCCAGCCGCGCCGCCAGGCCGCCGCGACGAACTCCTGCCCGCGCCGCGCGAGTTCGCCGTCGGCCGCCGGGTCTGCGGCGAGCAGGGAGGCGCCGGTGTCGAGGGCGGCGTCGGTGTCGAGGGCGGCGTCGGTGTCGTCGTACAGGGCGGCCCGCAGGGCGCGGTCCACGGTGGTCGTCGTACTCACACGGGCGATCGTGACACGGACGCCGCCCCGGGGGCGTGTCCGGCCCTGACGTCGGCACGGGCGCACCGTTGGCGGGCAACTGTCAACTTCGGGTTGACGCTCCCCCAGGCGTCAACCTAAGGTTGACACATGACGGTGAATCCCTACATCTCAGCGAACCTGCGTCTCGACGACCTCATCGACGCCATCAAGAAGGTCCACAGCGACGCCCTGGAGCAGCTCCAGGACGCCGTGATCGCCGGGGAGCACCTCGGGGACGTGGCCGACCACCTGATCGGCCACTTCGTGGACCAGGCCCGGCGCTCGGGCGCCTCCTGGACCGAGATCGGCAAGAGCATGGGCGTCACCCGGCAGGCGGCCCAGAAGCGCTTCGTGCCCAAGGAGTCCGCGGACCTCGACCCCAGCCAGGGCTTCAGCCGCTACACCCCGCGCGCGCGGAACGTGGTCGTGGCCGCGCACAACGCGGCGAAGGAGGCCGGCAACGCCGAAACCGTCCCCGCCCACCTCGTGCTGGGACTCCTCGGCGAGCCCGAGGCGCTCGCCGCCAAGGCGATCACCGCACAGGGAGTCTCCCTCGACGCGGTCCGCGAGGCGGCCACCGCGGCGCTTCCGGCCCGTGCCGAGGACGTCCCGGAACTCGTCCCGTACGCCCCCGCCGCCAAGAAGGCCCTGGAGCTGACCTTCCGCGAGGCCCTCCGCCTCGGCCACAACTACATCGGCACCGAGCACATCCTCCTCGCGCTTCTCGAGCTGGAGAACGGCGAGGGCCCGCTCAGCGGTCTCGGCCTCGCCAAGGCGACGGCCGAGGAGAACGTCAGGAAGGAGCTGACCGAGATCACCGAGGCCCTCAAGGCCCGCGAGAAGACGGACTGAACGGGCGTTCCGGCAGGTCGGCGCCGTTGTCAGACCCCCCTGCCACACTCGCAGCATGACCGGGCGCTGGGCTCTCGCTCCGGCCGGGGACGGTGGCGTGGAGGTCGCCGCCCTCGGCCCGGACGGGCTGCTCGCCGGGCCCGTGGTCAAGGAGGAGGACCTCGCCCGGGCCGTGCGCACGCGGCCCGAGGTCACCCGGTGGGTGTGGCGGTCCACCGCCGACGTCCAGCCACGTCTGCTCGCCACGGGGGTGCGAGTCGACCGCTGCTACGACGTCGAGGCCGCCGAGGCCCTCCTCCTCGGCCACGAGGGACGCCTCGGCGAGCCCCGGTCGGCCGCCGCCGCCCTGGCCCGGCTGCGCGGCGGCCCCGTACCGCCCGATCCGCCGGCGCGCTCCGCCGAGCCCGGCGCGCAGTCCTCCCTGTTCGAGCCGAGCCCCGTCCACGTCCCCCTCAAGGACCTCGTCGAGGTCTACGCGGACCAGCAGCGACGGCACGAGACCGCCACGCACCCGGACCGCATGCGGCTGCTCACCGCCGCCGAGTCGGCCGGCATGCTGGTGGCCGCCGAGATGCACCACGCCGGCCTGCCGTGGCGCGCGGACGTCCACCGCGAACTGCTGCACGAGCTGCTCGGCGAGCGGTACGCGGGCGGGGGCGAGCCCCGGCGCCTGGCGGAGCTGGCCGAGGAGGTGTCGGCCGCCTTCGGCCGCCGGGTCCGTCCCGACCTGCCCGCCGACGTCGTCAAGGCGTTCGCCCAGGCCGGGATCAAGGTGCGCTCCACCCGCCGCTGGGAGATCCGCTCCGTCGACCACCCCGCGGTCGAGCCGCTCCTGGAGTACAAGAGGCTGTACCGCATCTGGGTCGCCCACGGCTGGTCCTGGCTCCAGGCCTGGGTGCGCGACGGCCGCTTCCGCCCCGAGTACCTGCCGGGCGGCACGGTCACCGGACGCTGGGTCACCAACGGCGGAGGCGCCCTGCAGATCCCCAAGGTCATCCGGCGTGCCGTGGTCGCCGACCCCGGCCGGCGGCTGGTCGTGGCCGACGCCGCCCAGATGGAACCGCGCATCCTGGCCGCGGTCTCCCGGGACCCGGCGTTCATGGAGGTCGCCGGCCGCGACGCCGACCTCTACCAGTCGGTGTCGGACCGGGCGTTCTCCGGCGACCGCGCCCAGGCGAAGCTCGCCGTGCTCGGCGCGATCTACGGCCAGACGTCCGGTGACGGCCTGAAGAACCTCGCCGCGCTGCGCCGCCGCTTCCCGAAGGCCGTCGCCCATGTCGACGACGCCGCCCGCGCCGGCGAGGAGGGCCGGCTGGTGCGCACCTGGCTGGGGCGTACGTCGCCGCCGGCGGCCGGGGCGTCCGACGACGCGGCGGAGGAGGCGGGCATTCCGCAGGAGGACACGGCACCGGCCCCGACCGGGGCGCCCCAGCAGTGGATGCCGGGGTACGCCTCCACCGACTCCCGGGCCCGGGGCCGCTTCGCGCGCAATTTCGTGGTGCAGGGCAGCGCCGCCGACTGGGCGCTGCTGATGCTCGCCGCGCTCCGCCGCGCCTGCGCGGACCTCGCCGCCGAACTGGTCTTCTTCCAGCACGACGAGGTGATCGTGCACTGCCCGGCGAAGGAGGCGGAGGCGGTGGCCGCGGCCATCCAGGAGGCGTCGGACCTGGCGATGCGGCTGACGTTCGGCGAGACACCGGTACGGATCCCGTTCACGACGGCGGTGGTGGAGTGCTACGCGGACGCCAAGTGAGGGCGGTGCCGGACGGGAGGCGGCGGGCGCCGGCAGCCGGCGCCCGTGCGGGCTCATCCCTCCGCCAGCAGTTGCCTCAGCTCCCCCGCCACCGGGCTGTCGGTCCCCTCCAGGGCCGACAGGGCCGTCTCCCACTGCCGCCGCGCCTCCTCGGCGTCGCCCTCGGCCCGGCGCAGCAGGCCCCGCTGGTGGCGGGCGAGCCCTTCGGTGTAGCGGTCGCCGCGCCGGGCTGCCAGGCACAGCAACTCGTCGCACTCGTGCGCGGCCCGCCCCGCGTCCCCCCGTTCCCGCAACGCCTGCACCAGTCCGAGCCGGGTCTGGGACTCGCCCTGCCAGTGGCCGTGCCCGCCGAGGATGCGCAGGCTCTCCTCGAAGTGCGGTGAGGCGGCGTCCGGTTCGCCGAGCGTGAGATGGGCGAAGCCGATGTTGCAGTGCGCGGAGTGACGGACGATCACATGGTCGAGCCGCTCGCCGATCTCCAGGCTGCGGCGGTGGTGACCGATGGCGGCCCGCGGGTCCGTGTGCTCGTACAGGTTCCCGAGGTTGCTGTAGGTGATGGCCTCCTGCATCGGGTCGTCGAGCACACGTGTGTACGCGAGGCACTGCCTGAGCGCCTCACCGGACTCCTCGTACCGCCCGAGGGTCTCCAGCAGCAGCCCCCGGTTGTTCAGGCCCCGGCACAGACAGGAGAGTTCGCCGAGCCGCCGCCAGATCTCCAGCGCCCGGTCCAGCAGGGTGAGCGCGTGGTTGCCACGGCCCTTCAGGAAGTACAGACCCGCCAGGTCCAGCAGCACGTACGCCTCCGCCGGCGCGTCCGTCAGCCGACGGGCACCGCGCAGGGCGGCGCGCACGAGCACCTCCAGCTCCGCGACCCGCCCGCGGCGCTGGAGCGGGGTGGCGACCATCCGGACGAGCAGGGGCACATGGGCGGAGGTGTCCACGTGCCGTTCCACGAGCGCGACGATGTTCTCGAGTTCGAGGACGATCCAGTCGGCGGCGGACTCGGCGGAGCCGAAGGCGGGCACGGACGCCACGTCCGCCGTGTGCGTCGGGGGCTGTGAGGGCGTCGCCTTGAGTCGGTCCGTGCGCTCGGCACCCGGCTCGAGCAACGCCTCCAGGGCGCGCGTGGCCATGGCGGCGTACCAGCGCAGGGCGACTTCGGCGCCGGAGTGCTCCGGCTCCGCGGCCTGTTCGCCGGCCGCGGTCTCCCGGGCGAAGTCCCGGACGAGGTCGTGCGGCGCGTACCGGCCGTAGGCGGTCTCCTCCAGCAGGGCGACGTCGACCAGCCGGTCCAGGGCGGCCTCGGCGCGGAGTTCGTCCGTACCGAGGAGGCGGGCGAGGAGGGACGCGCCGTAGCCGGGCAGGTCCAGCACGCCGATCCGGGCGAGGGCGCGTGCCGCGTCCCGGTCGGCCTCACGGTCGGAGGCGCGCAACGCGTCGAGCGCCACGGCGAGCGACCGGCGCACGCTCAGGTCGTCGTACTCCAGGTGGTGCAGCCGGCTCTCGGTGGCGGCGAGTTGACCGGCCAGGACGTCCGGGGTGAGCGCGCGGCGGGCGGCGAGCCGTGCCGCGACGATGCGCAGGGCGAGCGGGAGCCGCCCGGCGAGTTCGACGAGCGGGTGCCCGGCGTGCAGCCCGTCCCGGCCGGAGACCGCACGCAGCAGGGCCGCGCTGTCCTCGTCGGTGAGCGGTGCGAGCGGAACCCGGTGCGCACCATCGAGGGCGGTGAGCGGGGAGCGGCTGGTCACGATCACCGCGCAGTCCGGGCCGCCGGGCAGCAGCGGGCGCACCTGGGCGGCGTGCGCCGCGTCGTCCAGCACCATCAGGGTGCGGGTGGGGGCGAGCAGGGAGCGGAGCAGGGAGGCGGCCGCGTCGGGCTGTTCGGGGATGCGGTGCGACGCGGCGCCGAGGTCGCGCAGCAGCGCGGCGAGCGCCTGCTCGGGGGTGAGCGGGGCCATCCCGGGGGTGGCGCCGTGCAGATTGACATAGAGCTGACCGTCGGGGAAACGTTCCCGCAGCTCATGTGCCACGTGCAGGGCGAGCGCGCTCTTGCCGACCCCGGCCATACCGCTGACCACGGCGATGCCGGGAGTGTCACCCTGGGCCGCGAGGAAGCGCAGCAGGTCCTCGCGGTCCGCTGCGCGTCCGGTGAAGTGCGCGGGGGCGGGCGGAAGCTGGGCGGGCCTCGGCGCGTTCGCACGGTCGGGTTCCGGGTGGCGGCCGGTGTCCGGGTGGTCCGCCCGCGCACCGTCCGCCTCCGTCCCGTCGCCGCTCCCGGCGAGCCCCTCCCTGAGGATCTCCAGATGGGCCTCGCGCACCGCCGCACCGGGCTCCACGCCGAGTTCCTCGATGAGGCGGGCCCGCAGGTCGCGGTGGACCGCCAGGGCCTCCGCCGGGCGACCGGTGCGGTGCAGGGCCAGCATCAGCAGCCGGTGGAACCCCTCCCGCAGCGGATACTCGGCAACCAGCGCGGCCAGCGCGGGCACGGCACTCCCGAGCCGCGCCCCGCCGAGCTGCAGTTCCGCGTCGTAACGCCACTCCAGGACGAGCAGCCGCACCTCCTGGAGCCGCTGCACCAGCGCATGCGCTCCGGTCTCGGGAGGCAACCCGCTGAGCGGGGTGCCGCGCCACAGCGCGAGCGCGGCGGACGCCTCACGCAGGGCGCGCTCCCAGTCCCGGGCGGCGTGCGCGGCGCGGGCCGCGACCAGGTGCTCCTCGAAGACCCGCACGTCCAACTCGCCCTCGCCCACGCGCAGCAGATAGCCCGGCGGCACGGCACGCAGCCGCTCGGGGCCGTCGTCGCCGAGCAGGCGGCGCAGCCGGGTGACGTGGTTCTGCAGGGACGCCTGTGCGGAGGCCGGCGGAGCCCCGTCCCACAGCGCGTCCTTGAGGGCCTCGACGGAGACCACCCGGCCGGGTTCCAGCAGCAGCGCGACCAGCAGGGCGCGCACCTTGCGGCTGCCGATCGTGCGCACCTCGCCGTCGGCGCCGTACACGACGGGCGGACCCAGCAGCCCGAACCGCAGCCCGTCCCGCATCGCCGCCCCGTCGCCCTTCTCCCCCCAGGCTCCCGGTTCCGCTCGAGCAGGGGGGACCCGCACGGCACGGTCGCCGTGCCTCGCCTCACCGTGCGGCACGACCGCCGCGTACCGCCTGATCGCCCGCTCCGACCGCTGCGTCGCGCCGTCGGATCGCGTCGACGGACGGCGCTTTTTCGTCGGCCCGGTCCACGACTCCTCGGGAAACAGGCCTGATCACGGCTTCCTCGCCAGCCGTTGGCCCCATGTTAGCGATCTGTTGGCGTGGCCTGATGTGATCCCTTCATCGGATCTGGCCCGACGGCGCGCGCGTTCACGCGCAGCTCGGGGGAGTGTCGCCGCCGTGGCCGGATCCGGGATGGCACGGGGGCCCGGTCGGCGGAGGTGAACGACCGGGTCCTTCGTCGTCCCCGCCGACGCCGGGCCGCCTCCATGCAGTGCGCCCGCCCACCACCGCGCCGGCCAACCGTCACCGGTGCCGCGGCGCCCGGGCTCTCGGGCCGCCCCGGGAACCCTCAGACGACCGGCGGCCGGCCGAGTCCGGTGAGCCGCCAGACCGTGCGCCGGCGCATGGGACGCCGTGCGCCGCCGGAGGTGCGCAGCCCTTCCACGAAACCGCCGAAGGTCACGACGGCGACGGCGATCCGGGGCGCCGGCTCCCGCTGCGGCTGCGGCTGCGGCTGCGGCTGCGGCTGCGGCTGCGGCTGCGGCACGACATCCCACCCCATGTCCCACCCCGCCCCGGTCTCCGACTGACCCCGCGATGCCGGCCGTTCACCAGGAGGACGCCCGGTGTCCGCCGGCTCTCCGCCGGTTCTCCCCCACCGGACGGGTCGCCGGGGCGTACGGGGCGACACAGGGCGGACGGCACGCGGCGCCCTGCCCCGGGCCCGCATGTACGCTGGCCGGAGCCGCGCGCAGCCCACACAGCAGCACGAGCGGGACCACGCTGAACACGAGAAGCACGAGAAAGGGGACGGAGGATCGGCGCCCGCCGCGGACCGTGACTCCCACCGCCCATGCCGTCCAACCCCCGGGCCGGGTCGCCCAAGGAGATCTCCAGCCCGAGCAACCCCCACGTCAAGGAGCTCGCCGCCCTCCGCCGCCGGCGCAGCAGGCAGGCCGCCGGAGTGACCCTGGTGGAGGGGTACGAGGAGCTGGACCTCGCGCTGCGGGCCGGCGTGCGCCCCCGTGAGCTGTACTTCTGCCCCGCGCTGACCGGAGGATCGGACCCGCGGGACGTGGTGGCCCGTGCGGCCGAGCGCGGCGCCACCCTGTTCAGCCTCAGCCGGCCGGCCTTCGACAAGGCCGCGTACCGCGAGGGCCCGGACGGCTGGCTCGCCGTCGTCCCGGACATCGAGACCGACCTCACCCGCATCGAGGTCGACGACCGGTCCCTCTTCCTGATCTGCGAGAGCGTCGAGAAGCCCGGCAACCTGGGCTCGATGCTGCGCACCGCCGACGCGGCCGGAGTGACCGCGGTGATCTCCGCCAACCCGGTGACCGACTGGGGCAACCCCAACGTGATCCGGGCCAGCAAGGGTACGGTGTTCGCCGTCCCGATCGCCTCGGCCGACTCCGACCAGGTCATGCGCTGGCTGGCCGACCACGAGGTGGGGGTCGTCGCCGCCACCCCCGACACCGATGTCCTGATGGCGGACGTCGACATGACGGGTCCCACGGCGATCCTCGTCGGCAGCGAGAAGTACGGCCTGTCCGACCGGTGGCTGGCGGGCAGCCACACCAAGGCCAGGATCCCGATGTTCGGGCAGGTGGACTCGCTCAACGTCGGGGTGTCGGCGGCGCTGTTCACCTATGAGGCGGTACGGCAGCGGATGGCGTCGGGACTGCGCTGAGGCGGGGGTCCGTCCCGCCGCCTCCCGTGCCCCGGCCCGTCCGGCAGGGGCGGAAACGGGCCCGGTAGGCGAGGGCGGAGCCGCGGCGGGCGGCCAGGTGGAGGCCGGAGGCGTCGGCGAGACGATGCGACGCCCCGAAGGGGATCCCGTGGCGGTCGAAGCACTCACCGACCACCAGTCGGCCACCGGGGATGGGCACGCGGACCGCCTCGGCCGGCACCGGCACCGGCACCGGCACCGGCTCCGGCTCCGGCTCCGGCTGGGGAATCTCACCCGGCGCGGTCACCAGGAACACGGCGCCGAACATCCCCTCACCGAAGGGAAGTTCCCGTGCGTCCGCCCGGGTCGGCGAGATGTGGGCCCGTCCGCGCCACTGGGCACGACGCATCACGTGGTCGAGCATCTCCTGCTGGACGTCCAGCACGTCCAGCCGCCCGCCCGGGCCGAGTCGGACGACGACGTGCAGCGACTGCAGGCCGGCACCGGGGCCGACCTCCAGGATGCGCTCGCCCGGCGCCGGCCGCAGGACGGAGTCGAGGTCACGCGAGGTCGGGCAGGGCAACTGCAGGTCCAGCAGCCTGCGTTGGCCGTAGGGGTGGGGGGTCTGTCACCGACCCACCAGGCGTCCGTTGCGACGGCGCCGGCGGTGAGTGGCCGGCAGACGCCGGGCTCACCCCGCGCGAACGCGAGGTCCTGGAGCTGATGGCGGGCGGCCGGTCGAACGCCGGAACAGCCGGGCAACTCGTGGTCAGCGAGAGCGCGGGGCAAACACATCAACAGCGTCTTCGCCGAGCTCGACCCGCCGAGGGCGGACGCCGACCACCGCCGGGTCCCCGCGGTGCTGCGCTTCCTGGGAGTGGCCTGACAGCCGGCGCACCCGGTGAAGAAAGTGCAAACTTTGACCTTCTGTGACCTGTGGGGCTGGTGAAGATCAGCGAGTCGGAAGTAGCATCAGCCGCTTGCCTTTCGATGTATGCAGCACCTTCACCCACCAGGAGACCTGAGTGCCTTCTGCCCACAGAGGCGGGAACCACCGTCGCCGGGGCCGGATAGCCGTACGCGCCGCTGCCGCCACGCTGTTCCTCGGCGGTGCCGGTGCGTTTCTCATGGCGCCCGCCCACGCGGCGCCCGTGCCGACGGACATCGGCGTCAAGGGCCACGGCAGCGTCGGCAAGTCCGAGCTGCGCGCCCGCGTGCACGGCGCGCTCACCGCGCCGGCCGCCAACACGCCCGCCAGCCTGCGCCCCGCCGCGAGCGCGGGCACGCCGTCCGGCACCGCCACCAGCACCACCACGAACCCGAAGCCGCAGCCCTCGACTTCGGGCACCGCCAGTCCCCAGATCATCGGCGGCACGACCACCAGCATCTCCACCGCGCCGTGGATGGTGCAGCTGTGGTACTACGACGACAAGGGCACCACCGACACCAGTGACGACGTCGGCTTCTTCTGCGGCGGCACCGTCGTGTCGCCCACGAAGATCCTCACCGCCGCGCACTGCGTCTCGGGCTACGACTGGCACAACAACGGTTCCATCGTCTACGGCACCGACCAGTTGCCGACCACCGACTCGTCCACCAACACCACCGACTTCCACGGCGGCACGGTGGCGGGCGTCTGGCGGCAGTGGAGCAATCCCTCGTTCCAGATCACCTCGCACGGCACCGCCGTCAACGACGTCGCCGTGCTGACGCTGCCCGACCCGATCAGCGCCAAGCCGCTGCCCATCACCACCTCCGACGACACCACGTCGTACGCGGCGGGCACCCAGGCGCAGATCTACGGCTGGGGACGCACCAGCTCCACCAGCCAGGACATCTCGCAGACGCTGCGCAAGGCCACCGTGCCGGTGAACAGCGACTCGACCTGCTCGGCCTACTACGGCAGCGACTTCGTCACGGGCGCCATGACCTGCGTCGGCGCCCCGGCCAGCGGCTCCGACAGCGGAACCGTCGCCACCTGCAACGGCGACTCCGGCGGCCCGCTGGTCGTGAACGGACGCGTCGTCGGCGTCGTGTCCTGGGGCGTGCAGGACTGCGTGGCCCAGGGCTCGTACAGCGTCTTCACCAAGCTGAGCACGTACGTCGGAGCGACCGAACCGCGCATCGACGACACCGACATGAGCGGTGACGGCCGCTCGGACATGTTCGCGATCGCCTCCAACGGCCAGGGCTACGAGTACGACTCGCGCGGCAAGTCCTTCGGTCCGCGGATCTCGCTCGGCGACTGGAGCGGGGTCAACATGGTCCGCCAGGCCGACCTCGACCGCGACGGCTACGCCGACATGCTGGTGCGTACCACCGACGGCACCCTGTACTGGCAGCACTACAACCTGTCCACCGGCAACACCGACGTCACCACCCTCGGGAGCGGCTGGAACAGCATGAAGGTCGTGCTCGTGCCGGGCGACGTCACCGGTGACGGCCTGCAGGACCTGCTGACCATCGACTCCAGCGGCAACTTCTGGCGCTACCCGGGCACCGGTCACGGCAACTTCGGCTCGCGCGTCAAGCTCGGCTACGGCTGGGGGATGTACGGCACCAACGTCTTCGGCAAGGGCGACTTCACCGGCGACGGCAAGCCCGACCTGCTCGCCCAGGACTCCTCCGGGTACCTGTGGCTGTACAAGGGCACCGGCGACCCGTCGCACCCGCTCGCGTCGCGGGTGAAGATCGGCTGGGGCTTCCACTACACCGCGTACGTGATGAACGGGGACATGACCGGCAACGGTCACTCCGACCTGATCGCCCGCGACAGCAGTGGCAACCTGTGGCTGTACGAGGGCACGGGCGACGTCTCGCACCCGCTGGCCTCCCGCATCAAGATCGGATACGGCTACGGCGGCTACCGCCTGAGCTGACCCGCCCCCGGCGGGAGATCGATCCCCCGGACACCGGGTGAGAACGGGCCCGCATACGTCCTACCGAGGGCGTGTGCGGGCCCGTTCGCCGTCGCCGGGCCTCCGCGGCCGGCCCCCGTGCCCCCGTACCCTCCGACCTCCTGATGCCGGACCGGCGGATCATCGAGCCGGTTCGAGCCGCTCGTACACCGTGCCAGGCAGTCGGCGGACCTGCTCGTCCGCGCCCGCTGTGCAGTACTTCTTGCTGTGAAGCACAGGCCCCTCGTATGCCTACTCGTCCAGGTCGAAGGGGGTCACCCACGAGGATGCGGGCGCGGCCGCCGGTGGCGACGCCCTGGCGGTCACCTCGGCCGATGAACGGGTTCCGGCCGGAGCGCACCTGCGCGATGAGGCCACCGAGCCGGAGGCCGCGGTCAGCCGGCGTCCGGAACCCCTGGCGGAGCAGCTAGTGCCAGATCGTCTGGATCGAGTCGAACTGGACCCAGGTGATGGGGTTGCCGCTGTTGGCGCCGTAGACGGTCACGGAGCCCGCGGTGTTCACCTCGAAGCGGCAGGCGTTGATGCCCTGGCTGTTGTTCCGGGGGGTCGTGGCGCGGACATACCAGGTGGGCAGCCCCATGGACGCCGGGAGAGTGGCGATCTTGGTGTCGGCGGTGAGGCTGCAGGTGATCGCGCCGCGGGCCTGGAGGAAGGCGGTGCCGAGGATGGTGACAATGCGGACCTGCGGGGTCGCGCCGGTCTGCGCGGTGATGCCGGGCTCCAGCACCAGATCGGTCCACGCGGTGGCGTCCACGGCGGCGGCAGCCGCGGGAGTGGCGGTGGCGACGCTGCCGACGGCGACAGCGGCGGGCAGGCCGAGAGCGGCACCGAGGATGCCACGGCGGTTGTAGGACATGGTCGTTGGTCTCCTTGACGAGGCCGTGTAGGGAATGGCGGAGGGTGGCGACTTCAGCGCCAGACGGCGCTGAAGTCGTCGAGCTGCGCCCAGGTGATGGCGTTGGTGGAGGTCCCGCCGTACAGGCGCAGCTGGCGGTTGGTGCCGGCCTCGGCCCGGGCGACGCAGTAGCCACCGCTGTTGTTGCGCGGGACGTTGCAACGGGTCTCCATGCTCGGGGAGAGCGTGTCGGGCAGTGTGCCGATGACCGCGTCGGCGTTGAAGGCGCCCTTGACCCCGCCGCTGAGCTGGAGCGTCGTGACGCCGCTGACGCTGATGAGCCGTCCCTTGGGGGCGTTCTGGTCGACGCTGACACCGGAGGCGAGGGGAATCGTCTGCCAGTCGGTGAGCACCTTGACGCCGTCGACCTCGGCTGCCCCGGAGAGCGACACGATGGTGCAGGTGCGCGGCCCGGGGTCCTCGCAGGCGAAACCGAAGTGGAGGTAGGGCACATCGCCCACCACTTCCACGGTCATGCCCTCCGGCTCGCGCCAGTCGAGGCCCGGCGCGGCGGTGATGAACTGCCGGTCCAGGACGTTCCCGGTGGCCCACTCGACAGCGGTGATGTAGGTGTTGCCCGGCGGAGGGTTGTACGGAGTGCTGGGCGGGGTGACGGTGCTGTCGTAGTGCTCCCCGTCGAGCAGGTACAGAACACCGCTGTGGGACGCGTACGACTGGAAGAGGCCCAGACCCGCGGGCTGGGCCAGGCGCTGGAGCGGCGTGAAGACGCCCGCCGCCGCCTGGGTCAGGTCGTACCGCTCGTAGTACATCGTGCCGCCGGTGCTGAACCGGACGATGAGCTCGTTGGCGCTGCGGTCGATGGTGGGGGTCACGGAGCGGGCGTCCGTCGCGGGCGTGTACGGCGTGGTGTGCAGCGAGGACCCGTAGTCCAGGACCGTCCCGGTCTGGAACTCGAAGTTGGTGATGGCGGTGCCGAAGCCCTCGTTGCTGCTGTTGGCCAAGGATGCCGTCTCGGTCCACAGGCGGATGACGCCGCTGCGGTTCTCCACGCCGAGGTTGACGCCGTGGCCGAATCCCCGCAGATACATGTAACCGACGATCGTGCCCGACCGGTTGAGGCGCGTCACGCACATGTCTCCATGGGCGAGCCGGTCAGCGCCGGAGACCGGTCCGGACTCCCCGCTGAGGGTCAGACCGCCCTCCATCACCTGGAGCACGAAGATGTCGCCGGACACCGGGTCGATGCCGAACGACTGCATCACGGTGCTGTTCTTGAGCGGGCGCCGGTGGAGCAGCTTGCCCACCGGTCCCGCGATGTCTATCTGTCCTGCAACGGTCACGCGACGCCGCTCCTTCTGGCACGTTCCTGTGCTGTCATGTTCGGGGCGGCGCAAGTGTCGCACGATCATGGCGCCGAGCACGGAACCCCTCGGTCCGCTCCGCTCACGCACCGCACACACAACCGGCCCCGGACGAGGAGTCCGAGGCCGACCGAGCGCCTCCCCGGGAAGAAGCCCCAGATCAGCGCGGTGTGCACAGAGCCCCCGGTCGGATTCGAACCGACGACCTTCGCTTTGCTCCTGGACCCCGGGGCCGATTCCGGGCCCCACTGAGAACAGAACTGGGCCGAGGACAGCCGTGCGGCACGTCCCCGCCGCCGTCGCCGCATCCGCTGAACGCAAAAACCCCAGCTCAGACACCGTCTGGGCTGGGGTTCGGATGGAGCCGCCTTCGGGATTCGAACCCGAGACCTACGCATTACGAGTTTCCGTGATGAACGGTCGGGACGCGTCGCCGTCGGTCGTATTGGCTGGTCAGACCGCCTATCTCGCTCCCGCGACCGCCCCCGACCGAGGGCGAACCGCAACTAGGAATGCAACTGTCGCCGTCACGGGAGTGCCAGCCCGGCGCCCCGCGGCGGCATCGCCATGCAATTGGATCGAGCAAGTGGCTCCACGTACTTGCGCGACCGTTAGCGACCCTCTACGATTTGAGTAAGCGACACCGCTTACGCAAGCGGCCCCGCACCGGTGTTTCCGCCAAGTCCCACCGGCACGGGGCCTCACGACCTACCTGACATCACCAGGAGATCGCTGTGCAGAAGTCTGTCATCCGCCGCGAGCGCCGCACCAACCGCCGCACCCTCCGCGCCGAGCTCCGCCGCCGCTCCGCCGCCACCCGCCTCGCCGCCTCGTGCCACCGCCGCCCGCGCTCCCTTGCCACCGTGGCGATCGCCGCCGGCGTCGACCGTGAGACCGCGACCGGCTGCGCGAACGGGCTGCGCTCGGTCGCGAAGCGCTGCGGCATCACCCCCGCCGAGACGGCCCGCACCCGCCGCACCGTCGCCGGGGGCCGCGCCCACCGCACCCACAACGTGGCCCGCTACACCCTCGGCCAGGTCTGCACGCTGATCGGCGCCTACCGGCCGCGCAAGCCGGAGTACCGCGCCGCCGTCGCCCTGATCGCCGCGTTCGCCAACACCGCCGCCTGAGCCCGAGGGATGACCACCATGAGCAACCGCATTCACGCCGTCGACCTCACCCCGACCGGCCGCGCGCTCCCGTACGTCCCCGAGCAGCCCCGCGAGTACCCCGAGAGCACCACCAGCCTTCTCACCACCGCACAGCGCGGCGGCCCCGACTGGATCGCCCGCTACGGCTGCCCCGGTGACTGGTGCGACATGGACCACGCCGGCGCCGACGGCACCCCCGGCTGGCATCAGGGCCGCACGGTCAAGGTCACCGCGCCCACCACCTGCTTCGGCACCCCCAACACCAGGGAGCCGGAATCGACGGTGATCGCCGCCCGTATCAACCAGACCACGCAGGACGCGGACGCGTACGGCCTGCAGACGAAGGTGTGGGTGGACGTGGACACCGAGGTGCTGGAGCTGAACGTCCCCCAGTTCCGGGCGCTCCTGTCCGCGTTCCGGCGGATCCTGCCGGAGCTGGAGGAGATGGCCGGGCATGCCGAGCAGCTCGCCGAGGGAGATCACCCCGGAGACCCGGTGTTGAGGGCCCGGTGCATGACCGAGCTGGACGCCCACATCAAGGCCGTCACCGAGGGCATCCCGTGCGACTGCCCTCGCCAGCACCGCGCCGAGCAGGCTGGCGGTACCCGATGACCGGCCGTAAGGCCATGCAGGCGCCCACCACCTCGGTGGGCGCCCTGCCCCCGGCTGCCCCCGAGCCCAGCGACCTTGCCGTCGCCGTGAAGGTCGCTCAGGAGATGCTCGCCGCGTACGCGGGCGTGGACCACGGCGACCTGTTCGCCCTGAACCAGGCGCACGCCGCTATCCGCGAAGCGCTCCGCATCCTGCTGCGCGCCCTCGACATCGACCCGGACACCGCGAAGCTTCCCGACACCGGGAACCTTTCGCCCCGTTGCCCGGCTGCGCACCCCGAGGACCCGACGCCGTGCGGCGGCCCGGTCGTCGTCACCGTCCTCGACAAGCAGAACGCCGGCGCCGATGGGTGCGAGCACCACGCCGCCCGGCTCCTGGCCTCCCTGGCCGGCGGCCGCGTCTACCCCTTGCCCGACGCCCCCGAGGGCGCCGCGATCCGCGTCTTCAAGGCCGCCGACACGATCCGCCCGTTCCCGTGGCTGACGGACGCCCCGCGCACCCGGCCCGAGACGCTCTCCCGCGCCGAGAACCGCGAACGGGGTGAGCACCGGTGACCACACCCCGCACGATCACCATCCACACCAGCGACCACGGCACGATCACCATCCTCGAACCCGTCTGGTGCATCGGCGGCCACCCGGACGGCGGATACCGGGCCGACATCCTGCACCGCGGCCAGGACGTCAGTCTCGTCTTCCACGGCCACGAGATCGCGGACGCCGGCCTCGTGCAGTCCCCGTACGCGCAGCCCAGCGACCCGGAGCTCGGCGGCCCCACGCCGGGCGTGTCCGTCAGCCTGATCGGCCGCACCCTCAGCCCCGTCACCGTGTACGAGCTGGCCGCCGCCCTCGACGGCTACGCCGATCGGTTGCGTGACCTCGCCGACGAACTCACGGCACTCCTCGGGGGCTACCGGTGAGCGCCCCCGTCGTACGCCGTCCGACCGAGCACGCCGCCATCCGCGCGGCGGCCCGGTCGGCCAGGCCGCTTCCGCCCGTCGAGGCCCTGTTCGCCCACCTCGTCCTCACCGACGCCATCGGCGACCGGCACGGCTCGAACCTGATCGGCCACGCCATCGCCCGCCGCTTCCACCCGATCCGCGACCTCCGCCCGGAGTGACCCCCATGTTCAAGAACCGCACCGCTCGCCGAGCTGCCGCACGCCGGCACGCCCAGCTCATGGACGCCGCCCGGCACGTCGTCAGCCGTCACACCATCGACGGCCACCTCGACCAGGCGCAGCCCGCCGAGATCACCGCCCTCGTCTTCGGCCGGCACGCGCTGCGCATCACCGAGGCGGAAGCCCTCGACTACCTCAACGCCGTCCTCGCCGACCGCGGCTTCCCGCTGCGCGCCAAGGACACCGCCACCCCGGAGACCACCGCATGACCAGCAACATCACCCGCAGGGAACTCACCAAGGGCCAAGCCGTCGTGCTCGGCGCCGCCGCTGTCGTCATGGCCGCCGTCGGAGGCTTCGGCGCCTGGGGCACCTACACCAACGTCATGGCCCAGTTCCACCGCGGCGCCACCGCCGCGGGTGTGGTCGCCGCGGGCGAGGGCCTGGCCCTCGTCCTGGCGCTCACCATGCTCGGCCTGACGATGCTCGGCCAGTCCGCCCCGGCCGCAGTCCGCGCCGGACTGTGGCTGGCCCCGGTCGCCGCATGCGCCACGGGCCTGTCGATCGCCCACACGCTCACCGAGGCCGTGGTGTACGCCGTCACCCCGCTCGCCATGAGCGGGGCCGCCGAGGGCCTCGGCCTGATCGCCCGCCGGATCGTGGTCTACCGCACCGGTGTGGACGCCGAGACGCTGCGCCGGAACGCGGCCGCCGTGCAGCAGCTCGCCTACCAGCAGGCGGTCGCCGCTCGGCACCCCGACGAGGAGACCCGCGCGGACGCCGAGCGGAAGTCGTGGAAGCTCGTGGGCCGCGTCGGCGTCGGCGACCCGCAGTTGGCCGCGGGCCTGGTCGAGGTGCAGCGCGACCGGCTGAGGCAGGGCGCGGATGCGGCTCTGGCCGGCATGCTCGCCGTCGGCTCCGGAGCGACTGTTTCATCTGAAACACCCGTCCGGTCGGTCTCGGCGACAGAGGCGCTCCGCCGCGAGATCTCGGGCATGGAACCGGCCGAGGCGATCCGATTCGCAGCTGATGCGCGACCTGATGCGCCGCCCGCCGAACTCGCCCACCTGCTCACCCTGTACGGCGTGCCGGTGGACGCCGTGGCCGTCGCTCTCGTCCTCGGCACCCGGCCCCCGGAGTACGAGGTGCATCGACCTGATGCGTCCACGCATCAGCAGGTCAACGAACCCGTCACCGCGCTTCCGCCCGTGAATCTGCAGGGCGCAGTGGAGGAGGCCGCATCACTCCTCGGGCCTGATGCGAAGGCTCGCGAGATCGCCGAGTACCTCGAGCGGAACCGGCGTCTGCTCGTCGATGAACCGTACATCCGCGCCGCCCTGTCCCGGGCCGCGAAGAAGCAGCAGGACGCCCCCAGTAGCGACTCCATGGAAGGCGGATACGCGTGATGCGCTGGCTCCTCCTCGGCGCCCTGCTGGGGCTCCTGATCGTCTTCCCGTCCCTTCTCACGCTGCTCGCCGCAGTCGTGGCCGCGTTGCTGTCCAAGCCCGTCACGGTGGCGTTCGGCCTCGGCCTGGTGGCCGGTGTGCGGGCGCGCCGCCTGCAGAGGTGGGTTCGGTGACGGACGACGCCCTGCAAAAGGCCATCAGCGCCGCCTCGGAGGCCGCGAAGGACTCGCAGCAACTGGAGCTGATGAAGGCCGTGGTGATGGCGCAGACCATCGCCCAGGCCATGCAGCAGCCCAACACACAGCAGCAGGCGCCGAAGCCCGAGTTCAACACGAAGAAGTGGATGACGATCGGCGGCCTCGTCTGCGCCGGTGGCCTCGTCGCCTCGCTGTTCGCGGTCGCCGTCGCGATCGGCGCCGTGTCGGTCGCCATCCTCGCCCTGGTCCTGCGCGGTCTGTGGGCCGACTTCCAGCGCGGCAAGGGCTGACGGCCCCACCGTCCCCCGCCAGGTGTATCAGTCTGCGACACCTGCGGGGGTGCGGCGGGGCCGGACAACCCGGCCCACAACCAGGGAGAACCATGACCCGCCAACAGATCCTGCAGCAGGCCCTCGACGCCGACGCCAAGGCCAAGGCCCTGGCCGGGCACGCCGAGAACGCCGCCCACAGCCTTGACCGCGGCCAGAAGGCCGAGCGGTTCGCCGCGGCCGGCGCCGCGTGGGCGGACGTCGCCCGCTCCTACGCCGCCATCGCCCAGTTGCTGCCCGAGACCGAGACGGAGAAGTGACGATGGCCACCTCGTACACCCGCGGCGAGAAGCTGCGCCTGGCCGTGCTCATCGCCAGGGCTGCGAAGCAGTCGATGGCCGGTGACCGCAACGTCGACACCATCGACGCCCGCTTGAAGCGTGAGGTCGAGCGGATCGACAAGCGGGCTGCCGAGCGCGGCGAGCGCGAAGCCCGCGCCCTGCGGACCCAGCTGGAGCAGGCCCGTGACGCCGCCGCCGCGGCGAAGGTCGCCATGCGCACCAGCAAGGGCGCCGAGCGGGCCGCCGCCCGGCAGCAGATGAACGACCACGAGCGGACTGTGCGCCGCCTCGAGCGCGAACTGCGCCGCTACCTCTAGCCACGCCCCGGGGCGGCCGTCACGCCGGCAAGCAGGTCGGCCGCCCCGGGTTCCCGTCCCTCAGCAGAGACAAGGAACCACCAGCATGACGGACACCGCCCCTGAGCTGGTCAGCGGGCACGTCAACCCGCACGTACCCCTGATCAAGTTCGAGGCCGAAACGTCGCCCGACGGGCCGACCGAGACCATCATCGACGTCATCGAGAACGCCGAGCCGCGCCCCGTCGACCCGCCCGAGCAGGGCGTTTCCGTGGGTACGTGGCTGGCGGAGAAGCAGGCGTATCTCGCCGAGGCGCCGCCCGTCATCCCCACGTTCCTGCGCAACGCCGCCGAGTTCGTCGACGCCGCCCGCTGGACCGTGTCCTACTACGCGCACGTCGCGGCCTTCCACACGGTGCGCCTGCCCGTCTACCTGGCCCGCCTGCTGGGCCGCTCGCCGCGCGGCGCCAGCCGCCTGATCGTGCGCTGGGGCAAGTGGGTTGCCGACACCGAGGCCCGCCCCGTCGAGGCCAAGGCAGCAGCGTCGGCGGACATCGAGGCGTGGCTGGCCCTGTCCCGCGAGCACTCCCGCCGCGTCAGGCCGCGCCGCATCGCCTCTCTGGCCGTCGCTACGACCACCGGCATCACTACCCTGATCAGCGCCTTCCTGGCACCCGGGTGGACCCTGGCCGCCGCCATTGCTGCGGCGGCCCTGGTTGGGTTGAACGGCAAGAAGGGCGACAAGCCCCTCATCACCCGCTACGTGGCCACCAACGTGATGCGCCGCCTCGACTCCACCGAGGTCTTTGACGCGCTCGCCGCGATCGGCATCGAGGGCAAGAAGGGGCGCCGCGGCGTCGAGTTCGCCTCCGAGGTCATGCGCGACGGCCCCGGCTGGCGCGCCGAGGTCGACCTCCCGCCCGGCGTCGAGGCCACTGCGGTGCTGGAGAAGCGCGCCGCGCTCGCCGCCGCCATGCGCCGGCCCATCAGCACGGTGTGGCCCGAGGCCGACCGGTCCGCCCACCCTGGCCGTCTGGTGCTGTGGGTGGCGCAGCGGGACCCGGCGAAGGCCGGCCGGAAGCTGTGGCCGCTGATGAAGGACGGCCAGGCCGACGTGTACGAGCCGCTGCCCTTCGGGTTCGACCCGCGCGGCAACCTCGTCGAGATCACCCTGATGTACTCGAACCTGCTGGTCGGCGGCATCCCCGGCTCCGGCAAGACGTCCTGCGCGCTCGCCATCGTCCTCGGCGTCGCCCTCGACCCCACCGCCGAACTGTGGATCTACGAGCTGAAAGGGTCCGGAGACCTCGACTCGGTCAAGCCCGTCTGTCACCGGTACGTGTCCGGCGACGAAGACGAGGACCTCGAGGCCGCCCTCGCCGGCATGCGCTCGGGGATCGCCGAGTACCAGCGTCGGGCCGCGTTCATCCGCTCCCTGCCCGCCTCCGAGGTGCCGGAGGGACGCAAGGTCACCCGGGAGCTCGCCGAGAAGTACCCGGAGCAGAATCTCGGCCCGCGGGTCATCGTCATCGATGAGGTGCAGGAGCTGTTCACGCACCCCGACTACAAGGACGAGGCCGCCGCCCTGGCGACCCGCCTGATCAAGAAGGCGCGCGCTTACGGCATCATCCTGATCCTGCTCACCCAGAACCCCGACGCCCCCAGCCTGCCCACCTCCGTGTCCAGCTCGGTCGGCACCCGCCTGTGCCTGGCCGTCATGGACTGGCGGGCGAACAACAACGTCCTCGGCACCAGCGCCTACGAGCGCGGACTGCGGGCCACGGACATCAGCATCGACGAGCAGGGAACCGGCATCCTCGCCCGCGGCCGTGAGGGCATCACCGTCCGGGCGGCGTTCATCAAGCAGACCGAGGCGGAGGACATCGCCAAGCGGGCCCTGGCGCTGCGCACGGCGGCCGGCACCCTGTCCGGGCAGTCGGTCGGCGCCCAGGTCGAGGATCTGGACGTCGAGACGATCGTCGACCATGTCCGCGACATCTGGCCGGACGGCGTCGAAAACGTGCACTCGCACCGGCTCGTCGAGGCCCTGGCCGCCTACCGGCCGGACTTGTACAAGCCGTGGCTGGAGATGGACGCCGCCGGAGCGTCCACGGCCCTCAGCGCCGCGCTGAAGCCGTTCAAGGTGTCCACCCGGCAGCTGACGATCCGGGAGTGCTGCGGGGGAGCCAAGGGCCTCCGGTGGGCCGATCTTCCGGCCGCCGAGGACGGTGAGTAGAGGCCCTGCAGCCGGTTTCGGGAAGCGGTTGAGGTTTCACCCCGACCCGAAACCGGTTTCGCCCCTGACATCGGGCCTGAGCTGGGAAGTTTCGGGTTTCGGGCCCTCGTGCGCGAGGCATGCAACCCGCTGCGGGAGGGGAGTCGCCATGGCTGGTGATCCGAAATCGCCCCCTCTCTGAAACCGCCGACCATTCGTCCGCCTAAAGGTTCGAATACTTGCCTGTTGTCCACACCTTCACCCGCCCACTTACGGGTGTCACAGGCGGTCGATACGCTGGGGCTGTCTGGGGGACTGTCTCGCTCGCTACGCCACCCACCCGCTCGCGTGAGGCGCGACTGGGCTACCGTGGATGAGACGAGACGAAAGGGGGCAACCATGGGAACGGTCCACGACGTGGCGGCATACATCCTGGCGAGGGCTGCCCCGATGTCGGCCATGAAGCTGCAAAAGCTCTGCTACTTCGCCTACGGCTACCACCTGGCGTGGGAGGACGAGCAGATGTTCGAGGAGCGTTTTGAGGCGTGGGCCAACGGCCCGGTAGCGCCGGCGCTCTACTTTCACCACCGCGGGAGGTTCACCCTTAACAAGGGCGACATCCCCGGTGACCCCGACGCGCTGACCAGCGGCCAGCGAGAGTCGGTAGACATCGTTCTTAAGAGCCTCAACCAGTACACCGCCCACCAGCTCTCCGAGATGAGCCATCAGGCCGACGGCCCTTGGGACTTGGCCCGTCGGCGGACCGGGGCTCGCGAGCTGGAGCGGTCCAACGAGGAGCTCAGCGACGACGACCTCTTTGAGTACTTCTCTCGGCTGGTCTCCACGGGCGCCGACGACTGACAGGGAGACCGGGGCGGGGTGGGAAGACCTAAGAAGCGTCTGGCGGCTCCGAGCAAGCCGACCCAGGGCAAGCCGATAGTGCTGCCCGCGCGGGGAAAACTCCCCGGCGCGGGCAGTTCGCATGAACGGGTCTGCTGGAGGTTCAAGCACGCCGACATGCAAGGCCGTTGGGGCTTGCAGAACCTCACGATGGATAAGTGGAACGCCATCGTCGATCGTCTCGTGGGGTTCGAGACGATGACCGTTCAGGAGCTCCGCGAGTCAAGCGTCTACACCGAGTACGACCTTCCGAGCGAGCTCCTGCCTGAGGCCCTGCGGCGACTGGAAGAGCTACAGCTAGGCGACATGACGAAGATCGGCCGCTTCAGGGTGTGGAAGAAGCCCCGCCTGTACGGCTTCATGGAGGGCAACGTCTTCCATGTGCTCTGGTGGGACCCCGAGCACGAGATCTACCCATGGGAACCGCGCAATACCTGAGCCGTCGTCGGGCTTGCGTCAATGCGGTGTCCCCTCGATACGTGCGAGTCGTGGTGGTCCACGCTCAAGGGGCCTCCAGTAGCCGCAGGAGCGAGGCGGTGATCACGCGGCGGACGCCCCCGACGGGAAGCGTTCTGACCGGCGACTCGCCGCGCTTGATCAGCGCGTGCAGGTGGCTCTTGGAGATGCCCATCGCGGCGGCGGCCTTCGGCACGGTGACCGTGGCCGGCCAGGTGCGGATCTCGTCGAGGGTCGGGGCTTCGGCGGGCACCCGGCTGTCGGACATGGTGTGCATCTCGGATCCCGTCCATCTCGGCCTTTTGGGAATCTTCCCCACCAAGTGACCGGTTTGATCAGAGTTGATGTCACTCGATCGCGGGTGTACGGACCTGCGGCGTTCAGCACAGCGCGTCGGTGGCCTTCACGATCAGAACGCGACCGTCCGCCGCAGCCCCGCCACGGCGCCCTGTTGCCGCCCAGACGCCCCGGGCTACGGTGCCCGGCAGCCAACCCACCGAAGGGATACACGCCATGACCAGGCGCCTGTGGAAAGTCGGCACCAACAGCGGCAACAACGGTTGCCCCACCCTCTACACCACCCCGGGCGGTGACTACGTCGTTCAAGGCGACCGCATCACCGATCCCGACGAACTCGCCCAGCTCGACAACCTCGCCGATACGGAGAGCGCGGTCGTCGTCCCCCGCGAGCTGCTCGCGAACTTCGGCCCCCGCGAGGCTGTCCACGTGCCCCAGATGATCGGCTTCGAAGAGTTCGACGGCATGTTCACCACGCTGAAGCACTCGGCGTGGAGGCTGGAGACCCGCCGCCGCTACGCCTGGGACGTGCAGCAGGACACCTACCGGCAGTTCCTCGCGACCGGATCCGTCGACTGGGACCTCGACGACCCGTGGTGTCGCGAGCGACGGGAGCAGACCGCCCTCGGCAAACGGTTCGAGCGCGTGCGGATCCTCGATGAGCCCCCGACCCCAGGACAGCGGTACCTACTCGACAACGCCCGCCGGAACACGGCCGCCGGCGAGACCATCCGCGTCCTGCCCCGCAGCCTGGCCGACGAGCTGCAGCTGCCACGCGACGACTTCTGGATCTTCGACGCCCGCGTGGTCGCCCTGCTGCAGTTCAACGACGCCGACGAGATGACGGGAGTGGAGCTGATCACCAACCCCGTGGAGGTGCTGCGCTACGCGCAGGCCCGCGAGGCTGCGTGGCACCACGCCGTGCCGTACGACCACGACCGCGGGTAACTTCCCTGCTGTGGCAACGGACTTCCAGCAGGCCCGCGAGGCGCTCGGCCGCCGGCTCCGCGAGCTGCGCGGCCAGCGCACGCAACGCGATCTGGCAGGCCTGCTGGGCTGGCCGCAGGCCAAGGTGTCCAAGCTGGAGACCGGCCGGCAGACCGCCACCCCGGAAGACCTCACAGCGTGGGCTACTGCCACCGGCCACCCGACGGCCGCCGAGGAACTCACCGCCCGCCTGCAGGGGCTGGAGACCCACACCCGGTCGTGGCGCCGCCAACTGAGCGCCGGGCACCGGCCCGTGCAGGACGTCCTCACCGTCGAGTACGAACGCTCCACCCACCTGCGGGCGTGGGAAGGCGCGATGGTCGTCGGCATCCTGCAGACCGCGGACTACGCCCGGCACATCTTCACCCGCTACGCCGAACTCCAGCAGTCGCCCCGTGACGTCGAGGACGCCGTCCGCGCCCGCATCGCCCGCCAGCAGCTGCTGTACGAGCCCGGCCGGGTCTTCCACGTCCTGCTGTGGGAAGCGGCCCTGTACGCCGCTGTGGCGCCCCGCGACGTCCTCGCCGGGCAGATGGACCGGCTGACGTCCGTCATCGGCCTGGACACCGTGCAACTGGGCATCGTGCCCTTCGGTGCGCAGCTCGCCATCCCGCCGGCCAACGCGTTCTGGCTGTACGACGACCGCCTCGCCATCGTCGAGGACTGGCACGCCGAACTCTGGCTGGACGACCCCGACACCGTCACCCTGTACCGCCGCGTGTGGGACACACTCGCCGCGGCGGCCGTGTACGGCGCGCAGGCACGCAGGCTGCTGGCCCGGGCCCGCGCCCAGGCCGCCGACCTCGCGTGAGCATCACCGCGAATCGCTCCGGACACTAGGCGAATATTCGCGAATCAGCCCGGCCGCTGATTCTCGCCCATCCCTACCGTCCTGGTCATGGCCACAAAGCCCGCCCTCACCCTTCGGCAGGCGGGCCAGGACTGGCTCCTGACCTGCACGCCGCGCCCCACCGACGTACGACGCGCGTGGGACGCCGAGGAACTTGCCCCCTTCACCACCGGCGCGCACTGGCTGGCCGCCGAGGTGCCGCTCCTGCGGTCCGTCGAAATCATGGGTCGGATCAAGGCCCGGCAGCTCGGCCCCGTCCTGGCGGACGTCTCCACCGAGCGGGCGTGGTGGCTGCTGCCGACCGACGTTGGCGACCTCCTCAACGACATACGCCTCGTCACCGTGCACCCACCCGGCTGGGTCCTGAAAGTCCCGCCCGTCCTGTACCCGCCGAACGAACGGGTGTGGCTGGAACGGCCGGACGGCTCAGGCCGGCTCACCGATCCCGTACTCCTCGGCGCCGCGCTCGGCCCGGGCGGGTACCGACGCCCCGCGGAGACATCCACATGACGACGACCGCCCAGACCAGCCCCGCAGCCTCCGACGAGGACGACGTCCCGCCGCTCGGCGAGCTGCTCCTGAAGTCGGCCCGGAACCCCCGCGAGCGGGCCGCCGTGCAGGCCCTCGTCGACGAGGAACAACTCCTCGGCCGCCCCAACGTGCGATCGGCCTTGGTGACCAAAGAGAACGGCACGATGACGTGCCAGTGGGCGCACTTCGCAGGCCGCCTGTACACCCTGCCTCTCACCGACGGGGAACGGGCGTTCCTCACCCTCGTCGCGGGCATGGTCGGCGGCCGGCAGACGTCGCTCACTTGGGTCGAGGAACTCGACGAACGGCGGTTGGCGATTGTCCTGCGATCGCTGGCCCGGCTGGCGGGCTGCGACACGATCGCCGTGGGCACACGGCTCTGAAACCCCCGGTGCGCCTGCTGCGCGACAGGCACACCGGGAAGGGCGGCCGCGACGGCGAGCAACACAGCGACCGCCCTGCACTCCCGCCCGCCCCCGTACCCCGTGCAAGTGGGGGCGGGCGGCCCCTGCGGACCTCTACGCCCGACCGCAGGTCCGAGCACCATCACCCCAAGGAGAAGACGAAGCATGCCCATGCCCACCGCAGCAGCGATCCCGTTCGGCGCCCGCGCCGAGCGCACCCCGTACACCGTGACCCTCGAGGCAGGATCGTTCGCCTATGACCCGGCACGGCAGGTCAACGTCATGACGGACGGCTCCGGCGCCCTTTGGAGCCGCTCCGCCACCCTGGCCGGGAGCTGCACCAACACGAACTGGGACAGCAAGAACGACGACACCTCCGACCCGTACCTGATGCGGTGACACAGCGCCTGTCCGGCGGCCCGGTGCTGGTCGTCACGAAGGAACTGGACCCCGCGGCGGACCTAGTGGTGGACGAGCTGACGATCCGGCGCGTGCCGGTGATGCGGTTCGACATGGGGGACTTCCCCCAGGCCATGTCCCTGTCCGTCGAACACGCCGCAGCACCCTGGGCGGGGGTCCTGGCCGACGAACATCGATCCGTGCGGCTGGAGGAGGTGGGGGCCGTCTACTACAGGCGGCCCCGCCTTCCAGCCGTCTCCGAGGAGCTGCAGGAGCCCCACCGCGCGTGGGCCAAGGAGCAGGCGCTCGCCGGCCTGTTGGGCATGCTGTACGCGCTGCCGGTGACGTGGGTGAACCGGCCGGACGTGGACGGCATCGCCTCCCACAAGCCGGGCCAGCTCCCCGTGGCCGCGGCGCACGGGCTTCGCACGCCCCGCTCTCTGATCACCACGGACCCGGCGGCCGCGCGGAGTTTCTGCCAGGACGTGGGCGGCCGGGTGATCTGCAAGCCGCTCATGGGTGGCCCGCTGGAGTACCCGGACGGCCGCCGCACCGGAGTGCCCACCCACGTGGTCGACCCCGACACCATCGACGACTCCGTGACCCTGACAGCCCACCTGTTCCAGGAATGGATCCCCAAGTCCCACGAGGTGCGCCTCACAGCCGTCGGCACGGACCTGTTCGCTGCCGAGATCCACGCCGGCAGCGACGCGGCCCGGGTCGACTGGCGCAGCGACTACGACGCGCTCACCTACGACGTGTGCAAAGTCCCGGACCAGGTGCGTGCGGGCGTGCTCGGCTGGATGGAGCACTTCCGGCTGAACTTCGGCGCGTTCGACTTCGCCGTCACCCCGGCCGGCGACTGGGTGATGTTCGAGTGCAACCCGTCCGGAGAGTGGTCCTGGATCCAGAACAAGACGGGCCTGCCGATCGCCGCGCACATCGCTGACATACTCGCCAAGGAACGACCATGACGACGCAGACCGAACAGCGCGCCGAGCATCTGCGCGCGGCCCTGGCCGACGACCTCCGGGCCAGCGGGCAGCTGTACGACCCGACGTGGCGCAAGGTGTTCGAGACCGTGCCGCGGCACCCGTTCGTGCCGGAGTTCTGGACCCTGGCCGACGGCGCGCCCCGGCACGTGCTGTTCGCCGATCCGGACTGGCTTGACCTGGTGTACGCGGACGACGCGCTGGCGACGCAGATGACCGACGGCGTGGCCACCTCGTCGTCCACGGCACCCGGCCTGATGCTGGCCATGCTGCAGGCCCTCGACGTCTCGGACGGGCACCGGGTGCTCGAGGTGGCCACTGGCACCGGCTACAACGCGGCGCTCCTGTCTGAGCGGCTCGGCAGCCACCAGGTCGTCACGGTGGAGGTGGACCCGGTACTGGCGCAGCTGGCGAGGAGCAGGCTGCGGCGCTGCGGATACACCCCGCTCGTCGTCGCCGGGGACGGCCGCGACGGGTACCCGGCCCGGGCACCGTACGACCGGCTGATCGCCACCTGCGGCTTCACCACGATCCCGGCCCCGTGGCTGGAACAAGTCAGGCCGGGCGGTGTGATCGTGTGCCCGCTGGGCTGGGGCGTGGTGCGCCTGGTCTTCAGCTACGACGGGCGCGCCGAGGGCCGGTTCCTGCCGGAGCGCTCGTACTTCATGAGCGTGCGCGACGCCGGCACCACTGGTACTGCGCCGCATCCCGGCCGGTCGGACGCGGCGAGCGAACGGCCGACGAACCTTGACCTGGTGGTGTTCGACGAGGACGACGCGTTTCGCTTCGTCGTGTCCCTGGCCGCGCCAGGTACGGCGTTCGCCCTCGAGCGCGACGACGAGGGACGGGTGGCGGCTGTGGAGCTGTGGGGCGGTGACGGGGCCTGGGCGCGGGCCGAGGGCGGGATTGTGCGGCAGGCCGGGCCGCGGGCGCTGTGGGACGCGGTGGAGGCCGCGCACGAGCTCTGGGCAGCGCACGGGCGGCCGGGCCGGGAACGCTTCGGCGTCACCCTGACCGCCGCCGGGCAACGCGTCTGGCTGGACTCCCCAAGCCGTCCGCTGCCCACCGCTGCCGTTGAGTAGCCGCAAGCTCCCCTTGCCGTGGACCGGAAACCGCGGTGAGGGGACCACCCGCCCCGTCTGGAGGACCGGAAACCTCTGGCGGGGCGGGCTTCGTTCTGCGCCCATGACCAGCCCGGGCGCCTAGACTTGTCTCTGACCCTCATGGCGTCTCCTGGGCGCCGCGCGCACGGCCCGCTGCACCACCCGGCAGCGGGCCGTCGGCGTCTATGCGCCCATCTGCGGAGGCCACCCAGGCACGGGGACCTGCTCGCTGACCCAGTTCAGCAGCCGCCACCCGGGCCCATCGTCGTACTGCATCAAAAGCGGCACCACGGCGTATATCTCACCGGGTTGGAGGACACCGCTGGCTGGAACGGGCAGCAGACGTACAAGCATCACGTCCGGGGCGACGACGTCCGGGTTCACCTTGATACCCCACGTCTCCCGGTCGACTGGCAGCGTGGCGTGCTGGAGCTGCGTGCGAGCGAACGGCTCCCACAACTCGTGGTCAACGTCATCCGCGGCGAACGCCTCGACGACCTCGTCAGGGTCGTACCCATCGGCGCGCGCCCGATCGCGTAGCGGCATCAGCCACATCTGCGTCCAGCAACGGCGGAGCGTCGGATGCGTGGCCCGCCACGCGGCCCGCATGTCGTGGTCGACCCAGAAGGGGCCAGCGAACGCCCACGCTGCCTGCATGACCGGCGCCTGCGCCGCGTAAAGCTCGGTTTCTTCGCCAGAGAACTCCATCTGACGATTCTCCGCCCCGCCACCGACAGCGCCAGAAGCGGGACGTGCTCGTACGGGAGTGCCGACCGCGGGTCACTCGGAGGGCTTCGGTCCCATCCGGCGGGCCAGCCGCGCGGCCTTCTCCGGGGTCACCAGCTGCACTTTGCGGCTGAAGATGCCCTTCACGACGAAGAAGCCCGAGAACCGGCCGAGCGGGCCGATCTCCCGGCACTCGTACAAGCCGTTTCCAGGAAGCGGCCACCCGTAGCCCTGCCCGCTCGTGTGGCTGCGGTTGAGGAATGTACGGGCGTACACGTACTTCTCGTTGGTGCCGCGGATCTTGGCGACCCAGCCGCCCGGGGCATCGCAGATGAGCCGCTGAGGCGTGATGGACACCCCGGGGAACACGGCAGCGGGATCCGCGGTCGCGATGTCAACGGGGACGTCCAGGGCGGCCGTGGAGGCGGCCTTCTGCTCCGGCGTGGCGTGCAGCTCGCAGACCCCCGGATGCGGGCCGATGCCGTACCAGGCCATCTGCGGCTTCCGGCAACGGGTCCCTTTGGTCGTGGTCGCCGTGCAGTTGCTCACGCTGCCCCCCAGCGGTCATGTCGGAGCCGGAGCCCATCGAAGGCCCCGGCAAGTCCCGACCACCCTCTGGCGGGACGATGGCAGCGTAATCCGCTGCGCTCGTGCTGCGCCTCGGTCTCAGCAGGCGGGGCCGACGGACACCTGCACCTTCTTCAGGCGTGGGGCCCGGTCGGCGTCGACGTTGTACCCCGGATTGTCGGACGCCCACGCCACTTGGGTGCAGGTCCCGGGCACGGTCGGTGACGTGCGCTGAATCAGTTTGAACGTGGACTCGCAGTCCGCTCCGCCGCTACCGCCCAGCTCCTGCGCCGTGTCGGGCACACCGGGCACCCTCATCCACACGATGACGTCCCCGGCAGACGGACATTCCTTCGGCGACGTCGACGGCTTCGGTTTGGCCGTAGTGCGCACCTTGTGGGTGGGCGCGGCGGCGGAGTGGCTGCTCGTCGTGGTGCTTTTGGCGGTTTTCCTGAGCGGGATGCTGCCGTCGATGGCAGTTGGCGCTGCACCCGGTGTGCCGCTGCTGCAGGCGGCGGCAAACAAGACGGCGGGAACGAGCAGGACGATACGGCGCACGAGGCCCCCCTCGGTGGTGCGGATGATGCGTGCAGCCAGAATGGCAGCTGTTTACGGAGCGCGCGCTGTTGTTGCTAGAGCGTGAAGAAGCCGGGGCCCGTCCCAGGGCCCCGGTCAGTCCCGAGCGGACGCGACGCCTCTTAGTAGGCGAAATTAACGGCGTCGAACTTCGCCGAACCGTCGTAGGTGGTCGGGTCCGTGACCCCGGACGGCAGGGGCTCGCACACGATGTCGCCCGAGCTGTGGCTCTTGGTCGTCGCGGCCTGCAGCGTGACGGCGACCGTTGACCAGCCCGCGCTGGTGGTGGCGACGCTGAGGACGGTGACGGTCTCCTGGTTGGCGGTGCCGAGCCCGAGCACGAGCTGCTGGCCTTGCCCGATCTGGGCGGCGGCCGGGTTGGTGTTGTCGGCTCCCGCGTTGATGGTGATCGTCGTGGAACCGACTGGCGGACTGACGGCCAGGGTGGTGTGGAAGGCCGCGAAAAGGGCGTAGGGGGTGAGGTCTGCGGGCGAGCATTGCAGCGTCACGAAAGCTTCGCCCTGGTTGTCCCAGTCCCACTGGATTGCTTCGACGAAGCAGTCGACTTGGATCGCGGGTGCTGGGCTTGGGGGGCGTCGCATGACGCGGACGCGGGTGCCCAGCTCGAGGTTGAGCAAGGTGGGCCACAGGGCCGGGTTGGCGCTCGGGTGCACCTTCAGCGACTGGACGCGGGTGAGGGCGTTCTTGTACCTGCTGAGGAGGTAGCTGGCGGCGTCCTGGCATTCCAGAGCGGACGACGAGTTGACGGTGCGGGTCAGTGACCTGGGGAAGTAGTTGGTCTGGCTGGTGCTGTCCTGGGCGATGAACGTCTGGTTCGTGCTGGCTTGGGTGATGGTGACCAGGTTGGACAGGTGGGTGGGGTCGTAGTCCAGTTGGCAGTCCTCATAGGGGATCTCGCCAGCTGCCGTGTTCTCCCCGAAAGTCAGCGACGGTGTGAGCGCGTTGTAGCGGGTGGACCGGCTGCGGAACGTCAGGGTGCCGTCGCGGGCGACGAAGTGCTCCCCGTTTTCGGTGTCCACGACGCTCTGCAACGCCGACAGGGCGTCCTGCCCGTTGAAGGAGGCCGGCCCCATGGACGTCGTGAGGCCTGTCTGGACGCTCGACAGCCCGATGTAGCCCGCATAGCGCAGAATGCGCGCATAGCGGGCGTCCGTCGACTCTCCCGAGCAGGACGACTTCCACGCCGTGTACAGGTTCGAGACCGCGGTGGTGCTGAGGTAGACGGGGAACTCCGCCGCGAAAGAGAGGTCCCCCTTATAGTTCGTCGCCGTTCCGTTTCCGACCGTCACATCGACGAACCCACCAAGGTTATCGGCGATCACTCCTGTGGGCTGGAAGGTGGACCCCAGGGTGGTGTATGGGTACATCACGCCGTCGAGGCTCACGAACGCGTCGCTTGTCGTCGGGTTGTGCCCAAAGATCGCAAGATGCCAGTTAGAGTCCGCTACGTTCGTTGTGCCAGCTGGCATTGTGGCCAGCGTGCCCGTGCTCGGGCCTGCCAGCCCGAACAGCAAATGGCCTGATGAATCGATGTACAGATAGACCCTAGAGCCCTGTTGCGCGTCCATGGCAGACCAAAGGAACGCGTCGCTCGTGGGCGTTGGCCCCGTGTAGCGGAAAGCAACCATACGCGCCCATGCGTCCGTCGCCGGCCCCTTGACTCCGGCGCTCGACAGGGAGATGAACGTCGCCGGACTCGCCAGTGCTTGGCCCGGGTTGGCGTTGCTGATCGTGACGACGGTGTCCGAGCTGCCGGCGTAGGCGCCGCCACTGCTCGCCGACGTGATCTGGGTGCCGGCGGTGAGGGAGCCCGCACCATACTTGCTGTTGGCCACTGGTGCGGCCGGGTTGTTGCCGGTGCTGTCCGTGAACATGGTCGACCCGGACGGGTCGCCCAGCGTGTACAGGAACCGCGGGCTGTGGGAGTTGATCTCCTCCGTCAACGGGTCCGCAAGTTGCACCTGGCTCAGCAGGGATAGAGCATCGACAGCAGTCGGCTGGACTGTGCCATAGGTCCCGTTCATGGCCCACTGGGGCGGCCACCGCTCCACGAACCCGCCGTACATCGGATAGGTGACGCCCGGGCACGTCCACGTCGTCGACGTCGACCCCTTCTCCAACTGCCAGCCGTCCACCTGCAACGAGGCAGTCGCCGCCGCGGTCGAAGCCAGCGCCACCCCACAGTCGAGGCCTGCCGCGTTGGACGGGGCAGTCCCGGTAACGGTGATCGTCGTCCATCCGGCCGTCGTCGATCCGGTGAGGGTTGCGGTCGTGCCGTAGGTGAAAGACGTCGGAGCGCCGGAACCGATGGTGTACCAGCCGAGGAACGCCTGCACACTGAGGCTCGTGGACGCGGTCACATCCCGGACCTGCAGCGTCACCGTGTACGTCTGGCCGGGGATCACCGACCAGCGGGGCGTGTGGCAGACGCGGGAGGCGGCCGCAGACCCGGACGGCACGGTGAACTGCATGACCGTCGAGCCCTGCCACGCCGACGACGACGCCACAAAAGAGCCGCCGGTCGAGTCCGTCACGCTGAAAATGTCCGCACCCGCAGAGCCCTGCGGGATCGTGCCCAGGCCGTACCCGCCGAGGTCCCCACCCGTGGCCATGACCTGGTCCAACAAGTTCCGGGTCGGCGGCCACTGCGCCCGCACCCTGTAGGGCTGGTACGGCTGGACGTGCCCGTACCACGGGCCCGACGTGTTGTTCGGGTCGAGCGCACCGTCCGTGTTGACGAGCTCGGCGCGCAGCTCACCGGAGCGGACCTGGTCCAGCTCGTACTGCCGGCCGCGCTGGATGCTGGTCTGCCCGCGGGTGCGGGAGGTGACCTCGACGTACCGGTCCAGGGGCAGGTCGCCGCCGTTGCAGTTCCAGTACGGCGCCCACGCGACCTCGAGGCCCGGCCAGTTCAGATTCGTCTGACCCGGCGCCACGGTGGTGATGTTGACGTGGGCGATCGTCGCGGCCAGCCCGGATGGCTCCGTGTCCCCCACACCGGTCTGGAACCACGCCTGCACCGCGACGGCCGACCACGTGTAGGCGATGGTGGCCTGCGTGATCCAGTTGTAGCCGTCCGGCGACGTCGCGATCAGAAAGCTGCCGGACGCCTCCGAGATGCGCCACCAGCGGTGCTGGTGCGGATCATAGGTGGGCAGCGTCGCGGCGAGCGACCATGTTCCGGCGGTCTGCAAGTAGACCTGGAAGGTGCTGCCGGTCAGCTGCATCTGAAGCTGGTTGCTGGAGTCCTTCTGCAGCTTCATGTAGGTAGTGATGCCGCCGTTGCCGTTCGGCGGTGGCGTCACCTGCGCGTACAGGTAGGAGCCCGTCGCGTCGTACGGGCCGACCGCCCCCAGGTTCGTGTACGTCCCACTCGTGGTGCCTACAGCGAGGAGAACCTGATCGTTGACGGTGTCGAGGGTGACGGTGCCGCTGACACTGTTCCAGACGACCGTGTTCAGGGCGGTCGCCGCGAACGCGTCGACGAGCGTGGACAACTTGGGGTTCGCCATCCCGCTACCGCCTCACGTCCGTGTCGTACCGGCCGGCCGTCAACTCCCCGATCGTCAGCGGCCGATACGGCGCGGCCTGCCGCCCCTCCCAGTACGCCCGGCTGTGCGCCCGCCACTCCTCCAACGTCATCTCATGCAGCGGCCGATCAGGCACCGCCACCACGGTCGGAGGAGGGGCCGACGCCGGGGGCTCAGGCTGCACCGACTCCGTCAGCCGGTCCACAGCCCGCCCAAACTCGGGCCCGGCCAGCACCTCACGGACGGCCTTGTCAACAGCAGCCTTGATACGGGACTCCTGCGCGCGCCGGGCCCGCGCGGCGCGGGCCGCCTTCACGCGGGCCACCTGGGTGGGCCGGTCAACACCGCGGCCGGCCTCCTCCCACTCGGCGGCGATCCGCCGCAGACGCGGCATCGGGTCCGGCCACGTCGACTCTGATGCGTTGCTCATGATCGGCTCCTCGGCCGCTCGAACAGACAGGGGAAGGTGAGGGCGTGAGGGTGAGGGCGTTGAGGGCCGCGCGACGTGGTGGCGCAGGACGGATCACGGCGGGGGAGAAAGGAGGCACCCCGCTCCTCGCCCTTGGATCCCGACAGCGGTCCACCATGAAGGCCGCTGCGGGCGACTTTGACGCCCGTACGTCGCGCGGCCCCGGTGGCTACTCGGTGGCTTGCAGAACGGCCCGCAGCAGCGGCCGGTACTCGATGGCGGCCTCAACAGCGTTGGGCATCGCCACACCGAACGCTGACGGCTGCTGCCACTCCGCGTCGACGGCGATCTGATAGGCCTCCTGCCGGTGGTGGCCGGCCGTGGCCTCGGCGGCCAGCGCGGCCCGCAGCGACTCGCGCGCGGCCGCCAGCTGCTCCTTCGCCCGGGCCAGCAGTCGCTCGGACTCGGCGACCGCTTCCTTCTCCGAGGCCGTGACGGCGGCGTGCGCCTCACGGGCGCGCTCCTGCCGCTCCTCCTCGAATTGCGCGGCACGCTCCTGCCGGGCATGCTCCTGCAGGCCCTCCAGGGTCTGCAGGATCGCCTGTGCCTGGCTGTCGGCGAGCATCGCGCGCGGCCGCAGAGCGTCCGCCTGCTGCTTCAGCTTGGCAGCCCGGCCGTAGTCCTTCGCCTCGGCCGCCTGCTCCAGCTCGCCCATCAGACGAGCGAGTTCGGTCCCCAGCTCGTTGGCTTCACGCTGCGCCTGCTGCAGTTGGCCCGCGATGTCCGCCGCGGTGAGTGTGCTCGCCATGATGTTCGCCCCTTCGGTGCGCGTAGGCGCGCACCGACTCGGAGCTGAGAAGCCAGATGTTCCGGCTCGCCTTACGGCCCTCGATACCGCCTGCTGCTGCGAGCTGGCGGACCCGGGCCTCGGTCACTCCGAGGATCGTCGCGGCCTGTTCGGTCGTGATCTCTGAGGTCGACTGTGCGGGTGATTGCGCAGGCGCAAGAACCGTCACGCCCGGGGCGCTTACGTCTGCGGAAGTCGCATGTGCCTCCTGCTGCGCCCGGAACTGCACCGCCGCCTGCCGGGCCACGTCACGGACCGCCCACACCCCCCGCGACAACCCTGCCGGACGCCGCCCCGACGGCACCACCGTGCCAAGCCCGTACGCCTCCAACAGGTCCAGAGCCGCTGCCAGTTCCTCGACAAGTGCCCCCGGCACCACCATGCCGTCCCACAGCAGCACCGGGGCCGGACGGTCATCCCGCGCTTCACCACCCCGAAACGGGCCGCCCCTCACTGGCCATCCCCTTCCTGGACCTCGAGGCGCCCGGCGATCCGGCCAGCCGCCTGCAACGCCACCCCAGGCACCGACGGCGCCCCGAACGTCAGGAAGCACGACGCCAGCACCACCAGCGCCCGCAGCGCCTCCTCCGCCGGCGTCTCCCCCAACAACTCGGCCTGCGGGATCTGCAACCCAGCGTTCGCCGCCGTCACGAGCGCCACCGCCGCCTGAAGCCCTCGCCTCGTGATCTCCTCACTGGGCATCACGCACCCCCATCTACCGACGTCGGATCGAGCAACCCCAACAACCGCTCGACCAAAACCGGAACCCCAACGACCGGCGCACGAAGCAACCCCGCCAGCACAGGCAGCGCCACCGGCGAGGAGCCACGATCGCCCCTACCGGCCATCAGCACGTGCCGCGCAGCCTCCTCGGCCTGACGCAGCTCCTCGGGCGTCAGCGGGGCCGTACGCGCCTTCTCGGAGAGCTGGGCGAAGACGAGCGCCTGTTCGACGAGACGCTCCTTCGCTGCGAGCCGCTCGGCGACGCTCCCGCCGTGGTCCCGGCAGTACTTCTCCCCGGGGTCGGCTCCCCAGCCTGCGGGCCGGCGGCAGGGCTCGCCGTTCGTCCGCGGTCGCCCGCAGATGGGGCCTCGAGGCTCGGGCCGGGGTGGCGTGGCGGGTGTTGTGGCGCGGCGGATGACTGTGCTGCCGGGCTTCGGCGGCTTGGCGTTGTCGTAGGCGGGGGCCAAGGCGATGACGTGATGGCGGCGGTAGCAGCTCGGTCTGCAGCCGTCTCGGTCGAGGTTGCGCTTACGGGCGTGCGCCTGATCGGCGGACTCGTACAGGACCACGACACGGACGCCGCAGGAGGTCGCCGCGTACGGGCCGTCGCCCTCGATGGTGGCGTGCGGCCAGCAGCAGGCGGCGAGGCTCGGCCAGGACGTGTGCCGCTCCCCGCAGGGGTGGAACTTGTAGACCTTCATGAGGTGGCTCCTGCGGGGTCCCGTCGGCTGGTGACGGTGTATCTGGCGCCGTACGGGCCGCGGCGGGCGCCGGCGTCGAGGTGGCGGTGGACTCCGGCGCAGCGGGGACAGTCGACGAGGAGCTGCACGCGGCCGGCGGTGACGAGCGGTCTGCCGGTCACCTGGGTGGGGTGTTCAGGGGGCATCGGTTGTTCCTGGGGTGTGGGGCTGGGGGGTGGTGGTACGGCGTGCGCGGCGTCGTCGCCAGCGGTGTTCGGCGGTGAGCTGGGCGACGGCCAGGGCGAGCAGGACGGACCACAGGGCGATGGCGGTGAGCGTCAAGGCGTGCTGGGTCATGACGGTGGGTCTCCTCGGGGCAGGTCATGACGGTCGGGGGTCAGGCCGCCGCGGGGGCGGTACGGGGCCGCTCAGCGCGTACGAGCCAAAGCAGCTCGCAGGGCCCGTGTCCGCACCTGACGACGTCGTACGGGGTGCGGGCGATGGTCACGGATCCCACGCGCCTGGTGGGCCGCTGGGTGCGGCAGGCGGGGCAGTGGTCGGTGCGGTGTACGGGCAGGGGCGTGGGCATGGTGGAGTCCTCGCTGTTCTGGGTGGGGGTGTTGGCCTGGCGGTAGAGCCGCTGTGCGTGCCGGCGGGCAACACCGGCGGCCCGGGCCGCGGCGAGGTCCTCCCGCTGCTGGTGCTTTCGTTCCTCCTCGGCGCGGATCCGGGCGATTCGGTCGGCGATCTGCTGCTCGACGTGGCTGGTCATGGCGCCTCGGCGACGGCGGGCGGGTAGGTGAGGGCCACTTGGACGGTGACGCCGTCCAGGACGCCGATGCCGCGCAGATCGATGTACGGGTCCTCAGGGTCGGTGCTGCCGTCGACGGCCAGCTCGACGCCGAGCAGGAGCGCGATGTCTCCGGCGAGGGCCTCCCGCATGTCGCTGCGGCCCACGGTCCACGGGATCGCGACGAGTACGCCGTCCGGGGTGACGGTCAGCTGCGGGTGGACGCCGTACAGGTCGCGTACGGCGGCGAGGGCGTGGGTGAGGCGGGCGGCCTGGGTGAAGGCGGTGCGGGCGGTCTTCATGGTGGTCATGCGGGAGTCCTCCGGGGATGCGGCGATGGCCGAGCCGCCCTGCGACTCTCTGTGGTGTCGGAACTTCGACTGTCGGAAGGCGGGTTTCCGGCAGGGGTTCAGTCGGCGACCTGGGCTTTCGCGCGTTTCGCGATTCTCAACTCGATTGATTTGTCTATTAATGTCCGCTTTAAGGGCGAGGAGCTGTCGGAAAGTCGCTTCCGACGCTTCCGACGTTCCGACAACACGCGCCGTAATCACGACGCCTCCGGAGCGACCGCGCCAGCAGCCAGGAGACCGCCCTGTAGCGGCACCAGCCAGCCCTGTTCGGCGCCGTACTGGAGTGCCGCCGTCCACAGCGAGCCGTCTTCTCCAGACGCCCGGTACTTCTCGCGGTCCGTCTTCGCCACGCACGCCCTACTGACATCGCGTGCCGGGATCTCGCCGCCTTGACGGGTGAGGTAGCGGTGGGCGCGCTTGGCAACGTTCTCGACGGTCGGATGTACGCCGTTGACGACCTCGTACACCGCAGCCTGGGACTCCACGGCCGTCAGGACGGCCTCTGCCCGGCGCGCGTCCATCTCGGCTTGCGTGCGCCGCTTGGCGGCTTCCTGGACGCGGTCGCGGACGTTCCTCGAGGTCCGCCACATCACTCTGGCCGCTTCCCAATCCTCGCCCGTAACAGAGGTACGCCCGTGCAGGAGGGCGAGGAGCGCGGCGCACTTCAACCGCCACAGAGGCTCGTGCGTGTCGAGCGGCGTCTCGGCGCCCCGTCCGAACGAGATCTGCAGCGCGAGCTCGTCGAGTTCCTCGGTGACCTGCTCGGGCACCCGGATCGTGAGATTCCGGAGGTATGCCACCCACGTGGTGACGGGGGTCTCGCTTCCGTCCCGGCCGGTGACGGTGACGGGCCCGGTGACGGTCGGCCTGCGCTGTGGTGTGTCGGGACCGAGGGTGGCGTGCGCCCAAGCGAGGCGCTGAGGGAGACCGATCGATCCCATCTCCAGCAACTTCGCGGCCGGCTCCTCCTGCACGCCGAGCGACATGGACAGCGTGTAGGACCCTTTGGGCAGCACGCGACGCCGCTCGACCTCCGCATTGGAGGTGCCCTGCCGCTCACTCATCCACGCCTTGCACAGGACACCGTTGAGGGTGGCGGCTGCGGACATCTGCGCCATGGCGTCGAGCACGCTGCCCTCAGTGGCGAGGGCGTAGCCGCGGGTCCTCGTCTGCACGAGCACCTTCTTCTTCCCTTCGGCGTCCTCGGGATCGACGTCAAGGTCCAGATAGGCGGCGATGACGCCCTGCCCGGTAGAGATGTCGATGTAGGCAAGGTTGATGTTCGGGAACGGGGTGAGTTCCTCGGCGGTGTTCTCGGCCTGGCCCTTGCCGGCGCCGGACGGGCCGAACAGTCCGCAGTACCAGCCGAGGGTTGCAGGCTGATGGATGCCGCCATCGACGCGGACGGTGGGGTCTGCCATAGCCGCGATGCGCGCCAGGACGGCGTGGAGGACGGCGTCGGGAGAGGTGCGGCGGGCGTGAGCCATCCGCCGGATCTGGCTGAGAGTGGACGTGGCGTCCCAGAAGGCGATGGGCAGTCGGTCCTCCGGCGCGCCGTCTTCGCCCCCCATGTCCGAGTGCCAGTGGGCGATGCCTCTCTCCTTGACTGCGACCTCCCCACCTCGGCACTCGACGTGACCGCACGGCAGGTACTGGTGGTGCCGCTCGCAGCGCGGGCGTTCGCCGGTCAGTTGCTCCATCAGGTCGAAGGCCTCGCTCACGCCGCGGCCTCCGTCCGCTGGACGTCGACCTGCTCGCCGTCGACGAGCTGCCGGTACCAGCCAGGTCGGCCTGGGACTGCGATCGGCGGCCATCCGGCGGTGGCGCGTAGCTGGTGCGGCAGCTTCGGCCGGGCGAGCTCGTCGAGCTCGGCGAGCGTCCGCCGGCTGACCAGCGACTGGTGCGAGCGGGACGCGTCACGGAACCAGGCCAAAAGATCTTCCTCGTCTCCGAAGCGGCGCCACAGCTCGGCAGCGTGGATGAGCGCCGCCGTCTTACGGGCGTCGGTACTGGGGAGCCGCCGCCATGAATCGCTGCCGTACTTAGGTGGGTCGTCCTGGTCCTCGAGGAGCTCAGCGAGACGCGCGGACGCCCACAGGGTGGTGGGGTCGCTGGTCATGGCCGCTCCCCCGTGGACTCCATGTCGCGGACGATGCTGTCGGCGATCAGATGGACCTCGTTCGCGAGTCGGTGCGCGACCGTGCGGACCAGGCGGGGGGTGGGCTGCTCCGTCAAGATCTCCCGCAGCGCGGCGATAAGGACTGCGCGCCGTTCCCTGATGACCTCGTACCGGGCCACAAGCTGTGGGTCGTACACGCTGGTGTCGCCGTCCGTTGCAGCGGGGCGCGGGTGCTGGGCCCGAGCCGCACACGCAGCGGGCCCAGCAGGGATACGGGTGGTACTCACGTTCGTGGTGTCCTGTCGCGAGGGCGGGGCGCGTTGAGGGTTGCCGTAAGGCCGCGCCTCGCGAGGCGGGATTGGTCAGCTCTGCCGCTTCTCGGCGTGCACGTCGAGCACCGAGCGCAGGAAGAGGGCCGTCAGCGCCGGGTCGGCGGACAGCCGCAGCGCCTCCTTCATCGCGGCTGCGGCCACACCGAACGCCTCCGCCGACCCGAGTTCGTCGGGGCTGAGCACGGCGACGCCGTTCCTGCCGTGCTCACGGCCGGCCTCGGCGTGGTCTGCACGGTCGTGCGGGTCGACGGCTACGGCGTACGCGACGTGGCCGGTCGGGGTGAGGTCGATGGCGGGGACGGCGAGGGTGTTCGTACGATGGGACATGACGTCCTCTCCTTCTTTCTGAGATGACGAGCCCTCGGTCGCTGTAGGAGGTGGGCCGGGGGTTTCGTCTTGGTGGGGCGTTCAGGCCCCTGCGCGTCGTCGGTGCTCGCAACGCCGGCGCCTGCACAGGGGCCGCTCTCATGCGGCGCTCTCGCCGTTCTGCTCCGCGTCGAGGCGCCGGACGTACTCACGCAGGGCATCTGCCGGTACGCGTCGGGCGCGGCCGATCTTGACGCTCCGCAACTCGCCGCTCTTGATGAGTGCCTTGGCGGTCGTCAGGCCAACGCCGAGTTGCTCGGCGACCTCGGCGGTCGGGTACAGAATCCGGGACATACAAGTCTCCTGAGTAGGTGGCGGCAAGTACCTGTCACCGCTTGCTCACCATCACACTAGAGAGTCGCCGAAGGTCGCGCAAGTACGTGCGCCCACTTACTCGGGCGTGTGGGTCCACTTGCTCACCGCGTGGCGCTCCTGGGATGCTCGGGGTATGGACTTGCAGATTGATCAGTGGGAAATCGATATGCGCCCTTGGGGGTGGCTTCGATTGCGCGAGACGTCGAGCGACGGGCCGACCGTCTATCTGCAGTTCCAGATCAATGGCAGCAAAGGACATGAGCGGGTAGAGCTTCAGAACGCGATCATGCGGTCGCGAGGAGGCGAACCACTCAGCGGACGCACCTGGCGCCGCATTCCCATCTCCGCCCTGGAGAGTCACTTGGCCTTCGTGCTGATCGAGGCGCCAGCCACGGCCAAGGATGAGCAATCAAGGACTGCTCTCGCCGAAGGCCGAGCAGCGTTCACTGACGGCGTTCCAAACATCGAACCCCCGAACCTAGACAGCCTTGAGGATTACTTCGAGGCGAGCGACGGGGTGATGCCCGTGGGGATCGCCCCCCGGGACAGCGGAATGCTGATCACGCCCGCAGGCAGAATGCCGCAGCTCAAAGCCCCGGAAGGTCGACTGACGGACGACTTCCTTCAGGACGTGGCAGACGCCTACCGCGTGCTGACAGACGCGACCAAGGCGCCGGCGCCATCCATCGCCGAGTCGGCCAACGTCCCTGTGCGCACCGTCCACCGATGGATCTACGAAGCGCGGAAGCGCGGCATCCTCCCGCCCGCGCGGGCAGGGAGGGCAGGATGAGCGGGCGGCGCAGCAACGGAGAGAGCTCGTTCTACTTCTCGGAGTCGGACGGAAAATGGCACGCCTGGGTGACCGTCGGCGTCAAGCCGAACGGGGCCCCGGACCGCCGCCACCGAATGGGCGCAGACGAGGACGTCGTGCGCGGCAAGATGCGCCAGCTGGAACGCGAGCGGGACGCGGGCAAGACGAAGAAGGCCGGCCGCCCGCCGACCGTCGAGCAGTGGCTCACCACGTGGATGGACACCGCCTGCGCACGCAAGGTCGCCGACGGGACAATGAGCCCGCGGACCCTCGACGACTACCGGTCGAAGTGCAGGCTGTACCTGTTCCCCGGCATCGGGAAGCACCGCGTCGACAAGCTCGCCGCCGAGCACCTCGACGCCCTGTACCTCCGCATGATCAAGCAGGGGCTGTCGTCCGGCACGGTGCTGAAGACCCACCGGATCATCGCCCGGGCACTGAAAGTGGCCATGCAACGGGACATCGTGCACCGGAACGTCGCCACCCTCGTCGAGCCGCCGCAGGCTGCCGAGGAGGAGATCGAGCCCTTCACCCAGGCCGAGGCCCGCGCGCTGCTCGCTGAGGCTGCCGAACGCCGCAACGGTGCCCGCTGGTCTGTCGCCCTCGCGCTCGGCCTGCGCCAGGGCGAGGCGCTCGGGCTGCGCTGGAAGTACGTCGACTTGGACAACGGGGTCGCGAAGATCTGGTGGCAGTTGCAGCGCCTCACGTGGCAGCACGGCTGCGACGATCCGCACGCGTGCGGCGCGGCCCACCACCGCAAGGCGTGCCGGAAGAACTGCACCGCCCACAGGAACTACAAGCGCGGCTGCCCGAAGCCGTGCCCGAAGAACTGCACCGACCACGCCAAGGCGTGCCCCCAACGCACAGGCGGGGGCCTGGTCTTCCGCGAGCCGAAGGGCAAGAACAAGCGCCTGGCGCCCATCCCTCCCCCGCTGGTGCCGCTGCTGAAGGCGCACCGCAAGGACCAGCTGCGCGAACGCCTGGCGGCGGGCGAGCTGTGGGAGGAGAACGACCTCGTGTTCTGCCAGCCCAATGGGAAGCCGATCGACCCGCGCATGGACTGGGAGGAGTTCAAGGACATTCTGACCGCGGCGGGCCTGCGCGACGCGCGGGTGCACGACAACCGGCACACGGCCGGCACTCTACTGATCGAGGCGGGCGTCTCGCCGCGGGTCGTAATGGAGATCCTCGGACACAGCTCCATGCGGATGATGACCCGCTACACGCACGTCGCCTCGGTCCTCGCGAACGATGCGGCGAAGCGAATGGGGGATGCGCTATGGGGCTGAGCGTTGTACCGCCGTTTGTGGCAATGGCAACTAGCGATGCAACTAGGCCGAAACAAGAACAGCGGCTTCCCTGGGGAAACCGCTGGTCAGAGGTGGAGCCGCCTTCGGGATTCGAACCCGAGACCTACGCATTACGAGTGCGTTGCTCTGGCCATCTGAGCTAAGGCGGCGCGCTGTCCGCACTATGGTGCGATCAGCAACGTCGGTAAGTCTACACAGTTTCCCGGGGTGCTCCGACCACCCCCCGGAGGCCCCGTCTCCAGGAGGTGCCACGGCGCCTACGAGCAGTGCTTCCCCCGTGCCGGCGGAGTGCCGCGGAGCAGGTACGCGTCGATTGTCGCGTCCACGCACCCGCTGCCGCGGCCGTACGCCGTGTGGCCGTCGCCCTCGTACGTGAGGAGCCGGGCGGAGGAGAGTTGGGAGGTCAGGGAGCGCGCCCAGCGGTACGGGGTGGCCGGGTCGCGGGTGGTGCCCACGACCACGATCGGCGCCGCGCCCTTCGCCTGAATGCGGTGCGGCCGTCCGGTCGCGCGCACCGGCCAGTACGCGCAGCCCAGCGATGACCAGGCCAGGACCCGCCCGAACACCGGGGAGGCCTTCTCGAACGCCGGGAGCGCCTTCTCCACGTCCTCGGGGCCCGAGAACGCGGGTGGCAGATCCAGGCAGTTCACGGCCGCGTTCGCGGACATCAGGTTCGAGTACCGGCCGTCCGGGCCCCGCTCGTAGTAGCTGTCCGACAGCATGAGCAGTCCGGCACCGTCGCGGTGCTGCATCGCCGAGGTCAGCGCCTGGCGCAGCCGCGGCCAGGCCGCCTGGTCGTACATCGCCGCGATCACCCCGGTCGTCGCCAGCGCCTCACCGAGCCTGCGGCCGTCCGCGTCGCCCGTCGGGATGGGTGACGCGTCGAGCTTCTTGAAGAACGCCTTCAGCCTGTCGCCGACCTTCGCCGGCGTCGTGCCCGGGCCGCCCAGGGGACAGTCCGACCGCCGGACGCAGTCCTCGGCAAAGGACTGGAACGCCGTCTCGAACCCCGCTGTCTGCTCCTCGTTGAGCCTGCGCGCGGACAGGGACGGGTCCATCGCGCCGTCCAGCACAATCCGGCCCACCCGTTCGGGGAAAAGTTGCGCATACGTCGCCCCGAGGAACGTCCCGTACGACGCTCCCACGTAGGTCAGCCTCCGGTCGCCCAGCACCGCGCGCAGGATGTCCATGTCACGCGCCGCCTCGGCCGTGGAGACATGGCGCAGCATGGCCGCCGAGCGGCGTCCGCAGCCCTCCGCGAAACGCTTGTACGCCTCGACCAGGCGGCGCGTCTCCTGCTGGTCGTCCGGAGTCATGTCGGTCTGCGTGTACGCGTCCATCTGAGGGCCGTCGAGGCACTCGACCGGCTCGCTGTGGGCCACGCCGCGCGGGTCGACGGCCACCAGGTCGTAGCGGGCGCGGATCTCGGCCGGGTAGCCCACGCCCGCGTACTGCTCCAGATAGCCGACCGCCGAACCGCCCGGCCCGCCCGGGTTCACGAGCAGGGAACCGAGGGACCTGCCCCGACCGGTCGCTCTCCTGCGGGCCACGGCGAGGCGTACGTCACCCGCGCCCGGGTCGGCGTAGTCGCGCGGCGCCTTCATGGTGCCGCACTGGAAACCGGGGACGCCGCAACTGCGCCAGGTCAGCTTCTGTGTGTAGTACGGGGCCAGTGCCGCCGGTGTCGCCCCGGGCAGGGCGGCCTGGGCCGTCTGTGCGGTCGCCGTCGTCGAGCCGCTGGTGGAGCAGGCGGAGACGAGCAGCGCGGCGGCGGCGAGCAGCGTGCCGCACGTCCGCGTCGCGGCCGCGGATCGGCGGGAGGCCAGAGGGAGGCGGAGGGGCTGCAGTAGGCGGGACGGTGCGGGAATACGCCTGGTGTGCATTTCGTGAGCGTAACCATGCGCGACGCGTTGATGCCCGACAGTGACCCAGGCGCCTCGTACGAGTGACGCGGTCAATCGAGCCCAGGGCCCACCCGGTCGAGGGGGAAGGGGCGCGCCCGGGGCTCGCTCCTCATCCCGCTCTGAGCGCCATCGTCATCGCCTCCACCGCCAGCAGCGGGGCCACGTTGCGGTCCAGGGCGTCCCGGCAGGCGGCGATCGCCTCGATACGGCGGAGGGTGGCCTCGGGCGTGCTGCCGCGGGCCAGCCGCTCCAGGGCCTCTTCCGCGTCCGTGTTCGCGAGGGCGAGGCCGGAGCCGAGCTGAAGGGCGAGGACGTCGCGGTAGAAGGCCGTGAGATCGGTGAGGGCCTGGTCCAGACTGTCGCGCTGGGTGCGCGTTCTGCGGCGCTTCTGCTTGTCCTCCAGCTCCTTGACGACGCCCGCGGTGCCGCGTGGCATCCGGCCGCCCTGCACCGCGCCGAGCGCCGCCTTCAGCTCCTCGGTCTCCTTGGCGTCGACCTCCTCGGCGAGCTGCCTGGAGTCCTCCGTGGCCGCGTCGACCAGCTCCTGGGCGCCTCTGAGGCAGCCACCGATGTCGTCGAGCCGCAGCGGGAGCTTGAGGACGGCGGCCCGGCGGGCACGGGCCCGCTCGTCCGTGGCGAGTCTGCGGGCACGGTCGACGTGGCCCTGGGTGGCGCGGGCGGCGGCGGCAGCGACCTCCGGCTCGACGCCGTCACGCCGCACGAGCAGGTCCGCGACCGCTTCCACGGACGGGGTGCGCAGGTTCAGGTGGCGGCAGCGGGAGCGGATCGTCGGCAGGACGTCCTCCAGGGAGGGCGCGCACAGCAGCCACACCGTGCGGGGAGCGGGCTCCTCCACCGCCTTCAGTACCGCGTTGGCCGACTTCTCGTTCAGCCGCTCGGCGTCCTCGACGAGGATCACCTGCCAGCGGCCGTTCGCCGGTGACGTGAACGACTTGCGGACGGTGTCGCGCATGTCGTCGGCGAGGATCTGCGTACCCACGGCGGCGACGGTGGTGACATCCGCGTGGGTGCCGATCAGGGCGGTGTGGCAGCCGTCGCAGAAGCCGCAGCCGGGGGCGCCGCCAAGTGCGCGGTCGGGGCTCACGCACTGCAGCGCCGCGGCGAAGGCCCGCGCCGCCTGCGTGCGTCCCGCGCCGGGCGGGCCCGTGAACAGCCAGGCGTGCGTCATCTTGGACGCCTCGGGCGGCGGGGTGTCGGCGGCGGCCGCGGTGACCAGGGCGTCGGCGTCGCGGGCAGCCGCGGCGAGTTGCCCGCACACCTTCTCCTGGCCCACCAGGTCGTCCCACACGCTCATGGGGCCACCGCCCTTCCGTCGTACCGTGCCCTGGCGCGATCCATTGTGCGGGGCGCCACTGACATTGATATTGCCCACCAGGTTCCGGTGGTCGTGACTCTGTCACTGACTGACGTCCTGCTGGGCCGGCGGCGGCACCGGCGGCCGGACCGGGTCCCCCGCCGGAGCGGGTCCCGCTCAGCGGCGCCTGCCGCGTCCCCGCCCGTCCCGGTCGTCGCTGCGGTCCCGGCGGCCCCTGCCGTCCCGGTGCTCCCGGTCGTCCCGGTCGACGTGCCAGTCGTCGTCCTCGCGGGGGCCGAGCAGTTCGTCCGCCAGGGTCGGGAGGTCGTCCAGGGGCGTCTCCTCCGCCCAGTCCGGGCGCGGGCGGCGGGGACGGCCGTCGGCGTCCAGCTGCGGCAGTTCGCGCGTGCGGTCCTCGGCGCCGTCCGGTCGCGGTGCCGGACGCTCGTCGCGGAAGAAGCCGGGCGGCACCCTGTCCACCGGGCCGGCGCCCCCCGCGTCCCGTACGGGCGGCAGGACGGCCGTCTCGTCGGCGGCTCCCGGCACCACCGGGGGCAGCACCGCCGTCTCGTCGGCCGCTCCCTGCGGCTCGGCCGGGGCCGGCAGCTCCGTCGTGGTCTCCGCGTCGGTGTCGCGCGCCCGCACCGGCGGCAGGACCGCGGTCTCGTCCAACGGCCCGCCGGCCGCGTTCGTCGGCGTCACCAGCGGCGTGGGGACCGTCGTCTCGGCGTCCGGCGACACGCCCCGCGCGGGCGCGCCGGATCCGGTGGCTTCCGTGGCGGGCGGGGCCGATGCGGCCGCCGCTGCCGAGGCCGCCGCCTCCGCCGCGGCCCTGCGTGCCTCCTCGGCCCGCAGCAGCGCCTCCTCGGCCTTGCGCTGCTTCTCCAGCCGTCGTGCCTCGGCCTCCGCCCGCAGCCGGGCCTCCTCCTCGGCCTGCCGGCGACGTCGCTCCTCCTCGGCCCTGCGCCGCGCCTCCTCCTCGGCCCGGGCCTGCTCCTCGGCCAGCAGCCGCGCCTTCTCCTCCTCGGCGCGCCGACGGGCCTCCTCGGCGCGCTGCCGGGCCTCCTCGGCCTGCCGCTCGGCCTCGCGGCGCTGCGCCTCCTCCAGCTCGCGCCGCTTGCGCTCCTCCTCCTCGGCGCGCAGCTTGGCCAGCTGCTCCTGGCGCTCGCGCTCGAGCCGCTCCTCCTCGGCCTTGCGGGCCGCCTCCTCCTCGGCCTTGCGCCGGGCCTCCTCCTCGGCCCTGCGCCGCGCCTCCTCCTGCGCCTTCAGCTCGGCCTCGGACAGCGGCAGCATCTGGTCGAGCCGGGCCCGGATGACGGTGGTGACCGCCTCGGGCTCCTGTCCGGCGTCGACCACGAGATAGCGCGCGGGGTCGGCCGCGGCCAGCGTGAGGAAACCGGACCGCACGCGCGCGTGGAACTCGGCCGGCTCCGACTCCAGCCGGTCCGGCGCCTCGGTGAACCGCTCCCGCGCGGTCTCCGGCGCGACGTCCAGCAGGACCGTGAGGTGCGGTACGAGGCCGTCGGTCGCCCAGCGGTTGATACGGGCGATCTCGGTCGGGGACAGGTCACGGCCCGCGCCCTGGTAGGCCACGGACGAGTCGATGTACCGGTCCGAGATCACGACCGCGCCCCGCTCCAGGGCCGGACGGACGACCGTGTCCACGTGTTCCGCGCGGTCCGCCGCGTACAGCAGCGCCTCCGCGCGGTGCGACAGGCCGGCACTGGAGACGTCCAGCAGGATCGACCGCAGCCGCTTGCCGACCGGGGTGGCCCCCGGCTCGCGGGTCAGCACCACCTCGTGGCCCTTGGCGCGGATCCACTCGGCGAGCGCCTCGGCCTGGGTGGACTTCCCGGCGCCGTCGCCGCCCTCCAGGGCGATGAAGAATCCGTTCGCCGCGGGGGCGTGCTCGGGATCGTCGCCGCCGCGCAGCGCGTCGAGCAGGTCCTGCCGCAGCGGCACTCCGGAGCGGTCGTCGACCTTGGCGAGGACCAGCGCGGCCACGGGCAGCAGCAGCGCGCCGACCAGCATCAGGGTGAAGGCGGCGCCGCCGTGCGCGAACACGAACCTGCCGTTCTCCATCCGATGCGGTCCGATGGCTCCGGCCACCAGCGGCGCCACGAGCGCGCAGAGCGCGACGCACACCCGGACGACCGCGTGCAGGTGCTCGGTCGTGCGCGGCCGGCGGTGCTCCTCGACCTCCTGGTCGAGGAGCGTGTGCCCGGTGTTCGCGGCCACGCCCGCGCCGATGCCCGCGAGCAGCGCGGCCAGCAGCACGCTGGTGACGTCCGGGTCGAGACCGGCGGCGAGCAGCGCCACCCCGGTGAAGGCGATCGCCAGCGCGAGCAGCCGGCGCCGCGAGAGCGACGGGAGCACGCGGGGGGCCGTACGGATGCCGACGACCGCGCCGCCGGTCAGCGTGAGGACCAGCAGGCCGTACAGGACGGGACCGCCACCCAGGTCCTTGGCGTGCAGCACGGAGACGGCGACAGCGGCCGCGACCGCGCCGGCGACGGCGGCGCAGGCGAGCACCAGGAGCGGGAGCGCGCCCGTGCGGCCCTTCTCGGCGCCCGCGTCCGTCCGGGGGCGGCGCAGGCCCTCCAGCGGCGACCGCGCGCGCGGAGTGCGGGTGTCGGGCAGCTCGAGGGAGGTGGCCACCGCCAGGGAGGCGGCGAACAGACCGGCCGCCACGTACGACGCGAGGGCCGCCTGGTGCTGGTCGAACCAGGCGATGCCCGTGCCCAGCAGGTTGTTCACCAGCGCGACCACGACGAGTCCGGCGGCGGCCAGCGGCACCGCCACGAATCCGGTCCGCAGCGACAGGCGGCGCAGGGCGTCCAGGTGGTCGGGCAGCGGACGCACCGTCGCGCCCTCCAAGGGCGGCGCGGGCAGCAGGGCGGGCGCCGCGCTCTGCCGGCACACCGTCCAGAAGCGCTCGGCGACGCCGGTGACGAAGGCGGTGACGAGCAGGAGCGCGAGCGCACTGCCAGGTGTCCAGTCGATCCACAGGGGGGCGACGATCAGCAGGGCGGCCCGCAGACCGTCGGCGCCGACCATGGTCCAGCGGCGGTCGAGCGGCCCCTCCTGGGACGTCAGCGCGCTGAGCGGGCCGAGGAGCACGGCCCCGAAGAGCAGGGTGGAAAGCACCCGTGCGCCGAAGACGGCCGCGATCGCGAAGGCCACACCCCGGTAGCCGGGACCGAACGCACCCTGGGCGACGGCCGCCTGGAGGACGAGCAGGATCAGGACGAGCACGGCGAGGGCGTCACCGATGCCGCCCACGAACTGGGCGCTCCACAGCCGCTTCAGCTGCGGCTGGCGCAGCAGGGCGCGAACGGCGCGCTCGCGTGAATCTGCGACCAGGGCGTCGTCGGAGGCCGCGTCGGGGGCCGTTGGCTGCTCGGCTCGCGTCATCTCTCTCTTCCGTCCGGTGAACCGTCGGGTCCCTCTACTGGGTGATGGTACGCGGGCAGGTACCCACGGTAGTTTGGCCGAGTCCGGGCAACCGGGCCCACCGCCGGGTCGGTGCGAAGTGACGTCTGTGGAGTCGGTGTCGGTCCGCTGGGCGGTTCCCCGTCCTTCCGCGGTCGACGCTGCAGCAGAAGGCGCCCTGACAGGCAGTGTCAAGCTTTCAGCTTATCGGGGAGCGAAAACCAAGCTTCACAAGGCTTCCACAAGTGGGCCCCGGCAGATGCCGGGGCCCACTTGGCGTCCTACTCGGCGTCAGCCGCCCTGGAGGTCGCGGCCTTCTTCGCCGCCGTCTTCTTCACCGTGGTCTTCTTGGCGGCTGTCTTCTTCGCCGCGGTCGACGTCGTCTTCTTGGCCGGTGCCTTCTTCGCGGCGGCCTTCTTCGCCGTCTTCTTCGCGGGCGCCTTGGCCCGCTTCTCCGCGAGCAGCTCGAAGCCGCGCTCCGGGGTGATCGTCTCCACGCTGTCACCGGAGCGCAGGGTCGCGTTGGTCTCGCCGTCGGTGACGTACGGGCCGAAGCGGCCGTCCTTGACCACGACCGGCTTGCCGGAGACCGGGTCCTCGCCCAGCTCCTTCAGCGGCGGCTTGGCGGCCGCCCGACCACGCTGCTTGGGCTGGGCGTAGATCGCCTGCGCCTCCTCCAGCGTGATCGTGAAGATCTGGTCCTCGGACTGCAGGGAGCGCGAGTCCGTGCCCTTCTTCAGGTACGGGCCGTAGCGGCCGTTCTGCGCGGTGATCTCCTGTCCGTCGGCGTCGGTACCCACGACGCGCGGCAGGGACATCAGCCTCAGCGCGTCCTCGAGGGTCACCGTGTCCAGGGACATCGACTTGAACAGCGAGGCGGTGCGGGGCTTGACCGCGTTCTTGCCGGTCTTCGGGGTGCCCTCGGGGAGTACCTCCGTGACGTAGGGGCCGTAGCGGCCGTCCTTGGCGACGACGGTGTGCCCGGTGGCCGGGTCGGTGCCCAGCTCGAAGTCGCCGCTGGGCTTGGCCAGCAGCTCCTCGGCCAGCTCCACGGTCAGCTCGTCCGGCGCCAGGTCGGCCGGGATGTCGGCGCGCTGGTGCTTCTCGCTGTCCTTCTCGCCGCGCTCGATGTACGGGCCGTAGCGGCCGACGCGCAGCACGATGTCGTTCCCGACGGGGAACGACGACACCTCGCGCGCGTCGATCGCGCCCAGGTCGGTCACCAGTTCCTTCAGGCCGCCGAGGTGGTCCCCGTCGCCGTTGCCGGCGTCGGCCGCGGTGCCGTTGGCGCCCGCGACGAAACCGCTGTCGGGTGCCGTCTCGCCGAAGTAGAACCGCTTCAGCCACGGCACGGCCTGCGCCTCGCCGCGGGCGATGCGGTCGAGGTCGTCCTCCATCTTGGCGGTGAAGTCGTAGTCGACGAGCCGCCCGAAGTGCTTCTCCAGGAGGTTCACCACGGCGAAGGACAGGAAGGAGGGCACCAGGGCCGTGCCCTTCTTGAACACGTAGCCGCGGTCCAGGATCGTGCCGATGATCGACGCGTAGGTCGAAGGGCGGCCGATCTCGCGCTCCTCCAGCTCCTTGACCAGGCTGGCCTCGGTGTAGCGGGCCGGGGGCTTCGTCGCGTGGCCGTCGACCGTGATCTCGTCGGCGCTCAGCGCGTCACCCTCCGCGACCTGCGGCAGCCGGCGCTCGCGGTCGTCGAGCTCGGCGTTCGGGTCGTCGGCGCCCTCGACGTAGGCCTTCAGGAAGCCGTGGAAGGTGATCGTCTTGCCGGACGCGCTGAACTCCGCGTCCCGCCCGTCGGCGGCGGTGCCGCCGATCCTGACCGTGACCGAGTTACCCGTCGCGTCCTTCATCTGGGAGGCGACGGTCCGCTTCCAGATCAGCTCGTAGAGCTTGAACTGGTCGCCGGTCAGACCGGTCTCCGCCGGGGTGCGGAAACGATCACCCGAGGGACGGATCGCCTCGTGCGCCTCCTGCGCGTTCTTGACCTTGCCGGCGTAGGTGCGCGGCTGCTGGGGCAGGTAGTCGGCGCCGTAGAGCTGCGTGACCTGGGCACGGGCGGCGGCGATCGCCGTGTCGCTCAGGGTCGTGGAGTCCGTACGCATGTACGTGATGTAGCCGTTCTCGTACAGCTTCTGCGCGATCTGCATGGTGGCCTTCGCGCCGAAGCCGAGCTTGCGGCTCGCCTCCTGCTGGAGCGTCGTCGTACGGAACGGGGCGTACGGCGAGCGGCGGTACGGCTTGGACTCGACGGACCTGACCGAGAAGCGGGTGTTCTCCAGGGCGGCGGCCAGCGCACGGGCGTTCGCCTCGTCGAGGTGGAGGACCTGGGCGCTCTTGAGCTGTCCGAGGGAGTCGAAGTCGCGCCCCTGCGCGACCCTCCTGCCGTCGACGCTCTGCAGCCGGGCCACGAGCGAGGACGGGTCCGACGTGTCTCCCGCGCGGCCGGTCGCGAAGGTGCCCGTCAGGTCCCAGTACTCGGCGGAGCGGAAGGCCATGCGCTCGCGTTCCCGCTCGACCACGAGACGGGTCGCGACCGACTGGACACGGCCGGCCGACAGGCGCGGCATGACCTTCTTCCACAGGACCGGCGAGACCTCGTAGCCGTAGAGGCGGTCGAGGATGCGGCGGGTCTCCTGGGCGTCGACGAGCTTCTGGTTCAGTTCGCGCGGATTGCGGACGGCCTGCTGGATGGCGTCCTTGGTGATCTCGTGGAAGACCATCCGCTTGACCGGGACCTTCGGCTTCAGCACCTCCTGGAGGTGCCAGGCGATGGCCTCGCCCTCCCGGTCCTCATCGGTGGCGAGGAACAGCTCGTCGGAGTCCTTCAGCAGGTCCTTGAGCTTCTTGACCTGCGCCTTCTTGTCGGCGTTGACGACGTAGATCGGCTGGAAGTCGTGTTCGACGTCCACGCCGAGGCGGCGCACCTCGCCGGTGTACTTCTCGGGGACCTCCGCGGCGCCGTTCGGAAGGTCGCGGATGTGCCCGACGCTCGCCTCGACGGTGTAGCCCGGGCCGAGATAGCCCTTGATCGTCTTCGCCTTGGCAGGCGACTCGACGATGACGAGTCGGCGGCCGCCCTGTGCGGTCTCGCTGGTCGGGGACAACTTCGCTCTTCTCTCCGGTCGACGCTGAGGCCTCCCCAGGCCTTGGTCCCGGGGTGAGGTCGCTTTCTGGCTCGCTGGTGACGCTGCGGAGTGTGACGGTACATCCCGCCCCCGTGTCAAACGGGAAAAGCCCACAACGGCCACTCGAACGGTAACCCGACTACCGGCATTCCTGCCGCCCGGACTGTTCAGCGGCCTTTTCGGACCTGTCCGGAGGGTGATCTCCCGGTTACTGCGGATCCGGTCGCCCCGCAACCGTGAACGGTGTTGTCAGAGGCGGATGAAGCACCATGTGCCCGCCGTCAGCGCGGCCGCGGCGGCGAGGCCCGCGAGCGCGGCGGATGCGACAGGGGTCACACCGTCCGCGATCGGCTCACCACGGTACAACCGGGTCGCGGTCCAGGTCAGCAGACTGCCGCCGAACAGGACGAACACCGTGCCCGTGATGATCGCCGGCACGCTCTCCATGTCTTTTCCCTCCCGCCCGGCCGGCCCGGCTTCCTCCCTCCGAACCGCCCCGGCGACGGAGGCTGACACGCCGGGAAAGCCCGTACGCGAACCTGAGGTGAACGCACGGCGGACGATCCGCTCGCACGCCCTGTGCGCCCCCGGGGCGACAGGAGGCGGGCCGGCGGCCGGAACGAACGAACTCGACGCGAACTCGTTGGTGCGGGGTCTCGCGCCACCTCGCTGCCCCGCCACCCCGCCGCCTCACCCGCGGTCAGTGCGCGGGCTCCAGGAACCCTTGTTCGACCAGCAGCCGGATCTGTGCGGGCGTGCGGTCGCGCAGCAGCACGGGGTCCTCGCCGACCAGCTGGGCGATGGCGTCCAGGATCCGCCCCGCGCTCAGCGTGCCGTCGCAGACGCCCGCGAAGCCCGCGCCGACCGTGTCCACCTTGGTGGCGCGGCGCATCCCCCGGTTCTGGCGCAGCACCACGTGCTCCGGGTCCTCGGCACCAGGCAGCCCGACCTGCTCCTGGACCACCTCGGCGGCGAGCTTGAAGTACCCGGCGAGCAGGGCGGCGTCGTCATGCGCCCGCAGGTAGTCGACGCGGTCGAAGTGCGCGCGCACCGTGTCGCCGAGCGGCTGTTCGACCGAATGCGGCCACTCCTCGATCGTGATCGAGGGCTCGGCGGCGTCGGTCCTGCGCAGCGCGATCCAGCCGAAACCGACCGCCCGCACCTTGCGCGCCTCGAACTCGTCCAGCCAGGCGTCGTAGCGCGCCTGGTACTCGGCCGCGTCGCCGCGGTGGTCCCCGGCGTCCCTGAGCCACAGCTCGGCGTACTGGGTGACGTCCTGCACCTCGCGCTGCACGATCCACGCGTCACAGCCGCGCGGCACCCAGGACCTGAGCCTGTCCTGCCAGTCCCCCCCTTCCACGTGCTGCCAGTTGGCGAGGAACTGCGCGAACCCGCCCGCGTTCAGCCGCTCCCCCGACCGCTGGACGAGCGTGCGGCACAGGTCGTCCCCGCCCATCCCGCCGTCGCGGTAGGTGAGCCGGGCGCCGGGGGAGATCACGAAGGGCGGGTTCGACACGATCAGGTCGAAGGTCTCGTCGTCCCGGACCGGCTCGAAGAGCGAACCCCGGCGCAGATCGGCGGCCGGGGCGCCGGACAGCGCGAGGGTGAGCGCGGCGATGTGCAGGGCGCGCGGGTTGACGTCGGTCGCGGTCACGCGCGTGGCGTGCCGGGCGGCGTGCAGCGCCTGGATCCCGGAGCCGGTGCCGAGGTCGAGGGCGGAGTGGACGGGGGTGCGTACGGTGATGCCGGCGAGCGTGGTGGAGGCGCCGCCGACCCCGAGGACCACGCTCTCGTCCCGGCTGCCGATCCCTCCCGCCCCGCCGACGGCACACCCGAGGTCGGAGACGATGAACCAGTCCTCGCCGTCCGCTCCGCCGTACGGCCGCACGTCCACGGTCGCGGCGACCTCGTCCCCGCCGGTGCGCACCAGCCAGCCCGCCTCCAGGCACGCGTCGAGGGGCAGGACGTCCGCCACGCGCGCGTGGAGCACGGGTTGTTGCAGCAGGAACAGCCGTACGAGCGTCTCCAGCGGCGTGTCCCCACGCGTCGCCCGGAGTGCGGGCACGGTCTCGCTCCGCGCGAGCGCCGCGTACGCGGGCGCGCCGAGCAGGTCGAGCAGCCCGTCGGCGGTGAAGGAGGCGCCGAGCAGGGCGTCCCGCAGCCGTGCGGCGACATCGGTGCGGTCCAGGGAGGGCAGGGTGCGACTCGGGGTACTCACGTCCCCATTGTGGCGTGCGGGCGGACTCAGCCCGCGGTCGCCGAGGCCGTAGCGGCCGCCTTCTTGCAGCTCGCCTGCTCGGCGATCGCGTTCTTGACGTCACCCTGCTCGAGGTTCTTCAGCGCCGTGGTCCCGCTCTGGTTCTGCTTCTCCAGCTCCGTCATCTGCGCCGCGAGGTCGTGCAGCCCGGACGCGAACTTGGCCTGGTCCTTCGTGTTGAGCGCGTCCACCTTCTTCTTCAGGCCGGCGTAGGACGCGGAAAGGTTGTTGAGGGTCTTGACGGCGTCCTGCTGCCGCTGGGCGCCGCCGTCGACGCCGGGGGGCGCTCCGGCGTTGTTCAGGGCGGTGGCGAGCGCCTTGTAACCGTCGGACATGTCCTGGAAGGCCTGGGAGTCGGTCTTCTGGATGGTCTCCGGCGGGTTGGTGGTGTCCGAGGCCGCCTTCGTGATCGCGTCGTTGGCGGCCTTGATCTTCGCGTTCTGCGCCGGTACGGCGTCGCAGACCTGCTTGGCCCAGGAGGCCAGCTTGTCGTCGGTCTGGCTCTTGCCTCCGCTGGTGCAGGCCGACAGCGCCAGTACCAGCACCGCACCGCCGGACACTGTGGTCGCGAGCTTCTTGTTCACCGGTTTGGTCCCTTCCATGGCTCTCTCGGCCGGGAACATACACGCCGACCGGGCGGCATCAGCGCCCCGCATATCACCTTTGATCGGTATTGCAGGTTTTTGCGGCACGCGAGAGAAGGCTCACGGGATGGTCGCGCTCATGGGCACGGGCGGGCGCACGGCCTCTCGAGGAGCGCCGTGCGCCCGCCCGTGTGCCCGCAGGTGGCCGGGCGTAGGAGCGGGTGCCGTGGAGCCGCGCTACGACACCACCGCGGGATCAGCGGGCTTGGACACCTTCTCCGCGTTGTCTTCGTCACCCACGGCGATCCCGCGCCGCTTGGACACGTACACCGCGAGCACGATCACCACGAGCGCGAGCACCGCGATGGCGATCCGCACGCCGAGGTTCTTGTCGCTGCCGTAGGAGAACTTGACGACCGCGGGCGCGATCAGCAGCGACACCAGGTTCATCACCTTCAGCAGCGGGTTGATCGCCGGGCCTGCGGTGTCCTTGAACGGGTCACCGACCGTGTCGCCGATCACCGTCGCGGCGTGCGCCTCGCTTCCCTTGCCCCCGTGGTGGCCGTCCTCGACGAGCTTCTTGGCGTTGTCCCAGGCGCCGCCGGAGTTGGCCAGGAAGACCGCCATGAGCGTGCCGGTGCCGATCGCGCCCGCGAGGTACGCGCCGAGCGCTCCGACGCCGAGCGTGAACCCGAGGGCGATGGGCGCCATGACGGCGAGCAGACCGGGCGTGGCGAGCTCTCTGAGGGCGTCCTTGGTGCAGATGTCGACGACCTTTCCGTACTCCGGTTTCTCCGTGTAGTCCATGATCCCGGGCCGGTCGCGGAACTGCCGCCGCACCTCGAAGACCACGGCACCGGCCGCCCGGGACACCGCGTTGATCGCCAGCCCCGAGAAGAGGAAGACGACCGCCGCGCCGGCGATGAGGCCGACCAGGTTGTTGGGCTGGGAGATGTCCATGACCAGACTCATCGGCCCGCCGTCGCCGACCTTCTCGCCCACGTCCTGGGCTGCCGTGGTGATCGCGTCCCGGTACGAACCGAACAGTGCCGAGGCCGCGAGGACGGCCGTGGCGATGGCGATGCCCTTGGTGATCGCCTTGGTGGTGTTGCCCACGGCGTCCAGGTCGGTGAGCACCTGCGCACCCGAGCCCTGGACATCACCGGACATCTCTGCGATGCCCTGTGCGTTGTCCGAGACCGGGCCGAAGGTGTCCATGGCGACGATCACGCCGACCGTGGTGAGCAGGCCGGTGCCGGCCAGCGCCACCGCGAACAGCGCGAGCATGATCGACGTACCGCCGAGCAGGAACGCCCCGTAGACGCCGAGACCGATCAGCAGCGCCGTGTAGACGGCCGATTCCAGACCCACGGAGATACCGGCGAGGACGACGGTGGCGGGGCCGGTCAGCGAGGTCTTGCCGATGTCCCGCACGGGACGGCGGCTGGTCTCGGTGAAGTAGCCGGTCAGCTGCTGGATCAGGGCGGCGAGCAGGATGCCGATGGCGACCGCGACGAGCGCGAGGACGCGTGGATCGCCGCTCTTGGCGCGGATCGCCGCGTCCGTGACGCCCTTGAGGCCGGCGTACGACGACGGCAGATAGGTGAAGACGGCCGCCGCGACCAGTGCCAGGGAGATCACCGCGGAGATGAAGAAGCCCCGGTTGATCGCGGACATGCCGCTGCGGTCGGCGCGGCGCGGTGCCACCGCGAAGATGCCGATCATCGCGGTCAGGACCCCGATCGCGGGCACGATCAGCGGGAACGCCAGCCCCGAGTCGCCGAAGGCGGCCTTGCCGAGGATCAGCGCGGCCACGAGCGTGACGGCGTACGACTCGAAGAGGTCGGCCGCCATCCCCGCGCAGTCGCCGACGTTGTCGCCCACGTTGTCGGCGATGGTCGCGGCATTGCGCGGATCGTCCTCCGGAATGCCCTGCTCGACCTTGCCGACCAGGTCGGCGCCGACGTCGGCGGCCTTGGTGAAGATGCCGCCGCCGACACGCATGAACATGGCGATCAGCGCCGCGCCCAGACCGAAGCCCTCGAGCACCTTCGGCGCGTTCGCCGCGTAGACCAGCACCACACAGGAGGCGCCCAGCAGACCGAGCCCCACCGTGAACATGCCGACGACACCGCCGGTACGGAAAGCGATCTTCATCGCTCGGTGCGATACGGCGGTGAGGTCCTTTTCCGGCTCACCCTCCGCCGGGGTCGCCTCGCGCGCCGCCGCGGCGACGCGGACGTTGCTGCGCACGGCGAGCCACATACCGATATAGCCGGTGGCCGCCGAGAACGCCGCACCGATCAGGAAGAACACCGACCGTCCGGCGCGCTGATTCCAGTCGTCCGCGGGCAGCAGCATGAGCAGGAAGAACACGACGACGGCGAATACGCCGAGCGTGCGCAGCTGCCGGGCCAGATAGGCGTTCGCTCCTTCCTGGACCGCGGCCGCGATCTTCTTCATGCTGTCGGTGCCCTCGCCGGCCGCGAGCACCTCGCGCACCAGAATCCCGGCCACCGCCAGGGCCGCCAGCGCGACGGCCGCGATGACCACCACGATCAGGCGGTTGTCGTGGGTCAGGACCGCGGCCGCGAGAGATGTGGGGTGGTCAAACTGTTGAGGGGTAGAAAGCCCCGCCATTCGTCCTCCTTGACGCTTGGGCTGAGCTCAAGATGTGGACGGATTGTAGGTACCGGAACCTGATCAAAACAGTGCGCGGCAAACCGAATGAGACGTCATCTGCTCTTCAGCAAAAGATCGCACATCGGCCACAGAACCCGAAAGTGGTAACGCTCCAAAACCATTGACGGGGGGCGCTTGATCACATTACCTTGATCGAATTATCACGCTATTGATCGTGAAGATATTCACGTGAAGCGGTTCACGAATACCATACGACTTCACAAAAGGAAGGGCCCTGCGCAGGCAGGGCCCTTCTGGACGAGCTGTGGGGTTCGAGGGAGCGATGTGCCGTCTAGGCCGGGAACTTGGCGGCGCCGGGCGGTGGGGCGGGGGCAGCACCGGCCGGGGTGGTCGGCCAGCTCATCCTGATCAGTCCGCCGTTCTCCCCGGTCGTGACCTCCACGTCGTCGACGAGGCCGCTGATGACCGCGAGGCCCATCTCGTCCTCCTCGGCCTCCGCCTCGCCGGCACCCGCCGGCTCGACGCCGGGCACGATGTGCGGCGCCTCGTCGCCGACCTCGATGGAGAACTGTTTCTCCTCCTCGGTCAGCAGCACCCGCACCGGCGCGGAGATGCCGTTGCTCTGGTGGAGTCCGACGGCGCGGGTGCAGGCCTCCCCGACGGCCAGCCTGACCTCGTCGAGTGCGGCCTCCTCCACTCCGGCCCGGCGCGCCACCGCCGCCGCCACGAGCCGGGCGGTCCTGACGTGTTCGGGCAGCGCGCTGAAGCGGAGTTCAACGGTGGCCATGCATCCCCCTCAGAACTTCGGGCGTGCGGTCGGGGGGCCGGGCCACACTCGCCCGTGCCCCCCGCTCTTGCTTCTTCCGTCCGGGCACCACGGCCCGGAAGCGGGGTCAGTCGGTGGCCGCCACCGCTTCCTCGACCGAGGTGTGGATGGGGAACACCTTGGTGAGGCCGGTGATGCGGAAGATCTTGAGAATGCGCTCCTGGTTGCACACCAGGCGCAGGGAGCCCTCATGGGCTCGAACGCGCTTCAAGCCGCCCACCAGCACGCCGAGCCCGGTGGAGTCGAGGAAGTCCACGCCCTCCATGTCGACGACGAGGTGGAAATTCCCGTCGTTCACCAGCTCGACCAGCTGCTCACGCAGCTTGGGCGCGGTATATACGTCGATTTCGCCACCGACCTCGACGACCGTACGATCGCCGACGGTACGGGTCGACAGGGACAGGTCCACGGATCCTCCAGCACCTTGCTATCGAGCGGTCGCCCCTCGGGCACCTCGGCTTCAGCCCACCGGGACGGTTCGCCAGCCGCGATGGCATTCAATCACTTACTGGCAGGCGTGTACGACGCCTTGGACCCATTGTCCGTCACGCCAGTGACACACTCGGTGCCGATGGCCAAGAATCACCGATCCGATCGACCCACGACGGGCCCCGTGTCCCGGCTCTCGCCGGGGACGGTGCTGGACCGGCTCGCCTCGGGTCCGAGCCGAGCTGCGCGCATCACTCATACGGAGCACTTGCCCCCGCGAGAGGGCCGCCATGCCGTCTGGCCGGACCGGATCCGTGCCGAGGTCGTCGCCGCCGTGCGCCGCGCGGGCATCGAGCATCCCTGGGCCCACCAGGCGCTCGCCGCCGAGCACGCCCTGGACGGCGACTCGGTGGTCGTCGCCACGGGCACCGCCTCGGGCAAGTCGCTCGCCTACCTGGTGCCGGTGCTGTCCGGACTGCTGGAAGGCGCGGAGGCTCCGAACGGCCGGGGCGCGACCGCCCTGTACCTCGCCCCCACGAAGGCCCTCGCGTCGGATCAGCGCCGATCTGTGAAGGAACTTTCACACCCTCTCGGCACGGCGATCCGCGCCGCGGTCTACGACGGCGACACGCCGCCCGAGGAACGGGAGTGGGTACGCCAGTACGCCAACTACGTCCTCACCAACCCCGACATGCTGCATCGCGGCATACTGCCCTCGCACCCGCGCTGGTCCTCCTTCCTGCGCGCCCTGAAGTACGTCGTGATCGACGAGTGCCACACCTACCGAGGCGTCTTCGGGTCCCACGTCGCCCAGGTCCTGCGCCGGCTGCGCCGCCTGTGCGCCCGCTACGGCGCCTCCCCCGTCTTCCTGCTGGCCTCCGCGACCGCGGCCGAGCCCTCGGTGGCCGCCCACCGCCTCACCGGCCTGCCGGTCGTCGAGGTCGCGGACGACGCCTCCCCGCGCGGCGAGCTGGTCTTCGCCCTGTGGGAGCCGCCGCTCACCGAGCTGCACGGCGAGCGGGGCGCGCCCGTCCGCCGCACGGCCACCTCCGAGACCGCCGACCTGCTCACCGACCTGACCATGCAGGGCGTGCGCTCGGTCGCCTTCGTCCGCTCCCGCCGCGGCGCCGAGCTGATCTCGGTGATCGCCCAGGAACGCCTGGCCGAGGTCGACCGCTCGCTGGCCCGGCGCGTGGCCGCCTACCGCGGCGGCTACCTTCCCGAGGAGCGCCGCGCCCTGGAGCGGGCCCTGCACTCCGGTGAACTCCTCGGCCTGGCCGCGACGACCGCCCTGGAGCTCGGTGTCGACGTGTCCGGGCTGGACGCCGTGCTGATCGCCGGGTATCCGGGGACCCGCGCCTCCCTGTGGCAGCAGGCGGGCCGCGCGGGCCGCGCGGGGCAGGGTGCCCTCGCGGTGCTGGTCGCCCGTGACGACCCGCTGGACACGTTCCTCGTCCACCACCCCGAGGCCCTCTTCGACCAGCCGGTGGAGTCCACGGTCCTCGACCCGGACAACCCCTACGTCCTCGCCCCGCACCTGTGTGCGGCGGCGGCCGAGCTGCCGCTGACGGAGGAGGACCTGGAACTGTTCGGTCCCGCGTGCGAGGACGTGCTGCCGCAGCTGGAGGCCGCGAAGCTGCTGCGCCGCCGCACGAAGGCGTGGCACTGGACGCGCCGGGAGCGGGCCGCCGACCTCACGGACATCCGCGGGGCGGGCGGGCGCCCGGTCCAGGTCGTCGAGGCCGGCACCGGGCGACTGCTCGGCACGGTCGACGCGGGCGCCGCCCACACGACGGTCCACGAGGGCGCGGTCCACCTGCACCAGGGCCGTACGTACCTGGTGCGGTCCCTCGACCTGGAGGACTCCGTCGCCCTGGTCGAAGAGGCCAACCCGCCGTACACGACCGTCGCCCGCGACACGACCTCCATCTCCGTGCTGGATACGGACGTCGAAGTGCCCTGGGGCGAGGGCCGGTTGTGCTACGGCTCCGTCGAGGTCACCAACCAGGTCGTCTCCTTTCTGCGTCGGCGTCTGATCACCGGTGAGGTGCTGGGCGAGACGAAACTCGACCTCCCTCCGCGTACGCTGCGCACCCGCGCCGTGTGGTGGACCGTCACCGAGGACCAGCTGGACGCCGCCCGGATCGGCCCGGAGATCCTCGGCGGCGCCCTGCACGCGGCCGAACACGCCTCGATCGGCATGCTTCCGCTCTTCGCCACCTGCGACCGCTGGGACATCGGAGGCGTCTCGGTGCCCCTGCACCCGGACACGCTCCTGCCCACGGTCTTCGTGTACGACGGCCACCCGGGCGGCGCCGGCTTCGCGGAACGTGCCTTCCACACGGCCCACGCCTGGCTGTCCGCCACCCGCCAGGCCATCGCGTCCTGCGAGTGCGAGGCGGGCTGCCCGTCCTGCATCCAGTCCCCCAAGTGCGGCAACGGGAACGATCCGCTGCACAAGAGGGGCGCCGTACGTCTGCTCACGGTGCTGCTGCGCGGGGTGCCCGAGGAGGAGGCGAGCGGCCCGGGGGCTTCGACGCCCTCGGCTGCGCCGGCCCCGCCCTCGCCCTGACCTCGGCGGTGAACGGCCCCGTGGCCGACGCCGCCGTGACGTCGGAGACCGGACCCACGAGGGCGCACCGCACGAGCCTGCTCCCCTGGGCCCGGGCGACCCGGCCCGCCATGGCGCAGGCCTCGCCGCCTCCGTCCATCCAGTGGTCCGCGGCCGCGAGCGCGGCGAGGTCGGCCGCACCGGCCGCACGGTGCCGGGCCAGCACGACCTCGCCCTGGGCCAGCAGGACGCCGAACACGGCACACATCGCGCCGAGCAGGCACACGACCCAGACGGTGGCGGAGCCGCGGTCCGAACGGGTCGCCGCCGCACGGGCCTCGAGCTTCGCCGAGCACCCTCGGACGGCGGCCGATTCCCAGTCCCTCACTGCTTCACCCCCACCGTCTCCTCCGCGGAAGCCACCGCTTCGTGGCGGAGTTCGAACGGCAACACATCCGGGCCCGGGGGATGGGCCACGACCAGGACGCGTACCAGGTCGCCCTGTCGGCTCACCGTGATTCTCGCGCCGTCCGGAGCGGCTTGCCGGGCCATGTCCCGCACCACGCCCGCCGGCTCCTGCCGGGCCGCCGCCCGGGCCCCGGCGCGGGCCGCGTCCACGCACCGGATCTGCGCGGACGCGGCCACCAGGGCCCAGACGAGGGCCATCGCGAAGAGCACCAGGGCGGGCAGCACGACAGCGGTCTCCGCCGTCACGAAGCCGTGGTCCCGGGCACGGCCCGGCCCCCGGGACTCCCTCACGCCGTCACATCCGGACACTGAGCGCCCGTTTCACGATCGCCTGCAGTTCCGCACTGACCTGCCCGCTCGTCAGCACCTTGTAGAGGAGCGCCGCGAACGCCACCGCGGCGATGATCCCCACCGCGTACTCGGACGTGACCATCCCCGCGTCCCCGCGCACCGCCGCCCGCAGTCGGCGCACCAGCGCACGCACTTGGGCTCGTACTCGTACCGCCTTGCTCATATCGACCCCCGTGAGGTTCTCGTCGTTGTCCGGCTTCTTCTCCGGCTTGTCCGGCTTGTTCGGCTTGCCGTCCGGCCACTTGTCCGGTCGTCCTCTGTCCGGCCACGGCCGTCTTCGATCCGTCCGACCGACCACGGCCGTCCTCCATCCGTCCGACCGACCACAGCCGTCCTCCATCCATCCGTCCGGTCCGTCACCCGTCACCGGACGCCGTGCACCGTCATCTGCCACCCCCTCCCAGTCCTCCCAGCAGCCCTCCCGCCAGTCCGATCACCACGGGAAGCACCCCGACCGCGATGAACGCCGGCAGGAAGCACAGCCCCACCGGAGCGCTGATCAGGACGCCCGCGCGGCGTGCCCGTGCCGTCGCCCCTCGGGCCCACTCGGCCCGCGCCTGAGCCGCGAGGCGCCCGACCGGTGCGGCCGCCGGAGCGCCGGAATCACCCGCCCGTTCAAGCAGCCTCGCCAGTGCTCCGGCGCCGGGCAGCGTGGCGAGCCGCCCCCACGCATCGGCAGGTTCGCCCCCGAGCCGCATTTCGGCCGCGCCCCGCGCGAGTCGCTCCCCAACCGGTCCCGCCAAGGCCTCGCCCACCGCCTGGGCGGCCGACACCGGGCTCGCGCCCGCCGCGATGCACGCCGCGAGCAGGTCGGCCGCCAGAGGGAGCTGACGGGCGGCCACCGCCGGGTCGTACACCTCGGTGGTGCGACGGTCGCGCTCCTGCCGGGCCCGCCAGCGCGCCAGGCCGATCCCGGTGACCAGTCCGGCCCCCAGCCCGGCGAACCCTCCGATCACGACCCAGCCGGCACACAGCGCCCCGGTGAACGGCAGCCACCGCCGCACGGCGTCCCGCACCTCGGCCCGTCGCGGCACCGCATCCGGCATCCGTTCGCGCGAGCGCTCCTCCGCCACACCCGCCCCCGCCAGGACCGCGGCCACCCGCCGCCGAGCCCTCCGCTTCCGTCGCGCGAGGACGAGCCTCCGCGCCGGCCACCACAGCGCCGCGACCGCGCACAGCATCCCCAGCCTGTGGACAACATCCGTGCTCACGCCGTCTCCGCCCCTCGCACGATGCGCAGCGCCCACCACAGCCCCGCCCCCTCCAGCACGCCACCGGCCACCAGACACGCCAGCCCTGCCCCGGTGTGCAGCAGCACGTGCAACGGGCGGGCGCCGAGCGCGGTGCCCAGCAGCAGTCCGAGGACCGGCAGCCCCGCGAGCAGGACCGCCGTCGACCGAGCGCCCGCCAACTGCGCGCGCAGGTCGGCGCGTTGGTCGCGCTCGGCCCGCAGCGCCGCCTCCAGCCGGTCCAGCCCGGCCGCCAGTCCCGCGCCCCGGTCCACGGCCACCCGCCAGCACGCGGCCAGCCCGGACAACCCGTCGGCCCCCGGCTGCCGTGCCGCGTCGCCGAGCGCACCCGGGACGTCGCCGCCGAACCGTGCAGCAGCCAGCACCGCCGCCTGGGCCTCGCCGAGCCCGCTCGAGTCACGTGCCGCGCGCAACAGTGCCTCGCCCGGCTGACGCCCGGCACGCACCTCCCCGGCGAGCGCCCCGCACAGCGCGATCACCGCCTCGCCCCGCGCTTCCCGTGCCTGCCCCTCCTCCCGCGTCCGACGCACCCCGCGCCACACCGGCACACCGACGGCTCCGGCCACCAAGGGCAGCAGAGAGGTCCCGAGCACCGCGATCACCACGGCCACCGACCACCACTCCACCGGCAGGCGCCGCACCCGGAGCAAGAACCGTTCCCAGGGCGGCGAGGTGCCGCCCGGTGCCGCGGCGCCACCGTCCGCGAACAGCATCCCGGCGCGACGCGCCGCCGTGTTCGGGCCGCTCACCATCCACGCCGCCGTACCGGCGCACACCAGGCCCACGCCGACCGCCAGGTGACCGACACCCGTCACACCCCCAGCCGCCAGCTGCCCGAGCCCCGGACCGCCTGCCCCCGTCCCGCCGATCCCGTTCACAGCACCCCGCTCCCCTCGTCTCCGTCCCGGAGCAGCTCCCGCAGCCGCTCCCACCCCTGCTCGCGTGCGAAGGCCTCCGGTCCCCACCGCAGGGCGGGCACCGTCACCACCAGCCCCGACGCGTCCCGTTCCAACACATGCACCTGCGCGATCCGGCGCCGCCCGGTCCGGTCGCGCACCAGGTGGAGGACCACCGACAACGCGGCCGCCAGCTGACTGTGCACCGCGGCCCGGTCCAGGCCCGCGGCCGTACCGAGCGCTTCGAGCCGGGCGGGCACCTGGGCCGCCGCGTTCGCGTGGAGCGTGCCGCACCCGCCTTCATGGCCCGTGTTCAGCGCGGCCAGCAGGGACACCACCTCCGGTCCGCGCACCTCACCGACGACGAGCCGGTCGGGTCTCATCCGCAGTGCCTGCCGCACCAGGTCCTGGAGCTCGACGAGCCCCACGCCCTCCTGGTTCGCGGGCCGGCCCTCCAGACGCACCACATGCGGGTGGTCGGGGCGCAGTTCGGCCGAGTCCTCGGCGAGCACGATCCGCTCGGTCGGTCCCACCAGGCCCAGGAGCGCGCTCAGCAGCGTGGTCTTGCCCGAACCGGTTCCCCCGCTGATCACATAGGAGAGCCGGGAGGCGATCAGCGCTCGCAGCAGCCGGTCTCCGCCCGGCGGCACCGTGCCCGCCGCCACGAGTTCGTCGAGGGTGAAAGCCCGGGGCCGTACGACCCGTAGGGACAGGCAGGTGGAGCCGACCGCGACCGGCGGCAGCACCGCGTGCAGCCGGGTGCCGTCCGGCAGGCGGGCGTCCACCCACGGTCGGGCGTCGTCGAGCCGCCGCCCGGCCACGGCCGCCAGCCGCTGCGCGAGGCGCCGCACGGCCGCCGCGTCCGGGAAGGACACCTCCGTCAACTCCAGCCCGGCGCCCCGGTCCACCCACACCCGGTCCGGCGCGGAGACCAGGACGTCGGTCACGGACGGATCGGTGAGCAAGGGTTCCAGAGGGCCGCTGCCGACCAGTTCCGAGCGCAACTGCCGGGCCGCGCCCAGCACTTCCGCGTCCCCGAGCACTCGCCCCTGCTCCCGCAGCGCCTGCGCCACTCGCGCGGGGGTCGGCTCGGCCCCGCTCTCGGCCAGCCACTGCCGCACCCCGTCCAGCAGCCGCGCCCGCTCACCGGGCCCGGCCGCGCCGCCGGACCCCGGGTCCGCCCCGGCGCCGGGCCCCGCTGGGCCTGCCGTCGCGCCCCAGCCCGTGCTCATACGGGGTCACCCCCCTCGGCGAGCGCCCGCTCCCAGAAGGGCGAGCAGAACCGGGCGAGCGGCCCCCGCGCCGCTCCCCCGGGCGGTACCGAACCGTCGTCCGGTGGTGTCTCGTGGGGCACCTCGCCGACCAGTGGCAGCCCCAGTAGGCGCGCCACCCCGCGGTCGTCCAGCCCGGGCGTGTACGGCCCCCGTACCGCGATGCGCAGGTCGCCGAGGACCATCCCGACGGCGGACGCCACCCGCCGCGCGGCCGCGATCCCCCGCAGTTCTCCGGGGACCACCAGGATGCCGACATCCAGCTGCGCGAGGGCCTCGGCGGTCCCCTCGTCGATGCGGCGCGGAAGGTCGACGACGACCGCGCCGCCGCGTCGCCGTGCCGCGGCGAGGACCGCGCGGACCGCCTGGGGCGGGACGGCCACGGTGTCGCCGCGGTCCCAGCTCAGCACCCGCAGCGCGTGCACCTCGGGCAGGGACTCCTCCAGGGCACCGCTTCCCACCCGTCCCCGCGAGGCGGCGAACGCCGGCCAGCGCAGCCCTTCCGTGGTCTCTCCGCCGAGGAGTACGTCGAGTCCGCCGCCGAGGGGATCCGCGTCCACGAGGAGGGTGCGCCTGCCCTCACGCGCGGAGGTGACGGCGAGGGCGCAGGCGAGCGTGGACGCACCGGCCCCGCCACGGCCGCCGATCACGCCGACGGTGAGCGCGGGCCGGCCGACTCCCTCGGCCACGTCGGCGATGCGGTCCACCAGCCACTGCTCGCCGTCCGGCAGCAGCAGGACGTGGTCCGCGCCGATTTCGACGGCGCGCCGCCAGACTCCGGGATCGTCCTGATCACGGCCGATCAGCACCACTCCCCGTCTGCGCACGGCCCCCCGCACCCGGCGGGCCGCGTCGTCGCCGACCAGGACCAGGGGCGCCGCCTCCCAGCCGCCCCGCTGCCGGGGCACGCTCGGGTGCACCTCTGCTCTGGCGCCCGCGGCCGCGCACAGGCGCAGCAGGTCGTCGAGGAGCTCGGCGTCCTCGGTGACGATCAGCGGTCCGCTCCGCCGCCCCTCGGCGGCGGCCGGTCCGTCGTGTGTGATGGCTTCCGCCACGGTTTCCAGCCCCCTTCGCTGCTTCCTTCGGGCGCGTCCGCAGGCCTGTGCGGCCCGTGCGTCCCGCCCGTGTGGAGAGCCGGCTACCGGTCTCCATGTGAACGGCCGATACGAACCGGCCGTGCGCGCCCGACAAACGGAACCGGCCGTGCACGGGCCATGAACTCGCGGACGTGCACGAGCCATGAACTCGCGGCCGTGAACCGGCGTGAACTCGCCGTCGGCCGGACGCGTCGGAATCAAGGTGCAGCGATCCCGGAAATCGTGTGGATCTTGGTTGATAACTGTGGACAACTCAGCGGTTGTGAATATCGCCTTCACCCATACCGGTGAGGACCCGCAGGCCTCCGCAGAGCAGCACGGCGACTACCCACCGTTACGATCCCTGGACGTGACCGACCATCCGCCGCAGGACCACGGCAGGGCCTCGGGGATGCGCCGAAAAGCAGAAAAACCCACCCGGACATGCGACGACCCCCGCCGGGGGGGAGAGCGGGGGTCGTCCCCACGGCCGACTCGGGGGGGGAGGAGTCGGGCCGGGTTAGCACGGTCGCGAACGATCCGTGACTTCCATGGTGTACCCGAGAGCCCTCTCAGGCAAACCCACACGCCCCACCTTACGCCGAATGGTGGGCCCCTATGCTCAGGCCCGTGGAAAACCCCTCCTTGCCCCGCACGGCGGCCTTCTTCGACCTGGACAAGACGGTCATTGCGAAGTCGAGCACTCTCACCTTCGGCAAGTCCTTCTACCAAGGCGGACTGATCAACCGCAGGGCGGCGTTGCGTACCGCATATGCCCAGTTCGTGTTCCTGGCGGGCGGCGCCGACCACGACCAGATGGAGCGGATGCGGGAGTACCTGTCCGCGCTGTGCCGCGGCTGGAACGTGCAGCAGGTGAAGGAGATCGTCGCCGAGACGCTCCACGACCTGATCGACCCGATCATCTACGACGAGGCCGCCTCCCTCATCGAGGAGCACCACGGCGCCGGGCGGGACGTGGTGATCGTCTCCACGTCGGGCGCCGAGGTCGTCGAGCCGATCGGCGAACTGCTCGGCGCGGACCGGGTGGTGGCGACCCGCATGGTCGTGGGCGACAACGGCTGCTTCACGGGCGAGGTGGAGTACTACGCCTACGGGCCGACGAAGGCGGAGGCCGTCAGGGAACTCGCCGAGTCGGAGGGGTACGACCTGACGCGCTGCTACGCGTACAGCGACTCCATCACCGACCTGCCCATGCTGGAGGCCGTCGGCCATCCGCACGCCGTGAATCCCGACCGGGCCCTGCGCCGCGAGGCACTCACCCGGGGATGGCCGATTCTCGACTTCCACCGCCCGGTTCGGCTGAAGCAGCGGCTGTCGGTGCCGCCGCGTCCGGCGCTCCTCGCCATGGCGGCGATAGGCGCGGCGGCGGCCACGGCGGGGCTCGTCTGGTACGCGAGCCGGCGCCGCACACCCGTGCTGTGACCCCGCGGGACGCGCCGGAGGAACACACTCCCGCCCGATTCGCACCTCTTTGAAGCTAAAAGTAAAGAACTGCATGAAGGGCTTCCGCTTATCCGCGCCCTGGAGTACAAAGGGGTTAACGGCCCGCGAGACCAAAGGACATCCGAAAGGATCACCTTTTAAACGCAATTGGCCCCACGGACCGAGCATGAACACCGAGCACCCACGCGACGTCGACCCGTCGATTACGGGCCAGCCGCACCAGGTGACGGGCAAAGTTCCCGACCTGATGGGCGACCATCGAGGACGCTTGGTAACTCGGTGAACATGCCAGCGGCGGTACGAGACTTCGTACCGCCGCAACCATTGCGGCCCCCAGGAGCCAGGAGGGGGCTTTCCCCGTTTCTAGGCGGCCCCGCGCTGCAGCGCCTCGCAGACCGCCGTCGACTCGCGGACGCCGAGCTCGACCGCCTTTGCGCAGTGGGCGATCCAGGCCGCCATGCCCTCCGGGGTGCCCGACACATAGCCGTCCAGGGCTGCGGCGTAGGCGGCCCGGCCCAGCTCCGCGTGACCGACCTCCGCCGGGCAGATCGCCTTGGGATCGAGTCCGCTCCCCACCAGGAGGATGCGCTGCGCCGCGCGCGCGACGAGACCGTTGCGGGAGACGAAGGGACGCAGCGCGAGCAGTTCGCCGTGCACCACGGCCGCGGTCACGAGGGCGGGCGCCGAGCTGCCCGCGACGATCAGCCCGGAGAGCCCCTCCAGACGGCCGGACACCTCGGCCGCGCCCGGCAGCTCCAACTCCACCAGCGGCTCGTCGACGCCCTCACCGTCCTGCCGGGGGCGCCCCACACAGGGGTCCGGATCCGCCGCAGCCACCAGGTGCAGTCGTGCGAGCACCCGCAGAGGCGACTGCCGCCAGATGGACAGCAGCTGCCCCGCCTCGGCGGTCAGCCGCAGCGCGGCCCCGACCGTACGGGCGTCATCGTCGCCACTGAAGTCGGTGCGCCGCCGCACCTCCTCCAGGGCCCAGTCGGCGCCCGACAGCGCGGCCGAGCCACGCGCGCCACGCAGCGCCGCCTCCGAGGTGATCTCATTGCTGCGGCGCCGCATGATCCGGTGCCCGTAGACCCGGTCCACGGCCTTGCGCACGGACTCCACGGACTCGGCCACCCCGGGGAGCGCCCCGAGGGCGGCCAGCGGGTCGGCGGACGCACCTGTCGTACTCATGAGTACGACCCTACGCACACCGGGGCACCTCATTCGAAGGGGTGGTCTTGTTTCCACAGGCGTGCCACGCACAGCTACCACGACGCTACGCTTCGTGAATATGAAAATTGCTTTCGTCGGGAAGGGCGGCAGCGGCAAGACGACGCTGTCCTCCCTGTTCATCCGCCATCTCGCCGCCGTCGGCGCGCCCGTCATCGCCATCGACGCGGACATCAACCAGCACCTGGGGGCCGCGCTCGGGCTCGACGAGGACGAGGCCGCGACCCTGCCGGCCATGGGCGAGCGGCTGTCGCTGATCAAGGAATATCTGCGCGGCACCAATCCGCGGATCGCCTCCGCCGAGAAGATGATCAAGACGACCCCGCCCGGGGAGGGCTCGCGACTGCTTCGGGTACGGGAGGACAACCCGGTCTACGAGGCCTGCGCGCGCCCGGTGGAACTGGACGGCGGCACGGTCCGCCTGATGGTCACCGGCCCTTTCACGGACGCCGACCTGGGGGTCGCCTGCTACCACTCCAAGACGGGAGCGGTGGAACTGTGCCTGAACCACCTGGTGGACGGCCGCGACGAGTACGTGGTGGTCGACATGACAGCGGGGTCCGACTCCTTCGCCTCCGGCCTGTTCACCCGCTTCGACATGACGTTCCTGGTGGCCGAGCCGACCCGGAAGGGGGTCTCCGTCTACCGCCAGTACAAGGAGTACGCGCGCGACTTCGGGGTCATCCTGAGGGTCGTCGGCAACAAGGTGCAGGGCCGGGAGGACATCGACTTCCTCCGCGCCCACGTCGGCGACGACCTGCTGGTGACGGTGGGGCACTCGGACTGGGTGCGGTCCATGGAGAAGGGCCGCCCGCCCCGGTTCGAGTCCCTGGAGGACCCGAGCCGGCACTCCCTCGGCGTGCTGCAGGCGGCCGCCGACGCGACCTACGAACTGCGCGACTGGGAGCGGTACACGCGCCAGATGGCGCACTTCCACCGGAAGAACGCGACCAGTTGGGGAAACGAACGCACCGGCGCGGACCTGGCGGCCCAGATCGACCCGCGCTTCGTCCTCAGCGAGACCCTGGCGGCAGCGGTGTGAGCGACGGCCCCCGTCTACCGCTTCATCGGCGGCGCCCCCGGTACCCCCCTCGGTGCCGGGGCCGGTGACGAGGCCAGGAAGCTCGCCCAGCCCTCGGCCGGGGTCTCGCCCACCTTCAGGGTGCGCAGCTTCTCCAGGACCTGCGGGTCCTGTGCGTCCAGCCAGTCGACGAGTTGGCGGAACGAGACGCAGCGCACCTCGGGCTCGTTGCAGACGCGCTCGACGACCTCCTGGACGGCACGCATGTACGTACCGCCGTTCCAGGACTCGAAGTGGTTGCCGATGACCAGGGGGGCGCGGTTTCCCTCGTACGCCCGCCGGAAGCCCTGGTAGAGGCCGTCCCGCATCTGGTCGCCCCATTCCTCGAACTTGTCGGGGTCGCCCTGGGTCCGGGTGCCCGACTGGTTGACCATGAAGTTGTAGTCCATGGTCAACTGCTCGTAGGTGTGCCCCGGGAAGGGCACGAGCTGCATCGACAGATCCCACAGCCCCTCCTTCTTCTTCGGCCAGACCTGTTCGGCGACGCCCGAGGTGTCGTAGCGGAAACCCAGCTCACGGGCCGCCTTCATGAAGTTCTCCCGGCCCTCCAGACACGGCGTGCGGCCGCCGATGAGCTCCCTTTCGTAGTCGAAGGGCAGGGAAGGCTCCCGTCTGAGGCCGGAGTTGGTCCGCCAGGACTTCACGAAGGCCTTGGCCTGGGCGATCTCGTCCTTCCACTCCTCCACCGACCACTGGCCGACCCCGCCCTTCGGGCCGCAGAAGTGCCCGTTGAAGTGGGTGCCGATCTCGTTGCCCTCGAGCCACGCCAGCCGCAGTTGCTCGACGGTGTCCTTGATGCCCGCCACGTCGTTGAAGCCGATGTCCGAGCGGCCGGGCGAGTGCTGCGGCGGCCGGTACAGGTCGCGTTTCTCCTCGGGCAGCAGGTACACACCGCTCAGGAAGAACGTCATCGTCGCGTCGTTGGCCCTGGCGATCCCGCGGAAGCGCGAGAAGAGCCTCTGGCTGTCCTCGCCGGCCCCGTCCCACGAGAAGACCACGAACTGCGGGGGTCTCCGGCCGGGCCTCAGCCGCTCGGGTCCGGTCAGATGCGGCTGGGCGCCGGTGTAGGCGGTGGAGCCGTCGCCGATCGGACGGACCGCGCTTCCGGGAGCCCCTGCACCGGCGCCGGCCCCTTTCCGTGTGCCCTGCTCGGCGCGGGGCGGTGCGGAAGAACAGCCGGCCGGCGCGGTGGCCCAGGCGGTGACGCAGGCGGCGGCCAGGGCGACGCCCGCAGCGGTCCTGCGCGAGGGGGTTCCGGTTCTCGTGGTGGTGCTTCTGGAGGTGGCGCTCCTCGGGGTGGCAGCCATCTTCCACCCACCTTCTTCCTTCGGTCGGGCCACGCCGGCCGAGCCAAGATCGCACGGAAAACCGAAGTAATTTGTATGACAAGCCGATGAAATTGACCCTTCACCCTTTTGGGTGATTGCGTGAACCGTTTGCCCTGATATCAAATACCTTTCCTTTACGGTGCATTACGATCCATTTACCAAGCGATGAGACATCCCGCCGCTTGCGTCGTGACCCACGGCCGCGCCCGACCCCCGGCCCCCGCCGGGGCCACCACTTCCGCGACCGCGCCGCACCGGAGGAGACGGGAACATGCCCGCCTGCGTCCCCGCCCGCGCCGCCGACTCGACTCGGACGAAGCGCGCCCACCCGCCCCACAGCCCCCCACCGCCCCCGCCCCGTAGCTTCCGCATCGCGGGCGCCGATCTGTCCGCCTCCCTCGCCGTCTTCCTGATCGCCCTCCCCCTGTCCCTGGGCATCGCCCTCGCCACCGGCGCCCCGCTCCAGGCCGGCCTGGTCGCCGCGGCCGTCGGCGGCATCGTCGCCGGCCGCATCGGAGGCTGCCCACTCCAGGTCAGCGGCCCCGCCGCCGGTCTGACCGTGGTCACCGCCGACCTCATCCACCGCTACGGATGGCGCACGACGTGCGCCGTGACCGTCCTCGCCGGCCTGGCCCAACTGGGACTCGGCTGCCTGCGCGTGGCCCGCACCGCGCTCGCGGTGAGCCCCGCGATCGTGCACGGCATGCTCGCCGGCATCGGCGCCACCATCGCCGTGGCCCAGTTGCACATCGTGCTCGGCGGGACCCCGCAGAGTGCCGTCCTCGACAACCTCCGGGCACTGCCCCGGCAGTTGGCGCGTCTGCACCCGGCGGCCGTGTCGGTGAGCGTGCTCACCTTGGCCCTGCTCCTGGCCTGGCCACGGCTTCCCGGACGGACCGGGCACCTGCTGTGCCGGGTCCCGGCCCCACTCGTCGCCGTGGCGGGCGCCACCGCGACCGCCTCGCTCGCCGGGCTCACCCTGCCCAGGGTCGACCTGCCGTCCTGGAGCAGCCACGCCCTGGCCGGACTGCCCGAGGGCCCGGCACTCGGCGTCGCGGCCGCCGTCCTCACCATCACCCTGGTGTGCAGCGTGCAGTCCCTGCTGGGCGCCGTCGCCGTGGACAAACTGGCGGCCCGGCGCCATCCGTATCTCGGCCGCTCCGACCTGGACCGCGAGCTACTCGGACAGGGCGCCGCGAACATCGTCTCCGGAGCGCTCGGAGGGCTGCCGATCGCGGGCGTCGCCGTGAGAAGCACGGCGAACGTCAACTCCGGAGCCGTCAGCCGGTACTCCACGATGCTGCACGGAGTGTGGGTGATGGTGGCCGCGCTGCTGCTGGCCCCGGTGCTCGAGCTGATCCCCCTCGCCTCGCTCGCCGCACTGGTGATGGCCGTCGGCATCCAGATGGTGTCCCTGCACCACATCCGCACGGTCACCCGCCACCGAGAGGTGCCGGTGTACGCCGTCACCACACTCGGCGTCGTCCTCCTGGGCGTCCTCCAGGGCGTGGCGCTGGGCGTGGCAGCGGCCGTCGCCGTCGCCCTGCACCGCCTCACCCGCACCCGCATCACCCACGAGCAGCAGATGGGTGTCCACCACGTACGCGTACGAGGCCAGTTGACGTTCCTCGCCGTACCGCGGCTCAGCCGGGCGCTGCACCTGGTGCCCGCCGGGACCGAGGCCGTTGTGGAGCTGGACGGGTCGTTCATGGACCACGCCGCGCACGAGTCCCTGCAGGACTGGCAGCGCACCCACCGCGCGCGCGGCGGCACGGTCGCCCTGACAGGCCGGGACGGATCCCCGGTCGCGCTGCCCTCGCCGGGTGCGGTGCGGGCCGGATCGGGCGCGGAGTCCGCCGGGCCGTCGGCATGCCGGTGCCGCCCCTGGACGCCGTGGCGCAACCACCAGTGCGAGCGCCCGCCGACCGAACCCGCGAACGGCCGCACGGGCGGACCGGGCGAGGCCTTCGGACCGACGGCCTCCGGACCGAGCGGTCGGCAACTCGCCCACGGCATCAGCGCCTTCCAGCGCAACACCGCCCCGCTGGTGCGCGGTGAGCTGGCCCGCCTGGCGCGCGAGGGACAGCGGCCGTCGCATCTGTTCCTGACCTGCGCCGACTCCCGGCTGGTCACCTCGATGATCACCTCCAGCGGGCCCGGCGACCTCTTCGTCGTCCGCAATGTCGGCAACCTGGTACCGCTGCCCGGCGCCGAGAGCGGGGACGACTCGGTGGCGGCGGCCATCGAGTACGCGGTGGACGTGCTGCAGGTACGCTCCATCACGGTGTGCGGGCACTCCGGGTGCGGCGCCATGCAGGCCCTGCTCACCTCGGACGCGGACGGCGCCCGAACCCCGCTGAGGCGGTGGCTGCGGCACGGGCTGCCCAGCCTGGAGCGGATGGCCGACGACGAGCGGCCATGGGCGCGGATCGCCGGGCGGGAACCCGTCGACGCGATCGAACAACTGTGCCTGACCAATGTGGTGCAGCAGCTGCAGCATCTGCGAGTGCACGAGTCCGTGGCCCGCGCGCTGGCCGAAGGTGCGCTGGAACTGCACGGGATGTACTTCCACGTGGGCGAGGCCCAGGCCTATCTGCTGGCCCCGTCCGAGGAAGACGACGTCTTCAGCCGTGTGGGGGCGGCCGGGGACCTCCGCAATCCGGCGTGACACGACGGTGGCGGGCGGGCCGGTGCCGCCCGGTCCGCCCACCACCGTGACGACGATCCCCCCGAACTCCCCCAGAACTCGCTCCGGGCTTTCTCGCGACGGGTGTGAGATACGTCGCCGAACGAGCCCGCCGGGCGAACCGGGAGGGCGGCCCGCACGTGACCTGGGGCGTACCTTTCCACCCGCCGACCATGATAGGTCTAAACCATTTTCCGGTCGGCCCTTGTCACCGGGCCCTCCGGTCTGGTGAGCTGTGGCCTGGGACACAACGGACACCCTGGGAAAGGGAGATGTCGTGAGCAACGAAAGCCTGGCCAACCTGCTCAAGGAAGAGCGCAGGTTCGCGCCCCCCGCCGACCTGGCCGCGAACGCCAACGTCACGGCAGAGGCGTACGAACAGGCCAAGGCTGACAGGCTCGGCTTCTGGGCCGAGCAGGCCCGCCGGCTGACCTGGGCCAAGGAGCCTTCCGAGACGCTGGACTGGTCGAACCCGCCGTTCGCCAAGTGGTTCAAGGACGGCACGCTCAACGTCGCGTACAACTGCGTCGACCGGCACGTCGAGGCGGGTCTGGGCGACCGTGTCGCCATCCACTTCGAGGGTGAGCCCGGCGACAGCCGCTCCCTCACCTACGCCGAGCTGAAGGACGAGGTCTCCAAGGCCGCGAACGCCCTGCTGGAGCTGGGCGTCCGCAAGGGCGACCGGGTCGCCGTCTACATGCCCATGATCCCCGAGACCGCGATCGCGATGCTGGCCTGCGCCCGCATCGGAGCCGCCCACTCCGTCGTCTTCGGCGGCTTCTCGGCGGACGCGCTCGCCACCCGCATCCAGGACGCCGACGCCCGTGTCGTCATCACCGCCGACGGCGGCTACCGGCGCGGCAAGCCCTCCGCCCTCAAGCCGGCCGTCGACGAGGCCGTCAGCAAGGTCGACAACGTCGAGCACGTGCTCGTGGTGCGCCGCACCGGCCAGGAGGTCGCCTGGAGCGAGGGCCGGGACATCTGGTGGCACGAGCTCGTCGACCGGCAGTCCGCCGAGCACACGCCCGAGGCGTTCGAGGCGGAGCACCCGCTGTTCATCCTGTACACGTCCGGTACGACGGGTAAGCCGAAGGGCATCCTGCACACCTCCGGCGGCTACCTCACCCAGGTGGCGTACACCCACCACGCCGTCTTCGACCTGAAGCCGGAGACCGACGTGTACTGGTGCACGGCGGACGTCGGCTGGGTCACGGGGCACTCGTACATCGTCTACGGACCGCTGGCGAACGGCGCGACCCAGGTCATGTACGAGGGCACGCCCGACACCCCGCACCAGGGCCGCTTCTGGGAGATCGTGCAGAAGTACGGGGTCACCATCCTCTACACGGCGCCCACGGCCATCCGTACGTTCATGAAGTGGGGCGACGACATCCCGGCGAAGTTCGACCTGTCCTCGCTCAGGGTGCTGGGATCCGTCGGTGAGCCGATCAACCCGGAGGCGTGGGTCTGGTACCGCAAGCACATCGGCGGCGACCGCACGCCGGTCGTGGACACCTGGTGGCAGACCGAGACCGGCGGGATCATGATCTCCCCGCTGCCCGGCGTGACCGAGGCCAAGCCGGGCTCCGCGCAGCGGCCGCTGCCCGGCATCTCCGCGACCGTCGTCGACGACGAGGCGAACGAGGTGCCGAACGGAGGCGGCGGCTACCTGGTGCTCACCGAGCCGTGGCCGTCGATGCTGCGCACCATCTGGGGCGACGACCAGCGCTTCATCGACACCTACTGGTCCCGGTTCGAGGGCAGGTACTTCGCCGGCGACGGCGCCAAGAGGGACGACGACGGCGACATCTGGCTGCTGGGCCGCGTGGACGACGTGATGCTGGTGTCCGGGCACAACATCTCCACCACCGAGGTCGAGTCGGCCCTCGTCTCGCACCCGTCGGTCGCCGAGGCGGCCGTCGTCGGCGCCGCGGACGAGACGACGGGTCAGGCGATCGTCGCCTTCGTGATCCTGCGCGGTACGGCCGCGGAGACCGAGGACCTGGTGGCGGAGCTGCGCAACCACGTCGGCAGCACGCTCGGCCCGATCGCCAAGCCCAAGAGGATCCTGCCGGTGGCAGAGCTGCCGAAGACCCGCTCCGGGAAGATCATGCGCCGTCTGCTGCGGGACGTGGCCGAGAACCGTCAGCTCGGCGACGTCACGACGCTGACGGATGCAGACAGCCTGCGTCGCATCGTCGACGGTTTGAAGTCGAAGCCGTCGGCCCAGGAAGACGAGTAGGAGCCCATGCGGAAGGGCCAGGATCGGATCGCCGGTCCTGGCCCTTCTTGCTGTCCGCCTCCAGCGTCACGCAAGCGGACACGCGAGGCCGGGGTGGTGCCGGTTCCGGCGGCCTGGCCGTCGGCCACTCCTTCCGGCGCCGGGTCGCGGTGCTCGTTGACCTGGCCGCTCTGCTGCGGCGAGGCACGGTGAGCGCCGACTGCGTCAAGCTCATCGCGTACGGGTTCTGCTTTCTCATCTCGATCACCGTCGGGGGTGCCGCTGCGGCGGTGGTCGGACTGGGTTCAGTGCCTCCGGAATGACGATCGCCGCGCGTTCACCGGCGGCTTCGTGGGGGCCATGACCCTCGGCGCCTCGTTCATCGGCCCCTTCGACTTCTGACCGGCAACGCCCTCTCTCCCACGGAGAGAGCGGGAGTAGGGGCACCCGAGGGGCGCCAAGTGTAATGATCAGGTAAAGTGATCGTATCAAGGTGCGCCGGGAAGTCTGGTCGGCAAGAGGTCCGCACGTTCCGTGACGGCCGTCCGTTCGCCGTACCGACCCGGAGGTCCACCCTGTGGCCGCGTCCCGCACCCGCGTCTTTCCCGGACGCCTCTCCCTGCCCGAGCGCACATACATCGCCGACGCGCTGCGCACCGAGACCGTCGGCGGTGTACTGCTCCTGCTCGCCACGGTGGCCGCGTTGGTGTGGGCGAACACACCCGCACTCCACAGCGGCTACGAGAGCGTCAGCCACCACCACCTCGGCCCCGCCGCCCTCGGCCTGAACCTGTCCGTCGCGCACTGGGCCGCGGACGGCCTCCTCACGATCTTCTTCTTCGTCGCCGGGATCGAACTCAAGCGGGAACTGGTCGCGGGTGATCTGCGCGACCCGCGCGCGGCCGCCCTCCCGGTGGTCGCCGCACTGTGCGGCATAGCCGCGCCCGCGCTGGTCTACGCCCTGACCAACGCGGCCGGCGGCGGATCCCTCGCCGGCTGGGCCGTCCCCACCGCCACCGACATCGCCTTCGCACTGGCCGTGCTCGCGGTCATCGGCACCTCCCTGCCCTCCGCCCTGCGTGCCTTCCTGCTCACCCTGGCCGTGGTCGACGACCTGTTCGCCATCCTGATCATCGCGATCTTCTTCACGGACGGCCTGAACTTCGCGGCCCTCGGGGGCGCCGTCGCCGGTCTCGCCGTGTTCTGGGTGCTGCTGCGCAAGGGGGTGCGCGGCTGGTACGTGTACGTGCCGCTGGCGCTGGTCGTCTGGGCGCTGATGCACAACAGCGGCATCCACGCCACCATCGCCGGTGTGGCCATGGGCCTGATGCTGCGCTGCCACCGCCGGGAGGGTGAGGAGCGTTCACCGGGCGAGCGCATCGAACACCTTGTGCGTCCCCTGTCGGCGGGACTCGCGGTGCCGCTGTTCGCCCTTTTCAGCGCGGGCATCGCGATCTCGGGCGGGGCGCTCGCGGGCGTGTTCACCCGGCCGGAGACGCTCGGTGTCGTACTCGGCCTCGTCGTCGGCAAGACCGTCGGCATCTTCGGGGGCACCTGGCTGACGGTCCGCTTCACCCGGGCATCGCTGAGCGAGGGCCTCGCCTGGGCCGACGTGTTCGCGGTCGCGTCCTTGTCCGGTATCGGCTTCACCGTCTCGCTGCTCATCGGCGAGCTCGCCTTCGACGGTGATCCGGCACTCGGGGACCAGGTGAAGGCCGCCGTCCTCATCGGGTCGCTGATCGCGGCCTCCTGCGCGACGGTGCTGCTGAAGATACGCAACGCCAAGTATCGCGCCCTGTGTGCGGAGGAGGACCGCGACGACGATCCGGACGGCATCCCGGACGTCTACGAGGAGGACGGATCCGGCGTACCACCTGCGCATGGCCGAGATCCACGAGCGGAAGGCCACCGAGCACCACAGGCTCGCGGCACCGAGGTCCGCCGGGCACGGCACGGGCGCCGGTGTGCCCGCCGAGGGCGCTGACGGCGCGCTTACGGAAGTGGTGGGCAGGGCAAGCGAGGAGAACGAGCGTCCGGCATGATCTGACACATCACCATACTCCGCAGCGTCCGCGGAGCCCGTACGCAGAGAGCAGGGAGATCGCGATGAGCGCACCCGACGGCAGCCCGGTCGGCGCCGAACGCAGCATCGGCCAGCTGTTCGCCTCGGCGACGACCGAATTGTCCGCACTGGTGCACGACGAGATCGCGCTGGCCAAGGCCCAGCTCAAACAGGACGTCAAGCGCGGCGCGATGAGCGGCGGCGCCTTCTCCGCCGCGGGCGCGGTCCTGCTGTTCTCGCTGCCGATGCTGAACTTCGCACTGGCGTACGGCATCCGCACATGGAGCGGCTGGAACATGGCCGTCTGCTTCCTGCTCTCCTTCGGAGCCAACGTGGTGGTCGCCGGCCTGCTCGGACTCATCGGCCTGGCGTTCGCGAAGAAGGCGAAGAAGAGCAAGGGCCCGCAGAAGGTCGCCGCGTCGATGAAGGAGACCGCCGGCGTCCTGCAGAACGCCAAGCCGCACCCGCGGCAGCCCCAGCAGGCCGACAAGGCACTCGAGCCTGTGGCACGCTCGTCCTCATGACGGACCCCGCCACCCCTTCGGCGCAATCCCCTTCGGTCGTACGGCTGGACGTCCCGGGTGGGAAAAAGGTGACACACCGGGACGTAGCAGCCAATGGCGCACGTTTCCATATCGCCGAACTGGGCGACGGACCGCTGGTGCTGCTGCTGCACGGCTTCCCCCAGTTCTGGTGGACCTGGCGGCACCAGCTGGTGGCGCTGGCCGACGCGGGTTTCCGGGCGGTGGCGATGGACCTGCGCGGCGTGGGCGGCAGCGACCGCACGCCGCGCGGTTACGACCCCGCGAACCTCGCGCTGGACATCACCGGGGTCGTACGGTCCCTGGGCGAGCCCGACGCCGCGCTCGTCGGCCACGACCTCGGCGGCTATCTGGCCTGGACGGCGGCCGCCATGCGTCCCAAGCTCGTACGGCGGCTCGCGGTCGCCTCGATGCCGCATCCGCGGCGCTGGCGCTCGGCGATGCTCGGCGACGTCAAGCAGTCGTCAGCGGGTTCCCACATCTGGGGATTCCAGCGGCCCTGGCTCCCCGAGCGCCGGCTCACCGCAGACGGTGCCGCTCTGGTGGGGCAGCTGATCCGGGACTGGTCGGGGCCGCGGCTGCCGGACGACGAGGCCGTGGAGGTGTACCGGCGCGCCATGCTCATCCCGTCGACGGCGCACTGCTCCATCGAGCCGTACCGCTGGATGGTGCGTTCCCTCGCCCGGCCCGACGGCATCCAGTTCAACCGGCGCATGAAGCGTCCCGTACGGGTCCCGACCCTGCATCTGCACGGCTCGCTGGACCCGGTGATGCGGACGCGGAGCGCCGCCGGGTCCGGCGAGTACGTCGAGGCGCCCTACCGTTGGCGGCTGTTCGACGGCCTCGGGCACTTCCCGCACGAGGAGGACCCGGTGGCGTTCTCCTCGGAGCTGATCAACTGGCTGAAGGACCCGGAACCCGACCGCTGACCTGCCGCCGATCCGCGCGGGATCGGCCGGTCGGCCGGGGCGGGTGCACTCCGCCGGTGACCCTGCGGACGCGACCGCCATCCGGGCGCGAACACCTGTTCCACGAACGGCCACATGCCCGACGCATAGGCCAATTGGACGCCGCGGAGGCGGTTATCGACCTTGGGGCTGGGGCAGAGGTCGGGGTATGGGCTGGACGCACGACTACAGTGACGTAGCACGCAACCGCCGCTCGGCCACCGCGCCGGGCTCCCACCCAAGGGGCACCCCGCAACTGGCGGGCACGGACACCCAGGTGGGGATCCCCCGCATCCTGCGCCGCCGGGCCCGCTGGGTCTCGGTCCGTCTGCGCCACCCGCGCGGCTGAGTCCGCGCCCGGCCCGTCCGTAGCCGGCCGGGCCTCACAGCGCGCAGCTGTCGCTGTCCACCTGCTGGTTGGCCGCACGTCCCTGGGCGACGTCCTTGCGGACCTCGTCCGCCGTCAGCGCGTACCCCGTGTTGGCGTCGTCCAGGGACTTCGCGAACACCACCCCGTAGACCCTGCCGTCGGGAGTGAGCAGCGGGCCGCCGGAGTTGCCCTGGCGGACGGTCGCGTACAGCGAGTACACGTCGCGGCGGACTGTGCCGCGGTGGTAGATGTCGGGGCCGTTGGCCGTGATGCGGCCGCGGACGCGCGCGGGCTGGACGTTGTACGACCCGTTCTCCGGGAAGCCCGCGACGATCGCGCCGCTGCCCCCGGTGGCACCGGTGGACGCGAACTTCAACGCCGGGGCGTGCAGGTCGGGCACGTCCAGCACGGCGATGTCACGACGCCAGTCGTACAGGACGACCTTCGCGTCGTACTTCCGCCCCTCGCCGCCTATCTGGACGGTGGGCTCGTCGACGCCGCCGACCACGTGCGCGTTGGTCATCACCCGGCGGTCCCCGACGACGAAACCGGTGCCCTCCAGGACCTTGCCGCAGCTCTGCGCCGTGCCCATCACCTTGACGATGGAGCGTTGCGCGCGCACGGCGACCACGCTCCTGGCGAGGGCCGGGTCGGGCGGCCGGACCTCGTTGATGGGTTCGTTCGCGAACGGGCTGAAGACCTGCGGGAAGCCGTTCTGCGCGAGGACCGAGGAGAAGTCGGCGAACCAGGTGTCCGCCTGCGCGGGCAGGGCGCGGGAGACACCGAGGAGCACCTTGGAGCCGCGGACCTCCCGGCCGAGCGTCGGCAGCGTCGTACCGGCCAGGGCGGAGCCGATCAGCCAGGCGACCAGGAGCATCGCCACCACGTTGACGAGGGCACCGCCGGTGGCGTCCAGGGCGCGCGCCGGGGACCAGGTGATGTATCTGCGCAGCTTGTTGCCGAGGTGGGTGGTCAGGGCCTGGCCGACGGAGGCGCAGACGATCACCACCACGACGGCCACCACCGCTGCGGTCGTACTCACCTTGGCGTCGCCGGTCACGCCGTCCCAGATGACCGGGAGCAGGTACACCGCGACGAGACCGCCACCCAGGAAGCCGATCACCGAGAGGATGCCCACGACGAAGCCTTGGCGATAACCCACGACCGCGAACCACACGGCGGCGACCAGCAACAGGATGTCCAGCACATTCACGGAGGTCACCTTGTCATGCGCGCCAGTCGAGCGGGACCTGCTTGTCGCGGTCCCAGGGGCGCTCCCAGCCGGAGTAGTGCAGCAGGCGGTCGATGACGCCGGCCGTGAAGCCCCAGACAAGGGCCGATTCGACCAGGAATGCCGGACCTCGGTGGCCGCTGGGGTGGACCGTGGTGGCCCGGTTGGCCGGTTCCGTGAGATCCGCCACGGGCACGGTGAACACCCGCGCCGTCTCGTTCGGATCGACGACGCCCACCGGGCTGGGCGCGCGCCACCAGCCGAGTACCGGCGTCACGACGAAGCCACTGACCGGGATGTAGAGCCTGGGGAGCACACCGAAGAGCTGCACGCCCGCCGGGTCGAGTCCGGTCTCCTCCTCGGCCTCCCGCAGGGCCGCCCGCAGCGGCCCCTCACCCTTCGGATCGCCGTCCTCGGGGTCGAGGGCGCCGCCGGGGAACGAGGGCTGTCCGGCGTGCGAGCGCAGCGAACCGGCGCGCTCCATCAGCAGCAGCTCGGGGCCGCGCTTCCCCTCCCCGAACAGGATCAGTACGGCCGACTGGCGGCCCGCGCCGTTCTCCGGCGGCAGGAAGCGGCTGAGTTGGAGCGGCTCGACGGTCCGCGCGGCCCGTACGACCGGGTCGAGCCAGTCCGGCAGGCCCTCCGTGCTCAGCGGCAGCCGTCCCCCGTCCGTGCCGTGCCTGTGGCCCGTGTTGCTCGCGTGCGTCATCGCCACCCCCGTTCTGCCGATCCCAACGCCCGCGGTGTCACGGATCGTTCCGCGCGTCCCTCGTGCGGGTGTCGCCCCCCGCGGCACCACGGGACACGTCCCTGCCCCGGGTGGCGTGCCGCACCGCGCACGGCCGTCATCCGGCACCCAGCGGCGGGGCGGGCTTCCCGCCCGCGTCCAGGTACGCCTGCGGGGGCTTGAGCCGCTGACCGGGGAAGCCGCCCTTCTCGTACTTCAGCAGCTTCCTCGCCTTCTCCGGGTCGGTCTCGCCCTCGCCGTAGGCGGGGCAGAGCGGGGCGATCGGGCAGGCGCCGCAGGCCGGCTTGCGGGCGTGACAGATGCGGCGGCCGTGCCAGATGACGTGGTGGGACAGGTCGGTCCAGTCGCTCTTCGGGAACAGCGCGCCGACGGCCGCCTCGATCTTGTCGGGGTCGGTCTCGTCGGTCCACTGCCAGCGGCGCACCAGCCGCTGGAAATGCGTGTCGACGGTGATGCCGGGGCGGCCGAAGGCGTTGCCCAGCACCACGAAGGCGGTCTTGCGGCCCACTCCGGGCAGTTTGACGAGGTCTTCGAGCCGGTCGGGGACCTCGCCGCCGAACTGCTCCACCAGGGCCTTGGAGAGCCCTGTCACCGACTTGGTCTTGGCCCGGAAGAACCCGGTCGGGCGCAGGATGTCCTCGACCTCCTCCGGGTTGGCCGCCGCGAGGTCCTCCGGGGTCGGGTACTTGGCGAAGAGCCCCGGGGTGGTCTGGTTCACCCGCAGGTCGGTGGTCTGCGCGGACAGGACCGTGGCGACGACGAGCTGAAAGGGGTTGTCGAAGTCGAGCTCCGGGTGGGCGTACGGGTACACCTCGGCGAGCTCGCGGTTGATACGCCGGGCACGGCGGACGAGGGCGGTGCGGGACTCGCCCGTGGGGGGCGCGGCCGCGACGGTCTTCGCGGGAGCGTTCCCGACCGCCACGGTGCCGTCGGCGACAACGGCCTCTGCGTGGGCGGGTTTCCCGGGGGTCCTCTTGGCGCGGGCCTTCTTGGCCGGGGTCTGCTTCGCCGCGGTGGTCTTCTTCGCCGGGTCCGCCTTCTCGGCCCGGGCCTTCGCACGGGCGGTCTTCTTCGCCGGAGCCGCCTTCTCGGCGGAAGCGGTCTTCTTCGCCGCAGCGGTCTTCTCGGCGGAAGCGGTCTTCTTCGCCGCAGCGGTCTTCTTGGCGGCCGCCGTGGTCTTCCTGGCGGCCGTCCTCCCCGCGGGGCGCTGCTCCGGCGCCTCCTCGGGCGCGGTCTTCGCCGTCTTCGCCGTTTTCCTTCCGCCGCCGGGGCCCTGTTCGCCCAAAGCGGAATCGCGACGTGCAACCACCCGTCCAGCCCCCTTGGCCTGTGCTCCTACCGGCGATTTGGACACCCGGCCAGCCTAAGGCCCGGCACCGACATCCGCCCCGCACCCAGTAGATCAGCATCCAATTGGACCCCTGCCGCGTACCCCGGCCCCTCCGTGCGGCATCCTTGTGACAGATCACACTGTTTGGACCGTCCGGCAAAATGGGGAACACGGTCCCCTGGTATCCGGGGAGCAAGATCCCCTGAGCAGGTCGACAAGGAGAGAACTCGTGGACGACGTTCTGCGGCGCGCCCCGCTCTTCGCGGCGCTCGATGACGAGCAGGCCGCGGAGCTCCGCGCCTCCATGAGTGAGGTGACCCTCGCCCGCGGCGACTCGCTGTTCCACGAGGGCGACCCCGGTGACCGCCTGTACGTGGTCATGGAAGGCAAGGTCAAGCTCCACCGCACGTCCCCCGACGGGCGCGAGAACATGCTGGCGGTCCTCGGCCCCGGTGAGCTGATCGGCGAGCTGTCGCTGTTCGACCCGGGCCCGCGCACGGCGACGGCCACCGCGCTGACCGAGGTGAAGCTGCTGGGCCTCGGCCACGGCGACCTCCAGCCGTGGCTGAACGCGCGGCCCGAGGTGGCCGCGGCCCTGCTGCGCGCGGTCGCGCGCCGGCTGCGCAAGACCAACGACCAGATGTCCGACCTGGTCTTCTCGGACGTGCCGGGCCGTGTCGCCCGCGCCCTGCTGGACCTGTCGCGCCGGTTCGGCGTGCAGTCCGAGGAGGGCATCCACGTCGTGCACGACCTGACGCAGGAGGAGCTGGCCCAGCTGGTCGGCGCGTCCCGCGAGACCGTGAACAAGGCGCTGGCGGACTTCGCCCAGCGCGGGTGGCTCCGCCTGGAGGCACGGGCCGTGATCCTGCTGGACGTCGAGCGGCTGGCGAAGCGGTCGCGCTGACGTTCGATCCCGGCGGTACCGGTTCGGGCCCCGTTTCCCGGTGAGGCGGGGCCCGTTGTCGTTGCCGTCCCTCAGATGAGGCCGTGCTCCCCGAGGTAGTCCAGCTGCGCCCGTACCGACAGCTCCGCCGCCGGCCACAGGGAGCGGTCCACGTCCGCGTACACGTGGGCGACGACCTCGCCCGGGGTGCGGTGGCCGTCCTCGACCGCCGTCTCGACCTGGGCGAGGCGGTGGGCGCGGTGGGCGAGGTAGTACTCCACGGCGCCCTGGGCGTCCTCCAGGACGGGCCCGTGTCCCGGGAGCACCGTGTGCACACCGTCGTCGACCGTGAGCGACCTGAGGCGGCGCAGGGAGTCCAGATAGTCCCCCAGGCGGCCGTCGGGGTGCGCCACCACCGTCGTACCGCGACCCAGGACGGTGTCGCCCGTCAGCACGGCCCGGTCGGCCGGGAGGTGGAAGCACAGGGAGTCGGAGGTGTGGCCCGGCGTCGGCACGACCCTCAGCTCCAGGCCGCCGACCGTGATCACATCTCCGTGGCCCAGGCCCTCGTCGCCCAGGCGCAGCGCCGGGTCCAGGGCACGCACCTTGGTACCCGTCAGCTCGGCGAACCGGGCGGCGCCCTCCGCGTGGTCCGGGTGGCCGTGGGTGAGCAGGGTGAGCGCGATCCGCTTCCCGGACTTCTCCGTCGTGTCGATCACCGTGCGCAGGTGGCCCTCGTCGAGCGGGCCGGGGTCGATCACCACCGCCTGCTCGGAGCCGGGCTCGGAGACGATCCAGGTGTTGGTGCCGTCCAGGGTCATCGCCGACGCGTTGGGCGCCAGGACGTTCACCGCGCGCGTGGTGGCCGGGCCGGAGAGGACCGCGCCGCGCGGCCGGCCGGGGAGGGCTGCGGCGTCCGTCATGCCAAAGCACCTTCCTTCGCGTGGGCCGCGCGGGCCGCGCGGGTCGCGGAGGTCGCGTGGATCGCGGGGGTTGCGGGGGTCATGCGGGCGCTCCGCCCGTCGGGATGTGTTTGGTGAACTCGTCGTGCCCGGGCCAGGACAGCACGATCCGGCCGTGCTCCAGACGGGCCGTGGCCAGAACGGGGGTCAGGTCGCGGCCGGGTGCCGCCTTCAGCGCCTCGGCGGCGGTCGCACGGGGGATCAGCTGGCGCAGGGTCGCGATGGTGGGCGGCATCATCAGCAGCTCGCCCCGGTCGTACGCGGCCGCCGCCTCGGCCGGGCGGATCCACACCGTGCTCTCGGCCTCCGTGGAGGCGTTGCGGGTGCGCTGCCCCTCGGGGAGCGCGGCCACGAAGAACCACGTGTCGTAGCGGCGGGACTCGAACTCGGGGGTGATCCAGCGGGTCCACGCGCCGAGCAGGTCGGAGCGCAGGACCAGCCCCCGGCGCTCGAGGAACTCCGCGAACGACAGGTCGCGCTCGACCAGGGCAGCGCGGTCCGCCTCCCAGTCCGGGCCCGTGGTGTCGCCGACGACGGTGTCCGGGGCCGGGCCGGCGAGCAGCACGCCCGCCTCCTCGTACGTCTCCCGCACGGCGGCGCAGACGATGGCCTGGGCGGACGTCTCGTCGACACCGAGGCGCTGCGCCCACCACGCGCGCGTGGGGCCCGCCCAGCCGATCCTCAGATCGTGGTCGCGCGGGTCGACACCGCCGCCCGGGTAGGCGTACGCGCCTCCGGCGAACGCCATGGAGGCGCGTCTGCGCAGCATGTGGACGGCGGGGGTGCCGGCGTCGTCCCTGAGGAGCATGACGGTGGCCGCGCGCTTCGGGACGACCGGGGTGAGCGTGCCCTCCGCGAGCGCGCGGATCCGCTCGGGCCACTCCGGGGGAAACCACTGCCCATTCGCCATGGGCGGAGGCTATCCCGTAGTGAGCGGATGTTCGAGAGGCGAAGATCGCCCACCGAAGGTCGTCGTCCCGCTCTCCAGGACGTCATCGCCCTTTCCAGGACGCCCCCACCCTCTCCAGGACGTCATCGCCCGCGCCCGGCCGGCGAGGGGCGATCACTCCTGCGTCAGCTCCACCTGGATCTCCACCTCGACCGGCGCGTCCAGCGGGAGCACGGCCACGCCGACCGCGCTGCGGGCGTGCACGCCCCGGTCGCCGAGGACCTCGCCGAGCAGTTCGCTGGCGCCGTTGACGACACCGGGCTGGCCCGTGAAGTCGGAGGCCGACGCCACGAAGCCGACGACCTTCACCACGCGCGCGATGCGGTCCAGGTCGCCCGTCACGGACTTGACCGCCGCGAGCGCGTTCAGCGCGCACGTACGGGCCAGTTCCTTGGCCTCCTCGGCGGTGACCTCGGCGCCCACCTTGCCGGTCACCGGAAGCTTGCCCTCCACCATCGGGAGCTGCCCGGAGGTGTACACGTACGGCCCCGACTGCACGGCGGGCCGGTAGGCGGCGAGCGGCGGCACGACCTCCGGCAGGGTCAGGCCCAGTCCGGCCAGCCGGGATTCGACCGCGCTCACGCCTGCTTCTCCCGCTTCAGATAGGCCACCAGCTGCTCGGGGTTGTTCGGCCCGGGCACCACCTGGACGAGCTCCCAGCCGTCCTCGCCCCAGGTGTCCAGGATCTGCTTCGTGGCATGGACGAGCAGCGGCACGGTGACGTATTCCCACTTGGTCATGGGGCCGACTGTAGCCGCTGTGGCCGAGGGGCACTCGGTCGGCCGCCACCGTGACGGTGACCTGGCGGAAAGCCGGGCAAAGCGGCCGCCGCGGCCTCCGCGCGGGCCCGGCCGGGACGGCGCGGGCGACCGGTCCGCAGGCCGACCGGGACCGCCGTTGTCCACAGCCTCCCGCGTAGCCCGCGCGGGAACTGGTTAGGCTCGAGGACGTGAGCAGGCTCCAGGTCGTCAGCGGTAAGGGCGGGACCGGAAAGACCACGGTCGCCGCGGCACTCGCGCTCGCCCTCGCGACGGAGGGCAAACGCACCCTTCTGGTCGAGGTCGAGGGCAGGCAGGGCATCGCACAGCTCTTCGAGACGGAGGCGCTTCCGTACGAGGAGCGGAAGATCGCCGTCGCGCCGGGCGGCGGCGAGGTGTACGCGCTCGCCATCGATCCCGAGCTGGCCCTGCTGGACTACCTCCAGATGTTCTACAAACTGGGCGGCGCGGGACGGGCCCTGAAGAAGCTCGGCGCCATCGACTTCGCCACCACCGTCGCACCCGGCCTCAGGGACGTGCTGCTGACCGGCAAGGCGTGCGAGGCCGTCCGCAGGAAGGACCGGAGCGGCCGGTTCGCGTACGACTACGTGGTGATGGACGCGCCTCCCACCGGCCGCATCACCCGCTTCCTGAACGTGAACGACGAGGTGGCAGGTCTTGCCAAGATCGGCCCGATACACAACCAGGCCCAGGCCGTGATGCGGGTCCTGAAGTCTCCCGAGACGGCCGTGCATCTGGTGACGCTCCTGGAGGAGATGCCCGTCCAGGAAACCGCGGACGGGATCGGCGAACTGCGTGCCGCGAAGCTTCCGGTGGGCCGGATCATCGTGAACATGGTGCGGCCCACGGTCCTGGACCAGGCGGACCTCGACCTCGCGCACACGCTGCCGCGGACGGCCATCGCCCGGTCCCTCTCGGGCGCCGGGCTCGGCGGTGCGCGGCGCGGCGGGCTCGCGGAGCGGCTGGTGGACCCGCTGCTGCAGCAGGCCGGCGAGTACGCGGAGCGGTTCGGCCTGGAGCGGGAACAACGGGCCGTCCTGACCCAGCTGGGCCTGCCCCTGCACGAACTGCCGCTGCTCGCCGAGGGAATGGACCTGGCGGGCCTCTACGAACTGGCCACGGAACTGCGTCAGCAAGGGATCTCATGAGCTCGGACCCGGCCCCCACGCACGACGACCAGGCCCCCACACCGGCCGACACGGCATCCACGCACGACGGCACCGCCCCCCGCACGCCGCACCCGCCCGCCGAGGCGGCCCTTGATGCTCCGCACGCCCACGACACGGGCTCCACGCGCGCGTTGAACCCGGTGTCCGTCCTGGAGATCGACCCGCTCCTCGACGATCCGCAGACCCGCATCGTCGTGTGCTGCGGCTCCGGCGGCGTCGGCAAGACGACCACGGCGGCTGCCCTCGGGCTGCGCGCCGCCGAGCGCGGCCGCAAGGTGGTGGTGCTCACCATCGATCCGGCCCGTCGGCTCGCCCAGTCGATGGGCATCGACGCGCTCGACAACACCCCCCGGCGGGTGAAGGGCGTCGACGACGACGCGGGCGGTGAACTGCACGCCATGATGCTCGACATGAAGCGCACCTTCGACGAGATCGTCGAGGCGCACGCGGACCCGGAGCGGGCGGGCGCCATCCTGGGCAACCCCTTCTACCAGTCGCTCTCGGCCGGCTTCGCGGGCACGCAGGAGTACATGGCGATGGAGAAACTGGGGCAGCTGCGGGCGCGGGACGAGTGGGACCTCATCGTCGTCGACACGCCGCCCTCGCGCTCGGCGCTGGACTTCCTGGACGCCCCCAAGAGGCTCGGGTCCTTCCTCGACGGTCGGCTGATCCGGGTGCTGATGGCCCCGGCGAAGATGGGCGGCCGCGCGGGGATGAAGTTCCTGAACGTCGGCATGTCGATGATGACGGGCGCCCTGGGGAAGTTGCTCGGCGGTCAGCTGCTGAAGGACGTCCAGACGTTCGTGGCCGCCATGGACACCATGTTCGGCGGGTTCCGCACGCGCGCGGACGCCACCTACAAGCTGCTGCAGGCACCCGGTACGGCGTTCCTGGTGGTGGCGGCTCCGGAACGGGACGCACTGCGGGAGGCCGCGTACTTCGTGGAGCGCCTGGCCGCCGAGGACATGCCGCTGGCCGGCCTGGTGCTCAACCGTGTCCACGGCAGCGACGCCGCCCAACTGTCGGCCGAGCGGGCGCTCGCCGCCGCGGAAAATCTTGACGAGTCCCGCATTGTGGATCAGCAGGGCGGGAAAGCTGGACTTCGTAACGCTCCCGACACGTACGGCAGTTCAGAATCCCCCTCTTCCGGAGCATCTGATCCCGGCGCGGACTCCCCCACCGCCACGGACCAGGACCGGAGCGTCGAGCACCTGACCGCGGGTCTGCTGAGGCTGCACGCCGAGCGTATGCAGTTGCTCTCGCGCGAGCAGCGCACGCGTGACCGTTTCACCGCACTGCACCCCGAGGTGGCCGTGGCAGAAGTGGCCGCACTGCCCGGAGACGTCCACGACCTCGCGGGGCTACGGGACATCGGTGACCGCCTCGCAGCCAACCAGCCCGATCGGCCCGAGGAACGCGAGGCATACGCGTGAGGGGCTCGTCGAAGCCGCCCGCAGCCGGCCCAGAGCGGCATATGGCCGACGGACGCCCAAAGCGCTCGTAGGACCGGCAGTCATACGGCCGTACGCGAACGCCCGGGGGTGGCAGGCAGCACGGCAGGGCCCCGCAGGCGCAGCTGCTGACGCCTGCTCGCGGACCGTGTGGGCGCGCCCGCCTGGCCGTGCCGCACCGCCCGTGGCACAGGTACGCGCCAGGGCACGCCGCAGGCGCCACGGCGGCACCCCCCGCCGGTGGCGGACGACCGGCTCGGACGGTGACCGCCTTGGACAGGTGAGCGCCCTCAGCTCACCGCCGCGAAGTTCTCGTACGTCTCTTCCTCACCGAGAGGCAGCAGGCCCGCCCCGCGCTCGTACTCCGTGCGCGCGGTCTCCAGCAGACGACGCCATGAGGTGACGGTCGGCCGCCTGCGCAGCAGTGCGCGGCGCTCCCGCTCCGTCATGCCACCCCACACGCCGAACTCGACGCGGTTGTCCAGCGCGTCGGCCAGGCATTCCGTGCGTACCGGACATCCGGTGCACACCGCCTTGGCCCTGTTCTGCGCTGCTCCCTGAACGAACAGTTCATCCGGATCGGTAGTGCGGCAGGCCGCCTGCGCACTCCAGTCGGTTACCCAGCCCATACCGGCGCCGTCCTCTCCCGAATCGAGGCTCCCCCACGGCGGCAGCGGCATATTCACCGCCGCCAGTTGAGGACGTTACGGAAGGAGGGGACAGCGCAACACCCCCTTCGGGCCCAATCTTGAATGGTCCGAACGGACTATGGGTAAACGGCAGATCACCCGTGGGAGTGAGCTGGTAACGTATGCGACTTTCCGGACAGACCAGGGCAGTTCAGGGGTGCCACAACGGACGCCTCGTGACACACAAGGCGAATCCCGGCATGCATCCACCAAAAAAGTTCGGGGAACACCGGAACGATTCGGGGTCGCCGGCCGTACTTGATACATGGGCCTGCTGCCGTGACAGTTGGCAGTAGCTTAGGCCAAGGCCTGTACGCGTGTCCGGCGAATGAGAACGTAGGCTGCCCTCATGCCAAAAAAGCACTCGGGCGGGGGGCAGTCCCCCGTGCAGCAGGCCGCCAAGTTCCTGGGAGCGAGTGTGCTCGCGGGAGCCGTGCTGGCCGGCATCGCGTTGCCCGCCGCGGGTGCCCTCGGACTCGTGGCCAAGGGGTCGGTCCAGGGATTCGACGACATCCCGGCCAATCTGAAGAGCCCCCAGCTCAGCCAGCGCACCACCATCCTGGACAGCCAGGGCGGCCAGATCGCCACGGTCTACTCGCGCGACCGTACGGTGGTGGACCTGAAGGCCATCTCGCCTTACATGCAGAAGGCGATCGTCGCCATCGAGGACTCGCGCTTCTACCAGCACGGCGCGATCGACCTGAAGGGCGTCCTGCGCGCGCTGAACAAGAACGCGCAGAGCGGCGGGGTGGCCCAGGGCGCCTCCACGCTCACCCAGCAGCTGGTGAAGAACTACTTCATCGAGGAGGCCGGCGACGACCCGACCAAGGTCGCCCAGGCCACCCAGCAGACCCTCGGCCGCAAGGTCCGCGAGCTGAAGTACGCGATCCAGATCGAGGAGAAGCTCGGCAAGAAGAAGATCCTCGAGAACTACCTGAACATCACGTTCTTCGGCCAGCAGGCCTACGGCGTCGAGGCCGCCTCCGAGCGCTACTTCTCCAAGCACGCCAAGGACCTGAACCTCCAGGAGTCCGCGCTCCTCGCCGGCCTCGTCCAGTCGCCGACGCGCTACGACCCCGTGAACGACGCGGCGGAGGCCAAGAAGCGGCGCAACGTGGTGCTGCAGCGCATGGCCGACCTGCACGACATCTCCCAGACGGAGGCCGACCAGGCCAAGACGACCGGCCTCGGCCTGCACGTGAGCCAGCCGAGGAACGGCTGCATCACGGCGGTCAAGGGCGCGGGCTTCTTCTGCGACTACGTCCGTGAGGTGTTCCTGAACGACCCGATCTTCGGCAGGACGCGGGCGGAACGAGCGAAGATCTGGAACCAGGGCGGTCTGACGATCCGCACGACGCTCGACCCGCAGGCGCAGGACTCGGTGCAGAAGTCCATCAAGGACCACGTCAACAAGAGCGACGAGGTGGCCACGGCCGCGACCATCGTCGAGCCCGGCACCGGCAAGATCCTCGCCATGGGCCAGTCCCGTCCGTACGGCTTCGGCAAGGACGAGACACAGATCAACCTGTCCGTGGACAAGGACATGGGTGGCGGCGCCGGCTACCAGGGCGGTTCGACCTTCAAGCCGATCGTGGCGGCGGCCGCCATCGAGGGCGGCAAGCCGGCGACCCAGGAGTACTCGTCGCCGTACGAGATGGACTATCCCAGCCCGGTCGCCGCCTGCGACGGCAAGCAGTGGACGAACACGGACGGCACCAAGCTCACCAACGAGAGCGAGTCGGAGCACGGCCCGTACGGCATGAAGGAGGCGACCGCCAAGTCGGTCAACACCTACTACGTGCAGCTGATCAGCGACATCGGCATCTGCCCGGTCATAGACATGGCCAAGAAGATGGGCTTCCACCGCGCCGACAGTGCGCCCATCGCCCAGGCCCCGTCGATCGCGCTCGGCACCCAGGAGGTGTCGCCGCTGACGATGGCGACCGCGTACGCGACCTTCGCCGACCGCGGCACCTACTGCACGCCGGTCGCGATCGAGTCGATCACGCAGACCGTCGGCAACGAGAAGAAGTCCCTCCCGGTCCCGAAGTCGTCGTGCTCGCGCGCGATGTCGGAGACCACCGCGGACACCGTCAACACGCTCCTGAAGGGCGTCGTCGAGGACGGTACGGGTACGGAGGCGGGCCTCGGCAGCCGCCCCAGCGCCGGCAAGACCGGTACGACGGACTTCCGGTACGCGGCCTGGTTCGTCGGCTACACGCCGAACATGGCGGGCGCGGTCTGGGTCGGCGACCCGGCGCACAAGCGGCAGATGGTCGACATCACGATCGGCGGCACCACCTATGCCAAGGTCTTCGGCGGCCAGGTCCCGGGACCCATCTGGCGCGACATGATGACGGGCGCACTGGCGGGCAAGCCGGCCCCGGACTTCAACCTCGTCAACATCCCGGACGACACCAACCGGGACAAGGGGAACGGCAACGGCAACGGGAACGGCGATGGAAACGGCAACGCCAACGGCGGGCAGACGACCGGCGGGCTGTTCGGCGGCCTGACCACCGGCGGGGCGGCAGACACCGGCGGAACCACCGGCGGGCAGCTCCCGACGCCCACCTTCTCCCTCCCCGACGGCTTCATCCAGGGCAACGGCAACGGCGGGAACGGCAACGGCGGCCGGAGGACATAGACCTCCCTCCACGTCGGCGGGGGCGCCCCTCGGTCCGAGGGGCGCCCCCGCCGACGTGGAGCCGGGCGGCTGCTTCAGCCGCCCGCGAGGAGCTGCTTGACCACGGAGGCTACGCGGCCGCCCTCCGCCTGGCCGGCCACCTTCGGGTTCACGATCTTCATGACCTGACCCATGGCGCGGGGGCCCTCGGCGCCTGCCGCCTTCGCCTCCTCCACGGCCTGCGCGACGATCTGCCGAAGCTCGTCGTCGGACAGCTGCTTGGGCAGGTACGCGGCGAGCACCTCGCCCTCCGCCTTCTCCCGCTCGGCCTGTTCGGCGCGACCGCCCTGGGCGAAGGCATCGGCGGCCTCCCGCCGCTTCTTCGCCTCACGGGTGATCACCTTGGTGACCTCCTCGTCGGAGAGCTCGCGCTTCTCCTTGCCCGCGACCTCCTCCTTGGTGATCGCGGCGAGCGTCAGCCGGAGCGTCGAGGAGCGGAGCTCATCGCGCTCCTTGATCGCGGCGTTGAGGTCTTCCTGCAGCTTCGACTTGAGCGTGGTCATGCCTCTGATTGTCGCAGGTGCGGCGGGGCCGCTGCCCGTACATTTCGGGGGTGTGGTGGGTGGGCGGGGCCGCCGGGGGATCGGACGACGGGGTGATCGGGCCATCGATGTCGGCCTGATGCCGATGCCGATGCTGATGCCGATACCGATGCCATGTCGGTGTCGGTGTCGGTGTCGGTGTCGGTGTCGGTGTCGGTGTCGGTGTCGGTGTCGGTGTCGGTGTCGGTGTCGGTGTCGGTCAGGATGGTCCCGTGGTCTGAGGCCCTGCACAGGTGAACGCGGGGCGGTCGCCGGTTCTGAGACGATGGTCTTATGCGCGCGCGATACGGAGTGCCCCTGGGAATCACGGCGGTTGGGGCCGCCGGACTGCTGTACTCGGCCGGGTTCGAGGCCCGCTCCTTCCGGCTGCGCCGGGTGACGATCCCGGTGCTGCCCCCGGGGGCGCACCCGCTGCGCGTGCTGCAGGTCTCCGACATCCACATGGTGAGCGGGCAGCGCAAGAAGCAGCGCTGGCTGCGCTCGCTGGCGGGCTTGCGCCCCGACTTCGTGATCAACACCGGGGACAACCTCTCCGACCCCGAGGGTGTGCCGGAGGTGCTGGACGCACTGGGCCCGCTGATGGAGCTCCCGGGGGCTTACATCTTCGGTTCGAACGACTACTACGGCCCCAGGTTCCGCAACCCGGCCCGCTACCTGGTGGAGAAGGTACGGGGCCACCACGGCCTGAACGGCAACCCGCCCGTGGTCGGCGCCCTCCACAACCCGTGGGAGGAGCTGCGCGACGGCTTCGACGGGGCGGGCTGGCTGAACCTGACGAACACCCGGGGGACCCTGAAGATCGAGGGCCTGGAGGTCGAGCTGACGGGCCTGGACGACCCGCACATCAAGCGCGACCGGTACGCGCGCGTGGCGGGCGGTCCCTCCCTCTCGGCGGACTTCTCGATGGGCGTGGTCCACGCGCCGTACCTGCGCGTCCTGGACGCGTTCACGGCGGACGGCTATCCCCTGATCCTGGCCGGCCACACCCACGGCGGCCAGCTGTGCATCCCCTTCTACGGCGCCCTGGTCACCAACTGCGACCTCGACACGGACCGGGTGAAGGGCCTGTCGCGGCACACGGCGGAGGGCCGGACGTCGTACCTGCACGTCTCGGCGGGCTGCGGCACGAGCCGCTACACACCGGTACGGTTCGCGTGCCCGCCGGAGGCGACGCTGCTGACGCTGGTGGAGAGGGGGGCACAGCCCGAGGCATAACCCGGGTCCGAGTTCGAGGGGGTAAGCCGAGCCGTACCCCGCCCGGACCATCCCATATCGCCCGTTCCTTCCCACCCGCTTAGCGTGAGGGCATGATCGGGCCGATACCCAAGGAGATCCCGGACCTCCCCCCGGTGCCGGGCAAGCCGACGCTGGCGCCGTCCGTCGTCCCCAGCGCTGCCGTGGTCGCCCCCGCATGCCGCCTGGCAGCAGCCCGCTACCGTCTGCTGGTGGCGCTGACGGCCGCGGCGGCAGTGGCCATGGACCTGGCCCTGGGCAGCCCCGCCCGGGTCCTGAGCTATTTCACGATCCAGGTCAACCTGCTGCTGGCCCTGACCTTCGCCCTGTCGGCCTGGCGGGCCCGAACGGCCCGCCACCCGCTGCCGCCGCTGATCACCTGTGGCGCGCTGTTCTACGTTCTGGTCGCGAGCCTGGTCTACCACGTGCTCCTGGTGAACGAGCCGGGCCCCTTCTCGATGACGGACCGGTCCACGATCTGGTCCGCGCTCGCCAACCAGGTGCTGCACACCGCCACACCGATCATGGCCCTTGTGGACTGGCTGCTCCTGACCCGCCCGGCCCCCCTGGGCCTACGGCACGCGACCCGCTGGCTCCTCTACCCCCTGGGGTACCTGATCTTCTCCCTGGTCCGCGGCGCACTGCTCGCGCCGACGGCGACCGGCCGCTACCTGTACCCGTTCCTGGACGTGGCCCACCTCGGCTACAAGAGCACCCTCGCCAACGCGCTCCTGCTCGGCCTCACCTTCTTCGCCCTGGCCCTCCTCCTGATCGTCGCCGACCACGTCCGCCCGGACCCGACGCGCCACCGCCGGAAAACCGGATTTCGTCTCCGGCCACCAGTGGGCTAAAGTAAACGTCGTCGCCGCGACAGCAGCGGCACCGGGGTGTAGCGCAGCTTGGCAGCGCGCTTCGTTCGGGACGAAGAGGTCGTGGGTTCAAATCCCGCCACCCCGACAGAGAAATGCCAGGTCAGGCCCGGTACTGAGAGATCAGTGCCGGGCCTGATTTGCTTTGTCACCCCGATTTGGGAGCCATTTGGGAGCCGACTTCGGGGAGCGGCTCCCGGGCGCGCTCCCAGCGAGCGGCCGTCCGCCTTGCAGCCCACTCTTTGCCGCTCACGCTGGGAAAGGGTCATCCCTACGGTTGTGCGAGGCCGATCACAGACGGTACGACGATCGCCATGCACCCTTGGTCTCCGTTAAACGACCGGCAGCTCACCCTCCTCACCCGCATCGGGGGCGGAAGCGACCCCGTCATGTCGGACAGCCCCGAGCTCGCCGCCACGGCTCGCGCCCTCAGGGACCGGGGCTTGGTGACCATGCCCAGGAAGAAGGGGAAGTGGCAGGCGGAGATCACTGATGCAGGTCGCTTCTATCTGGAGCACGGCCATCATCCCGACCGTCCGGAACTGCCTCCACACAAGCCTCGCGCGGCAGCGTCTGGAGCCGAGGCACCGGTTGCCGCTGCTTCTCCGCAGGCTGCCGATCCCTCGCCCGAGACGAACCCCTCCCCGAAGCGCGCCGTGGAAGCTCCGCGCCCCTCACCAGCGGCTATCGGGCCGGCGCTCATCGCGCAGGTGCAGGAAGCCGGACGATTCCTTCGGATCCCGGACCCCAGCAAAGAGGAACGGGCTCGGTATCGCAGAGCCTTCGACGCGGCGCGACAGTGCGCTCCGGAGGGGTACCACCTGAAGTACAGCGGGCGGGCGAAGGGCGACTTCTTCCTCGGCCTGCTTCGGGTGACCGGTGAGGACGACACCGAGTGGAACCGGATCCGTTTGGCGCGCAGCCGTGTGATCACAGACGTCGAGGACGTGCTCGCTGCGGTCACCAAGGACCACAGCGCCTTCGAGATCTCCGAGGAGGTCCTGCCGAGGGTGCTCGCGCTGCTCCGCCTCCTCGCCGATCAGGCACTCGCTCGGTACGGCGAGATCGCGGTATCCAAGAAGCGCAAGCAACCGAGGCCGCTGCTCACCGTCCACGGCAGAACGTACGAGATCAGCTTCCGCGAGCGGCAGAAGCAGGTCCGGTACGTGCCCAAACAGCCTGCCCGCCGTACGTACGACTGGCAGCGGGTCACCCCGGCGCATAAGTTCGAGCCGTCCGGTGAGCTGGAGCTGGTGGTTGGCCAGCACTCGGGCTACGGCTACGGCCACAGCTACGGCTGGAAGAAGGAGTGGGCCGACACCGCCAAGAAGCCCTTGGAGGAGCAGGTCGGTTCGGTCTTCCGGGCGTTGAAGGCGCGCGCGGAGGAGCAGGAGCGGGCCCGGCTGGAACGTGAGGCAGAGCAGCAACGTCTGCGAGAGGAACGGGAGCGGCAGGAAGCCGAGCGCCGACGCCTGGAAGCGGAGCGGGAGGAGCGCGAGCGGCGGGAGTGGGAAGCCGCCGTCAGCGCGGCTTCCATCAAGGCGGTGCACGCGGTACGGGCCGAGCACTTTGGCACGGCCCTTGAGCAGTGGCGGGCCGCGGGTGAGATCCGGGCGTTCTGCGCCGCTCTGGATGAAGCCGCCGCCGCGTCGGGGGATGCCCACGAAGCCAAGAGGCTGCGAAAGTGGTCTGCTTGGGGAAATGGAGAGGCCGACCAGCTCGACCCCACAAAGAATGGCAAGGGCCTGGCCTCTCTCGACTTCCACGTGGAGCCGACGGGAGATCAGCTACGGCCGTTTCTCGGCGGCTGGCGCCCGGACCGGCCGGAGAGGGAGAAGCCTCCGGCACAGCCCGCGCCGCCCAAGCCGGAGCCCGATCCGTGGCGCGGCCTCATCGACGCACGTCAGGATCAAGGCTGGCGATATGGACACCAAGGTCGCGCTCAATGGTGGAGGCGATGACGCCGTGGCCGCGGTCGCGTAGGGCCTTGACCGCCTTCTCGACCAGCTCCCCGAGCCGGATGACCTCGGCGCGCAGGGCGACCAACTCGTCGTAGCGGTCGGCCTTATCTTCACCGCACCACGCTCGGACGGTCCGTAGGACGGCTGCCTCCGCGTCCAGCTTCCGGTCGTCCCGCCGACTGTAGGAGTACCAGGAAGACTGGGAACGCTCCTGCTCGATGTCCTGCTGTTTGCGATCTACCTCCGGAAGGATCTCGTCCGCGAGGCGGCCGGCTACGTGGCGGGCGATGCGCTCGGTGACGGGCCAACCGGCCAGGCACATGCCGTCGCGGTCCTCGTACACCATGGCGTCGCTGTGGAGTTCAGCGGCGTCCATGCCGATGAGCGGTGCCGTCTCGTCGAGGCGTCTCAGCTCCAGAACGCCAGCGTCCGCCACCGTTCGGCGCAGGCGCAGCCTGTTCTTCGGACGGACGAAACCAAGGATCATGCGGGCGGCCTCGAAATCCGTGCTGCCTCGGACGTGGCGGGACGCCTCCACCAGTGCCAACTCTGCCGCGTCATCCGCGCGGAACGCCTCGACGTCCGCCCATAGTGCTACGAGAGAGCCGGGGCTGACCCATTCCTGCAGACCGGCGTCGTCGCCTTCGAGAAACCGCACGTGGATCCAGCCAGACCTGCTAGGGCCGCCCACTCGAACGACCTCCACCTGGCGAACCGCGCCGCCCAGTTCCTTCCGCCGTGCGCGGTATGCCCAGTGTTCGCCAATCTCCATGTTCCTATTGAGCCAGGTCTATTGGATCCGTCACCGGGCGTTTGACATAACTACCGGCGCGAGCTTCTCACGAGGTTGACGCCGCCCCGGGGTTCCGGCTGCAACCCGTGTCCCTCCTCTGAAGAGGCCCTCACGCATGGTTACAGGAGGGTCACGAGGTGGAATATGCGGGTGATCGGGTGGCTGATCCCCAAGAAAATGTCACTCGACGTTTGCCGGAATTATCCGGCGCCCTGGGTGCTGGGGAGCCTCAGGGGCGAGGGGGTGGGGAGTGAGTACTTACCGTTTCAATCCGCCGCCGGGTTGGCCTGTGCCACCCGCGGGATGGATGCCGCCACCGGACTGGCGGCCCGACCCCTCGTGGCCCCCGATTCCACCAGGATGGCAGTTGTGGGTCCCGGAGGCCGGGTCCGCCCCCGGCACCCTCGCCGTCGGCCCTGCCGCAGGAGCCTCTGCGGTGCCGGGCGCAGCCGCTCCCGGGAGCGCGACAGCGGTGCCGGCGCCTCGAAAGGGCGGGCTGTTCGGGCGGCGTCGTGCGGATGCCGTGTCCGAAGTCGAAGAGCTGCGGGCCTGGATCGCAAGGACGCAGGGGCTGGATGCCGCGCAGGTCGCGGGCCTCGTACGGCAGGTCGAGGCGGAGGCCGCCGCACTGCGCGAGAAGGCGTCCGCCGAAGCCGTCGAGGAGGCCGAGGGGATCCTGAGGGACGCGCGCGAGACGGCGAAGGAGATCCTCGACGACGCGCGTCGGACGGCAAAGGAGACCGAGCGAGTGCGCAAGGAGGCCGATCGTCACCGCAAGGACGTGTCGGACGCCGAGCGGCGGCTTGCCGAACTGCAGGGCCGGATCGTCAACACCGACGAGACCGCCATGCTGCAGGAGGCCGGGATCTACTCCTACCGGCATGCGCTGCAGGACGCGATCGCCTACCGCAGCCGGCTCGACACGCTGCAGAACGAGATCAAGACGCTCGCCCGTGCGGGCCGCGCCGTCCAGGCGGCCACAGACTGGACGGTCAACGGCTCCAAGCGCGAGGGCCAGAAGATGGTCCGCGACTTCTCCAAGCTCATGCTGCGCGCCTACAACGCCGAAGCCGACTATGCCGTGCGGTCGATGCGGCCGCACCGGCTAGGCTCCCTCGTGGACCGGCTCTTCAAGAGCCGCGAGACGATCGCCAGGCTGGGCGCCACCATGCACATCCGGATCACCGACGAGTACCACAACTCGCGCGTACGGGAGTTAGAACTCACCGCCGACTTCCTGCAGAAGAAGGAAGAGGAGAAGGAAGCCCAGCGCGAGGTGCGCGCCCGGGAGCGCGAGGAGGCAGCGGTCCAGCGGGAACTCGACCGGCAGCGCGAGAAGCTGAACAAGGAACTCGGCCACTACCAGGCAGCACTTGAACGCCTGCGCGAGCGCGGTGACGAGGCGGGTGTGGCGGAGATGCAGGCCAAACTGGCCGAGATCGAGAACGCTCTGCAGGACGTCGAGTCCCGCGCGGCGAACGTCCGCGCCGGCTATGTGTACGTCATCTCGAACATCGGCGCCTTCGGCGACCGTATGGTGAAGATCGGCATGACGCGCCGGCTCGAACCCTTGGAGCGCATCTACGAGTTGAGTGGCGCGGCCGTGCCCTTCCGCTTCGACGTGCACGCGCTGATCTTCAGCAAGGACGCAGTCGGCCTGGAGACGGAACTCCACAGGCAGTTCGCCTCGCAGCGGGTCAACCAGGTCAACAGTCGGAAGGAGTTCTTCTATGCCACCCCGGCGGAGGTGCGCAACGCGCTGCAGCGGTTCGCCGGACAGCACCTGATCGAGTTCACCGAGGAACCCCAGGCGTTGGAATGGCGGGCCGGTAGGCGCATGGGCGAAGCCGGTGGGCCCGTCGCAGGCGCAGGAGGAGTTGCAGCCCGGACAGCATGATGTGCGGCGAAGCATCACTACGATCACGGTTATGGATTGGCTGGAGCGTGCCGCGAAGCTGAGGCAGTGGAGCCGGGACGGGGTGCGGGCGCCGCACAAGCCGTTGCTGCTGCTGTACGCGCTGGGCCGTTTTCAGGCGGATGCCGCGGACGAGTTGCCGTACAGCGCAGTGGAGGCGGATCTGAAGCAACTGCTGGTGGAGTACGGTCCGCCGCGTGGGACCACGCCCGCCTATCCCTTCCACCATCTGGTCAGCGACGGGGTGTGGGAAGTGCGGACCGAGCACGGCGTCGGCAGCCCGGGCACCGGGGTGCGGGAACTGCGGGCCAGCCGGGCCACTGGGCGGCTGGCCCCGGACCTTCAGGTGGCGCTTCGGCGGGAACCGTCGCTGCTGGGCCGTATGGCGAGGGTGCTGCTGGATCTGCATTTCCCGGCGTCACTGCACCAGGATCTGTGCGATGCGGTGGGCCTGGAACTGGAGCTGGCGGAGACCGACGCTCTGGCAGCGCCCGGGAGGCGGCAGCGGGACCGCCGGATGCGGGAAATGGTGCTGACCGCGTACGAGTACCAGTGCGCCTTCTGCGGCTACGACGGCATGATCGGCATGGCGCCCGTCGGGCTGGAGGCCGCGCACGTGCGCTGGTGGGCGTTCGACGGCCCGGACGACATCGACAACGGACTGTGCCTGTGCTCGCTACACCACAAACTCTTCGACAAGGGCGTCCTCGGCATAGGTGACGGCCACCGCATCCTGGTATCGCAGCAATTCATCGGCCGCAGCCAGGCTGCCCGCGAGCATGTCACAGCACTCGCCGGCCGTCCACTCATAGGCCCTCAACCCGGCGCCCGGCCCATCGCGGCGGCCCACCGCTCCTGGCACACCAGCCAGGTCTTCCACGGCAGCCCACGCCCCACCGCCGCCTGACCCGGTGTGTTCAGGAGGCAACCCACGCGTGACAGGGCCTCGACCGTGTTCCGGTGGAGGCCCTGTCGCCGCATCGTATGCACCCTCATCTCCGGCTATTCCACCTCTTCACGGCGCGCTCGCAATAGCGTGTCGAGGACACTCACCGGCGAGTGAGGGCTCATCGCCAAGCGGGCGTCGAGCGCCGACTCCCACTGCTGGGTCAGTCCGAGCATGAGGCGCTTGCGCATGCCGGGGGTGACGTGGGCGTAGCGCGCCGAGACCGAGCCGTCGATGTGGCCCATGCGGTCGTCCATAAGGACCTTCGCGGTGCCGAGGTCCTCCATAACGGTCCGGTGGGTGTGGCGAAGGCCATGGGGTGTGAGGCCCTTGGCGATCGGGAGCCAGCAGGCGTCGGCCCGGTCGCCGGCGCCGCGTCCTCGAGCCGGGACGCCGGGCCATGGCTCGCCGAGTAGCGGTACGGGGCGGGCCTTTTGTGGTGCCTTCTTCGGGTACCAGCCGGAGACCGCTGGGGTGAACAGCCACGTCGCGAAGCCGTTTCGGCGCCAGTGGGCAGCGTGCTCCGAGACCGCGCCGCCCCGCACGAACCCCAGGTCCGCGATGGCCTGCTCCACCCTCAATCGTTTGGCTTCGGTAACTCGGTCGGGGTGGTTGAGGACGTTGGACACTGTGCCCGTCGAGACGCCGGCGCGGCGCGCGACGTCTACGAGCTTCGCGCCCTGGTGGCCGCCGGTGCGAGCCGCGCCCTGCCCCCGGAAGACGTACGTCTTGCCGTGACACGGGCAGGAGGTCGGCTTCGTGCGGGCGACGTGGTTGGCGACCAGGACCGACAGCCAGTCCATCGCGTCGATCTTGCGGTAGCTGTCGTCCTTGGGCGGGCAGCGCACCAGCTCGCCGGTGTCGAGTTCGTACAGCTGCCATTCGACGCGGATCGAGCCGGGGCGGGCGAACTCCGTCTCCAAGCCGACGATCTCGCCCCAGCGCATGCCGGTGTAGCCCTTGAGGACCACGGCGATGAACTCGTCGTCGCGGCCCGAGAGCAGGGCGGCCCGTTCGGCGGTCAGCAGGATGCCGAGCGCGTCAGTGACGACCTTCTCCGGGCCGCGGTCGCGGGAGCGGCCGGCGCGCTTGCCGCGTCCGCGCCGTCGGGCGGCCGGGTTGGACGTGATGAGCCCCTCGTCGATCGCGTCCTCGAAGATCAGGTGGAGTGTCGAGCGCCAGGTCTTGACGCTGGAGGCCGCGTAGACGGCCTTCTCCTTCTTCTCCCACAGGTCGACGTCCGTGCGGAGGATGCCGGCGAGCGCCTTGTCCTCGAAGTCGGGGAGCAGGTGCTCCTCGATGTGGCGCTTGTAGTTCTGCATGGTCGAGGCGGCCAGGTCCTGGGCTTCGTACCAGCGGTTCGCGTACTCGCCGAAGGTCTCCTGGCCGAGGGCCGGGTCGCGCCAGTCGCCGCGCCGGTACTTGTTCTCGGCCTCGCTCGCTGCGCGCTGGGCTTCGCCCTTGGTGGCGAAACGGATCGCTTTGCCGTTGTCGTCGACGACCGTGTTGTGCTTGCCGGGCGCGGTCTTGTATCGGCCGCGCCAGTAGTTTCCGCGCTTCTCCGCGAAGCCCAACTTCCGTCTTCCTCTCCTGCTCTTGGCCTGTGGCTGGGCGCGGGACCGCTACGCGACGGTCTCGTACTGGGTACGGCGTGGCGGCCGGGCTCGCAGACGCTCTGTCGTCGGTGCCGTGGTCGGCCGAGGAGACTGGGTGGGACGAGTTCGTGCAGCGGGAGGCGTTGTCGGTGCGGGACCGGCCGGCGCCCTGCTGGCGGATCGGTTCGGGCGCTCTTCGTGGAGGCGGATGATCTCGGCGAGGTGTTCGGCGGTGAAGCGGAAGGCACGGCCGACTCGGGTGTGCGGGATGAGGCCGCGGCGGGCGCGGTCCTTGACCCACCAGGTAGAACAGCCGAGGGCTTCGGCGATCTCTTCGGGGCGGTAGAGACAAGGCAAAGGGACTCGGCCCTCGGCGCTTGGAAGGCGGCGCGCGATGGCAGGGGGTATCTCGGAGTGGTGCAAGAAGGGCGGGTCCTAACTCGGTTGGGAGCGTGCTCGGTCAGCGGTGCTGAACGGATCTCGTCACGTGGCGGTCGGCTCCTGCAGCAGCACGAGGGGCGAGACGAGGAGGGCCTCGGCGATCGCGATGAGGTCGTCGATGTCGCATCGGCGCTGGGCGCGTTCGATGCGGGACAGCATCGTGTTGGACATCGGGTGGCCGAGCGCGGTCACGCGGCCGGCGAGCTGGCGTTGCGATGAGCCGTGTGCGGTGCGGAGGATTTCGATGGTGCGGGCCGCCCGTATCCCTGCGGTCCCGATTTCCAATGAGCGTGCGGGCATGACTCCAATTGAAGCGTCCATTCGCCGGTTTGGTTAACCGGCGATCGTGGTCTATGTTGCGCTCGCTCGGTTCGCCGTGCGGCGGTTTGCCGGGGTCGGGAACGGTCGCGGGCCGGCATGCCGATCTGCGCTCTGCGACTGCTCTGACGTGGGGTGTTGTGTTGTAGCTTCCTCGTCGACGCCACGTCAAAGGCTTCGCGATGTGATCCTTCTGGCTCGGCGTCCGGGACAACTATTCCGTCAACCGGCGATCGTGGCTTACTGTTTTGGAACCGCCCTTCACCGCCTGCTTTTCGGCAGCCTTTCTGCCGTGAGAGATTGCGCGGGACTGGGCTGGACTTGCGCGGCCGGGGTGCGGCTATGTCGACGACACCTGGACAGCGCGAGCGGCCATCGGCGCGCCCCGCCCCACCGGTCGGCCGACTCCCCACCCCTGACGCCCCTACCGCCACGATCGACGGTGAGCCGTGGGCGCCCGCCCACCTGCAACCGAGTGAGGACCCGCCCCTCTTGGCCCGAATCCGCATGCACCAGGGCAAGGAGGTCGGCCCCGGCACCTGGCCCGCGATCATCGACGCAGGCGTGTGGGCGGAGGTGCGGACGCGGCGCGAGTACCGGTCGGCGGTGTACCGGGAGGCGCTCAGCAAGCCCGCGCAGCGCTACTACCTGCTGCGTGGCCTGGTGATGTGCGGACGCTGCCGGACGTTGATGTCCGGTACGGCCAAGAGCACCGGGCCGGTCTACCAGTGCAACCGCCGGGGCCGAAACGACGAGAAGAAGTGCACCAGCTCGATCATGGCCCAGACGCTAGAGGACGTTGTCGCCGACGCCGCAGTTGAGCTGCTCGGCAAGCTACGGGTGGACGGTCGACTCGCCAGCAGCAACCTCTCCGAGAGCGTGACCGAGGAGCTGGAGGACGACCAGCGGCTGCTCGGCGAGCTGAACCAGGTGTGGACCGCGAAGGAGATCTCCACGGCGGAGTACCGCAAGATGCGCAAGGAGATCACCGACCGGATCGCCAAGGCTCAGCCCAAGGTCGTCGTCCGGCCGATGGTGCTCCTCGACGGCCTCACGGGGGCTGGCGCGCGGGCCGCGTGGGACGCCGAGGACATGACAGACGAGCGGCGCAATGCGGTGCTGCGGTTCCTGTTCTCCGGGGTGGTCATCGACGAGCCGAAGAAGTTCGGCCGGTACATGGACTGGGACCGGATCGGCATCGAGCAGAACCCGCTGTAGCGGGGCGAGGCCGGTGGAATTCGCCCTGCCGACCGAGGCGATGAAGGGCGCAATATAGCCGACGATCGCCGGTTAGCCTAACCGGCGATTCTCCGGAGCATGGACCTTCCCAGCCAACCCGCCGGCCCTCACCACACACCGTGGGTCGCCGACCGAACTCCGCCTTGAGGACGTCCATGCCCCAACGCCAGACCGAACCCACCGTCACCCAGCCCGCCCCCGAAGGAGCTCGCGCCGACCGTCAGAAGGTGGACTCGGCGAGGGACGCCGCTCTCCAGCGCGTATGCGCGGGGTTCACGACGACGATCAGCCCACAGAGCGCCGCGCGGCTCGCGGACCTGCTCTCTACCTCGGCCTACGTCCAGGCAGCCTGACCGGAGCCAGACGAACGGTCCTGCCTCGTCGCGGGTCCGAGGACGGCTGGCACTGGTTCGCAGGGCGGCCCTGCAGCCGCTAGCAACCGGCATCAGCGCACCGGCTGGCAGCTTCGGATACGCCGCCAAGGACGCGTTCGCCGTGAGCTGTGTGGTTTCTCGGCCGAACGCTGGATCTTCGCACGCGGGTGTGGCTGTCTTGGTGTTCCGCCTGGAGCGCTGGCCCGCGCGGACAGGAACCCCAGCGCGTCCTGGGTCACGGAATCAACCGTGGTCGGGTCTCATCCCCCCGGGCGCCCTCGCGGCCCTCACCGACACGTCGGCACCGGGGACGGTGCCCACCTCCACCCTGTGCACCGCCCGAAGAGGGCCCGTCGCACCTGCCTGCCCTGATGAAGGAGCCGCCACCCGATGAGCTACGACGCCCGCGAATGGGTGTGGGACCACAGCAACAGCAAGGGCACCGCCCGCATGGTCCTCGCCCTGATCGCCGACCGGTGCCGCGATCGCCGCTGCATCGCGTACGCGTCCGTGCCCACCCTCATGAAGCGCTCGAACGCCTCCCGTACGGCCGTGCGCGACGCCCTCACGAAGCTGATCGCCAGCGGGGAGCTGACGCAGCTCGCGGGCCGCAAGGGCCCCCGCGGAGAAACGTACTACCACCTCCCGATCGCCGCCTCCTTCCTCGCCGACCATGCAGACGAGGGAGACCGGAATTCGGCCCTTCCGGGGGGTCGGATTCCGACCCTCGGAAGGCCGGAATCCGACCCTGCCGACGTCTTCGAAGGGGAGCGGGATAACGGCCCCGGGGACCGGATTCCGACCCCTGGGGGGACCGGATTCCAGCCCTCCGGGGGCACGGATTCCGACCCCCAGAACCGTAGTGAACCGAAGGTAACCGGTAAGAGCAGCAGCTCTGCCTCCCTCATCACCGCCGCCCAGTGGGAGATCGACGACGCCACCTGGACCTGGCTGCGGCACGACGGGCACCTCGCCCGACTCGGCGAGCACGGCCTGCGGGCGGCCGACGAGAAGTGGCGCACCCACCGGGCGACGTGGGCGCCCCGCCCAGCCGCCGCGTGGGGCGCCGACTGGCGCACATGGATCGCCCGGGAACGCACTCCCACCCCGGAACGGCCGAACCTGCGCGCCCTGCCCGGTGGTGCCGCCCCACTCGCAGGCGGCATGACCCGCGCCGAAGCACACACCGCCGCCCTCCTCGCCGCCCTCGACGAACCGACAGGAATGGAGTAACCCACCCTCTTGGAACGCCGCGAAGTCGCCGCCGTCCTCGCCTACATCGGCCGCCTGGACCCCCGCACGATCCGTACCGCCCCAGGCGAGGCCCGCGACCAGCTCGCCCAGTGGCACGAACTGCTCCACGACGTCCCCTTCGCCACGGCCTACGGCTGGGATGTCCGCGAGGCGATTCGGGCGCACGTCCTCGACTCGCCCTACCCGATCCTGCCCGTGGACGTCGCCTGCGCGTGGCGCACGTACCGCCGCGACCGTCTCGACCGGCACACCGACCCCACGCCGGCCGCCGACCCCGACGACCCGACCGCATGGCGGGCCGAACTGCTCGGCACCCGGCAGGCCGTGGCCACCGGAACGGCTGCGCCCTCGACGCACCGACAGCTCACCAACGGTGGCCCGCACCCCGACGTGGAGGCCCGCGTGCGCGCCATCGGATCGTGCGTCCCACCGACAATCCGCGCCGCGCTCGCCCCCTACCGTCCGGCCCGTGCCGCACGCGAGGCCGCCGTCGCCGAAGGGCTCCCGGACGCCCTTGGCGTCCGGTGCCCCTGGTGCCATGCCCGCGAGGGCGAACCCTGCCGCAGTCGACGCGTGGGCCCCGACGGCCGCGCCCGAGGCAATGCGCCCCGCACCACGCCTCACCCGACGCGCCTCGACCTCGCCGCCGCGGAAATCACCCGACAGGGAGCTGCGTGACCTACCCCATCGAACCCTCGTCCCTGCTCGCGATCGGCGCGCCGTTCCTCGTCGTCGCCTTGCTCGCTGGACGGCTGCTGCACCGACGCGCCCAGAAGCCCGGTGTCGGGCAGCGACGTGGCACCGCCGCCATCCCGGTCGCCGCTGTCGCCGCGATCGGCTGCACCGCCTACAGCGCGGACACCAGCTGGCGCTTCGCCGCCGACTACCTCGACATGGGCAGCACCGTCGAGCGCGCCTTCCTGTTCGCCACCGCTGAACTCGCCTTGTTCGCCATGGCCTTGATGGCGCGCCAGAACCTGAAGGGTCCCAGGCAGGCGCCGGGACCGCCTGGCGTCCTGGTATGGGTGATCACCGGAGGCCAGATCATCCCCGCCTACGCCGAATCCGGTCCCGTCGGCGGCACGGTCCGCGCCCTGATCGGCCCAGTGATGGCCGCAGTCCTCTGGCACCTGGCCATGGGAATCGAGCTACGCAACCACACCCCCGAGGCCGCCTCGCGCAACCTGCTCGCGATCCTCGGCCGGCAGGCACGCGAGCGGCTCCTGGCGCGCCTGGGCATCCACGACCAGGACGCCGATGCCGCACGACTCATCCGCGAGCGTGCCCTGAACCGGGCCGTCACGTTGATCCTCCGCATCGACGCGATGCCCGAGACGAAGCGCAACAAGGGGCGTGGCCGGCGTGCGACTCGGCGCCTGCACGAAGCGCTGGAGAGGGCCGACGTCGACGGTGATCTTCGCCAGGACGAGCTGCTGCTGCGGAAGCTCGGGACCCGACAGCAGGCCACCCGGTTGGCCTCGCTCCCGCTTCCCGAACGGTGGGAGACGCCCGGAAACCGAGTCAGCCAGCCCCGCACTGCCGCGGCGAAGCGGGCAAAGCCCGAGTGCCCGGAGGCGGTACCGAATCCGGGCGACGAAGGCGCACACCGGTCGGACCGCCCAGAATCCATCGTCCGCCCTCAATGCGCTACTGATGCGGGCGCGGAGGCGAGTACGGGCAGAAACGCGGGTGCCGAGCCTGGCGCGGAGCCGGAGCCGAAACGCCCGGGTCGCAAGCCCGACCTACCGCGGGATGCCCTCATCGCGTACGCGGAGCGCATCTACCGCGAGACGGGTCGCCTCTCGCGCGACTCTCTCAAGGCAGCCGTCCGTGCCGACGGCCACCAGGTCGGCACCGACCTTGCCCAGAGCATCGTCAACGCGGTCAAGGCCGAGCACCAGGCCCCCGCCCGTACAGGCCACCCCCACTGAAAGCTCCCCGCGCCCCTCTAACCACCCATCGCTGAAAGGCCCACCTGCCATGCCCGGTTCTACCGTGTCCGCCTGGTCCTGCAACGACGACGCCTGCCCGATCTGCACCGCTCCGGAATCCGACGAGATGAGCATGCTGCGTTGCGCCATCCTCACCCTGCTCGACCAAGGCCGATGGATGGCCGGCGACAACATCCCCCTGCCCGACGTCCTGTCCTCTGGCGGCGACTACCTGAGCCGGCTCAGGGGCGGAGTCGGCGACGGGATCCCGGTGCCCGCCACCGAGCACTGGGCCTGGCTCGAGGCCGAGCTGCGCCTGGTTGTCGCCCGCGCCGCCGGACTGGATGCCGTCAGCACCCTCGACCCTCGCATCGATGACGCCCTGACCACCGCCGCTCGCCTCCCGGAGCGGCGCCTGGTGGATCTGCTCGACCTCGCCGCCGAGCAGTTCGCGGAGCTCAACACGCAACCGCGTGCCGCCTGAACCCGCCACCCCCGCAACCCCGACACAAGGACACCTCTTCGTGCGCGACCAGTACGCCGAACTCCCCATACCCCAAAAGCAGATGGTCACCACTCCCGTCACGCGCGCAGCAAGCAATAGCGATGGACCGTCCATGGGCCGGTCCATCACGAACACCTCCGCCCCGGGGGTGGCGGAGGAGCAGCTCCGGCACGAGGGCGTGCCAGAGCAGGAGGGGGTGAGCGCCGGCGAACAGCCGCGCGATCCCTCCGTTGGGGTCAAGCAGCGTGCGCCGCACCGCCGCGCGAACCTCGACGCGCAGCGTTCCGAGCACGTCACCGCCCGCTTCGCGCCGCATGAGAAGCGCGACATCCAGTCGGCGGCGAAAGCCGAGCACGTGACCATGGCGCGATACATCGCTGACGCCACCATGGCCCGCGTCCGCGGTGAGATCACCGTCGCCGCTCCTCGCACTGTCTACGACGATGCGGTCGACGAGCTCGCCACCCAGCGGGCGCAGATCGCCCGGATCGGCAACAACGTCAACCAGATCGCCCGCCGCCTCAACTCGGGCGGCGATCCACACCCTGTGGACGCCGCGATCCTTCAGCGGGCGGAGCGCCTGCTCGCCACCGCCCACGACACGGTCCGGGCGATCGACGACGCGGCCTTCCGGGCAGCCGGGCAGAAGGCGGGCAGCCTGCGTTGATCGCGAACATCGTCAAGCCGGGCAACAACACCTACGGCGTCCTGGCGTACCTCTTCGACAAGGGCCGCGCCAACGAACACACCGACCAGCACATCGTCGCGTCCTGGGATGACTTCATTCCTGACCCCGGCCCGTATGACAGCCCCGGGCACAAGCAGCGGCTCGGCCAGCTCACCAAGGCCCTGGATCTGCGGGTCGAGCAGGCCGGCGACAAGGCACCCGAGGGGCACGTGTGGCACTGCTCGGTGCGCGCCGCGCCCGAGGACCGCATCCTGACCGATGACGAGTGGGCGACGATCGCCAAGCGCATGGTCCATGCGACCGGCATCGCACCGGAGGACGATCCGGACGGTTGCCGGTGGGTTGCCGTGCGCCACGCGGACGACCACATCCACATCGTCGCCACCAAAGTCCGCGGCGATCTGCGCCCGCCGCGGAACTGGAACGACTACCACCGCGCCATGGCCGAACTCGCCAGGATCGAGAAGGACTTCGGCCTCATTCAGGTTCCGCGCGGCCCCGAAGCCGCCACCGGCACTCCGGCGGCGAAGCGCCCCACCCGCGCCGAGCAGGAGAAGGCCCAACGGCTGGGCCGCCACAAGACGGCCCGCGAGCAGCTGCGGCACACCGTGCGCACCGCGCTCTCCCACGCGAAGGACCTGGACGAGTTCTTCAACCTGCTCGCCGACGCCGGCCTTCAAGTCGAAACACGCACTCTGCCCTCCGGCGACCTCGGCGGCTACAAGGTCGCCCTGCCTGACGACGGCACACCCATCTGGTACTCCGGCTCCAGCCTCGCCACCGACCTGTCCCTCCCGCAGATCCAGCAGCGTCTGGCCGCCACCGAAGCGCACACCGCCACGGCAGCCTCACCAGCCGGCCACTACCGCCGCAGCCCTTGGCACCAGGCCACCGCGGCCGCAGAACGTATCCCCCACCACCTCGATCACGCCGACGACAGCGCTGCACAAGCCCACCTGACCATCTTCAGCGAAGTCCTCTACGCCTTGCCCGCCCACGCCCCCGTCCATCTCAAGGCCGAACTCCACCGCGCCGCCGTCGCCTTCGAGCACGCCGCCCACACCCGTGCCCACGCTGACCACCAGCACGCCCGCGCCCTGCGCGGTGCTCTGAAAGCCATGCGCTACCAACCCGCGGACCACACCGGCCTGGCCATGCTCCTGGACGCCGCCATTCTCGTCGTCCTCGCAGCCCAGCGCCGCAGCTCGCTGCACCACCACGACCGGCAGGTGGCCGCCGCCCGCCAAACGCTCATCCATCTCCAGGCCGTCTACGACCAGATCGCCCCCACCAGCCTCGCCGTACTCGCCGGGCGCCGCCCTTCCGAAAGCACTGTCCACCGGTACGCCCACACCCTGCACGAGGTCCTGCCCTCCCACTCCGGACAGATCCTCACCGAGGCTGCCTGGCCCGCACTCACAGCCGCCCTCGCCGCCGCCGAAGCCGCAGGCCACAACCCCGCAGCCGTCCTCCGACAGGCAGCCCAGCAACGCTCCTTGAGCGACGCCAAATCGGCATCCGAAGTTCTCGTCTGGCGCATCCAACGCCTCGGCGACCGGCACGCCCCCGGCCCAGGTGCACGAGCCGCACAAGCCCGCAGCCCCCACATCCCCCACGTCCTGTCCACAGCGCGGGCCACCGCCGCGACACCCCCCACGTCCACGCCACCGCCATCCGGCACTCACCGGGCGCGGTGAGCACCCAGCCCCCTCACGAAGCGGCCACGCACGGCTCGCACCCGCTACCGAGAACCACCGAAGTCACGATGACAACCGATCAACGCAGCCCTGCCCGCGGCCTTACGGCGCCGCAGGACATCTGCGGCGCGCCACCGGCACCCCACTCAACAAGGAGCACATCATCCAGACCCACCCCACCGCCGACATGGTCCCGATGCTCAGCGCCGACGAGCTGCACGACCTGGCCGAGTCCATCAAGACCGAGGGCCAGCACGAGGCCATCGTCCTGAGCGCCGATGGCGTCCTCCTCGACGGACGTAACCGTCTGGCCGCCTGCGAGATCGCCGGCGTCGAGCCGCGCTTCACGACGTACACCGGCAGCGACGCCCCGGGGCTGATCCTCGCGCACAACCTGCGCCGCCGGCACATCAGTAAGGGCCAGCAGGCGATGATCGTCGCGATGGCCCGTTCCTTTTCAGAACACTCGCTGCGCTACCAGGCCAAGGTCCACAGCGTCAGCCTGACCCGCCTCTCCAACGCGGCCACGGTCCTCAAGCACAACCCCCACCTCGCCGAGCAGGTCCGCAGCGGCAAGCTCAGCCTCGATGCCGCCTACAGCACCGTCCGCGAACACCAGGCCCGCGCCGCCGAGATCCAGGCCCAGCACGGCCGCCTGCGCGAGCACGCCCCCGATCTCGCCCAACAGGTCAGCGAGGGCCTCCTCACCCTCGACGACGCCATAGCGGCACTCGACGGGCGGCAACACGAAGAACGGCTCCGGCAGTCCGTGCAGCACGCGGACGCTCTCTGCCACTCCGACGGCGACCCCGCCCCGCCCCTGGCCCAGCTCGTCGAGCGGGGAGATATCACCTGGGAGCAGGCCCACGAGCGCGCCGAAGAGTTCCTCGCCCACCGACGGAAGGCCGTCCAGCAAGCACAGCAGGCTCTCCGGGTGGTCGCCGAGAACTGGGCCTCTGTCGAAGACCTCGCTGCCCGGCCCGATACCCCCTACAGGCGGGACATCCTCGACGGTCTCGCCCCCGAAGTCCGCTCCCTCGTTCAGAACCTCACCGCTCTGGCCTGACACGGCTGCGCCCCTGGGGCCGGCCTTGTTGGCTCCGGCCTCCAGGGGCGAGGACGGTGAAGCCCGCCGGGGTCACGCGGCTCACACCGTCAGGGAGCGGCAGGCACATCCATGACCACGGCGGGGATCTGGCGGTGCAGGAACCGGCCTCGGTCTCGGGGCCTGCGGCGCCGTCCGTGCTCGCCGATCCCGCCTCATCACCCCGTGAGCCTGACCGCCGTGGCCTTGGCGACCGCCTTGTGCAAGTGGGCGTCGACCAGGCTGGGGCTACCGGAGATCACGACGACTACCGGCCCGGTACGGACGGCCGTCTGCTTGATGAGGCTGCTGCGCCCGTTAGCGGTGAAGGTGAGCAGCAGGCTCCACCGCTCGTTCCCCAGCCGGGGTGCGGACACGCTCCGGGTCGTGACGGTGATGGGGGTGCTGCCCGACACCACCTGGTACGTCGGACAAGAGACCATCGCATCGAAGATCTCCCCAATGCCTTTGGACAGCTTCGCAGCAGTGTCGCTGTACAGCTCCTCGGTCAGCTCGGAGTTGCTGCCGCCGGCGTAGGTGAAGGACGACTTCGCCTTGCGGGGGAAGACGAGGCTTGCGCCGGTCGCCGCGTCACTGCCGAGTTTCTCCAGCGCCGGGCAGCCGATCACGCTCACGTCGTCGTGCTGCGCGGGGCGCTGCAGCATGCGGGCGTAGTCCGCGCCGAGGTCGCTCTCGTCCAGGAGCCGCTTGGTCAGCGCGGCTGAGGACAGCGGAGCGGGTGCCGGGGAGCTTTCGCCGTCCAGGTGCACCGGGACGGTCGGGGAGGACATCGGGCCGGAGGGGGCGGCGCTGCCATGGGTACAACCCGCCAGGACCAGGACGGCGAGGGCGCTGAGGCTGAGGACGGTCGTGGTGTGAAGGCGCATAGGAAACCCCTTTATGGCCTGCGAAACGGACGGTCTGACCAGGCCGGCCCTCCGGGCGCCGGCAGTACGGAGGAGCAGGGGTTTCGGGAGGTCAATGGCCCAGGTGGCGCAGGCCCTCTTCGAGAGTGGGGTGGAACCGGTCGGCGGGGCCGGAGTGACGGTTGAACCAGGCCGCATCCAGGCCGGGCTCCCCCGTCTCGTGGCCGGCCCGGCAACGCAGCCACACCGAGTCGTCGCGCATACAGAAGACGATCCAGTCTCGGTACATACCGCACTCGGGGCATGTACGGACCTCGCCGTCGATGACGAGCGGCTGCTGCCAGCGCATCATCACCCCGGCCACTTCCTGGCGCGACGGCACCCGCAGCTCCGGCGGCAGGAAGTCGGGCGCCACCGCTTCCTCCGCGACAGAGGGTGAGGTCGGCTCGTGGGAGTCGGGCCACGGTTGCGTGGCCTGCAGCCTCAGGAGCAACTCGTAGCCCGCACGCTGTGCTTCACGGAATGCACGGTCCTCGCGAGCGCGTCGAAAGAACAAGATCTCTTCCTATCTTTCATTTAGCGGGTACGGGAATGTCTCTGCTGGGAGAGATCGGCGACGAGCCGCACAGCAGCGGCTTCTCAGGGCAGGAGCCGTCAGCTGCGGCGGACGACGGTGAGCCGCCCCTTGGCGCTCGCAGGCACGGTGTGGCGAGGCACCGGGACCGGGGAGGCGAGTGAGGACGCGAACGCGGCGACTAGGTCATGGGGGACGCTGGCGCTGAAGCTGGCGCACCACAGATACGGTGCGCCAGGCACGGGTTCCGCCCACGCCTGCCAGCCCACCGGGTCAGGACGCGGGTCGGCGTCCTCGATGAGCGGCGGCAGCATCTCCAGGGAGACGCAGGCGGAGAACCCGGGGTCCGTGGCGGTGGTGCGGGGGCGATCCACGTCGCGGATCCAGCCCCGGGCACTCAGCGCGTCGAGGACCGTCTCGGGCCCCTCGAAGCCGACGTCGGGCGCCTCACGGGCGTCGATCGCCACGAGGAGATCGGCGAGCGCCTCGTGGGAGACGCCGGTGGTGAAGTACGCGTTCCACTCCGCCATCGCGGAGGTGGCATGCGGCCGGGCGCTCAACTGCCAGGCAACGGGCAGCCCACCCAGCTCGAACGGGTAAGCCGCGAGGATCCACTCGGCGCCACGCAGCCCGTCCGGGCTTACATATAGAAGGGTGTGGCGGGCGGTGGGCCACATGCGCCAGCCGAGGTCGGACAGGGTGTCGCCGATCCTCTGGGCGAGCGCACCGTCGTCGCCAGCCAGATGACGCGGGGTGACCCAGTACACCGGGTCCGGCAAGTCCGGTCGGGAGGGGTCGCTGGAGTGGTGCGGGAGCAGGGGCGCCTCCATGGGCTCGAGAGGAGAGAACACTGGCCGTCCAGGATCACTGGCATCACCTCGCTGACCAGGTCTTCGGGCAAGGTGTTGCAGGTTGACATGGCTACGCAGCTGTGCGCCAGTCGTTTCAGGATCTTTCCCATCTGCCCATGGCGAACTGGTAAATAGGTGGGCAGGCTCGCCCAAGCGGTGAACCGGCGAGTTGGCGCTGGCCATTGGCGGATCTTGGGGTGGAGGCGGGAAGTGGCTGACACGACGTCTTGAGTCCACGGCACCGGGGCTCGGCGTGCGTCTGCATCACGCCCTTCGTGTGCTGGAGGGGCGGGATGACGCCCTCGTCGGCGTGGTGGACGAGGTACTGGAACAGGCCGGCGGCCGGCTGTGGGACGGCTACAAGCGCGGTGGCGGGACACCGTCAGCGGGCACGGCACGGCGGCCAGGACCGCTGGTGACGACGGAGTGGACGAAGTCAGCGACGGACAGGCCGTGGCCCTCGGCAAGTCCGGTGCGGAAGTCCTCGCGCTGGCCCGCGACAGTGGAGGACGGCCCCGAGAGCGTGCGTCTGGCCGGCATCCGGCCGACGCACACTCCGGCGATCCTGATCACGCGCGGGCAGCTGCCTGCGCAGCTGACTCCGGGTACACCCATGCCTGGGCACCACCCAGTCCGGAATCAACGCCGATGGATTCGGGCTGAACCGCAGGGCGTCGAGCCGTAGACTTCGGCACTCAACGCCGACGACGTCCGGCCGTTGCGCGCGCCCGCGGGGAGGACATCGCATGCAGGACCCTTCGGACTCGATGGAGATCGCCGAGCCTGAGGAGAACGGCCGAAGCAATACCACCGACTCACCTGTTGTGGACGATCCGACGTCCAACTCGGACATCGACTCGACGACGGCGGCGACGGTCCTGGTGGAGGTACTCCCAGGGGTGGCTGTAGTCGCCGGTGAGGTCCCGCCGGAGCTGAAGCCCGATCTGATCGACTTCGGGATCGTGCCAGCTGTCGACCGCAAGCAGATCTCAGCGGTCCTCGCCTCGATCGGGAACGCGGCGACCGTGGTCGGCAATCTCGGAAACGCGTTCGCCAGCGTGCAGGGGCTCTACAGGATCGGCGACACGGCACAGGCCCTGCTGAAGAGCGGCGCGACGCTCGCCGTCAAGGACGGCGGGAACCTCGGAGCGGTGATGGTTCCTGGCCGCATCCTGCATCAGGCCCGCTTCTACTCCGTGAATGCGGTGAGCAAGGCGCAGACCGCGGCCTCGATCGGGCCGGCGCTGGCCATGGTCGGTCTTCAGATGATGCTGAGTGAGGTCTCGGGTCTCGTCAGGACCAACCTCGCGGTGACAAGTCAGGTCCTCACCACCATCCGCAAGGATCAGTGGGCCGAACTGACGGGGCTCGTCGCCGCCATCGATCGCGCTGTCGACCAGGCACGAGAGATCGAATCGGTCCCGACGTCCTTGTGGGAGGACGTCGCGGGTAGTGGAGCGCTGCTGCAGAAGCAGCTTGAGCTCTACCGAGGGAACGTCCGCGACCACGTCAGGCAGATCGGTCGGCCCGACGCACGCAGCCACCGTGAGTATCTGCAGACGAACGCCGAAGCGATCGTCTTCGACGCCTACGCCCTCCTGTCCTCCGTCAAGGCATGGACCGGGTATCACGCGCTCCGCGCCGCGAGGGCGAGAGCCGCTGGACGCGAGGACGCCGCCGAGGGGCAGTACGCCGAGGTCATCGCGCGCGACACCCGCGCGGAGTTCGACTCCGCTCTCGCCGAGACGACGAGCCTCCTCGACACGCTGACGCGGGAACTGCGGATCATCGTCGAACTCCCCGGCCCCGACACATGGCCGCTGCTGGGGAAGCGGAAGGACGTGAAGGCAGCCCGCGAAATCTCCGCCCGCCTTCTGGAGGCGATCGAGCCTCTTGCCGATGCTCTCCATCCGCCAGCGCCTCCGCTCGAGGCTCCGGGCGTCGTCTGCGCACCCAAATCGCTGGGTCTCGAGCCGTACCTTCGCATCCTGCGATGGCTCCTCGAGGACGGTGAGACCTTACGTGTCCTCGGCTTCCCCGACCAGCTCGATGCCCTCGATCCAATCTCTGCGATTCTCGGCGGAGCGAAGGAGATGTTGGCGGCAGCGATGGACAAGGCTGCGGCAAAAACACTGGTCGCCGTCACGGATCGCCGCATCATCACGGCCAAGACGAACGCATTCCTTGAGCAAGGCGAGGTCCTTCAAGACATCCCGATCGACCAAGTGCGATACATCCGAGCAGCGACCTCACAGGACGGAAGCGCGCGCTTGGCGATCGACCTCATCACGCGCGACGAGAACATCCGGTGGCTCTTCCACGCTGACATCGACAACACTCAAGTTGACGCGCTCGCCGCCGTGCTTGCCGAGTCGATGACGATCCCGGACGTTGAACGCGATGAGCTTCAACGGCGGCGCTACGCCCCCATCGAGGCGGGCAAGAAGAGCGAGAGTACTGGCACGAGGTCTACGAAACCGACTGGATCCGAGGCCACGGCCTGCGATGCCGAGTAGGCCCCAAGCCGATTGACCAGTTCGTGGCCGGGGCCGATAGGAAAGCAGCCACCGCGGCATCAGTAGCGGTCGCGTGAACTTCTGAAGATGGTGCGGTGGCCGTGGGCCAGCGCGCCTTGCGGCACCCGGCGCGCGCCGTGGCTCAGACGCGCCCTTGACCAAGGTCTACGAGGACTGTTCCGTTAGGGAAGTTGGGGTGTCGTATTCGGGGGTTGCCTTCGTGACCAGGTCGGTTATCAGTGCGTGGTGTCTCAGCAGCGGCACCAGGGGGGAATCGGCCGCTCCCCCGGCTGCTGGGGCCTCCGTATGAGACTCCGGCGCGGGATCGCGATCGCCGTCGTCGCTGGAGGCGGCGCTGTGACCACGCTGCTGGTCGGGCTCGTCACGAACGCCGTGTCCAATGAGTCGCGGTGGCCCGGATGGCTGGGGTGGTTACAGGAGCACGCCTGGTTCTCGTTCGTCGTGTTGGGCGTGACGATGGCGGGGCTGACGGCCCTGCTCGCCGGGCTCTCCGAGACGCGGCCTCCCACCCCGCCGGGGCGACCGGAGGATGGAGCGGGGCCACCGGGGGCCGCCCAGGTGCTGCGTTCGTTGCCGCGCGACACCGCCGCGTTCACCGACCGTGCCGCGGAGCTGGAGCGGCTGGTGGGCTCGGTGCGGGCTTCACAGGAGCGTGGCGAGGGGCTGCCCGTTCACGTGATCGACGGCATGCCCGGCGTCGGGAAGACCACCTTCGCCGTGCACGCCGGCCACCTGCTCTCGGAGCGGTTCCCCGACGGGCAGCTCTTCGTGAATCTCAACGGGCACACGCCGGGGCGTACTCCGGTGCAGGCTGGCGAGGCGCTCGCCTCGCTTCTCGCGGCCGCCGGCGTGCCGACGCAGCAGATTCCTGTCGGTGACGACATCGGAGCGGTCACGGAGGCCCGGGCCGCCATGTGGCGGAGCAGGCTCGCGGACAAGAAGGCGCTGCTGATTCTCGACAACGCCGCCAGCTATCGACAGCTGGAGCCGCTGCTCCCCGGTGGGAGTGGCTGCCTGGTATTGGTGACCAGTCGCAAGCGGCTGGTGGCGAACGAGGAGGTGGTCATGTCGGTGGACGCACTGCCGCCGGATCACGCGGTCGAACTCTTCGTACGGCTCAGTGGGCGACCGGCCGACGCTCTCGGCCGGGATGTGGCAGACGAGTTGGTGCGGCTGTGCGGGTGTCTGCCGCTGGGGGTGTCGCTTCTTGCGGCACGGTTGCGGCACCATCCGTCCTGGAGCGCCGAGGACCTGCGCGGGCGGCTGGTGGCGGCGCGGGACCGCCTGGGGGAGCTGCGCGCCGGGGAACGCGCCGTCACCGCGACGTTCGATCTGTCCTACCGGGATCTCGTGCCGGAGCGGCAGCGCTTCTTCCGACAGCTCGGCTTCTTTCCGGGCACCGATCTCGACCCGCACGTCGGTGCGGCGCTTGGTGAGGTCTCGGTCGTAGTAGCCCGTCGGCATCTTGAGGCGCTCTACGACGACCATCTGATCGACGAGCACCCGGGGAGTCGCTACCGGCTGCACGATCTCTTGCGCGACTACGCTCGCGGTCTCGCCGCCGAGGGAGACAGCATGGACCACGTACAGGCCGTCCAGCGTGTGTGCACCTACTACCTGGCCGCTCTCGCCGTCGCGAACGGGCACATCGTGCGCAGCGGAGCCGCGGTGCCACCGGCGCCGGACGGCGCCTCGCGGGTGGAGACGCCGGTCCTGGAGTCGCGGGCGGATGCCCTGAGCTGGCTGGAGACCGAGCGGGCCAACATCCTGGCCTGCGTACGGCGGGCGAACGGTCTCGCCCTGTACGACCTCGTGGTCCGGCTCGCCGCGTCCATGGCGCCCTTCCTGCGCCAGGCCGGCCCCTGGGACCAGGCCGTCGGGCTCCATCGGACCGCCGCCGAGGCCGCCCGCCATACCGGCGACCAGCGGGTCCGGGGCGATGCCCTCGCCGAGCTGGGTGTCGTACGCCGCTTCATGGCCGCCTACCCACAGGCGATCGAGGCCCTCAACGACGCCGTGACAGCGTACGAAGCGGTCGACGACCGGCGCGGCAAGGCGGACGCACTGAACCAGCTGGGCATCGTCTGGTACCTGACGGCGGACAACGAGGACGCGGCCCGCGCCCAGACCGAGGCCCTCGCCCTCTACCGTGAGCTGGGACACCGGCTCGGACAGGCGAACGCGCTTGCCGATCTCGGCATGACGCACCGGCAGATGAGCCGGTTCGACGCCGCGGTGGATGCGCAGAGCGAGGCCCTGGCGATCTACCGAGAACTCGGTGACCGGTACGGGGAAGCGAACTCCCTGCGGGACCTGGGCGTCGTGCACTGCCTCATGGGCGCGTACGACCTGGCCGCGCGGCATCACCAGGAAGCGTTCGACATCTACCTGGAGCTGGACGACCGTGTGCACCAGGCTTACGCGCTGAACGAGTTGGGCGTCGTCCGACGGCTGACCGGAGACATCGAGGCAGCGCGGACGGCACACAGCCAGGCCCTGACGCACTTCACCGATCTCGGTGAACGGTTCGGCCGCGCGACCAGCGTCCGCCACCTTGGCGTCGTGGAGCGTGTGACCGGGGATGCGACAGCGGCTATCCGGCTTCTGGAGGAGGCCCTGGACGCCTACCGCGAGCTCGGCAGCCGCGGGGGTGAGGCCGCCTCGCTGAGCGAGCTGGGCGTGGCGCGCGGCATCGTCGGTGAGCGCGACGGCGCGATCGAGGCGTTCCAACGCGGTTTGGAGATCCTGAGGGGCCTGGGCGACCGGTGCGGCGAGGCAGAGGTACTGAACCACTGGGGGATGCTGCTGTTCACCTCCGATGAACCGACGGCCGCCCGTCGGCACTTTGGTCAGGCGCTCACGCTCGCGCGGGACATCCACTGCCCGCTGGAGGAGGCGCGGGCACTGGAGGGCATCGGCCGCTGCGACTGGACGATTGACGGGCCTGGTCACGGAGTGGGCTCGCTGCGAGCCGCCGTGACCGTTTACCGGCGGTTGGGAGTGAGCGCGGCCGTGGACGATATCGAACGGTTGCTGGTGCCGCGGTCCGGTTGACGCCGACCATGTGGCCGAATTTCCTGTGCCCGGTGGGTGGTTGAGGATGCTACGTTTCCGGCTGATCTGTCGCTTCAACCCCGTCGCACCGTGCCGCCTCCGGCACGTACCTCACGAGGAGCGTTGAATGCCGTCACCCACGTCCGTCACCGAGCCACGCACCATCACGCCCGTCGGCCCGGCGTCCGCGGAGCCGACGGCGCCCGGCACCGCCGTCCTGGACCGCGTGGCCGCCCGTGTCCGGCAGCGGCTCGAGGCCGAGGAGGGCGCGACGAGCCGGATCGGTGAAGGTGCCCACGCGGCCTCGCTCATCTGGCCCTGGCCGCTGTGAGCACGTCCGCTCGATGACAGAACTCGAATGCCCCGTTCCTTTCCGGACGTTCATCCTCAAGGTCGCCAACCGCTGCAACATCGACTGCGACTACTGCTTCGTCTTCAACTCCACGGACCAGGCGGCGCAGCGCCTGCCCGCCCGTATGGACCTCGCAGTGGCCCGGGCTGCGGCCCGGCGGATAGGTGAGCACGCCGCCGCACACCGCCTCCGGACCATCCACGTCGTATTGCACGGCGGGGAGCCGCTTCTCGTCGGCGTCGGGCACATGGCCGGTCTGCTGGAGGCCGTCCGGGCCGCTGCGCCGACCGGTACCCGGGTCCTCTTCGAGCTCCAGACCAACGGAACCCTTCTGTCCGATGCCTGGCTGGACCTCTTCGAACGGTACGAGGTTGCGGTCGGCGTCAGCCTCGACGGACCGCCACCTGCGAATGACCGGCACCGGCTGACCCACGCAGGGCGGTCGAGCGCCGCCTCCGCCGTGCGTGGCATCGAACTCCTGCGGTCGCGGCCACACCTGTTCGCGGGGCTGCTCGCCGTCGTGGATCTGGCCAACGACCCCGTGGAGGTCCACGACTACCTGGCGGCGTTCGAACCGCCCATCATCGACTTTGGTCTGCCGCACGCGACCCACGACGACCCGCCCAACCGCTCCGACCCGAGCGTGCCCGAGTACGGGCTGTGGATGAGCAGGGTGTACGACGCCTGGCTCGCCCGGCCTGAGTACGGGCACAGCGTCCGGATGCTGGAAGACATCGTGGCCCTCAGCTCTGGCGTGCGCGGCTCGGTGGAGACGCTCGGCCTGGCCCCGCCGACGAGCGTCGTGATCGAGTCCGACGGCTCCATCGAGGCCGTGGACACCCTGCGGTCCGTCGAGGAGGGTGCTACTTGGCTCGGGCTCGACGTCCTCCGCCACTCCCTCGACGAAGCTCTGTCGCATCCGAAGCTGCTGCACCGGCAGCACGGCAAGGACGCGCTCGCCGAGAAGTGCCGCGCCTGCCCACTCCTGGACGTGTGCGGCGGTGGCTACCTCCCACACCGCTTCAGCGAAGCCCAGGGCTACCGGAACCCGTCTGTCTACTGCGCGGACCTGGAGTACCTCATCCGACACGTCCAGGGCTCCCTGCGGCAGCACGGCTGGAACCCCTACGCGCAGGCCGCCTCGTCGCCATAGGCGCGTGTGCCGTACCGCCAGGAGAGGATCACGCGTTGGAACGAACGAGTGCAGCAGCGACCGAAGCAATCGAGGAAGGACAGGAGGCGCCGATGACCGTGACGATCCGTCCCGCAGAGAAGCGGGACGTCCCGGCCGTGGCCGAGCTGATCGAGGAGATCGAGCGGTTCTACGGGGCAACCGACACAGATATCCAGCCGATCGAGGAGCGCCGCCTGCAGGTGGAAGAAGCCCTCTTCGGCGTGCCACCACTGGCTTCCGCCCTGCTCGTCGAGGACGAGACCGGGGACATCGTCGGCCTCGCCGCCTATTCCTTCCTCTGGCCAGCCGCCGGCTCCTCGCACTCCCTGTTCCTGAAGGAGCTCTACGTCCGCGACACCCTGCGTCGGCAGGGCATCGGTGCCCGCCTCATGGACGAACTCCGCGCCCTGGCCGCCGCGCGCCCCGGCTGCAGCCGGGTGGAATGGATGGCCGACCGCGACAACCCAGGCGCACGGGCCTTCTACGAGTCGCGAGGGTTCACCGAGTCCGAAGGGAAGATCGTCTACCGGGTCGACTCCGACACCGCGTGAAGGCGGCGCGAGACCAGTGGAAGAAGAGCGCTGCGACGAGTGCGGCAGCAAGATCGTCATCGGGCTCGGATGCGAATGTCCGCCGGACTCGTCCGCGTCGGCGCCCCCGCGTTCGGTAGGCATGTTCGTGAAGAGGGAGTGGCGTACTCACCCGGATGACACGATCCTGATCTCCCCGACGCAGTGCGCGCACAGGCCCGGTTGGTGCGAGCACATGACCGAGGACGACGTACGCCCCCGCGGTGGGGGTGGATCCCGAATCCTCAGCCTGGGCTCTCGGAGCGGTTGAGCGGCGCTGCTCCGGCGACCGCCACCGCGGGCAACCCGAGGCGACGGGCCGTGCGGCGGTGCACCGACGGGTGCGTTTCTTCTTGAGGGACCTCGCTACTGGTCAGCACGGACGTGGTCGGCTCTCGGAAGGCGGCGTGACCTACCGTGCCGCGCTTGCTGCAGGTGCGAGGCGCTGACCAGGGATTTCTCGTCCCTCCAGAAGAAACGCACCCCCCGACGGACGGTGTAGCTTGGCAGGTTTGCCCACGCTGCTTGACTGCTCGACTCCGCGACCAGCCCGGCTTGCAGTGCTGGTCAGCCGCATGGTTTCAACCGCTCGATAAAGTTGACGAACTCCGACCATGCAGTGGGCTCAAAGGCGAGCGCGGGGATGGATGGGACTTTGGAGTCGCGCAGGCAGACCGCGGGTGCGGGGCCAAGGATCAACGCTACTTCGACGCAGTCGAGCCCTGCCGAGTCGCAGTAGCTGGACCTGGTCCAATACAAGGGCCTCATGGTGCCTCCGCTTGACTGCCGACCTGGCAGCGCACTTGTCGTTCGACATCGATCACGTAGCGCCGTAGCCGTCGGGCCGGTGGATCGGGAGCGCCGAGACGCCGAGGTCTCGTCGCATGGTCTGCCTTACCTCGTACAGGCCCTCCGAGGCGCGTTCCAATCTGTCCTTGATGGCTTCCAAGGGCTCCTCAGTTGCGATCTCCTGCTCGTGCTGGCCGAGTAAGGCGTGGATGCGATGCAGTTGATGCACGATGTTGCTCGCGACAGCAAGCACGTCATCGCTGATCACCATCTGCGCCTCGGCGTATACGTCGCGCAAGATGCGGCGAGGCTCTTCCCGCTCTTGGCCCTGTTGAGAACTCGCCTGCCCAGAAGCAAGAGCGAGGTAATCTCTCGACAGCACGGAGTGGAACTGCCGTAGGCGCTGGTTGAACGCTGCGTAGGAGGCTCGCCGTGCGCTGAGGGCCTCCCGGCGTTCGATCGCCAGTTGCTCTTCCCGCCTCTGCCTCTCTGCATGGTCGAGTTCTACCGTCTTGGCCTGAAGCGCGCTGCGGTGCGCCAGTAGCCCGGACGTGATGGTGCCGATCACCCCCACCACAGCGACGATCAAGGCGCTCAGGGAAGGGTCCATGGCCCAGAATGTAGTCCAAGGCCGAGCCACGGGCCCTGGATTCCGACGATCAGTCGCTGGTCGTGATCACGGCAGCCGGGGAGGCAAGGCCCGCATCGACTCGGCCGGGCTGTGTGGTCATCCGTGCGCGGAGGTAGGTGCTCCAGTCGCGTTGTGCGTGGCTGGCCCACTTCAGTGCGGTGTGGACGTGGACATCGAGTAGGTCGGCGAGGACCGGTGCGGGCAGTTCTGCGGGGAGGGCAATCAGTGCCGCGGTTCGGGCGGGTCTGGTGTGGATGCCCTGCCGGACGAGTTGGTCGTTGAACGCCTTGCGGCTGAGGGGGTGGCCAGGGAGCACGCCCGGGAAGAGCCATGGGGGCTGGTCCGTTGGCGGCGGGGTGAGGGCCGCGTGCCGACGCGGTGCGTGCGTGAGCTGGTGGAGGAGTTCAGCAAGTCGGGATGGGATCCAGAGTCTGGTCGGGCCGAGCTGTAAGTGGGTGTTTGAGGGGTCGGTTCCCAGGAGGGTGCATTTCTTCTGGAGGGACGAGAAATCCCTGGTCAGCGTCTCGCACCTGCAGCAAGCGCGGCACGGTAGGTCACGCCGCCTTCCGAGAGCCGACCACGTCCGTGCTGGCCAGCAGCGAGGTCCCTCAAGAAGAAACGCACCCTGCACCGACTGTGAGGCGAACTTCGCGCAGGGCTGACGGGGGGTGACTTCTTCCGAACGACGTCGGAGCCAACTGTCTCTGATGCACACGATATCCGTGTGTCATGACCGGCCTGGGTCGGGCAACGGAGGTAGCAGCACGATGG
>NZ_JCAJZO010000013.1:0-201607 GCF_059510295.1 Streptomyces sp. PTL18 | reverse complement strand
TCCGACGGCGAGCCGGGGTGCCCGGTACGGCCGGGCGGTGCCGTACCGGTCGCGACCGGTACGGACCCGGCACCCGGCGGTCCGCTGCCGGCCCTTCGCCGGTACCCGCGGGCCTACGCCGTCATCGGGCGGTCGTACGGCCCGATCGGTGCCGGCAGTCGTGACGCCCCGCCGGACAGCTGTCGGTCCACCGCCGCGGCCACGGCCCGTCCCTCCGCGATGGCCCATACGATCAGCGACTGCCCGCGCGCCGCGTCGCCGGCGGCGTACACACCCGGGGCGCTCGTCTCGAAGCCCTCGTTCCGCGCGATAGCCCCGCGTGCGTCGAGCGCCAGTCCGAGCTGTTCGATGAGCCCGTCCTCGCGGTCGGGCCCCGAGAACCCCAGGGCGAGCAGCACCAGGTCGGCGGGCAGCGTCCGCTGCGAGCCCGGCAGGGGCCGCCGCCGCTCGTCCACCTCGACCAGGTGCAGCGCCCGGACGTGCCCGGACGCGTCTCCCGTGAAGCGGAGCGTGGAGGCCGCGAACAGCCGCGCGTCGGCGTCCGCCGCCGGCGCCGTACGCAGATCCCGCGCCTCCTCGTGCGCCGCGGACAACCGGTAGATCCTCGGATACGTCGGCCACGGCTCGGTGTCCGGGTCCCGCTCCGTCTCCGGCTGTGGATAGATGTCGAGCTGCGTCACGGACGCGGCCCGTTCACGCACCGCGGTCCCCAGACAATCCGCCCCGGTGTCCCCCCCTCCCACGATCACCACATGCTTCCCGGCCGCCGACAGCGGCGAGACCTCCAGATCCCCCTCGCACACCCGGTCCGCCAGCGGCAGATACTCCATCGCCTGGTGGACACCGCCCAACTCGCGTCCCGGCACGTCCAGTTCACGCCATGCTGTCGCACCGGTCGCGATCACCACCGCGTCGTACCGCGACCGCAGCTCAGCGGCCCCGATGTCCTTCCCTATGACCGTGGACGTACGGAACTTCGTCCCTTCCGCACGCATCTGCTCCAGTCGGCGGTCGAGATGCCGCTTCTCCATCTTGAACGCCGGTATCCCGTATCGCAGCAATCCTCCGATCCGGTCCGCCCGCTCGTAGACAGCCACCGTGTGTCCGGCCCGGGTGAGCTGCTGTGCCGCGGCCAGGCCCGCGGGCCCGGACCCGACGACCGCCACGGTGCGCCCCGACAGCCGCTCCGGCGGGCGCGGTGGCGCGAACCCCTCCTCCCAGGCCCGGTCGGCGATGGCCACCTCCACGTTCTTGATGGTGACCGCGGGCTGGTTGATCGCGAGCACGCAGCCCGCTTCACAGGGGGCCGGGCACAACCGCCCCGTGAACTCGGGGAAGTTGTTCGTGGCGTGGAGCCGGTCGCTCGCCGCCCGCCAGTCCTCGCGCGAGACGAGGTCGTTCCACTCGGGGATCAGGTTCCCGAGCGGGCAGGCGTGGTGGCAGAACGGGATCCCGCAGTCCATGCAGCGGTTCGCCTGCCGGCTGATGATCGGCAGCAGCGCCCCGGGGACATACGCCTCGTTCCAGTCCCGCACCCGTTCCTCGACCGGCCTGCGCGGCCATTCCTCGCGGGGTGTGGTCATAAAACCCTTGGGATCGGCCATCGCCGTGCCCCTTGCGTCCAGACCGGATCGTTTCGAGCCACGATACGACGCCCCGGGCCCGTGCGCGCACCGCTGCGCGGGTCACCGCGACGGCCGGTGTCTCAGGCCAGGACCAGGACCAGGACCTACGACACCACGTGGAGCGCGGCGTCAGCACCGCCCTCCCCAGGACGATCACGACTCACCCCAGAGACCCCGGGTGTCGCAGGCGTACCGTCGGCCCCGCGCTCGACCACCGGCAGCACTGCCGAGCCCGCACCGGATCACGCCGCCTCCCGAAGCCTCCACTCCTGCAGCACCGCCTCCACACGTCCCGCGATGCGCCGTCGTGCCTCGGTCCGCGCCACGCCGTCCATCAGCAGCCGGTCATACGGCGTCTCCAGGTGCCGTACGGACGCCCGGACCGCAGCCGTGACCGCCTCCGGTGACAGGGCCCGTCCCGCCGCACTGCGCCCGACCCGTCCGCTGCCGCGCACCGACGCATGCCCCGCGACCGCCCGCGCCCGCTCGGCCGGGCATCCAGGAAACAGCCGCCGGATCTCCGCTGCGAACGCCTCCGCGAACCGCGCGTCCTCATCCGCCCGCCGCCGCGCGTCTCGCGCCCGCCGCCTGCGCCGCGCTTCCGCGTCCGCCAGGCACCGCTCCTCGGCCAGGGCGAGCGCCGCCTCCTCGACGAGCACGCCCTGGCGCTCGTACCGGCTGCGGCGCCGGTTGAACCGCACCACCACCGCCGACAGGCCGCTCGCCTCTCGCGCCCGCCGGGTCAGCGCCGTATCACCCCGCGGCAGAAACACCAGATGTCCGAGATCCGCACACTCCAGGCACCGCGGGTTCCCCTCCTCCAGTACCAGCAACCGCAACGGTCCCCTCCGGCAGTCGGCACAGTGCCGCCGCCTGATCGGCTGGAAGACGAGAGGTGCGCCGGACAGCGGGGGAGCCGGGGTCGGTGCCATGTCCCTCTCCTTCCCCGTCCGCCCGGGCACCGACCGCAGAAGGCACCTCTTGCCCACTGGCCTCCGGCCCGGCTGCAGGGGTGACGTCGCCGGTCCCGGGCCGGCTTCCGCGCTCCGCTCCCGGCCGAGGCCGGTACCGCCCGCCTGCCACGAGCTGTGAAGGGGGTTCGCCGGCGCGGCGCGGCATCATGGGCCCTGTGCGACTCGAAGCGATCACCTGGGAACGGCTCGGCGACACCCTCGCCGACCGGCTGCTCGAGCTGAAGCCCGGCGACGGCAGCCCCTGGTCGCGCATCGCGTTCGACGGAGCCCCGGCCGCGCGCCCCGGGGACCTCGCCCAGCGCGTGTCCGACGCCCTGCGCATACGCGGCCGGCCCTCGCTCGTCGTCGGCGCGGAGGGCTTTCTGCGGCCCGCGTCTGTCCGCCTCGAGCACGGTCATCGGGATCCGGACTCCTACTATGACGGATGGCTCGACACCGGCGCCCTGTGGCGCGAGGTCTTCGGCCCCCTCGAGCCCGGCGGTGACGGCCGCGTCCTGCCCGACCTCTGGGACCCGGTCACCGACCGCTCGACCCGCAGCCCCTATGTCCACCTCCCGCCCGGTGGTCTGCTGTTGCTCCACGGCCCCCTTCTCCTTCGGCACTGGTTCCCCTTCGATCTGACCGTCCACGTGCTCCTCTCCCCGGGCGCGCTCCGCCGCCGCACGCCCGAGTCGGAACACTGGACCCTGCCCGCGTTCGAGCGCTACGACGCGGAGACGGGCCCGGGCGCCGTCGCCGATGTGCTGGTCCGCGCGGACGATCCACGCCGCCCGGCCTGGAACGGCTGATCACGCACCCGGTTGCGTGAGTCGCCTCGGACGCACCTCTGCCGTCCGGTCGTTCCAGGTGCGATTCCACGGGGGCGCGGCGAGAATTGAAGTGCGCCGGGACCTGCGGTGCGTCCCGTGCCGCGCCGGCCGTCCGGCACCGGGAGGTACCCATGACCACCGCCGGAGACATCATGCACCGTGGTGCCCAGTGGATCCCCGCCCACGAGACCCTGGACCGCGCCGCCCAGCTGATGCGCGAACTCAACGTCGGTGCCCTGCCCATCAGCGACGAGAACGAACGGCTGTGCGGCATCCTCACCGATCGCGACATCGTCGTCGGCTGCGTGGCCGTGGGCCACGACCCCTCACGCGTGACCGCGGGCGACCTGGCCAAGGGCACGCCGCGGTGGATCGACGCGGACGCCGACGTCGACGAAGTGCTCCACGAGATGGAGGAGCATCAGATCCGCCGGCTTCCCGTCATCCAGAACAAGCGCCTCGTCGGCATGATCAGCGAAGCCGACCTGGCTGGGCATCTGACGGACGACCAGCTCGCCACCTGGGTCGAGAGCGTCTACGCGAAGACGGCCTCGCGTTGACCCGGCAACCGGCCGGGAGCTGTGCCGGGGTCACAGCCAGTCGTTGCGCTTGAACCCCCGGTACAGCACCAGGCAGGCCACGGCTATCACGACGAGGACCAGCGGGTAGCCGAATTTCCAGTGCAGCTCGGGCATGTACGCGAAGTTCATGCCGTAGACCCCGGTGACCATGGTGGGCACCGCGATCAGTGCGGCCCACGCCGTGATCTTCCGCATGTCCTCGTTCTGTGCGACGCTCACCTGGGCCAGATGCGCCTGCAGGATCGAGTTGAGCAACTCGTCGAACGCGGCTATCTGCTCGGTGGCGCGCTGCAGGTGGTCGGAGACGTCCCGGAAGTAGGCCTGTATCTCCGGGGCGATCACCCGGATCGGCCGGGTGGCCAGCTCCTGGACGGGACGGTCCAGCGGTGTCACCGCGCGCTTCAGCTCCAGGAGTTCACGCTTGAGCTGATAGATCCGTCCCGGATCCAGCCGCCCGCCGTTCTCCGCGAACACGTCCGTCTCGACCTGGTCGATGTCCCCCTGGACGGCGTCCGTGACGCTGAGGTAGTCGTCCACCACATGGTCCGCGATCGCGTGCAGCACCGCGGCCGGTCCTTTCGCGAGCTGCCGGGGATCGGCCTCGAGTTCCTCGCGCAGCGGGCCGAGCGAACCGTGCCGGCCGTGCCGCACCGTGATGACGAAGGCGGGACCGATGAACACCATGATCTCCCCGGTGTTCACCACCTCGCTCGTCGCCGTCAACTCCTTGTGCTCCACGTAGCAGACGGTCTTGAACACCGCGAACAGCGTGTCCCCGTACCGCTCGAGCTTGGGACGCTGGTGCGCCTCCACAGCGTCCTCGACCGCCAGCGGGTGCAGGTCGAAGAGTTCGGCGATGCCGGCGAACTCCTGGTCCGTCGGCTCGTGCAGCCCCAGCCAGACGAAAGCGCCGTCGCTCTTGCGGAGCCGCTCCACGGCCTCGACGAGATCGCCGGCTTCCGGAACGCGCACACCGTCCTGATAGGCCACGCAGTTGACCACCGCGGAGCCCAGCGGCGACCGGGCGGGATGGCTCAGATCGACGCGCGCACGGCGCCGCCCCAACCGAGCCACCTTGCGGAGGCCGCCGACCCTGTCGAGACCGGTCACCTTCCGCAGATTCCCTGCCATGGACATCTGGATCTCCTCGCGTGGATCTCCTGCCGCACTCTGCGCTGTCGCGAGCCAGTCTGCCAGCCCTCCGCGATCAACGGAGAAGCCTGTGGAAAGGGAATATTCCGCTTCGCCGCCCGGGATCCGCCGCCCGGGATCCGCCGCCCGGGATCCGCCGCCCGGGATCCGCCGCCCCGGATCCGCCGCTCCGGGCGGTGCCCCCCAAAAGCCCTGCGGAGCGTCGCCCCACCCCGACCAGCACGCCGACTGCGATGATCTCCGCATGACGCACAACGACGGGTACCTCCTCGACAACCGGCAGACCGAGGCCGGCCGGCGTTTCGAAGCGTTGTCCACGCTCTTCGACCCCACGACCTTCCGTCACATCGAGGGTTTCGGCATCGGACTCGGCTGGCGGTGCTGGGAGGTCGGCGCCGGCGGCACCTCGGTGATCTCCTGGCTCGCCAAGAAGGTCGGTCCGACCGGGCAGGTCATCGCGACAGACATCGACACCTCGTGGGCGGCCCAGGCCGCACAGCCTCCGATCGAGGTCCGCACTCACGACGTGGGCACCGAAGAACCCCCTGGCGGGGACTTCGACCTCGTCCACGCCCGGCTCGTCCTTGTCCACGTCCCTGACCGCGACAGGGCGTTGCGCTCCATGGTCAAGGCGTTGCGCCCCGGCGGACGCCTCCTGGTCGAGGACGCCGACCCGGCGCTGCAACCCCTGAGCTGCCCGGACGAGTACGGCGCCGAGCAGCGGCTCGCCAACCGCCTGCGTGAGGGCTTCCGCACGCTGCTCGCCGAACGCGGCGCCGACCTCTCCTACGGCCGCAGGCTCCCACGTCTGCTGCGGGAGGCGGGTCTCAGCCGGGTCGAGGCCGACGCCTACTTCCCCCTCACCTCCCCGGCCTGCGCGGCGCTCGAATCAGCGACGATCCGTCAGATCCGGGACCAGCTCGTCTCGGCCGGGCTGGCCGGCGAGGAGGACATCGACCGTCATCTGTCCAACGTCGCCTCCGGCACGATGGACCTGGCGACCGCCCCGATGATCTCGGCGTGGGGCCGCAAGGAGTGAGAGGCGGGAGGCGAAGGGGAGTGCTGTTGCCCGGTACGGCGGAGCCCGCCGGAGCTACCGCACGCCCCTCACCGGCCTCCCTCCCACTGTCTCCACCGCCATCGCCCCCGCCCCGCACCCTTCCGTCGCGGCCTCCTCCGGACCGGCCCCCGCGAGCAGCGCGGCGAGGAACGCTCCGGTGAACGCGTCCCCTGCGCCCGTCGTGTCCCTGGGCTTGGCCGGGGCGGCCGGGATCCGGGCGGCGATCGCACCCGACACCGCCACCAGTGCTCCCTGTGCACCCTGCTTGCTGACCACCAGGGGCACGTGACGGCTCAGCTTGGCCGCCGCGTCCGCCGGGTCGGGCAGCCCGGTCAGCAGACACGCCTCATCGCGGCTCGGCAGCAGCACGTCGACACTCTCGGCGAACGCCAGGAACCGGTCCACGCCCAGCTCGGCGAGGAACCCCGCCGACGCCGGATCAAGGCTCACCGGCACTCCACGGGCGCGTGCCGCTTCGAGGACCACCGTGGCCAGCGCCCGGCTCGGCTCGGAGAACAGCAGGTATCCCGACACATGCAGCCGTGCGACACCCTCGAGCAGCTCGTCCGACCAGTCACCGGGGGCAAGCCGTAGCGACGCCCCGCTGTCCGTCAGGAACGTGCGCTCCGCCGAGGCGCTCGTGTCCACCAGACAGATCACCGTGCCCGTCGGAGCCTCGGGGTCGACGACCAGATGCGGCCGTACGCCCGACTCCGTCAGTTCCCGCAGATGCCAGGCGGCGGACTCGGCTCCGACGCGACCGAGCAGCCGCACCTCCGGGCAGCCCCACCGAGCCGCCCAGCACGCCACGTTGGCGCCTGCACCACCGGGCAGCGTCCGGATGTCGGCTGCCGTGTCCGTACCCGAGGCGAGCGGGCCGTGGTGCCGTGCGACGACATCCGTGACGACGTCCCCGACGACCAGCAGAGCCCCGCTCACGCCCCCGCCCAGGCCGCGGCGATCCGCGCCGCGAGACGCACGTTCCCGCGCACCGCCGCCAGATTGGCGCTGAGCGACGCACCGTCGGTGTGCCGCACCAGATGGTCCAGCAGGAACGGCGTGACCGCCTGACCGGTGATCCCCTTTTCGCGGCACGCGGTCAGCGCGTCGGCGAGCACGCGTGCGTGAAGCTCCGGATCGAGCTGCTCCTCCTCCGGTACCGGATTGGCGACGATGAGCGCCGACTGCTGGGCACCGAGGGCGTCCTGCGCCCGCATGACCTCCGCCACCTGCCCGGGCGTCTGAAGCGTCCAGTCGACCGGATGGCCGGAGTCGGACAGATAGAAGCCCGGGAAGCGGTCCGTGCGATATCCGGCGACGGCCACGCCCAGCGTCTCCAGACGCTGGAGTGTGGCGGGCACGTCCAGGATGGACTTCACGCCCGCGCACACCACGGTGATCCTGGTCCGCGCCAGCAGGCCCAGGTCGGCGGACTCGTCCTGAGTCACGGTCCACTCCCGGTGGACCCCGCCCAGCCCGCCCGTCGCGAACACTCGTACGCCTGCGAGGGAGGCCAGCAGCGCCGTCGCGGACACGGTCGTCGCCCCGCTGACGCCTGCCGCCACCGCCAGGGGCAGATCACGGTGGCCCAGTTTGCGGATCCCGTCCTCGTTCGCGACGCGCTCGACCTGATCCTTGCCCAGGCCGACATGCGCCTCGCCGTCCAGCACCGCGATCGTCGCCGGTACCGCTCCCTCCTGTCGGACCACCTCCTCCAACTCCAGTGCGACCTGGAGATTGCGCGGGCGCGGCAGCCCGTGCGCGATGATCGTCGACTCCAGGGCCACCACCGGCCGACGGGCGGCGAGAGCCTCCCGCACCTCTTCGGACACCACCAGCACGCGCCTGCCTCCTGTCTGTGGGTCTTCCCTCATCTCTGGCGGGCCGCGCACCCGGTCAAACCCCTGTGAGGTGCGGGAGCCGACGACGGCCGGGGCGCGGACCTCCAGGGGTCAGAACAGCGGTTCCGGCAGGACCCCCTCGAGCGCCAGCAGCTTCCGCTTGGTCTCCAGGCCCCCTCCGAACCCGCCGATGCCGCCGCCGCTCTCGACCACGCGATGGCACGGCACCACCACCGGCAGCGGGTTCGATCCCATCGCCACACCCACGGCCTGGGCGGCGCCCGGCTGCCCCACCCGGCCGGCCAGGTCGCCGTACCCCACGACCGTGCCGTACGGCACGCCGGACGCCAGCTCGCGCAGCACCTGGCGGTTGAAGCCGGTGATCAGCGACCAGTCCAGGGGCAGCGCGAAGTCCCGCAGCTCGCCTGCGAAGTACGCCGTCACCTGGCGTATCGCCTCCGCCAGCAGCGGTGAGCGGGGGTCCTCCACGGGCTGGGTCCCCATTCGGGACGCGAGCCGCTCCAGGGCCTTGTCCCGCACCGCGTCCGTGGCGTGGAACACCACGTTCACCAGGCCCTCGCGTGTGGCGGCCAGCAGCAGAGGACCGATGCCGGTCGGGACGACCGTCCACACCGACTGCTGCTCGAAGTGCCCATGACTGTCCATGGGCCCCACCGTACGGCGCGGCACTGACATCGATATGGCTGGGCAGGTCCTGGTGGCTGTGACTCGGGCACTGACCAACGGCTCCTGGCGGGGCCGGGCGGCGCGGTGCGCGGGGCGGGCGCACCGCGCCGCCGTTCAGTAGGCGCTGAGCGCGGTCCGTACCACGTCGGGCACGTTCGTGATGATGCCGTCCACGCCGAAGCCGGCCACCCGCCGGGCCGCCTCCGCCGTGTCGACGTTCCAGGCGAAGACCTTCATCGGCCGGTCGTGCGGTCCCTTGAGCGCGTGGACCGCGGAGACGTAGCGGGCGGAGAGCTTCGTCTGCGCGGAGTTGATCTGATCGGCGAACCGCGCGTACAGCGGCAGCTCCGTCACCGGCGGCGTGCCCAGGTAGGCGGTGGTGATCCCTGGGCGCAGGTCGTGGACCACCCGCACACTGTCCGCGCTGAAACTCTGGACGATCAGCCGGTTCCCGAGGTGGTCCGCGTCGAGCCACCCCTCGTTGCCGAGCAGCTTGAGGATCTGCCGCTCCAGACCCGGGTACAGCTCGGGATTCTTGATCTCCAGGAGCAGGTCCTGGTGGTTGTGCGAGACGCGCTCCATGTACTGCCGCAGTGTCGGTACGCGCACGCCCGCGTACCGGGGGGCGAACCAGCTTCCCGCGTCCAGGCGTGCGATCTCCGCGGAGGTGAAGTCCTTCACCCGCCAGGGTGACCGGCCCGGGAACGTCCGCCTGACGTCGGTCGTGCGCTCCAGTGTGGCGTCGTGGACGACGACGAGTCGGCCGTCCCTGGTGCGCTGGACGTCGTTCTCGACCCAGCTGAAGCCCATGACGGCCGCCTTGTCGACGGCGGCCAGCGTGTTCTCCGGCGCGTACGCCGAAGCGCCGCGGTGGGCGATGACGACCGGCGTGCGGTCGCCGGTGGCGCCGGCCCGTGGGGTGGGCAGTATGGCGACGCCGAGTCCGAAGAGGGCCGTGATCGTGGCGGCGGCGATGCGCGCGTACATGCTCACTCCTGGTGCCGGTTCGGTTGCGGACGGCATCAGGATGGCAGTGCCGAAGCGGAAGGCTCGGCCGCGGCAGGGACACGAATGCGCCGGGATCGCCCGACACTGGTCACAGGCGACGCACAAGTGCGGGAGCGTCGTGATTCTTTGCCGGAAAATCGTTCGACCGCCCCGGTGAGGGTCATACTCTCTGCCTCAGCCCTGACCGTCGTCACGGGCTGGGGATGGGGCGCTTTTCCGGAGTTCAGGAACCATCGGGGTGGGAGGGGCGGCCGCGCATGCAGGGTACCGTCGACGGCTTCAGCTACGGACTCGTCACACCGGTGGTGGCGTACCTCATGGCCTGCCTCGGCGGCGCGCTCGGTCTGCGCTGCACCACCAGATCGATGATGGTCGCGCAGTCCTGGCGGGCCGGCTGGCTCGCCCTGGGATCGGCCGCCATCGGGTCCGGCATATGGACCATGCACTTCGTCGCCATGATGGGGTTCACCGTCAAGGAGACCCCCATCCACTACGACAAGGCGATCACGTTCGCCAGCCTCGGCGTCGCCATCGTCATGGTGGGGATGGGCGTCTTCATCGTGGGCTACCGGGGCGCGACCGGAGTGGCGCTCTTCACCGGCGGCACCGTCACCGGCCTGGGCATCGCCTCGATGCACTACCTGGGTATGGCCGGGATGCGCCTGCACGGGGTGCTCCAGTACAACACCCTCATCGTCGCCGCCTCCGTCGTCATAGCCGTCGTCGCCGCGACCGCCGCACTGTGGGCCGCCGGCCAGATCCGCGGATTCCGCTGGAGCGTCGGCGCGAGCCTCGTCATGGGACTCGCCGTCAGCGGCACGCACTACACCGGCATGGCCGCCGTCAGCGTCCACCTGCACGGCGCGGCCGGCAGCCCGGGCGGCGACGCGCCCGCGACCCTGCTCGCCCCCATGCTGATCGGCCCGCTCGCCTTCCTGGGCCTGGCCGGCGTCATCGTGCTCTTCGACCCGTTGATGGTCATGGGCAGACCCGGCCGGATCCCCGTCGAGCGCAAGCCCGGCGTACCGGCCCACCCGGAGTTCGCCCCCACGGGCACGGGACGCCGTCCGCTGTCCCGCCCCGGCTCGCGCGCCGGACACCGGGGCTCCCGAACTCCGCAGGACTGGTGACCGGCCCCCGGTTGTCAGTGCGGGGTCGTACGGTGGATTGCATGCGGCCCGTTTCACAGATCGAACGCACGGTGGCGCCCTTCGAGGTCGTCAGCCCCTACCAGCCGAGCGGTGACCAGCCCACGGCCATCGCCGAGCTGGAAAAGCGCATCCGCGCAGGTGAGAAGGACGTCGTCCTGCTGGGCGCGACCGGCACCGGCAAGTCCGCCACCACCGCGTGGATGATCGAGCGGCTTCAGCGCCCCACCCTGGTGATGGCGCCGAACAAGACGCTGGCCGCCCAGTTGGCCAACGAGTTCCGCGAGCTGTTGCCGAACAACTCGGTCGAGTACTTCGTCTCCTACTACGACTACTACCAGCCCGAGGCGTACGTCCCGCAGTCGGACACGTACATCGAGAAGGACTCCTCGATCAACGAGGAGGTGGAGCGCCTGCGCCACTCCGCCACCAACTCGCTGCTCACCCGCCGTGACGTGGTCGTGGTCGCCTCCGTCTCCTGCATTTACGGCCTCGGTACTCCCCAGGAGTACGTGGACCGGATGGTCAGTCTCACAGTCGGCGACGAGATCGACCGCGACGAACTGCTGCGCCGCTTCGTCGACATCCAGTACACCCGCAACGACATGGCGTTCGCGCGCGGCACCTTCCGGGTGCGGGGCGACACCATCGAGATCTTCCCGGTCTACGAGGAACTGGCCGTCCGGATCGAGATGTTCGGCGACGAGATCGAGGCTCTCTCCACCCTCCACCCGCTGACCGGCGAGGTCATCAGCGACGACCAGCAGCTGTACGTCTTTCCGGCCTCCCACTACATCGCCGGTCCCGAGCGCATGGAGCGGGCCGTCAGAGGCATCGAGAAGGAGCTGGGGGAGCGCCTGGCCGAGCTGGAGAAGCAGGGCAAGCTCCTGGAGGCCCAGCGGCTGCGGATGCGCACGACGTACGACATCGAGATGCTCCGCCAGATCGGCACGTGCTCCGGCGTCGAGAACTACTCGATGCACTTCGACGACCGCGAGCCCGGCTCGCCGCCGAACACGCTGCTGGACTACTTCCCGGAGGACTTCCTGCTCGTCATCGACGAGTCGCACGTCACCGTGCCGCAGATCGGCGCCATGTACGAGGGCGACGCCTCCCGCAAGCGCACCCTCGTCGAGCACGGCTTCCGGCTGCCCTCCGCACTGGACAACCGTCCGCTGAAGTGGGAGGAGTTCCAGGAGCGCATCGGGCAGACCGTGTACCTGTCGGCGACTCCGGGAACGTACGAACTCTCCCGCTCGGACGGCGTCGTCGAGCAGATCATCCGCCCCACCGGCCTCGTCGACCCCGAGGTGGTGGTCAAGCCCACCGAGGGGCAGATCGACGACCTGGTGCACGAGATCCGCAAGCGCACCGAGAAGGACGAGCGCGTCCTGGTCACCACGCTCACCAAGAAGATGGCCGAGGACCTCACCGACTACTTCCTGGAACTCGGCATCCAGGTGCGCTACCTGCACAGCGACGTCGACACCCTGCGCCGTGTCGAGCTGCTGCGGGAGCTGCGGTCGGGCGAGTTCGACGTGCTGGTCGGCATCAACCTCCTCAGGGAAGGCCTCGACCTGCCGGAAGTCTCGCTCGTCGCGATCCTCGACGCCGACAAGGAGGGCTTCCTGCGCTCCGGTACCTCGCTCATCCAGACCATCGGCCGCGCCGCGCGCAACGTCTCCGGCCAGGTCCACATGTACGCCGACAAGATCACACCGGCGATGGAGAGGGCCATCGAGGAGACCAACCGCCGCCGGGAGAAGCAGATCGCGTACAACACCGCGAACGGCATCGACCCGCAGCCGCTCCGCAAGAAGATCAACGACATCGTGGCGCAGATCGCCCGCGAGGGCGTCGACACCGAGCAACTACTGGGCACGGGCTATCGCAAGGCGAAGGACGGCAAGGCCGCCAAGAGCCCGGTGCCCGCCCTCGCCGACCACGCCGTCAAGGGGGCCAAGCCGGCCAAGGGCAAGGCGAAGGCCAAGGAGACGGTCCCGACCGACCGGCCCGCCGCCGAACTCGCCGAGCAGATCGAGGAGCTGACCGAACGGATGCGAGCCGCCGCTGCGGACCTGCAGTTCGAGATCGCGGCCCGGCTGCGCGACGAAGTCTCCGAGATGAAGAAGGAACTGCGTCAGATGAGGGAGGCGGGCCTGGCCTGACGTCCCCGCCACCGTGCCGGGTCCCGGCATGCGCGCGGTGTGTTGCAAGACCGACACAAAGCGCGAGCCGGGGTTCGGCACTGTCAGTGCCGCTGCGTAGGGTTTTGACATCCGCCAAGTCCGCGGCCAACAGGGGACGCTCGAGAGGGGAACAGCGCGTGACCGTCAACTTGACCAAGGGTCAGGCCATCAGTCTGCAGAAGAACGACGGAGGCACGCTGACCGCGGTGCGCATGGGGCTCGGCTGGCAGGCCGCACCCCGGCGTGGGCTGTTCGGCTCGCGCACCCGGGAGATCGACCTCGACGCGTCCGCGGTCCTGTTCGCGGACAAGCAGCCGGTGGACGTGGTCTTCTTCCGCCACCTCGTGAGCGACGACGGCTCCGTCCGGCACACCGGTGACAACCTCGTAGGCGGTGCGGGCCAGGGCGGCGACGACGAGGCGATCCTCGTCGACCTGCAGCGCGTCCCGGTCCATATCGACCAGATCGTCTTCACCGTCAACTCGTTCACGGGCCAGACGTTCCAGGAGGTGCAGAACGCCTTCTGCCGCCTCGTCGACGAGAACAACGGCCAGGAACTGGCGCGCTACACGCTCGCGGGCGGCGGCGCCTACACCGCGCAGATCATGGCGAAGGTGCACCGTGCGGGCAACGGCTGGACGATGACGGCTCTCGGTACCCCGGCCAACGGCCGGACCTTCCAGGATCTGATGCCGGCGATCCTCCCGCACCTGTAGGCGGTCGGGCGCCGGGCACACGAAGCGACGCAGGGGGGCGAGGCGATGACGGCCGAGCTGGTCCGGGGACAGAACCATCCGCTTCCCCAGGCCCGACTTGAGGTCCGGGTGTCGGCCGGCACACCGATCGTGGCCGGCGCCACGCTCAGCGACGAGCAGGGCAGGGTGCCCGGCAGCGGGTGGGTGGCCCATCCGGGCGAGCCCGTCCTGCGGGGGCTGGAGGTCTCCAGGCAGGCGGCGGCCGACCACCGCCTCGCCTTCGATCTGGACGCCCTGCCGGAGAGCGTGCATCGGGTCACGGTGCTGCTGGCCCTGCCGACCGGCGTCGGCGGCCCGGTGCGGTTCGGCGCCGCGGCCGCCCCCTTCGTAGCGGTCACCGGTCTCGACGGCTCCCAGATCGCCACCTACAGCATCACCGGCCTGGACTCCGAGTCCGCCGTCATCGCACTGGAGCTCTACCGCAGGCAGGGCGGCTGGAAGGTGCGCGCGGTCGGCCAGGGGTACGCCGGCGGGCTTGCCGCGCTGTTCACGGACCAGGGGCTGCCCGAAGCCCGGCAGCTCGCCGACAGTATCAACGAGGCGGTGGTCCAGGGCCTGGCCCGCTCGGTGGCCGCGCCTCCGCCGCGACTGTCCGACGGCGACCGCACACGACAGGCGACCGCCCCCACGTCTCCCCAGGGGACGCCCGGCACCGTATCGCCGGCGCAGCACCAGGGGCCTCCCGGCGTACCGCAGCAGGGATCCCCGTACGACCTCTCCGACGCCCCGATTCCGGTCGCACAACCCGTCCTCGGCGGGCCGGCCGACCACCACCCCGGTCAGCAGACCGCGCCGCCGCCCCTGCCCTCAGCGCCGGCCGGTCGGGCCGCGCAGCCGGTCGCAGGCGACGCCACCGGCTGGTCCATGGAGGAGCGCCTGTACAACCAGGTGTGGGGCATGTTCGAGGACCTGGCGCGCACGGTGGCCGCGTACCGCAGCGCCGTCGACTTCGCCGACTCGCGCCTGGAGCAGGAGCTGGACAAGGCCCTGGCCGATCCGCGCGCCCGCCTCGGCGGGCAGGGCGACGCCGCACGGGAAGCGGCCCAGTCCAAGCACGCCCACCTCGTCAACCAGGCGAGGGCCGCGCTCGACCGTGACCTCACCCAGCTCATCGCCGAGTCCGACGTCGTCGAACCCGCGCTGCCTCCGGCGTTCGCGCGCTGGGACAGCCCGGCCTGGCAGGGCTACCGGGTACCGATGGACATCCCCATGGCCGTGCGCCTCGGCGATCTGCACCTGCCCGAGAGCGAGAGCCTCCACATCCCCATGCTGGTCAGGCTGCCCCTGGAACGGGGCCTGTGGATCGACAGCGGCCGTGCCGGCTCCCTCGGCGCGCTCGCGGACCCGGAGGAGCTGCGCCGCCTCGCCCTACAGGTGGCGGTCACGCACGCGTCCCGACTGCTTGCCGTGTACCCGCCCGGTGCGTTCGCGGTCCACGTCATCGATCCGGCCGGCTCGGGCGCTGCCGCGCTGGCGCCCCTCGTTCACTCCGGGGCGCTCGTGCCCGCCGTAGGTGCCTCGGGGGTGGCCGACGTGCTGACCCGGCTCACCCAGCGCGTCGACCTGGTGCAGATGGCGGTGCGGGGCGGCGCGCCCGACTCCTTGCCGCCCGGCGTCGACACGGCTCAGCAGCTGCTGGTCGTCAACGACTTCCCGCACGGCTTCGACGACCGGGCCGTGAACCAACTGCGCTACCTCGCGGACGAAGGGCCGGGCGTCGGTGTCCATCTGATGATGGTCGCCGACCGGGAGGACGCCGCCGCCTACGGGCCGCTGCTCGACCCGCTCTGGCGGTCGCTGCTGCGGCTCACCCCCGCGTCCGACGACCACCTCGCGGACCCCTGGGTGGGCCACGCCTGGACCTACGAGCCTCCCCGGCTTCCGAAGGGCAGCCAGGTGCTCGACCGAGTGCTCACCCAGGTCGCCGAGGCCCGCCGCTCCTGGAACCGCTGAGGCGTTCCTTTTTGCGCGACGACGCTTGCAGGCTCCGACCTGCAATTTTGACCTTTCCTTTGTCGATTGCTTTACCTTCCCTTGGGGTTCGGGTACTGTCGGTGACACGGAGGGGAGTACTCCCTGACTACTACTGCGACGCACCCGTCAGTACGGATCAGGTCGGATCCCGGGGCGTCGGCCCGCGACGCAGCCCGCATCACGCGCGTCCGGTCGTGGGCGGAAGAGACCTCCGGTGGCGACGACGCCGACATGTGCCGTGACGTACGTACTGCCGGAGGCGCAGTGGATGTTTCTATGACCCTTTGGGGCCTGACAGTCGTGGGCCTTGCCGCCCTGATCGCGGTCGACTTCTTCATCGGTCGCAAGCCGCACGACGTATCGATCAGGGAAGCCGGAATCTGGACGGTCGTCTGGATCGCCCTCGCCTGCCTGTTCGGGCTGGGGCTGCTGGTGTTCGGCGGCGGTCAGCCCGCCGGGGAGTTCTTCGCCGGGTTCATCACCGAGAAGTCGCTGAGCGTCGACAACCTCTTCGTCTTCGTCCTGATCATGGCGAAGTTCGCGGTGCCGTCGCGGTACCAGCAGCGCGTCCTCCTCGTCGGTGTGCTCATAGCCCTGGTCCTGCGGGCGGCCTTCATCGCCGCCGGCGCCGCGATCATCGCGTCGTTCTCCTTTGTCTTCTACCTCTTCGGCGCGTTCCTGATCTGGACCGCCTGGAAGCTGATACAGGAGGCGAGGGCCGATCAGGAGGGCGAGGAGTACGAGGAGAACAAGCTGCTGAAGGCCGCCGAACGCCGCTTCGGCGTGGCCGACCGCTACCACGGCACCAAGTTGTGGATACGGCAGAACGGCAAGCGGGTCATGACGCCCATGCTGGTCGTGATGCTCGCGATCGGCACCACCGACGTATTGTTCGCCCTCGACTCCATCCCGGCGATCTTCGGCCTCACGCAGGACCCGTACATCGTCTTCACGGCCAACGCGTTCGCGCTGATGGGTCTGAGACAGCTGTACTTCCTCATCGGTGGCCTGCTCAAGAAGCTGGTCCATCTGTCCTACGGCCTGTCGATCATCCTGGGCTTCATCGGCGTCAAGCTGGTGCTGCACGCGCTCCACGAGTCCGGGGTCCATGTCCCCGAGATCTCCATCCCCGTCTCGCTCGGCGTCATCTGTGCCGTCCTGATCATCACCACGATCACCAGCCTGATGACCTCCCGGAAGCAGGAGGCGGCGGCTGGCACGACGCCCCAGGCCGCACAGAGCGCTGCAAAGGACGGCGTCGAGACCTGACCCGTTCCGGCCGTTCCGGCCGTTCCGGCCGGTACGGCTGAAAGGGCGCCTCGCACTGGCCGGGTACCCCTTTCAGGGGGTCCGCCTGGTGCCGTCAGCGGCGGACCCGGAGCCGGCGGTCAACCCGTAGCCGGTGCGCACGGGCGACTGTCCTTTTCCGGACCAAGAGGTTGTCCTTGGCTGTACCTGGAGCAGGGCACGGACAGCTTCGAGGGTTCGCCGGCCGCTGCCGGTGACGGGCCTCGACGTCTTCATTCGTGATCGCGCAGGAAGGTAGGGATCTCGTCGCGGGTCGGGTAGTTCGGCAGGGGAGCTGGCTTGTCCTGAAGGAACGCGGTGATGACGGCGGCGGCTCGGTCGTTGTTGTCGTCCAGGCCGTTCCACATGTGGTGTCCGACTCCGGGCATGTACTGCGTGCGCTGGATGGCGGGATCATTGGCAAGAACGGTGGTCTCCCATTGACGGATCTGGGAGGAACACTCGGCGATCATCAGCATCGCGGGGGTCCGGGACTGCCTCAGTTGTGAGGCGATGGAGGGTGAGTCCTTGACCGTCTGCTGGATGCGGAGGCTGGCGGCGGGGCTGAAGGAGAAGTTTTGTGCGGTGTCCTCGGCGGGGATGCGGTGCGCGTCGCGCGCACAGTATGCGGATGCGGTGTCGCTGCCGAGGTCTGCGGCGGTGAAGGCGTTGTCGCCTTCGGCCTGTCCGATCAGTCCGGTGTCGGGGCTGAGGAGTCCGAGTCGCATGAGGCCGAATGCCACGGCGTACCGGGGGACGTGTGTCGAACGCGGTCCGGTCGGAGCCGGCGCGAGGCCGCGTGCGGATTTTCGGCCCTTGTGCCCGGTGATGTGTGCGGTGGGGCCGTCCATGGGGCCGGGCTCGGCGATGATCGCCCGGAGCAGGCGTGCGGCGACGCTCGGGTCGGCCAGGGCTCGGGTGAGTACGGCCCCGCCTGAGGAGAATCCGAGGATGTCGACCCTGCCTTTGTTCAGGCGGTCGATGAAAGCGGCAAGGTCGCTGACCGACCTGGAGATCGTGTACTGGCCCATGGGGAGCAGGTCGCTGCGTCCGCCGCCGGCCTGTTCGTAGGCGTAGACGTCGTAGCCCTGGCGGGCCAGGAGTTGAAGGAATCGGTGGTCGAGTGCCGAGATGCCACGGACCGGTCCGCCGTTGAGGTACACGAGCGGGATGGGATGCCGGGGGCTGGGGTGCGCGGGCGGGTAGTGGTACACCGCGACCCGGCTGCCCGTGGTCAGGCTCCAGTGCTGCGTGGTCACGAAGGGTAGCGCGGGCGGGTACCGCCGGGCCGTCGGCACGGTCGGGATGCAGACCGATGTCGCCAACGCCGCCGCGACAGCCACCGGCAGGAACGGCACGAGCCGCGCCGGCCAAGTGCGGCGCCGGCCCCGCCACGTCGCGAGGGCAGCCCCGACTCCAAGAGTCGGCAACCATGCGGCGAGCCCCGAGCCTGCCCCGTCTGTGAGGGCGATCAGCGCGAGAAAGACGACGGCCAGCGTCATGACGGCGGCCAGGGCCAGCAGTAAGCGTCCGGTGAAGCGGACAAGACATATGGCGGACGGGGGCATAGCGGACCTCCAACAGTTTCAGAACGTCGTTTCAAAACGACGTTATCAAAGAGAGGTAGGCTGCCGGCCGTGGGTAGGCCGAGAACAAACGACGAGGCCGTCAAAGAGCGGCTTGTGGAGTGCGCGACCGAGATGCTTGCCACCCGTCCGCGGGAGTCGCTCACGGTCCGTGCCGTGGCCGCTGCTGCCGAGGCGTCGACGACGGCGGTGTATTCCTTGTTCGGCGGCAAGGACGGGCTGATCGGTGCGGTGCGCGACAGAGCCGTCGCCGGCCTGTTCCAGGACCTGTCGGCGGCGAAGACCTCCGCGGACCCTCTCGCCGACCTCTACGCGCTGGCCGTGGCCTACCGCCGTTGGGGGCGTGGACACAGCCACCTGTACACGGTGCTGTTCGGTGGTGTGCAGTCCTTCGACCCGTCGGGGGAGGTCGGTGCCAGTGACCCGATCCGTCCGCTCCTCGCGGCGATCGATCGCGCGTTGGCGGCGTCCGTCCTCGTCGGCGAGGCAACGTCGATCGCCTTGTCGATCTGGGCCACCCTGCACGGGCTGGTGACTCTCGAACTGGCCGGGGCCCTCGACGCGGCCCCGGCCGAGGTCGCGTTCCGATCGGCGATTCACGCCACGTTGCGCGGGTGGGCGACCCCGGCGGTGTTCCGCAGCCTTCGCAAGGCCGAACTCGCTCATTGACAGGATCAGGGCCGGTTATCCGGGCCCTCCCGGTCCCTGCCGGGGCGAGGGCGCATGGTCGGTGGAGACCGGCATGCCAAGGTCCACCAGCTGCGGCCGGCCATCGGTTGGAGATCGCTTGAGGGTGTTGCGCTTGGCCATCGCAGCGTCGAAGCTGACCTGGAGTCCTTCAACCTCGCCGAGCCAGCCGTTGGCGCGGGCCTCAGGGATGTGTTCTCGGAGGTTCTGGATGATCTCGATGAGGCGTGGCCTTTGGCGGGGATCCATCTGGAGGACGGGGCAGCGGATGCAGGCTTCTCTGAACTTGCGCTGGTGAGGTGACCGAGTCAGGAGCGCTCGTGCTCGCGGTGGAGTTCGTGGTAGCCGCGAAAGTCGAAGAAGCGCAGGCCGTCGATCACTGTTCCAGACAGGATTTCCGGCAGGGTCCATGGGCGGGTGGTGTAGTCGTCCGTTGCCACGCCTCCATGCTCAAGCAGCAGAGCGATCATCCGGTGAACCTCTACGGTGCCGTCGATCCGCCCGGAGATGTCGATCTGCACCGCCCAAGTGGGGTGATGTCCGATGGCCGCTTCGAGGATCGCAACATCCTCAGGATCCCAGTCGGAGAAGAGGTAGCCGGTCTGCTCATCGTCGGTGTCGATATAGAGGTTGCCGTCCAGGGTCCACGGATGGCGCTGCATGGGCAGATACCGATCGAGCAAGGCGACGGTCTCAGCTCGCTCACCTGTGGGAAACACGAAGACAGTTCGCATGGGTTGGAGCGTAGGCAGTTCAACTTTGCGGCGGCCATGGATTTCAGCGACGGTGCCGGTTCGTCGACTTCGTGGTGGTGGTGCGGCCGGCGACGTCTGCGAAGGTCGGCATGCCGAGATCGACTGTGGAGGGTCGGCGGGCTGCTTCGGCATCGAGCTGGTCCAGCTTTCCCTGCGCGCCGGCGAGGCTGACCTGGAGGCGCGAAAGACGCTTGTCGCGGGCCATGCGCAGGGCGGCGGTGTGCCGCAGGTCATGCATGGACCAGTTCGTCCCCAGCAGGGCGTTGGCGCGGCGGAACACCGCTCGCAGGGCCTCGTAGTTCATCGGCTGATAGGCCGGACCAGCCCCGTGATCACGGCGCCGGAGTGTTCACCACAGCGGGGCCTGCGGGTCCAGCGGCGGCCTTCGCTCTGGTAGAGCCGGTTCCAGATGAACGCCTCCGCGCTCGCGGGCAGCCGCTGCTCGGCCTGGGCCCCCTTGCGCACCACACGTACGAGTTGATCGCCCCAGTCCACGTCGACCTCCTTCATGCCCAGGAGTTCCCAGGCGCGGGGGCCGTTGCTGATGGCGAGCGTGACGATCGCCCGGTCGCGGTTGGAGCGCAGCGCGGCGAAAAACTCGTTCCACCGTTCGTCCGACGTCTGCCGGGCCGGCGACGTGGAAGCTTCGGGTTGTATCGGAGTCGGCCCTCGCCCCGGTATGGATCGAGCGGGTTGTGGTGCGCGTGGGGACGGCGGCGCTCGGAGCGCGCCAGCGGCACCGGGTTGATCAGCGGGCCTTCGCCTGTCTCGATCCAGAAGGTGTGGAAGCTCCGGATCACCGCGCTGCTGTGCCGGAGCGTGCGGGGCTTGTAGCGGTCGTCCGGGTAGGGCTTCTTGGTGACAGGGGTGATGGTGCCCGCTGGTGTGGTGGACACCGTCCGCGCAGCGTTGGGGGGTTTGACCGTCGCCCCCGGCGCGAAGTCCCGACCTTCGGCAGGAGTGGCCTGGTTCCACGGGACATCGACCACCCGGAGTCACCGCCACCACCGCAGTAGGTCGAATGCGTAGCTGCGGACGCTGCCGGGCCGGTTGTACCGGGCCACGAAATCGATCAGGTACCGGCGTCCCGGCTCGACAGCCCGCACCTCCTCATCGAAGACCAGCCACGGCACCACACCCGGGTTCGCGGCCACAGGCCCCCACCGTGGCAGGCGAATCGATCGGACATCACGCGAGAACGTGTCCAACTTTGCTGCGCTCTTGCTCGTTCGGATGCGCAACATCCACCGACCAGACCGACCGGGGGATGCGCCGTGGCCAGGCGAGTTGCTCGGTAGTCCGGTCAACACCTCTCTGGCCCCCACCGGCTCATCCGGGAGCCGGTTCCGACACCGGCACCCGCAGCGGGCGGGTCTCCGGCAGCAAGGAGAAACACCCGAGGCTGAGCAGGGCCACGGCCGTCAGGTAGGCGCCGACACCCCAGGGCACCCGGCCTCCGCGCTCGGCCAGCGTGGTGGCGACGATCGGAGTGAGGGCGCCGCCGAGCACGCCGCCCAGGTTGTAGCCGACCGCCGCGCCCGTGCAGCGCACCCGGGGCTCGAACAGCTCCGGCAGATATGCGGCGATCACGGCGAACATCGCGATGAGCGCCAGTGCCGCCCCCAGGAAACCCAGGAACATCAGCAGGGGCTCGCCCGTGGCGAGCAACGCGACCATGGGGAACATCCACAGCGCGGTGCCGGCAGAGCCCGCCAGACACAGGGCACGCCGCCCGCAGCGGTCACCCACGAGGGCGAACAGCGGGGTCAGGACTCCCTGCACCACCACGGTGGCCATGACGCAGGCCAGCATGACCGTGCGGCTCACACCGAGCCGCTCCGTCGCGTACGCCAGGGACCAGGTCGTCATGGTGTAGAAGACCGCGTACCCGATCGCGAGTGCACCGGCCGTCAGCAGGACGATGCGCCAGTGGCGGCGCGCGACCTCCACGAGCGGCACGCGGGCGTGGCCGTCGATGTCCAGGAAGAGGGGGCTCTCGGCGAGCGCGCTGCGCAGCCACAGACCTGCCGTCGCCAGCACCCCAGCGCCCCAGAAGGGAATCCGCCACCCCCAGGAGGCGAACTGCACGTCCGACAATGTCGCCGACAGTCCCAGCATCACGCCGTTGGCCAGCAGGAAGCCCAGCGACGGGCCGATCTGCGGGAAGCTGGACCACAGCACACGCCGCCCGGCCGGCGCGTGCTCCACGGCCAGCAGCACCGCACCGCCCCATTCCCCGCCGAGCCCGAGACCCTGCAGGAAGCGCAGCCCCAGCAGGAGCACGGGAGCGGCCGTACCGATCACGTCGTACGTCGGAAGACAACCGACCGCCACCGTGGCCGTGCCCGTCAGCACCAGGGAGGAGATGAGGACCGGCCGTCTCCCGCGCCGGTCGCCGACGTGCCCGAACAGCACCGAGCCGAGCGGCCGGGCCACGAAGCCGGCCCCGAAGGTCCCGAACGCTGCCAGCGTGCCCGACACCGGCGAGAACGTCGGGAAGAACAGGGGGCCGAGGACCAGGGCGGCCGCCGTCCCGTACACGAAGAAGTCGTAGAACTCGGCGGCGGTTCCGACCAACGAGGCGGCCGCGAGCCGGAGCATGGAAGGAGTCCTCACGGTGTGTACATCATGCATACGGGATCAACTACCCACCGTAACCATGAGCTACGGGGGCGCGCGGGGGCTCGGCGCCGCGACCGATGGGGCGGGCGTGCGCCCGAGCGAAGGGCACCGTCGGCAGGTGACGGTGATGCGCCGGGGATACATCTGCGCGTACGGGTGCCGGCCCACCCCGCACCGGGCAGGTCACGCGCTCGGAGCGTCGTGATAGACCGGGGGCTGATCAGCGGTCCGTCAAGGACCGGAGACCTGACGGACCGGAGGAACCGTGCCCCGCACCCTCGCCGACGCCCCGATCATGATTCTCAACGGCCCCAACCTGAACCTCCTCGGACAGCGCCAGCCGGAGATCTACGGCTCGGACACGCTCGCCGACGTCGAGGCGCTGTGTGTGAAGGCGGCGGCCGCCTACGGCGGCACGGTGGACTTCCGGCAGTCCAACCACGAGGGCGAGCTGGTGGAGTGGATCCATGAGGCACGCCTGAGCCACGCCGGGATCGTGATCAACCCGGCCGCCTACTCGCACACCTCCGTGGCGATCCTCGACGCCCTCAACACCTGTGACGGGCTGCCCGTGGTGGAGGTCCACATCTCCAACATCCACCAGCGTGAACAGTTCCGGCACCACTCCTACGTGTCCCTGCGGGCCGACGGGGTCATCGCCGGGTGCGGGGTGCAGGGATACGCGTTCGCGGTGGAGCGGGTCGCGACGCTCGCCGGGGCGGGGAGGACTCAGGCGTGACCCCGGGGTGTGCGCCCCGGGTCAGAGCCGCTCCGCCTTCACGATCCGGTGCGGGAGGCGCCGGGTGCGCTCCTGCTGCGGATCGCCGAACGCCTGCTCGATCGTCCGCGCTCCAGGACCATGCCGCCGTCCAGGAAGCAGACCTGGTCGGCCACCTCGCCGGCGAAGCCCGTCTCATGGATGGTGAGCACCGGGGTCATGCCGTCGCCCTTCAAGTCCCGGACGACGCTGAGGCCCTCGCCCACGAGTTCCGGTCGAGGGCCGCTGTGATCTCGTCCAGGAGCAGCAACCGGGACGTACCGCCCAGCGCCCGCACGATCGCGACGCGCTGCTGCCGGCCGCCGCTGGGCCGGTCCCCGGTACTCGGTCGCCTGGGCGGCGAGTCCCCCCTTCCAGCAGCTCGCGGGCATGTTCCTCGGCCGGCGCCCGGCCCACACCGTGCACCCGGCGCGGGGCGAGCGTGATGTTCCCCGACAGGGCCATGTGCGGAAGGAGGTGGTACGCCTGGAAGGCGACGCCGGTCCGGCGCCGTAGGGCGTCCTGGTCGACGCGCGGGTCGTGATCTCCTCGCCGTCCAGCCGGACGGCGCCGTCGATCTCCATCAGTCACGCGGCACAGCAGCGTCTACGCGAGCCTGACGCGCGGTCAGGGCCGTCACCGTGTGCTGCGCGATCCACCGCCGCGAGGCCTTCGTGGCGCTGACCATCCCGATGACCTGTCCGCACAGTGGGAACGGTGTTTCATCTCTGTGAAGATCCGCGCGGAGTGCGGGCGGGGCCGCCGGTCGAGGGCGGGGATCGGGAGACCGGCGGCCCGTCACCGCGCAGGAGCCGTCATCCTGTGCGGGGTTGCTTCCAGTGGACTGCACCAGCACGCACGCGGGGAGCGCGCGCACGGGACCGGCGCGTGCGAACGATTCACACGGGGCGCGTGCGCCCGGCTCTCGCGCCCCGGCGCACACCGTCGGCCGTTCACCATCCGCGCGCGTGCCACTCCGGCAGGTGCGGACGCTCGTCGCCCAGCGTGGTGTCGTTGCCGTGCCCCGGGTACACCCAGGTCTCGTCCGGCAGCAGGTCGAAGATCTTCGTCTCGACATCATGGATCAGGCTGGCGAAGGCTTTCGGGTCCTTGTGGGTGTTGCCTACACCGCCCGGAAAGAGGCAGTCCCCGGTGAACACATGCGGGTGACCGTGCGGGTCGTCGTAGACGAGGGCGATCGAGCCAGGCGTGTGACCCACCAGGTGGCGCGCGGTGAGTTCCACGCGCCCCACTCGGATGGTGTCGCCGTCGCCGACCAGGACGTCCGTCGGTACGGGAATGCCCTCGGCGTCGTCCCGGCCCGCGTACGTGCGCGCGCCCGTGGCCGCCACGACCTCGGCGAGCGCCTGCCAGTGGTCGGCGTGCCGGTGAGTGGTGACGACGGACGCGATGCCGTCGTCACCGATCATGCCGAGCAGCGTCCTCGCGTCGTTGGCCGCGTCGATCAGCAGCTGCTCGTCGGTGGCACGGCAGCGCAGCAGATAGGCGTTGTTGTCCATCGGGCCGACCGCGATCTTGGTGATCATCAGGTCCTTCAGCTCGTGCACGTCCGCCGGGCCGCCGACCGTCACCTCTCCGCTGTACGTCATGTCCGCAGCCTATAGCGGTGCGGGGCTCGGTGGTCGTCCGAGACCTACAGCGGCGGAAGCGACGGCAGCGATCCCTGCTCGACGGTGAGGGCGGAGCCGTCGCGGCGGCCGGAGAGCCAGCCGAGCAGGTCGGGAGCGGAGCCCCGGACGGTGACCTCGGGCTCGGCCGCCTCCTTGCCCGTGGTCCACGCGCGCGTGCCGTCGGTGACGCGCGTGGGCGGCACATCGGGGTGCCCGGTGAACCGCTCCGCGAGGAAGCCGATCTCCCGCTCGACGAACTCCGCCGGCAGGTCCTCGAGCTCGTAACCGATCCCGAGGTCGACATGGTGCAGTTCGACCTCGACCCAGCGCCTGAACGGGACCCGGGCCGCCGAGTCGGTGACCCCGTTGCGCAGTTCCACCGTGCGCGACCAGTCCGCGGGCGCGGCCCCCTCCTCCTGGAAGCGCGCCTCGCCGGCCCGCAGGTCGGCGAGCTGGGCGTCCAGCGGCCGTGGGGCGTCCCGTTCGATGGCGGCGTCCCGGGCCTCGGCCGAGGCGTACATGGGGCGCCCCTGCAGCACGTTCACGAGGGCGTCCGCGTTGCGGGCGAGGTGGGCGAGGACATGGCCGCGGCTCCAGCCGGGCAGCCGTGACGGTTCGGTCACAGCGGCGTTGTCCAGTTCGGCGGCTGCGCGGAGCAGCCGATCGGTCGCGTCCCGTACAGACGCCAGGTCGCGTGCATGATCCATCATGACGCCGACCCTAGCCCCGCCACTCCTTCGGGTGAAGGAGGTGGCCCCGGCCCGTAAATCGAATGCGCGTGCTATATGGTCGAGTCCGGCGTCGGGCATGCTGGATGGCCGGGGATTGTTGTGAACCCTGGAATTCGACCGGCGTTGTCAGTGGCTCCCCCTAGTCTGGGAATGCGGGGGCCTCGCCCCCTGTCGCTTCTCAAGAAAGGTGCGGACCGGCGTGGCCGACCGTCTCATCGTCCGTGGCGCGCGCGAGCACAACCTGAAGAACGTCTCGCTCGACCTGCCACGCGACGCGCTCATCGTCTTCACGGGTCTGTCGGGGTCGGGCAAGTCCTCGCTGGCCTTCGACACGATCTTCGCCGAGGGGCAGCGCCGTTACGTGGAGTCGCTGTCCTCGTACGCCCGGCAGTTCCTCGGGCAGATGGACAAGCCGGACGTCGACTTCATCGAGGGCCTGTCCCCGGCCGTGTCGATCGACCAGAAGTCGACCTCGCGCAATCCCCGCTCCACGGTCGGCACGATCACCGAGGTCTACGACTACCTGCGTCTGCTCTTCGCGCGCATCGGCAAGCCGCACTGCCCCGAGTGCGGGCGCCCGATCTCGCGCCAGTCCCCGCAGGCCATCGTCGACAAGGTCCTGGACCTGCCGGAGGGAAGCCGCTTCCAGGTGCTCTCGCCACTGGTGCGCGAGCGCAAGGGTGAGTTCGTCGACCTCTTCGCCGATCTCCAGACCAAGGGCTACAGCCGCGCCCGGGTGGACGGCGAGACGATCCAGCTCTCCAACCCGCCCACCCTGAAGAAGCAGGAGAAGCACACCATCGAGGTGGTCGTGGACCGCCTCACGGTGAAGGACTCCGCCAAGCGCCGCCTCACGGACTCCGTGGAGACCGCGCTCGGTCTGTCCGGAGGCATGGTCGTGCTCGACTTCGTCGACCTCCCCGAGGACGACCCCGAGCGCGAGCGCATGTACTCGGAGCACCTGTACTGTCCGTACGACGACCTGTCCTTCGAGGAGCTCGAGCCCCGCTCCTTCTCCTTCAACTCGCCCTTCGGCGCCTGCCCCGAGTGCACCGGCATCGGCACGCGGATGGAGGTCGATCCCGAGCTGATCGTCCCCGACGAGGAGAAGACCCTCGACGAGGGCGCCATCCACCCCTGGTCGCACGGGCACACCAAGGACTACTTCGGCCGCCTCATCGGCGCCCTCGCGGACGCGCTGGGATTCCGGACGGACATCCCCTTCGCGGGCCTGCCGCAGCGCGCCAGGAAGGCCCTGCTCCACGGCCACAAGACGCAGATCGAGGTCCGCTACCGCAACCGGTACGGGCGCGAGCGCGTGTACACGACGCCCTTCGAGGGCGCGGTGCCGTTCGTACGGCGCCGGCACAGCGAGGCGGAGAGCGACGCGAGCCGCGAGCGCTTCGAGGGCTACATGCGTGAGGTGCCCTGCCCGAGCTGTGAGGGCACCCGCCTGAAGCCCGTCGTCCTCGCGGTCACGATCATGGGCAGGTCGATCGCCGAGGTCTCCGCGATGTCCATCAGCGACTGCGCGGACTTCCTGCGACAGCTCAAGCTCGACGCCCGGGACAGGAAGATCGCCGAGCGGGTCCTGAAGGAGGTCAACGAGCGCCTGCGGTTCCTGGTCGACGTGGGCCTGGACTACCTCTCGCTGAACCGTGCGGCCGGCACCCTCTCCGGAGGCGAGGCCCAGCGGATCCGTCTGGCCACCCAGATCGGTTCCGGTCTCGTCGGCGTGCTGTACGTGCTCGACGAGCCGTCGATCGGCCTGCACCAGCGCGACAACCACCGGCTGATCGAGACCCTGGTCCGGCTGCGCGACATGGGCAACACGCTCATCGTCGTGGAGCACGACGAGGACACCATCAAGACCGCCGACTGGGTCGTCGACATCGGCCCCGGCGCGGGCGAGCACGGCGGCAAGGTGGTGCACAGCGGCTCGCTGAAGGAACTGCTCGCCAACGAAGAGTCGCAGACCGGCCAGTACCTGTCGGGCAAGAAGGCGATCCCGGTTCCGGACATCCGGCGTCCGCGCGACCCCTCGCGGCGGCTGACGGTGCACGGCGCCCGGGAGAACAACCTCCAGGACATCGACGTGTCCTTCCCGCTGGGCGTGTTCACAGCGGTCACGGGCGTGTCGGGCTCCGGCAAGTCGACGCTGGTCAACGACATCCTCTACACGCATCTTGCCCGTGAGCTGAACGGCGCGCGGAACGTCCCCGGGCGGCACACGCGTGTGGACGGTGACGACCTCGTCGACAAGGTCGTCCACGTCGACCAGTCACCCATCGGCCGCACCCCGCGCTCGAACCCGGCGACGTACACCGGTGTCTTCGACCACGTCCGCAAGCTGTTCGCCGAGACCACCGAGGCGAAGGTCCGCGGCTACCAGCCCGGCCGCTTCTCCTTCAACGTCAAGGGCGGCCGCTGCGAGAACTGCGCGGGCGACGGCACGATCAAGATCGAGATGAACTTCCTGCCGGACGTCTACGTCCCGTGCGAGGTCTGCCACGGTGCCCGCTACAACCGGGAGACCCTGGAGGTCCACTACAAGGGCAAGTCCATCGCCGACGTCCTGAACATGCCGATCGAGGAAGCCATGCACTTCTTCGAGGCGGTCCCGGCGATCTCCCGTCACCTCAGGACACTGAACGACGTCGGCCTCGGCTACGTCCGGCTCGGCCAGTCCGCGACCACTCTTTCCGGTGGTGAGGCCCAGCGCGTGAAGCTGGCCAGCGAGCTGCAGAAGCGGTCCACCGGACGCACCGTCTACGTCCTGGACGAGCCGACCACCGGCCTGCACTTCGAGGACATCAGCAAGCTGCTCAGGGTGCTCGGCGGCCTGGTCGACAAGGGCAACACGGTCATCGTCATCGAGCACAACCTCGACGTGATCAAGACCGCCGACTGGGTCGTCGACATGGGTCCCGAGGGCGGCGCGGGTGGCGGCCTGGTGGTCGCCGAGGGCACACCGGAGGAGGTCGCCGGCGTTCCGGCCAGCCACACCGGCAAGTTCCTGCGCGAGATCCTCGGCGCCGAGCGCATCAGCGACGCCGCCTCGGTGAAGGCACCGCGCAGGACGGCGGCGAAGAACGCCGTCGCGGCGGGCTCCGCCGCGAAGAGGACGGCGACGGCCAGGGCGGTGACGACCGCCGACAACACGGCGGCGAAGAAGGCCGCCGCCACGAAGAAGGCGGCACCCGCGAAGAAGACCACGCGGGCACGCAAGGCCTGAGGGCCACGAACGTGCGGTGCCCCGCCGGGAACTCCAGGCGGGGCACCGCATGTTGCGCAGCCGGCCGCCGCGGGATTCTCGCAATAACCCCTAGGCGTCCTCGAGTTCGGACGCGTAGGGCGGTTCCGCGCCGGCCCGGGAACAGGTGATCGCCGCGGCGCGGGCCGCGAAGCCCAGCAGTTCCTTCCAGCCGTCGGCACCCAGGCTGGCCAGGGCGGTGGGGGACAGGGCGTCGCGGGCGGCCAGGCCGTGCAGCAGGGCCGCGTTGACGGTGTCGCCCGCGCCGATCGTGTCCACGACGTCGACCCGCACGCCCGGTACGGAATGTTCCGCCCCGTCCCCGGCGTACGCAGTGATCCCGTCTCCGCCATGGGTGATCACCACGGCGGCGGGGCCCGAGGCGAGCCACTCCCGCGGGCTGCCGCCCAGCCACGCCGCGTCCTCCGCGGAGAGCTTGAGGAGCGACACCGACGGCAGCCAGCTCTTGAAACGGGCCCTGTAGGCGTCGGGGTCCGGGATCAGTCCCGCGCGGATGTTCGGGTCGAGCGTGGTGAACACGCCCTGCGCCGCAGCGCTGCGCATCAGTTCCTCGTACGCGCTCGCCCCCGGTTCGAGCACCAGCGAGCAGGTGCCGAACGACACGGCCCGCGTGCCCTCGGGAAGGCGCGTCGGTACCGTGAAGAGCCGGTCAGCGGTGCCCTCGACGTAGAAGGAGTAGCTGGCCGAGCCGTGCTCGTCGATCGTGGCGGCCGCCAGCGTGGTCGGCTCGGTGCCGCGCTGTACGGCCGACACGTCCACGCCTGCTTGCCGCAGCCCGTCCAGCAGGGCCTCGCCGAAGGCGTCGTAGGAGGTTCGGGAGCAGAAGGCGGCGGGGGAGCCGAGCCGGCCGAGCGCGACGGCGGTGTTGTACGGGCCGCCGCCCAGGGCCGGCTGCAACGGTGCGAGCGCGCCCCGGCCCTGCGGGACCAGGTCGATCAGGGCCTCACCGGCGACGACGATCACGAGAGGGTTCCCTTCTGGGACGGGGTGTCGGGACAGCCGCACGACGTGCGGTGGACGAACGCACAGGGCAACCGCAGGGTGCGGGACGGGCGGTTCGGGGCATCGAGCCGGTCCAGGAGGAGCCGTACGGCCCGGGCGCCGATCTCCCGGCTCGGCTGGGCGACCGCGGTCAGCCGGGGAGAGAACAGATCCGCCCAGGGAAAGTCGTCGAAGCAGGCCAGCGCCAGGTCGTCGGGTACGGACAGGCCCCGCGTGCGCAGGGTGCGCAGCGCCCCGATGGTCATCGTGTTGTTGGCGGTGACCAGGGCGGTGGGCGCCGCCGCGAGCGCCATCAGTGTGGCGGTGGCGCGCTCGGCGCCCTCGGCCGCGGAGTCGCCGTGGGCCACCAGCCGCTCGTCGTACGGCAGCCCGGCGGCCGCGAGGGCGTGCCGGTAGCCGCTGATCCGCTCGGAGGTGGTGCTGAGGCCGGGCAGGCCGGCGACGAGACCGATACGCCGGTGGCCGAGCCGGGCGAGGTGGGTGACGAGGCGGGCCATGGGTTCGGCGTTCTCGGCACAGACCTGGTCGAAGCGGAAGACCGTTGCGGAGGGCTCGCCCGGCTCGGTGCCGTCTTCGGCCCCGGTGGCATTCCCGGCCTCGGCAGTGGGTCCCGCGGCCGCGTCTTCGTGCGTGCTGTCCAGGGTGGTGGGGTCACGCCGGTGCGTGAGCGTGGGGTCGGGGAGGCCGTCGACCAGCCGGTCGAGGAACACGGTCGGTACGCCGTGCCGTCCCAGGAGTGCGAGCAGCCCGCGCGGGTCCGCCGAGGGCGCGACGATCAAACCGTCGACCCGGCGCTCGTGCAGCAGCTGCACCACCTTGCGCTCGTGTGCGGGGTCGTCGTGCGGATCGGCGATGAGCAGGCTGTAGCCGTGTTCCAGGGCGGCGGCCTCCACGCCTTGGAGGATCTCCGTGAAGTACGGGTTGCTGATCGCCGACACGGCGAGCCCGATCGACCGGGTGCGCGAGGTCACCAGGGAACGGGCGAGGGTGTTCGGCGTGTAGCCCAGCTCGTCGATGGCGTCCAGAACCGCCTGGCGAGTGTGCGGCAGTACCGGGCGGGTGCCGTTCAGGACGTGCGAGACGGTCGCGACGGACACGCCCGCACTCCGCGCGACGTCGGCCATGGTTGCCATCGGGTCCCCTCCTCGGCCCTCTTCCTCTTCTCGGGCAGTTCGGCCGTGAACGTATCCCATTCGGCGGCTGACGTAAACGCTTGCGCAAACGTTTACGTCAGCCATCCGGGGGGTGGAAGGGCTTTCGGGGGTGGGGAGGCTCGTCCGGGCGTGGGCTCGTCGCCCCGGCCCTGCAGCCGCCTGTCGATCCGGCCCTGCAGCCGCCGCCCCCGGCGCTGCGGGTCCGTGTGCAACGGGCCTGTGACCCGGCCGAAAGCGGAATGGCCGGTGCCGCTATCGTCGGTGTGCCCCCGCCATCCTGGCGGGGTCGGCCCTGACCAGTGGAGATGCCATGCCCGCCCGTCCCTCCGCGACCCGTCGTACCGTCCTGCGCGGGGCGGCGCTCACCCCGGTCGCGGGGCTGGGCCTCGCAGCCTGTTCGGCAGGCGGTGAGGGTGGCACGGCGCCGGACGCGGCCCCGACCGCGCCGGTCGCGCTGGGCGCCGAGAGCGAGGTGCCCAGGGGCGGCGCGAAGTTGTACCGGGACGAGAACGTCGTGGTGAGCCGCGCGGCGGACGGCCTCCTGAAGGCGTACAGCACGATTTGCACGCACGCCGGGTGCCCCATCAACAAGCTTTCCGGCACGACGCTCGTCTGCCCCTGTCACGGGAGCGAGTTCGACGCCCTCACCGGCAAGGTGGTGCAGGCCCCGGCCACCGAGCCGTTGAACGAGCTGCCCGTCGAGGTCAAGAACGGCAGGATCGTGACGGGCCCGGCGGCCTGACCGTCACCCCGGCCCGGCGGCCTGACCGTCACCCGCCCCGGCGGCTTGACCGGTCACCCGGTCCCGGCCGGTCCCCAGTCCCAGCCGATCCCCACGAACCCCGACCGCACCCGCGGTTCCACCAGGTGCACCGAGTGGTGGTGCCCGCTCAGCCGCAGCTCCTGGCGGCCGCTGCGCGGGGCGGCCGCGGACTGCTGTGTGAACCGGTGGCAGCGCACCGGCAGCGCCGTCTCGTCGAAGCGCACCTGGAGCGCGTACTGCCCGCCCGGCACGCGGAACCCGCGCAGGTGTTCGCAGGAAGTGCCCGCGGTGCCGTCCTCGAACGCATAGCGGAAGAGGAAGGTGTCGCCGGAGTGCAGCCGCGTGTCGAAGAGCAGTTCGGCGACCAGCAGGCCCGTGTCGTGGTGCCGGCTCACACGTCCCGTGCGGCAGTTCTCGAGGGCGTGCACCGTGATCCGCTCCGGGTCACACCCCGGGTCGCCGTGGTGGACGGCGAGATAGCGGTCCACGCCGTCCCTGTGGGCGCGCACGATGTGGTGCGACTCGCGCGCCAGCAGCTCCCGGCGTGATCCTATGCGCACGCGGTCGTGGTGGCCGATGGTGAGCAGTCCGTCGTCGAGCGGTGCCTCCAACTCGGCGAGAAGCTTTTCCAGGGCGCCGGAGGCCTCCACCAGGGCGCGGTAGGAACGGCCCGCGGGACGGTCGGGACCGGGCCGCTCGGGAGAGGTGGCGAGCAGCCGGATCAGGGACTCGTCCGGCAGCTGCAGGATCTCCTCCAGTGCACGCACCGCTCGTAGGGACTCGGGCCGCTGAGGACGGCGCGCACCCTGCTGCCAGTAGCTCAGGCTCGTGACCCCGACGCTGACCCCGTGCCGCGACAGATGGTGCTGCACGCGCTGCAGCGGCAGTCCTCGGGCGGCGATCGCGGCGCGCAGCGCGACATGGAAGGGGCCGCCGCGCAGGGCCGCCTCCAACTCCGCCGGGACGACGTCCCCATGCTGTGTGCCGTGCCGCATACCGGGGGGCCTTTCTGTGAATGTGCGCGGCGGCTGGTCAGACCGCGCGCAGGGGTCGTGCGGGGCGCCCGGGACGTGCGAGGCCCGTCACAAGCGAACCTCTCCGTTCGCGCCGGAAGTTTCCCCGCATTGAAGCGTGTTGACCAAGCCCCGACAACACCTGAAGCCGGCCCCACGCCGGGTGGTGTCCGGAACGTGCTCGGTGGACGGGTACCGGCCCCGGGTCGCGGGACCGTGGGTGGCGGCGCGGCAGCGGAGGGTGCCCGGCGTGCGACCGGCTTTCCCGCGCCCCGGGTGCCGCCCGCAGAGGGCCGTGGGCGGCAGCCCCGGCGGGGCGCGGGGCGGGTCGCCGACGCGGGGCGGCCGGCGGCCGAGACGCCCCGGTCGAGCCGCCTGCGCCACCCCGGCCGCTGTCCACAGGGGCGCCGCGCTGTCGGCCCCCGCCAGTAGGGTGTGAGACATGGCCGACCCCTCCAGCTACCGACCCAAGCCAGGAGAGATCCCGGACTCTCCCGGGGTCTACAGGTTCCGTGACGAGCACCGCCGGGTGATCTACGTCGGAAAGGCGAAAAGCCTGCGTCAGCGCCTGGCGAACTACTTCCAGGACCTGGCGAACCTCCACCCGCGCACCCGCACCATGGTCACCACGGCCGCGTCCGTGGAGTGGACCGTGGTGTCCACGGAGGTCGAGGCCCTGCAGCTGGAGTACACCTGGATCAAGGAGTTCGACCCCCGGTTCAACGTCAAGTACCGCGACGACAAGAGCTACCCGTACCTCGCGGTGACGATGAACGAGGAGTTCCCGCGCGTGCAGGTGATGCGCGGCCAGAAGCGCAAGGGCGTCCGGTACTTCGGGCCCTACTCGCACGCCTGGGCGATCCGCGACACGGTGGACCTGCTGCTGCGCGTCTTCCCCGTGCGCACCTGCTCGGCCGGCGTCTTCAAGAACGCGTCCCGCACCGGCCGCCCCTGCCTGCTCGGCTACATCGGCAAGTGCTCCGCGCCCTGTGTCGGCCGGATCCCGTCCGATGACCACCGTGAACTGGCCGAGGAGTTCTGCGACTTCATGGCAGGTCGCACGGGGACGTACCTCCGTCGTCTGGAGAAGCAGATGATGGTGGCGGCCGAGGAGATGGAGTACGAGCGGGCCGCCCGACTGCGCGACGACATAGAGGCCCTGAAGAAGGCCATGGAGAAGAACGCGGTCGTGCTCACGGACGCGACCGACGCCGACCTCGTCGCGGTCGCCGAGGACGAGCTGGAAGCAGCGGTGCAGATCTTCCATGTGCGCGGCGGACGGGTGCGCGGTCAGCGCGGCTGGGTCACCGACAAGGTCGAGGAGGTCACCACCGGCGCCCTCGTCGAGCACGCCCTCCAGCAGCTCTACGGCGACGAGACGGGCGACTCGGTGCCCAAGGAGGTCCTCGTCCCGGCGCTGCCGGACCCCATAGAGCCCGTCCAGGACTGGCTCACCGGCCGCCGCGGGGCGAACGTGTCGCTGCGCATCCCACAGCGCGGCGACAAGAAGGCGCTGATGGAGACCGTGCAGCGCAACGCCCAGCAGGCGCTCGCACTGCACAAGACCAAACGGGCCTCCGACCTGACCACCCGCTCGCGCGCCCTGGAGGAGATCGCCGAGGCCCTCGACCTGGACAGCGCCCCCCTCAGGATCGAGTGCTACGACATCTCACACCTGCAGGGCGAGGACGTGGTGGCGTCCATGGTCGTCTTCGAGGACGGGCTGCAGCGCAAGAGCGAGTACCGCCGCTTCCAGATAAAGGGCTTCGCGGGTCAGGACGACGTGCGGTCCATGCACGAGGTGATCACCCGTCGCTTCCGCCGCTACCTCGCCGAGAAGGAGAAGACGGGGGAGTGGGCGGACGGAGAAGCGCTCACGGAGGACGACGGGCGCCCCAGGCGGTTCGCCTACCCGCCGCAGCTCGTCGTCGTCGACGGCGGGCAGCCGCAGGTCGCCGCCGCCCAGCGGGCCCTGGACGAGCTCGGCATCGACGACATCGCCGTGTGCGGCCTCGCCAAGCGCCTGGAGGAGGTGTGGCTGCCGGACGAGGAGGACCCGGTGGTCCTGCCCCGCACCAGCGAGGGCCTTTACCTGCTCCAGCGGGTCCGGGACGAGGCGCACCGGTTCGCGATCACCTACCAGCGCAGCAAGCGGACCAAACGCCTCAGGGCGAGCCCGCTGGACGACGTGCCGGGCCTCGGTGAGACCCGCAAGCAGGCGCTGGTCAAGCACTTCGGCTCGGTGAAGAGACTGCGTTCCGCGACAGTCGACCAGATTCAGGAGGTTCCCGGCATCGGCCGCAAGACGGCCGAGACCATCGCCGTGGCCCTCGCCCAGGCGGCTCCGGCCGTGCCCGCCGTGAACACGGCGACTGGAGAGATCATGGAAGAGGAGGAACCCGGGACGACGGCGGGTTCCCCCGGGGAACCCGTGTCCACGGGCGCCCCGCCCGAGCGACGGGGCAGGAGACATGACCGAGCACGAGCACGACCAGCACGCGGAAGAACGACCGGCGCTGAACCGGCCGGATCGCCCGGATCGCAGGGAGTCGGGCGACGACCAGGGGCGGCAGCAGGCCGCCCAGGACAACGGAGCACAGGTGAGTACGGGCAGTGAAACAGGCGGGATCCCGGAGACGGCCATCCCGGAGCTGGTGATCATCTCCGGCATGTCCGGCGCCGGCCGTTCGACGGCCGCGAAGTGTCTGGAGGACCTCGGCTGGTTCGTCGTCGACAACCTGCCGCCCGCGCTGATCCCCACCATGGTGGAACTGGGTGCCCGCTCGCAGGGCAACGTCGCGAGGATCGCGGTCGTCGTCGACGTCCGGGGCCGCCGCTTCTTCGACAACCTCCGGGAGTCCCTGGCCGACCTGGAGGCGAAGAACGTCACCCGGAGGATCGTCTTCCTGGAGTCCTCCGACGAGGCACTGGTGCGCCGGTTCGAGTCCGTGCGCCGCCCGCACCCCCTCCAGGGCGACGGCCGCATCGTCGACGGCATCGCCGCCGAGCGGGAGCTGCTGCGCGAGCTGCGCGGCGACGCCGATCTGGTGATCGACACCTCCAGCCTGAACGTGCACGAGCTGCGCGCCAAGATGGACGCCCAGTTCGCCGGCGAGGAGGAGCCCGAGCTGAGGGCCACCGTCATGTCCTTCGGCTTCAAGTACGGCCTCCCGGTCGACGCCGACCTCGTCGCCGACATGCGCTTCCTGCCCAACCCGCACTGGGTCCCGGAGCTGCGTCCCTACACCGGCCTCAACGAGGAGGTGGCCGCCTACGTCTTCAACCAGCCCGGCGCCAAGGAGTTCCTCGACCGCTACGCCGAGCTGCTGCGCCTCATCGCGGCCGGGTACCGCCGTGAGGGCAAGCGCTACGTGACCATCGCCATCGGCTGCACCGGCGGCAAGCACCGCTCCGTCGCCATGTCGGAGAAGCTCGCCGCCCGCCTGGCCGCCGAGGGAGTCGAGACCGTGGTCGTGCACCGGGACATGGGGCGCGAGTGAGCGGACGTACTCCGCGGCTGAGCAGGCTGCGCCGAGTGGTGCCCGAGGGTCGCGGCGGCCGGGCGCGCCGCCGGGGCACCCAGCCCAAGGTGGTCGCCCTGGGAGGCGGCATGGGCCTGTCCGCCTCGCTCGCCGCGCTGCGCCGGATCACCGGCGACCTCACCGCCGTCGTCACCGTCGCCGACGACGGCGGCTCCAGCGGACGGCTGCGCGACGAGCTGGGCGTGCTCCCGCCCGGCGACCTGCGCAAGGCGCTGGCCGCGCTGTGCGGCGACGACGACTGGGGCCAGACCTGGGCCCGCGTCATCCAGCACCGCTTCCAGTCCCGGGGCGACCTGCACGAGCACGCGGTCGGCAATCTGCTGATCGTGGCCCTGTGGGAGCAGCTCGGCGACCACGTCAAGGCGCTGGACCTGGTCGGCAAGCTGCTGGGCGCCCATGGCCGGGTGCTGCCCATGTCCGCCGTGCCGCTGGAACTCCAGGCACTGGTCAGGGGCCACGACCCGGAGCGCCCGGAGGAGATCGACACCGTGCGGGGGCAGGCGACCGTCGCGCTCACCCCCGGCGAGGTCCAGTCCGTGCACCTGGTACCGAACGACCCGCCCGCCGTCCCGGAGGCCGTCGAAGCGGTGCTGGACGCCGACTGGGTGGTACTCGGGCCCGGGTCCTGGTTCTCCTCGGTGATCCCGCATCTGCTCGTGCCCGAGCTCCTGGACGCCCTCATCGAGACGAAGGCGCGCCGGGTCCTCTCCCTGAACCTCGCCCCCCAGCCCGGAGAGACCGAGGGCTTCTCCCCGCAGCGTCATTTGGAGGTTTTGGGACGACACGCCCCTAAACTCGCCCTGGATGTGGTGCTGGCCGACCAGGCCGCCGTGCCCGACCGCGCCTTGCTGACCGAGGCCGCCCAGCGGTTCGGTGCCGCGGTCGAGCTGGCCCCGGTGGCCCGGACCGACGGAACCCCGCGGCACGACCCGGAGCTGTTGGCCGCCGCGTACGACCGTATTTTTCGGATGCATGGAAGGATCGGCCCATGGCGATGACGGCAGCGGTGAAGGACGAGATCTCCCGGCTCCCCGTCACCCGGACCTGCTGCAGAAAGGCGGAGGTCTCGGCGATCCTTCGGTTCGCGGGCGGACTGCACCTGGTCAGCGGCCGCATCGTGATCGAGGCGGAGCTGGACACAGCGATGGCGGCACGGCGGCTCAAGCGGGACATCCTGGAGATTTTCGGCCACAGTTCCGAGCTGATCGTGATGGCGCCCGGCGGTCTGCGCCGCGGCTCCCGCTATGTGGTGCGGGTGGTCGCAGGCGGTGACCAGCTCGCCCGTCAGACCGGCCTCGTGGACGGCCGGGGCCGCCCGATCCGCGGCCTGCCCCCACAGGTGGTCTCCGGGGCCACCTGCGACGCGGAGGCGGCCTGGCGCGGCGCCTTCCTGGCGCACGGCTCGCTGACCGAGCCCGGCCGTTCGTCGTCCCTGGAGGTCACCTGCCCCGGCCCGGAGGCCGCGCTCGCCCTGGTGGGCGCCGCCCGGCGGCTGTCGATCGCCGCCAAGGCCCGCGAGGTGCGGGGTGTGGACCGGGTGGTCGTACGGGACGGCGATGCCATCGGCGCCCTGCTCACCCGTCTCGGCGCGCACGAGTCCGTGCTGGCGTGGGAGGAGCGGCGGATGCGCCGTGAGGTCCGCGCCACGGCCAACCGCCTCGCCAACTTCGACGACGCCAACCTGCGCCGTTCGGCCCGCGCGGCGGTCGCCGCCGGCGCACGGGTGGCACGCGCCCTGGAGATCCTCGGCGAGGAGGTCCCCGAGCACCTCGCGGCTGCGGGCCGGCTGCGCATGGAGCACAAGCAGGCCTCGCTGGAGGAGCTCGGCGCCCTCGCCGACCCGCCGCTGACCAAGGACGCGGTCGCGGGCCGTATCCGCCGGCTGCTGGCGATGGCCGACAAGCGCGCGGCGGACCTCGGCATCCCGGGCACGGAGTCCAATCTCACGGAGGAGATGGCGGACAACCTGGCGGGGTGACCTTCGTCGGTCAACGGGCCGGTGTCGGCGCCCACTTGGGGTCCCGACACCGGCCTTTTGCCGTCCTTGAGGCGCCCTTGACTCGATCATGGATTGTCATGAACCTGGCACAAGTTTCGCCGTCGTGGCGAACCATCCCCAGGGGGATCCATGAGACACAGAGCGAGATCGACCCTCGCTGTCGGCGCACTCCTGCTCGGCGGAGCGGGCCTCGCACCCATCGCCCAGGCGCAGAGCGGGACATCCTCCACACCCGACCCGGAGGAGGTCGGGGTCTTCCGCGCCGAGGTGACCCGGAAGCAGATACCGCTGCTGCTCGACGCGGGCCAGGACGGTCGCGAACTCGGCGAGCAGGTGACCGGCAGCGGCCGGAGCACCGTCGAGGTCTACCTCACCGGCCGGCAGGCCGGGAAGCTGAGGAAGCAGGGCGTCCGGCTCACCGAACACACGCTGTCGGCGAAGGCCGAGACGCGCGTCGAGAACGCCGCCCAGGGCGTGTTCCGTCCGTACAGCGGAAGCGGGGGGCTGAAGGAAGAGATCGTCAGAACGGGCCAGGCCCACCCCGATCTCACCAAGGTCGTCTCCATCGGCAGGACGATCAACGGCCAGGACATCCTCGCGCTCAAACTGACCAGGAACGCGAGGAAGTCCCGCGACGGCTCCAAGCCCTCCGCGCTGTACATGTCCAACCAGCACGCACGGGAGTGGATCACTCCGGAGATGACGCGCCGGCTGATGCACTACTACCTGGACCGCTACACCACGGACAGGCGCATCAAGAAGATCGTCGACTCCACCGAGCTGTGGTTCGTCCTCTCGGCCAACCCGGACGGCTACGACTACACGTTCAAGAGCCCCGACACCCGTCTGTGGCGCAAGAACCTGCGCGACAACGACCACGACGGCCTCATCGGCGTCGGTGACGGCGTCGACCTCAACCGCAACTTCGCCTACAAGTGGGGCTACGACGACGAGGGTTCGTCCCCCCTGCCGACCAGCGAGACCTACCGCGGCGCGAGCCCCGAGTCCGAACCCGAGACCAGGGCGCTCGACGGCTTCGAGAAACGCATCCGATTCAGGTACGGCGTCAACTACCACTCCGCGGCCGAACTGCTCCTCTACGGCGTCGGCTGGCAGGTGGCGACCCCCACCCCCGACGACGTCCTCTACAAGGCGCTCGCCGGCACCCCGGACAAGCCCGCCATCCCGGGCTACCGCTCGCAGGTGTCCTCGGAGCTCTACACCACCAACGGCGAGGCGGACGGCCATGCGTCGAACGTCAACGGCATGGCGATGTTCACCCCCGAGATGTCGACCTGCCAGACCGCGTCGAACCTCGACCCGAACGACGCCTGGCACGCGTCCGACTGCCAGTCGGTCTTCAACTTCCCCGACGACGAGAAGCTGATCCAGCAGGAGTTCGAGAAGAACGTCCCGTTCGCGCTCTCCGTCGCCGAGACCGCCTCCCACCCCGACCGGCCGTCCTCCTCGGTCGGCATCGACGCACCCGACTTCACCCCGGCGACGTTCTCCACCTCCTACGCACGCGGCGCCGACCAGCAGATCTCCGTCGTCGTACGGAAGTCCGTGCGCCACAAGGAGCTGAAGTACCGCGTCAACGGCGGCCGCGTCGAGAGCCGGGCGCTCAAGCCGTGGAAGGGCGGCAAGACCTACGGCGGCGACGACAACCTGTACTTCGACGAGTACCGGGCCAAGGTCCGAGGCGGCGACCCGGGCGACAAGGTCGAGGTCTGGTTCACCGGCGAGACCCGCAGCGGCCGGAAGACGGCCGGCAGGCACTTCACCTACACCGTGGCCGAGCGGCCCGAGGCGGACGTCCTGGTCGTCGCCGAGGAGGGCGCCAAGGCCACCCGGGCACAGGCGTACATCGACGCCCTGCGGACAGCGGGCCGCAAGGCGATCGTCTGGGACGTCGCCGGCCAGGGCGTGCCCGACGCGCTCGGCGTGCTCCACCACTTCAAGGCGGTCGTCCACTACACGGGCGCGAGTGTCCCGGGCAACGCCACCCAGCTCCAGTTGCGTGCCTTCCTCAACGAGGGCGGCAAGCTGATCGAGGCGGGGGAGCAGGCGGGCGGCACCGTCGACCTCGGCGGCGGCAACCTCTCGGACGACTTCAGCCAGTACTACCTCGGCGCCTACTCGCGAACGGCGGCGCCGGGGGTCACCGGATTCGCCGGCTCCGGCAAGCTCGGCGGCCTCACCGCGGCGCTCGGCGACGCCCCCGGCAACCCGCTCGACAAGGCCGGGGCGTACGGCGTCACCTCCGAGGAACTGCCCGCGGACAAGTACCCGCAGTTCGCCGGCGCGGGAGCGGGACTGTTCACCGGGGCGGCCAACCCGTACCAGCCCTACGCGGGGTCGTACATGGCCGCGGCCGCCCACACCGACAACGCCTACAAGCGACTCACCCGCACCATCGACCTCACCAAGGTGAGCGCGGCCGACACACCCGCCCTGCGCACCCGGCTCCTGTGGGACACCGAACGGGGGTACGACCACGCCGTGGTCGAGGTGCACACCGTCGGGGCCGACGACTGGACCACGCTGCCGGAGGCCGGCGGCGCCACGAGCGACGCCGTGCCGGCGGACTGCGAGGCCGGGTTCCTGGTGGGCGAGCACCCCTGGCTCAAGCACTACCTGACCATGGCGCCGGGCGGCTGCGGCGCGAAGGGCACCACCGGTACGTGGCACAGCCTCACGGGCGCCTCGGGCGGGTGGCGGCAGGTGAGCTTCGACCTGAGCGCATACGCGGGGAAGACGGTCGAGATCTCGCTGAGTTACATCACCGACCCGGGCAGCGGCGGCCACGGCGTCCTCGCGGACGAGGCCTCGCTCGTCGTCGGGGGCACGGCCGTCGAGACGGAGGGCTTCGAGACGTCGCTCGGGGCCTGGCACGTGACCGGACCGCCCGCGGGCAGCCCGGGCGCCCTCAAGGACTGGGCGCGCACCGGAACGCTGTTCAGCACCTACGGAGCGGTCACCACGGACCGCACCGTGCTGCTCGGCTTCGGCCTGGAGCACATCACCTCCACGGCCGGCCGGACGGCTCTGATGGGCAAGGCGCTCCACGCGCTCGGCCTCTGACGGCAGGTGGTCAACGGCAGTTGGTCCCATGTCACCGGAACGAGTGGGCGGGCCCTGCTGCCGGGGCGGTCCGTACCCCTACTGGCGGGTACGGACCGCCCTGCCGTGTATGGGGCATCTCGATGTCACTCCGGCGGCCTCAGGGAGGTAGGGTCGTAGGCGGTCGGGGACATCCCATACAGCTCGCCGGCGTCGAACCCGGCGTACCAACGAGGAGATCGGTTCGTGACGATCCGCGTAGGCATCAACGGCTTTGGCCGCATCGGTCGTAACTACTTCCGCGCGCTGCTGGAGCAGGGTGCAGACATCGAGATCGTGGCTGTCAACGACCTGGGTGACACCGCGACCACCGCTCACCTGCTGAAGTACGACACCATCCTCGGCCGCCTCAAGGAGGAGGTGTCCCACACCGAGGACACCATCACCGTCGGCGGCAGGACCATCAAGGTCCTGTCCGAGCGCAACCCCGCCGACATCCCCTGGGGTGATCTGGGTGTCGACATCGTCATCGAGTCGACCGGCATCTTCACCAAGAAGGAAGACGCCGAGAAGCACATCGCCGGTGGCGCCAAGAAGGTCATCATCTCGGCTCCGGCCAAGAACGAGGACGTCACCATCGTGATGGGCGTCAACCAGGACAAGTACGACCCTGCGAACCACCACGTCATCTCCAACGCCTCCTGCACCACCAACTGTGTGGCGCCCATGGCGAAGGTCCTGGACGAGAACTTCGGCATCGTCAAGGGTCTGATGACCACGGTGCACGCGTACACGAACGACCAGCGCATCCTGGACTTCCCCCACAAGGACCTGCGCCGCGCCCGTGCCGCCGCCGAGAACATCATCCCGACCACCACCGGCGCCGCCAAGGCCACCGCCCTGGTCCTGCCGCAGCTCAAGGGCAAGCTGGACGGTATCGCCATGCGCGTCCCGGTCCCGACCGGCTCGGTCACCGACCTGGTCGTCGAGCTCGGCCGCGAGGTCACCAAGGAAGAGATCAACGCCGCCTTCCAGAAGGCCGCCGAGGGCGAGCTGAAGGGCATCCTCGAGTACACCGAGGACGAGATCGTCTCCTCCGACATCGTCAACGCCCCGGCGTCCTGCACCTTCGACTCCTCCCTGACCATGGTCCAGGAGGGCAGGAGCGTGAAGGTCATCGGTTGGTACGACAACGAGTGGGGCTACTCCAACCGCCTTGTCGACCTGACGGTCTTCGTCGGCAACCAGCTCTGATCGCTTCAAGCAGGCATCTCATGCGGTAGCAGGGCTCGGGCAGCGCACGGTCGCGCCGCCCGAGCCCTGACGCACGTGCGGCGAGCCCCGGCGCGCCCACGGACCGATCGGCCGGATCGGGCGTCCGGATCGATCAGCCCTCGTACGATCAAGAGCTTTCCCCAGGAGTCCGACCCATGAAGACGATCGACGAACTTCTCTCCTCAGGCGTGGACGACAAGCGGGTCTTCGTCCGCGCCGACCTCAACGTGCCGCTCGCCGACGGCCTGATCACCGACGACGGCCGCATCCGCGCCGTCCTGCCCACCGTCAAGGCCCTCGCCGAGGCGGGCGCCAAGGTGGTCGTCGCCTCGCACCTGGGCCGCCCCAAGGGCGCCCCGGACCCGGCCTTCTCCCTGCTGCCCGCCGCCGAGCGCCTCGGTGAACTCCTCGGCGCCCCCGTGGCGTTCGCCCAGGACACCGTCGGCCCCGCCGCCCGGGACGCGGTCGACGGCCTCCAGCCGGGACAGGTGGCGGTCATCGAGAACCTGCGCTTCAACCCCGGCGAGACGTCCAAGGACGACGCCGAGCGCGGCGAGTTCGCGGACCGGCTGGCGGCCCTCGCCGATGTGTACGTGAGCGACGGCTTCGGCGCGGTCCACCGCAAGCACGCCTCCGTCTACGACCTCCCGGCCCGGCTGCCGCACTACGCCGGCTACCTCATCGCCACCGAGGTCGGCGTCCTGAAGAAGCTCACCGAGGACGTCCAGCGGCCCTATGTGGTCGCTCTCGGCGGCGCCAAGGTCTCCGACAAGCTGGCCGTCATCGACCAACTGCTCGGCAAGGCCGACCGGCTCCTCATCGGCGGCGGCATGGCGTACACCTTCCTCAAGGCCAAGGGGTACGAGGTCGGCAAGTCGCTGCTGCAGGAGGACCAGGTCCCGGCCGTCGTCGAGTACATCGAGCGCGCCGAGAAGACCGGCGTCGAGCTGGTCCTGCCGGTCGACGCGCTGGTCTCGCCCGACTTCCCGGACCTGAAGACCAAGGCTCCGGCCAACCCCACCGCCGTCGCCGCGGACGCGATCCCGGCCGACCAGGAGGGTCTGGACATCGGTCCTCAGACCCGCAAGCTGTACGCCTCGAAGCTCGCCGACGCGGCCACCGTCTTCTGGAACGGCCCGATGGGCGTCTTCGAGCACCCCGACTTCGCCGAGGGCACCAAGGCGGTCGCCCAGGCCCTCGTCGAGTCCCCGGGCTTCACCGTGGTCGGCGGCGGCGACTCCGCCGCAGCCGTCCGCATCCTGGGATTCGACGAGTCGGCATTCGGACACATCTCGACCGGCGGCGGCGCCTCCCTCGAGTACCTCGAGGGCAAGACGCTCCCCGGCCTCGCCGCACTGGAGGACTGAACCTTGGCAGCATCGATTTCTTCTGGACGCACGCCGCTGATGGCGGGGAACTGGAAGATGAACCTCAACCACCTCGAGGCCATCGCCCACGTCCAGAAGCTCGCCTTCGCCCTGGCGGACAAGGACCACGAGGCCGTCGAGGTCGCCGTCCTGCCGCCCTTCACCGACCTGCGCTCGGTGCAGACCCTGGTCGACGGGGACAAGCTCAAGATCAAGTACGGAGCCCAGGACCTCTCGGCGCACGACTCCGGCGCCTACACCGGCGAGATCTCGGGCTCCATGCTGGCCAAGCTGAAGTGCACCTACGTGGTGATCGGCCACTCCGAGCGCCGGCAGTACCACCGGGAGACCGACGAGCTGGTGAACGCCAAGGTCAAGGCCGCTTTCAAGCACGGCCTGACCCCGATCCTGTGCGTCGGTGAGGAGCTGGAGGTCCGCGATGCGGGCGAGCACGTCACCCACACGCTCGCCCAGGTCGACGGCGGTCTGAAGGACATCCCGGCCGAGCAGGTCGAGACCGTCGTGATCGCCTACGAGCCCGTCTGGGCGATCGGCACCGGCAAGGTCTGCGGCTCCGACGACGCGCAGGAGGTCTGCGCGGCGATCCGCGGCAAGATCGCCGAGCTGTACTCCCAGGAGGTGGCCGACAAGGTGCGCATCCAGTACGGCGGCTCGGTGAAGTCCGGCAACGTCGCCGAGATCATGGCAAAGCCGGACATCGACGGCGCGCTGGTCGGCGGCGCCTCGCTCGACGCAGACGAGTTCGTCAAGATCGTCCGCTTCCGCGACCAGTAAGTGCTTCCAGAGGGCGATCCGTCGTACTCTTGCGGGGGCAAGGTGGTCAGCCACCCTGCCCCCGTCGTCCATCCGAATCCGAGGAAGTTGGTCCAGCCGTGGTTTTGGGGTTCTCGATCGCCCTGATCGTCTTCAGCCTGCTGCTGATGCTGCTGGTGCTGATGCACAAGGGGAAGGGCGGCGGCCTCTCCGACATGTTCGGTGGTGGCATGCAGTCCTCCGTCGGTGGCTCGTCGGTCGCCGAGCGCAACCTCGACCGGATCACCATCGTGATCGGTCTGCTCTGGCTCGCCTGCATCGTGGTGCTCGGCATCCTGATGAAGACCAACCACTAGCGCCGGCCGGCGTCGGCGGACCGTATAAAACGCACATAAAGCACGTAACGCCCCATGTTCGGTGCGGGTCTTCGGACCCGGCCTATCATGGGGCGTGCGTCTGGGGGCGGGGCGGTAACTCCCATCACTGGACGCGCGTTGGGCCTTACGTAGACTGAGGCGCTCGCAGTGAAGCGAAACGCCGACTCGCTTCGCGGCACCATCACGCAGGGAGTTACGACCGTGGCAAGTGGCAACGCGATCCGAGGTAGCCGGGTCGGGGCGGGGCCGATGGGCGAGGCCGAGCGCGGCGAGTCCGCGCCGCGTCTGCGCATCTCCTTCTGGTGCTCCAACGGGCACGAGACACAGCCGAGCTTCGCCAGCGACGCGCAGGTCCCCGACACCTGGGACTGCCCCCGCTGCGGCTTTCCGGCCGGGCAGGACCGGGACAACCCGCCGGACCCGCCGCGCACCGAGCCGTACAAGACGCATCTCGCGTATGTGCGGGAGCGGCGCAGCGACGCGGACGGCGAGGCGATCCTCGCCGAGGCGCTCGCCAAACTGCGGGGCGAGATCTAGGAGTTGGATCGGCCGGGTGCCTGCGGCACCTGGCCGGTGCGCGTTCGGTGCCGCGGTCCCGCGTACCGCCGCTGCGGCCCCGGCACGGGCCGCGGGTCGGCGCCTCATGCGGCCGGGGCGGTTCCGCACGGGCTGCGGGCCGAGGAGCCGGGCGGCCTGTTTCCGCAGCTCAGCCCGATTGTCAGTGGTGCCCTCTACGGTTTGTGCATCGGCGAATCGTGAGGGGGGACGATGGCGACGATCGAGGTGGCGGGCACCGTACGGCAACCCGCGTGGCGTGACGGGTCCGGGCGGTTGTGGGCCGCTGCCGTGGTCTCCCGGTCCGGGGACGCGCTGCGGACGACCGCGCTGCCCGTGCTCGCCGTGCGGTTGACGCACGAACCGCTCGCGGCGGCCTCGGTCACCGTCTGTGGCCATGTCCCGTGGCTGCTGGTCGGGCTGCTCGGCGGGGCCGTGGCCGACCGGGTGGAGCGGCGCCGGGCGATGTGGGCCGTCGACGCCGTGCGCGGACTGATCGTCGGGGCCTTCACGCTCGCCGTGGGGCTAGGGCACACCCCGGTCCTGCCGCTGGTCCTCGCCTTCGCGCTCACGGCCCTCCAGACCCCTCTTCGGCAACACCTCCACGGCCCCGCTGCCTCCCTGGTCCACCGCGAGGCCCTGGGCAGCGCCAACGCCCGGCTCATACCGGACAGCGGCTCGCGGGCGGCCTGCGCTCGCCGTCACCTCGTTGACACGTGAGCGCAAGGCGGACGTATCTGATGTTGCCCCCCCAGGACGGTGTGACAACAGGTCAGGCCCCGCGGGATCAATTAGGTTGGGACCGGCAGCGGGGCGAGGTACACGGCAGCACAGGCAAGGAAGAAGGCTGAAGTCCCAGATGAACGCAGACAGTCGTACCAGGCTCAACCAGACGCCCGAGTGGACCGCTCTGGCCAAGCACCGTGAGGAGCTCGGCGAGGTGCGGCTGCGCGACCTGTTCGCGGCGGACCCGGGCCGCGGCAGCGGGTACGCCCTCCAGGTCGGTGACCTGCACGTCGACTACTCCAAGCACCTGGTCACCGACGAGACGCTGCGTCTGCTGCGCGAGCTGGCCGCCGCGCGGGACGTTTTCGGGCTCAGGGACGCCATGTTCCGCGGCGAGAAGATCAACACCACCGAGAACCGCGCGGTCCTGCACACCGCCCTGCGAGCGCCCCGGGACGCGGTGATCGAGGTCGACGGTGAGAACGTGGTGCCCAAGGTGCACGCGGTGCTCGACAAGATGACCGACTTCGCGAACCGGGTCCGCTCCGGTGAGTGGACCGGCCACACCGGCAGGCGCATCAAGAACGTCGTCAACATCGGCATCGGTGGCTCCGACCTGGGTCCTGCGATGGCGTACGAGGCGCTGCGCGCCTACACCGACCGTGATCTGACGGTCCGCTTCGTGTCGAACGTGGACGGGGCGGACCTGCACGAGGCGATCCGTGACCTGGACGCGTCCGAGACGCTGTTCATCATCGCCTCCAAGACGTTCACCACGATCGAGACGATCACCAACGCGACCTCGGCCCGCACGTGGCTGCTGGACGAGCTGAAGGCCGGTCAGGAGGCGGTCGCCGCACACTTCGTGGCGCTGTCGACGAACGCCGGGAAGGTCGAGGAGTTCGGCATCGACACGGCCAACATGTTCGAGTTCTGGGACTGGGTCGGCGGCCGCTACTCCTACGACTCGGCGATCGGCCTGTCCCTGATGATCGCCATCGGTCCGGACCGCTTCCGGGAGATGCTCGACGGCTTCCGCACCGTCGACGAGCACTTCAGGACCGCGCCGGCCGAGTCCAACGTGCCACTGCTGCTCGGCCTGCTGGGCATCTGGTACGGCAACTTCCACGATGCCCAGTCGCACGCCGTGCTGCCCTACTCGCACTACCTGTCCAAGTTCACCGCGTACCTCCAGCAGCTGGACATGGAGTCCAACGGCAAGTACGTCGGCCGGGACGGACGCGAGGTCGAGTGGCAGACCGGACCGATCGTCTGGGGCACCCCGGGCACCAACGGGCAGCACGCCTATTACCAGCTCATCCACCAGGGCACCAAGCTCATCCCGGCCGACTTCATCGGCTTCGCCCAGCCGGTCGCCGAGCTCTCCGACGAGCTGAAGGCCCAGCACGACCTGCTGATGGCGAACTTCTTCGCCCAGACCCAGGCGCTCGCCTTCGGCAAGACCCCTGAGGAGGTGCGCGCGGAGGGCGTGCCGGAGGAGCTGGTGCCGCACAAGACGTTCAAGGGCGACCACCCGACCACCACCATCCTCGCCAAGGAGCTGACCCCGTCGGTCCTCGGCCAGATGATCGCCCTCTACGAGCACAAGGTGTTCGTTCAGGGCGCGATCTGGAACATCGACTCCTTCGACCAGTGGGGAGTGGAGCTGGGCAAGGTCCTCGCCAAGCGCGTCGAGCCCGCGTTGACCGAGGGTGCCGAGGTGCCGGGGCTGGACGGGTCCAGCAAGGCCCTGGTCGCCAAGTACCGGCAATGGCGCGGCCGTTAGAGGCAGGGCAGCGGGAGGCGGGCGGCACGGCCGTCCGCCCCGGCTCCCCGCTCGGGCCACCCTGTTCGGGCTGTTCTGGGGGCCCTGTTCACTACACCGCGCTCAGCGTGTCCGCGAGCCGTCGGCGGGCCGCGCGGGCCGCGGGCACGGCGGCGAGCGCGGCGGCTCCCGCCACGGCCGCGGTTCCGAACAGCAGCAGGAGGGCGGGGGAGGGACCCTGGGCCAGCCCGGCGCCGATGCCGCTGGAGCGGCCCTGGACGTCGATCAGCCAGTGGGCGAGGGGAAGCCCCAGGGCCGTACTGACGACCACGGCGGCCAGGGCGGTGCAGGCGGTGGCCGTGACCGTGATCGCGGTGATCTGCCGCGGGGACAGTCCGATCGCCTTGAGCGCCAGGAGGTCCCGTTCGCCCTCGCGGACGGTGCCGCCGATGGCGGTCAGCAGTTCGACGATCCCGATGAGCGCGAGCACGGCGATCAGCCCGGCGACGACTCCGCGCAGCGGTGACAGACCGTCCGCGGGGTTCGCCACGGCGTGCACGTCCAGGTGCCCATGGGCGGCCCTGGCCAGGTCGCCGGCGACCCGGTGCGGGTCGGCGCCGGGGCGGAGCCGGAGCTGGTACAGGGTGGGACGCAGGCCCGGGTCGTTGTCGCGCAGGGTGTCGAGCGAGGTGGAGATGACCCGGCCGGCGTTCTCCGGTTCGATGCTGCGGCCCACGATGTGCAGGATCTGCGGCTGGTCGCCCACCGTCATCCGCACCCAGTCGCCGACCCGCACATCCAGCAGGTCGAGCAGCCCCTGCCCGGCCACGGCCTCGTCGGGCCCCCGCGCGGGACGGCCCTCGGCGAGCGCGTAGGGGTAGGGGTTCTGGCGGGTGCCCAGGCCGCGCAGGGCGATGGTCGCCGTCTGCCCCGGCACCAGGGCGGCCACCTCCACGCCCGGGTAGGCGTCGGCGACCTGCCGGTCGCGTGCCAGCAGGGCGCGGGTGGCCGCCTCGCCGAGACTGCTGTCGGGGCGCACGGTGAGGGCGGTGGGCAGGCCGACCTCCTCGGGCCTCGAGTGGAAGCGGTCGATCGTCGTCCACGCGCTCATCGCCACCACGATCAGCAGCAGCGGCAGGGCGAGCCGGGCGACCGTGGCCAGCGACCGGGGACGGCGGGCGAACGCCCGGTGCCAGCCCAGGACCAGCGCGGGCGGCAGGCGCAGACCGAGGGCGCCGCGTGCCAGGGCCGTCAGGCGTCCACCGGCCGGCGCCGCGGGCCGTGGCACCGGCACCGGAGGCACCCGTCCCGCCCGCCAGGCCGCCAGCCCGGTGGTGGCGGCGATGAACAGCACCGCTCCGGCCGGGACGGCGAACAGCGCCACGGTGTGTTCCGGCAGTCCCTGCCACACGCCGACCGCGTCCCCGAAGCGCCCCGGCAGCAGGCGGCCCAGCCCCCGGGCGAGCGCCGCCGCGGCCAGCGCGCCGAGCAGGGCGTAGGCCACGTGCTGGAGCAGGAAGACCCGGACGACCTGGCCGGGTGTGAAGCCGATCGCCTTCAGCACCGAGATGTCCCGCAGATGGCCCCGCACCCGGGTGCCGATCGCCCCGTGCACGGCGAACCCGGCCGCCACCAGGGCACCCAGGCCGAACAGGCCGAGGACCTGCCCCAGCAGCCGGTTGTCGCCCTGCGCTTCCGCCCGCGCCTGCTTCCAGGTCGAGACCTCGCTCACCGCGCCGGCGCCGAGCACGGTGACGGCGCGCTGGACGGCGTAGTCCGTGTCGTCGGGGTCGGCCAGGCGCAGCCCGGTCACCTGGCCGTCGGGGGCGCGCACGGCGGACGGCAGGGCCCAGACGAGTCCCGGCTGCTCACCGGGGCGGTAGCGGGGTCCGGCGCTGTCCGCGATGCCCACCACGGTCAGTGTCCGGGCCGCCCCGGCCACCGTCAGGGTGTCTCCCGGCTCGGCCAGCAGCGCCCGGGCGAGCCGGCTCTCCAGCACGACGCCGCCCGGGGTCGCGGGATTCAGCCAGTGGCCGGAGATGAGCAGTGGCCGGCCGACGGAGGGCCGCCCGGGCGTGGCACGCAGCTCGACGGAGGCACGGGTGCCACGGGAGACGAGGGCCGTGCGCTCGGTCGGATAGGGACCGGCGACGGACTCGACGCCGTCGAGGTGGGCGAGCACGGCCGGGTCGGCGGAGCGTACGGTGTGGATCCACACGTGGGCGCCGCGCGCCTGGGTGAAGACGCGCTGCCAGGGGTTGGTGGCGTACCCGAACAGGGCCGTGGCCAGCAGCAGGGAGGCGACGATGCCCGCGGTGGCGAGCACCATGAACAGTGCTTCGCCGCGGTGGGTGCGCAGATCGGAGTGGGCCCAGCGCAGGGTGGCTCGCACGGGCCTCAGCCCCCCGGTCCCGGTGGTGCGGAAACCCGGCACGTCAGGTGGTCGTACACCGCACTCAGTCCTTCAGTTCCAGAACGCCGGACACCCCGGTGGTCCCGGCCCGGCCGCGCGGTGGCGTGCCGTCCAGTTCCGCGTCGTCGACGATCCGCCCGTCGAAGAAACTGATGACACGGTCGGCCGCGCTCGCCAGCCGGGCGTCATGGGTGACGAGGAGGATGCTCTGGCCCCGCTGGTGGAAGCGGGACAGCAGTCGCATCACCTCGCGGGTGCCCTTGCTGTCGAGGCTGCCGGCGGGCTCGTCGGCGAGCAGCAGCGGCGGGTGGTTGACCAGGGCCCGGGCCAGCGCGACCCGCTGCTGCTCGCCGCCGGACAGCTCGCCCGGCATGCTGCGCTCCTTGCCGGTCAGGGCCAGCTCGGCCAGCAGCGCCTCCCGCTCGGCCCGCGCCTGCTTCGGCGGCACACCGGCGAGCAGGGCGGGCAGCTCCACGTTGTCCGCCACCGACAGGTCGGAGACCAGGTTGAAGAACTGGAAGACGATCCCGATGCGCTTCCTGCGCTCGACGGCCCAGCGCGCCTCGCTGTAGGAGTCGGTGCGTTCGCCGTCCAGCCAGATGCTGCCGCCGTCGGGTCGCTGCAACCCGCCGAGCAGGTGCAGCAGCGTCGACTTCCCGGCGCCGGACGGGCCGGTGACGGCCACGAACTCACCGCGCGACAGACTGAGATCGACTCCGCGCACGGCGTGCGCCGGGGCGCCTTCGCCGTAGTGGGTCTTGGCCAGGCCCTCGGCGCGCAGGACAGGAGTGGGGCGCTCGCTCATTCCAGCTCCTCCAGTTCCTCCTGGCACCGCTCCAGCCAGTCGAGGTCGGCCTGCAGGTGCAGCATCGCGCCCTCTATCAGCAGATGGGCGATACGGTTGTCGCGGTCTTCGGCGGCGGCCAGTTTCGACAGGTCGCGCATGGTGTTGAGGTATTGGCGCCGCTGCTTGTTGATCAAGGCGATCTGGTCGGCCAGACCGGTCCGCGGGGCGAGCGCCAGTTTCATGAAGAACTCGTCCCGTACCCGCGGCTCGTCCTCGGTGTCCTCGAACCAGGCGTGCAGCGCCTCCCGCCCGGCATCGGTGAGGTGGTAGACCTTCTTGTTGGGTCGGCTGGACTGCTCGACGTCCTCGCCCTCGATCAGTCCGGACTTCTCGAGGCGGGCGAGGGTGACGTAGATCTGGCCGACGTTCGGCTGAGGGTACGCGGAGCCCAGCAGTTGCTCAAGGTCCTGCTTGAGCTCGTAGCCGTGGGCGGGGCCGCGCGCGAGGAGTGCCAGGAGGGGCAGGCGCACTCGTGCTGTCCTCCTGTCCTCGGGATGTGCTCCAGGCCCTAGTATCGCGCATACCTAACGGGTATACATGGCCTCTGACCCCGGGCGAGGGTGCCCGGTGCCGGTGTACAGGGAGGAACCTATGCGGTGGATACGCGCCGCCGGTAGGGGCCTCCTCGTCCTCGCCGTGATCATGACCGGGTACGTCGCCTCCGGCGCCCGCGCCGACGAGGGGCAGGCAGGCGGCCGTGGCCCGCTCACCCTGGCCACCGCGGGAGACCTCACCGGCTACCTCGGCCCCCTGCTCCAGGGCTGGAACCGCACCCACCCCGACGAGAAGGTCACCCTCGTCGAGCTGCCGGACTCCGCCGACGAGACGCATGCGCAGATGACCACCGACCTGCGCGGCGGCGACCGCAGCCGGTTCGACGTCCTGAACATCGACGTCGCCTGGACCTCCGAGTTCGCGGCGGCAGGCTGGATCCGACCGCTGCCGCGCGACAGGTTCCCGCTGAAGAGCTTCCTGCCGCCGGTCGTCGGCACCGCCACCTACGACGGACAGCTGTACGCGGTCCCGTATGTCACGAATGCCGGTCTGCTCCTGTATCGCAAGGACATCCTGGCCAAGGAGGGCGTGCCACCGCCGCGCACCTGGGCGGAGCTGGAGCACGAGGCGAAGACCATCGCCCCCAAGTACGGCCTCGACGGTTACGCGGGCCAGTTCCTGCCGTACGAGGGCCTCACCGTCAACGCGGCGGAGGCCGTGTACTCGGCGGGCGGCACGATCCTCGGCGACGAGGGCGAACGCGTCACCGTGAACTCGGCTGCCGCCCGCGAGGGCATCGGATTCCTCGCCCGCGGGGTGCGCGAGGGATGGATCCCGAGGAAGGCGTTGACGTACAAGGAGGAGGAGTCGAAGCAGGCCTTCGAGGAAGGCCGGCTGCTCTTCCTGCGCAACTGGCCGTATGCGTACGTCGCCGCCTCGGCCCCGGGCTCGAAGGTGGCCGGGAAGATCGGCGCCGTCCCGCTGCCGGGGCCCCACGGCCCTGGGACGAGCGTCCTCGGCGGCTCCAACCTGGCCGTCAACGCCCATGCACGGCACCCCGAGTCGGCCGCGCGCCTGATCGCGTACCTCACCAGCGAGCGGGTCCAGCGCCAGGTGCTCACCCGCGGGGCGCTGCCACCGGTGCGCGCCGCGCTCTACGACGACCCCCAACTCGTACGGCGGTTCCCGTACCTGCCCACCCTGCGTGCCGCCGTGCTCGCGGCCGCGCCACGCCCCAAGAGCCCGCGCTACGACCAGGTCAGCCTGGCGGTGCAGGCGGTGGTGCACGACGCGCTGACAGGGCGGGAGACGCCCGAGTCGGCGGTACGACGCTTGGCGCGCGAACTGGCCGCCATCTCTCATCGCTAGTTACTTGTTAGGTAACGCGGACATCTCATCTGTGCTCACGGTGGCCTGTTAAGTCCGGATTTAGTACCCCAACTTCCCAGTAGCTTCTGTCTTGTTCGTTGACACCCTCGTGAAACCGATACTTAACATGCATGCATAACCGTTAGCACGCACAGACAGGTCAACGGGGTGAGTCCCAAGCACATCGACACCCGTCGCTGGTGGCGCGACGCAGTGATCTACCAGGTGTACGTCCGCAGCTTCCTGGACAGCACCGGCGACGGCATCGGCGATCTGGCCGGGGTCAGGGCCGGCCTGCCGTACCTGAAGAAGCTCGGCATCGACGGGATCTGGCTGAGCCCCTTCTACCCCTCCCCGCAGCACGACCACGGCTACGACGTCTCCGACTACTGCGACGTCGACCCGCTCTTCGGCGACCTCGCCGAGTTCGACCTGCTGATGGCGGCCGCCCGGCGGCTCGGCATCAAGGTGCTCCTGGACATCGTCCCCAACCACTGCTCAAGCGAGCACCCGTGGTTCCGCGAGGCCCTCGCCTCGCCGTCCGGCAGCCCGGCCCGCGCCCGCTTCCACTTCGCCGACGGCCGCGGCCCGGACGGCTCCGAGCCGCCCAACAACTGGCACGCCATGTTCGGCGGCCCGGCCTGGACCCGGATCACCGAGGCGGACGGCCGTCCCGGCCAGTGGTACCTGCACATGTTCACGCCCGAGCAGCCCGACTGGAACTGGCGCGACCCCGAGGTCCCCGCCGAGTTCGACCGGGTGCTGCGCTTCTGGCTGGACCGGGGCGTCGACGGCTTCCGCATCGATGTGGCCGCAGGCCTCTTCAAGCACCCGGAACTGCCGGACTCCCCGGACCCGGAGGCCGACGCCCGCACCCGCGACTCGGTCAACCCGCTCGCCTGGAACCAGCCAGAGGTGCACGACGTGTGGCGGCACTGGCGATCGGTCTGCGAGGAGTACATCGCACGCGACGGCCGCGAGCGCCTGCTGGTCGGCGAGGTCTCCGTACCCACCGCCCGCGAGCACGCGCAGTACGTCCGCCCGGACGAGCTGCACCAGGCGTTCTTCTTCGACCTGCTCAGCGCCCCCTGGGACCCCGACGCCTTCCGCAAGGTGATCTCGGAGGCCATGCAGGACATCGCCGGCACGGGCTCCACGGTCACCTGGGTCCTCAACAACCACGACCAGGTCCGCACCGTCACCCGCTACGGGGAACCCACCCCCCAGGGCAGCGGCCTCGGCGCCGCCCGCGCCCGCGCCGCCGCGCTGCTGATGCTGGCGCTGCCCGGAGCCGCGTACATCTACCAGGGTGAGGAGCTCGGCCTGCCCGAGGTCGTCGACCTGCCCGACGACGTGCTCACCGACCCGATCTTCCGCCGCACCGGAAGCCGCGCCCGCATCCGCGACGGCTGCCGGGTGCCGCTGCCCTGGTCCGGGCAGGCCTCCCCGTTCGGCTTCACCTCCGGCGCCGAGGGGGCCAGGCCCTGGCTGCCGCAGCCGGAGTGGTTCGCCGAGCACGCCACCGAGCGCGCCCTCGCCGACACCCGCTCCTTCTGGCACCTCTACCGCGACGGTCTCCAGCTGCGCTCCTCGCTCCCGCAACTGGGCGAGGGCTCGCTGCGCTGGCTGGACGCCCCGCCCGGGGTCCTCGCCTTCGCACGCGGTGAGGACCTGGTCTGCGCGGTCAACTTCGGTACGGCTCCCACCCCCGCTCCGGTCTCCGGCACCCCTCTGCTCGCCAGCGGCCCCTGCCCGCCCGGGGTGCTCCCCGGCTCGACCGCCGCCTGGTGGACCAGCGACGGCACCGACCTCTGAACCCCGTCAACTCCCCACCCTCCGAAGGGACATCAACGATGATGCGACGACGTACCACCCTGCTCACCGGCTGCACCGCCCTCGCCCTCGCGCTCGGCGCGACCGCCTGCGGCGGCGGCCCCGTCACCGCGGGCGGCGGCGACAAGGCGCTCAGCGGCCAGACGGTCACCGTGGCCGGTGTCTGGACGGGCAGCGAGCAGAAGAACTTCCAGAAGGTCCTGGACGCGTTCAGCGCGAAGACCGGCGCCAAGACGCAGTTCATCTCCACCGGCGACAACGTCTCCACCGTCGTCGGCAGCAAGATCGAGGGCGGCAACGCGCCGGACGTCGTGATGGTCCCGCAGGTCGGCGTGCTCCAGCAGTTCGCCGAGAAGGGCTGGCTGAAGCCGCTGTCCGCGACCACCCGGCAGTCGGTCGACAGCAACTACGCGCCGGTGTGGAAGAAGTACGGCAGCGTCGGCGGCACCCTCTACGGCCTGTACTTCAAGGCTGCCCACAAGTCGACCGTCTGGTACAGCCCGGACGCGCTCAACCAGGCCGGGGTCAAGCCGCCGAAGACGTTCGACGAGATGCTCAAGGCCGGGCACACCGTCTCCGACTCCGGCCTCGCCGCCTTCGCGGTCGCCGGGGAGGACGGCTGGACCCTCACCGACTGGTTCGAGAACATCTACCTCTCCCAGGCCGGTCCCGAGAAGTACGACGCGCTCGCCGCGCACAAGCTGAAGTGGACCGACGCGAGCGTGGTCAAGGCGCTCACCACGCTCGGCAAGCTGTTCAAGGACAAGCAGCTGATCGCGGGCGGCCGGCAGGAGGCCCTCAACACCGACTTCCCCGGTTCGGTGGAGAAGGTGTTCGGGCCCAAGCCCGAGGCGGGCATGGTCTACGAGGGCGACTTCGTGGCCGGGGTCGCGCACGACCAGTTCGGAAAGACGATCGGCAAGGACGCGAACTTCTTCCCGTTCCCGTCGGTGGACGGAGGTACGGCACCGGTCGTCAGCGGCGGTGACGCGGCGGTCGTCCTCAAGGACGGCAAGAACGCCAAGGCCGGCATGAAGCTGCTGGAGTACCTGGCGACCCCCGAGGCCGCGGCGGTGTGGGCGAAGGCGGGCGGCTTCCTGTCCCCGAACAAGAAGCTCGACCTCTCCTCCTACGCCGACGACGTGACGCGGGAGACTGCCAAGTCCCTGATCACGGCGGGTGATTCGGTCCGCTTCGACATGTCCGACCAGGCGCCGGCGGCCTTCGGCGGCACCAAGGGCGCCGGCGAGTGGAAGCTGCTGCAGGACTTCCTGCGCGACCCGTCGAACCCGAAGGCGACCGCGGCCCGGCTCGAGGACGCGGCGGCCAAGGCCTACCAGGGCTGACCGGACATGACTGCCACGCTCGTGAAAGAGGCGAGCCCGCCGACCGCCGCCGGTGCCGCCGAAAGGCGCCGCACCCGGCGGCGGGGGCGGATCATCGCCCTGCTGTTCGTGTTCCCCGCCCTGTTGCTGCTCGGTGCGCTCGTCGTCTACCCCGTGCTGTTCTCGATCGGCCGCAGCTTCTTCGACGCCTCCGGGACCCGGTTCGTGGGCGGGGGCAACTACGCCGAGATGTTCCGCGACCCGGCGACGCTGAAGGCCATCCGGAACACGACGATCTGGGTCGTCGTCGCTCCGGCGATGCTGACGGGGCTCGGGCTGATCCTGGCCGTGCTGGTGGAGAAGGTCCGCTGGGCGACGGCGTTCAAGCTGCTGCTGTTCATGCCGATGGCGGTGTCCTTCCTCGCGGCGGGCATCATCTTCCGGCTCGCGTACGACCAGGACCCGAACAAGGGGGTGCTGAACGCGGCCGCCGTCTCGGTCCACGACGCCTTCGAGGGCACGTCCGCGTATCCGACGGCGCGGGCGCGCCAGGGCCAGGGGCTGACGCAGGGCCGTGACGGCTCCTACGCGACGAGCGCAGGCGTCTCCCCCGGTGACTCGGTGACGCTTCCGATGGTCGGCGTCCTGCCCAAGGACCTGCCGAAGGACGCCTCGCCCGCCTATGCGGCGGCCGGGAAGAAGGCCGCGCCCGACGAACTGCGCGGGGTCGTCTACCTGGACTTCACACCCGGTGGGGGCGGGAGGCAGGGGAAGGTGGACCGGCCGGAGAGCGGGCTGCCGGGGATGAAGGTCGAGGCGGTGCGCGACGGACGGACGGTCGGGAGCACGACGACGGCGGCCGACGGCTCCTTCCGCTTCCCGGGACTGAAGTCCGGCTCGTACACCGTGAGGCTCCCGGCGTCGAACTTCGCACAGCCGTACCAGGGCGTGTCCTGGCTCGGTCCGACGCTGGTCACGCCCGCGATCATCGGGGCCTACCTGTGGATCTGGACCGGCTTCGCCATGGTCCTGATCGGCGCCGGGCTGGCGACGCTTCCGCGGGACGCGCTCGAGGCGGCGCGGATCGACGGGGCGAACGAGTGGCAGATCTTCCGGCGGATCACGGTGCCGCTGCTCGCACCGGTGCTGACGGTCGTCTTCGTCACCCTCGTCATCAACGTGATGAAGGTGTTCGACCTCGTCTACATCATCGCGCCCGGGCCGGTGCAGGAGGACGCGACCGTGCTCGCGACGCAGATGTGGCTGGTGTCGTTCGGCGGCGGCAACAACCAGGGGCTGGGCAGTGCGCTGGGTGTGCTGCTCCTGCTGCTGGTGGTTCCCGCGATGGTCTTCAACGTCCGGCGTTTCCGAAGGAGTCAGCGATGAACGCGGTGAGGAGGGGGCTGGGCAGCGGGCTGGTGCAGGCCTTCCTGGTGGTGGTCGGTCTGGTATGGCTGACCCCGCTGGCGGGGCTGTTCGTGTCGTCGCTGCGGTCGGCGTCGGACACGGCGAAGGGCGGCTGGTGGACGGCGCTGGTCAGCCCCGGGCAGCTGTCCTTCGACAACTACTCGGCCCTGCTGAAGAACGCCGGGATCACGCAGGCGTTCTGGAACACGGTGCTGATCTCGGTGCCGGCGACGGTCCTGGTGGTCGTGCTGGCGGCGCTCGCCGGATACGCCTTCGCATGGCTGGACTTCCCCGGCCGGGAGGCGCTGTTCCTGCTGGTGGTGGCGCTGCTGGTGGTGCCGGTGCAGATCGGTCTGCTGCCGGTGGCCAAACTCTTCGGCCAGCTGGGCCTGTTCGGCACGATCCCCGGTGTCGTCCTCTTCCACGTGGCGTACGGGTTGCCGTTCGCGGTGTTCCTGCTGCGGAACTACTTCGCGGAGATACCCAAGGAGATGCTGGAGGCTGCGCGGATGGACGGGGGCAGCGAGTGGCGGATCTTCACCCGGCTGGTCCTGCCCGTGGGGCGGCCGGCCATCGCCAGCCTGGCCATCTTCCAGTTCCTGTGGGTGTGGAACGACATGCTGGTGGCGCTGCTGTTCGCCGACAGCTCGTCGCAACCGCTGACCGTGGCACTGCAGTCGCAGATACGGCAGTTCGGCAGCAACATCGATGTGCTGGCGCCGGGGGCGTTCCTGTCGCTGATCGTGCCGGTGGCCGTCTTCTTCGCGTTCCAGCGGCACTTCGTGCAGGGGGTGATGGCCGGCTCGGTCAAGTGACCGAGCCGGCCGGGGCGACCCGTGCGGGGCGGCCGAGAAGACGGCCGCCCCGGTCACGCGTGCCTCCTGCACCGGGCGCCCGCGCCGCGGACACACCTGATCCGTGCACCGCTCGCGGTGGTGGTCAGCGCCCCGTGGTCACCGCCCCGTGGTCACTGTTGCGGCAGAACCGGCCCGACTCTGCCCCAGGGGGTCAACCGAGGAACGGGGGCGGCGGTCGGGTCACCCGCTGCCGCCCCCGTTCCTCACGGTGACGCCGGCGGGTACAAAGAGCGCGGCAGCTTCGACGCCGCCGCCGCGTCCAGCAGCCACAGCGTGCGCGAGCGGCCGTGGGCTCCCGCCGCCGGAGCCTGGATCTCACCTGCGCCCGACAGGGCGATCGCCGCCGCCTGCGCCTTGTCCTCGCCCGCCGCCAGCAGCCAGACCTCGCGCGCCGCCCGGATCGCCGGCAGCGTCAGTGAGATGCGCGTCGGCGGCGGCTTCGGCGCGCCGTGGACGGCGACGACCGTTCGTTCGGTCTCCCGTACCGCCGGCAGTTCCGGGAACAGCGACGCCACGTGCGTGTCCGGGCCGACGCCCAGCATCAGCACGTCGAAGGTGGGCACCGCGCCGTGGTTCTCGGGCCCCGCCGCCCGGGCCAGCTCCGTCGCGTACGCCTCGGCCGCCGACTCCACGTCCGCACCGTACGGGCCGTCCGACGCGGGCATGGCGTGCACGCGCTTCGGGTCCAGCGGCACGGAGTCCAGCAGGGCCTCGCGGGCCTGGGACACATTGCGCTCGGGGTCGCCCTCCGGCAGGTAGCGCTCGTCGCCCCACCAGAGGTCCAGGCGGCCCCAGTCGACGGCGTCCCGCGCCGGTGCGGCGGCCAGCGCGGCGAGCAGGCCGTTGCCGTTGCGGCCACCGGTGAGCACGACCGACGCCGAGCCGCGTGAGGCCTGCGCGTCCACGATCTTCGTGATCAGCCGGGCCGCCGCGGCCTGAGCCATCAGCTCCTTGTCGCGGTGCACGACGAGCTGGGGAGCAGTCACTTGGCGGCCGCCTTCTTCGCCGGGGCCCTCTTCGTGGCCTTCTTCGCGGGTGCCTTCGCGGCCGTCTCCACGGGGGCCTCGACCGCCACCGGCTCCCGCTCCGGAGCATCGGCTGCCTCCGCCGCCCCCGCGTTCAGCCGGTCCACCCCGTACCGCAGTGCCGACGCGTAGGTGTCGTCCGGGTCCAGCCGGCGCAGCTCCTCCGCGATCAGCTCGGCCGTCTCCCGGCGCTTGAGCGCCACCGCGCGGTCCGGCTGACCCTGGATCGACAGGGTCGCGAGGGTGCCGTCCGCGCGGTCCAGGGCGATCGGGCCGCAGGTCGTGTCCAGGCGGACCGCGGTCAGGCCGGGGCCGCCGGACAGCGAGCGCTTCACGGGCACCTCCAGCCGGTCCGCGAGCCACATCGCGAGAAGTTCGCAGCTCGGGTTGAACTCCTCGCCCTCCACCTCGACCTTCGTCACCTCGCAGCTGACCTGGTCGAGGGCCGCGGCCAGCATCGACCGCCAGGGCGTGATGCGGGTCCACGACAGGTCCGTGTCGCCGGGCGTGTAGGCATCGGCCCGGGCGCTCAGCTCCCGTACCGGCGCCTCGGCCGTGTAGGAGTCCGTCACCCGGCGCTGCGCGAGCGCGCCGAGCGGGTCGTTCGCGGGGTCGAGCGGCGCGTTCACCGGCCACCAGGCCACGACCGGGGCGTCCGGCAGCAGCAGGGGGAGGACGACCGACTGGGCGTGGTCGGCCACCTCGCCGTACAGCCGCAGCAGCACCGTCTCGCCGGTGCCCGCCTCCGCGCCCACCCGTACCTCGGCGTCCAGGCGCGACGACGTGCGGTCGCGCGGCGACCGCGAGACGCGTTTGATGACCACGAGGGTGCGCGAGGGGTGCTCGCGCGAGGCCTCGCTGGCGGCCTTCAGCGCGTCGTAGGCGTTCTCCTCGTCGGTGACGATGACCAGCGTGAGCACCATGCCGACGGCGGGTGTGCCGATGGCGCGGCGGCCCTGCACCAACGCTTTGTTGATCTTGCTGGCCGTGGTGTCCGTGAGGTCTATCTTCATGGCCGGCGCCAGCTCCGTCCGTCTCGCTGAAGCATCTCGTCCGCCTCGACGGGTCCCCACGTGCCGGCCGGGTACTGCGCGGGCCTGCCGTGCTTGTCCCAGTACTCCTCGATCGGGTCGAGGATCTTCCAGGACAGCTCGACCTCCTCGGTCCGCGGGAAGAGGTTGGCATCCCCCAGCAGCACGTCCAGGATCAGGCGCTCGTACGCCTCCGGGCTGGACTCCGTGAAGGACTCGCCGTAGGCGAAGTCCATGGACACGTCCCGGATCTCCATCGAGGTACCCGGCACCTTGGAACCGAAGCGCACCGTGACGCCCTCGTCCGGCTGGACGCGGATGACGACCGCGTTCTGGCCCAGCTCCTCGGTGGCCGTCGTGTCGAAGGGGGAGTGCGGGGCACGCTGGAAGACCACCGCGATCTCCGTCACCCGGCGGCCCAGCCGCTTGCCGGTGCGCAGGTAGAACGGCACGCCCGCCCAGCGGCGGTTGTCGATCTCCAGCTTGACCGCGGCGTAGGTGTCGGTCTTCGACTTCTTGTCGATGCCCTCTTCCTCGAGGTACCCGATGACCTTCTCGCCGCCCTGCCAGCCGGCCGCGTACTGCCCGAACACGGTCGAGGCGCCCAGGTCCCTCGGCAGCCGGACCGCCCCGAGCACCTTGGTCTTCTCCGCGGCGAGCGCGTCGGCGTCGAAGGAAGCGGGCTCCTCCATGGCCGTCAGCGCCAGCAGCTGCAGCAGGTGGTTCTGGATGACGTCCCGGGCGGCGCCGATGCCGTCGTAGTAGCCGGCGCGGCCGCCGATGCCGATGTCCTCGGCCATGGTGATCTGCACGTGGTCCACGAAGGACCGGTTCCAGATCGGCTCGAACATCGTGTTGGCGAACCGCAGCGCCAGGATGTTCTGGACGGTCTCCTTGCCCAGGTAGTGGTCGATCCGGAAGACCTGGTCCGGGGCGAAGACCTCGTGCACGACCTTGTTGAGTTCCTCGGCCGACGTCAGGTCGTGGCCGAACGGCTTCTCGATGACCGCGCGGCGCCAGGAGCCTGCCTGCTGGTCGGCCAGTCCGTGCTTCTTCAGCTGCTGGATGACCACCGGGAAGGATTTGGGCGGCACGGAGAGGTAGAAGGCGAAGTTGCCGCCCGTCCCCTGCGCCTTGTCGAGCTCCTCGATCGTCGAGCGCAGCCGCTCGAACGCGTCGTCGTCGTCGAAGGTGCCCTGGACGAAGCGCATCCCCTGGAGGAGCTGCTGCCAGACCTCCTCGCGGAACGGTGTACGCGAGTGCTCCTTGACGGCGTCGTGGACCACCCTGGCGAAGTCCTCGTGCTCCCAGTCGCGGCGGGCGAAGCCGACGAGCGAGAAGCCCGGTGGCAGCAGACCCCGGTTTGCCAGGTCGTAAACGGCCGGCATCAGCTTCTTACGTGACAAATCGCCCGTAACGCCGAAGATGACCAGGCCCGACGGCCCCGCGATGCGCGGGAGCCGTCGGTCCGCGGCGTCACGAAGCGGATTCGCTCCGTGTACGGATGTCAAGATCTCAGCCCTCCGAGGGCGCGAGGCGCTGCAGTTCCGCCTCGGTCGACTTGAGGAGGTCGTTCCAGGACGCCTCGAACTTCTCGACGCCCTCGTCCTCCAGGAGCTGGACCACCTCGTCGTAGGAGATCCCGAGCTTCTCCAGCGCGTCCAGGTCGGCGCGCGCCTGCTCGTAGGTGCCGGCGACGGTGTTGCCGGTGATCTCTCCGTGGTCCTCGGTGGCCAGCAGGGTGGCCTCCGGCATGGTGTTCACCGTGTTCGGCGCCACCAGCTCGTCCACGTACAGGGTGTCCTTGTACGCCTTGTCCTTCACACCGGTGGAGGCCCACAGCGGACGCTGCTTGTTCGCCCCCGCCTTCTCCAGCGCGCTCCAGCGGTCGGAGGAGAAGACCTCCTCGTACGCCTCGTAGGCGAGCCGCGCGTTGGCGACGGCGGCCTTGCCGCGCAGCGCCCTGGCCTCGTCGGTGCCCAGCCGGTCGATCCGCTTGTCGACCTCGGTGTCGACGCGGGACACGAAGAAGGACGCCACCGAGTGGATCCTGGAGAGGTCCAGGCCCCTCTCGCGGGCCTTCTCCAGGCCGCTGAGGTAGGCGTCCATGACCGCGCGGTAGCGTTCCAGCGAGAAGATCAGCGTGACGTTGACACTGATGCCGTTGCCGATCGTCTCGGTGATCGCCGGCAGGCCCGCACGGGTGGCCGGGATCTTGATGAGGGTGTTCGGGCGGTCCACCAGCCACGCCAGCTGCCGGGCCTCGGCGACGGTGGCCCGGGTGTTGTGGGCGAGCCGTGGGTCGACCTCGATCGAGACCCGGCCGTCCTGGCCCTCGGTGGCGTCGAACACCGGACGCAGAATGTCCGCGGCGTCCCGGACGTCCGCCGTGGTGATCATGCGGATCGCCTCTTCGACGGTGACCTTGCGGGCGGCGAGGTCGGCGAGCTGCTGCTCGTAGCCGTCGCCCGACGAGATCGCCTTCTGGAAGATCGTCGGGTTGGTGGTGACGCCCACGACGTGCTGCTGGTCGATCAGTTCGGCGAGGTTGCCGGACGTGATCCGCTTGCGCGACAGGTCGTCCAGCCAGATCGCGACGCCTTCCTCGGAGAGGCGCTTGAGTGCGTCTGTCATGGAAAATGCATCTCCTACGTGTCGTGTATCAGCGTCAGCGCTGGGCTGCGGCGATCCCAGTTGTTGAATTGAGCACAGCCCGGGCGGCGGATGCGACGTTCTCGGCAGTGAAGCCGAACTCCCGGAAGAGCACCTTGCCGTCGGCCGAAGCACCGAAGTGCTCCAGGGAAACGATGCGTCCGGCATCTCCGACGTACTTGTGCCAGGTGAGTCCGATTCCGGCCTCCACCGCGACCCGCGCCTTCACCGACGGCGGCAGGACGCTGTCCCGGTACCCCTGGTCCTGCTCCTCGAACCACTCCACGGACGGCATCGACACCACCCGCGTCGCAACGCCCTCGGCCTGGAGCTGCTCCCGCGCCTCGACGGCGACATGCACCTCGGACCCGGTGGCGATCAGGATCACCTGAGGCGCCGCGTTCTGCCCGTCAGGCCCTTCCGCCTCGAACAATACGTAGCCACCGCGCGCGGTGTCCTCGTTCGGCTCGTACGTCGGCACGCCCTGACGGGTCAGCGCCAGACCGTGCGGGGCGCCCTTGCCGAACTCCTTCGTCCAGCGCCTGAGGATCTCGCGCCAGGCGATGGCGGTCTCGTTGGCGTCGGCCGGGCGCACGACGTTCAGGCCCGGGATGGCGCGCAGCGCGGCCAGGTGTTCGACCGGCTGGTGGGTCGGGCCGTCCTCGCCGAGGCCGATGGAGTCGTGCGTCCACACGTACGTCACCGGCAGGTGCATCAGGGCGGACAGGCGCACGGCGTTGCGCATGTAGTCGGAGAACACCAGGAACGTGCCGCCGTAGATGCGGGTGTTGCCGTGCAGCGCGATGCCGTTCATCTCCGCGGCCATGGAGTGCTCGCGGATGCCGAAGTGGATCGTGCGTCCGTAGGGGTCCGCCTCCGGCAGCGGGTTGCCGACCGGAAGGAAGGAGCTGTTCTTGTCGATGGTCGTGTTGTTCGACCCGGCGAGGTCGGCGGAGCCGCCCCACAGCTCGGGGATCACCGCACCCAGCGCCTGCAGCACCTTGCCGGAGGCGGCACGCGTGGCGACTCCCTTGCCCGCCTCGAAGACCGGGAGCTTCTCCTCCCAGCCGGTGGGCAGCTCCCCCTTGCTGATCCGGTCGTACTCGGCGGCACGCTCGGCGTTGTCCTGGCGCCACTGCTGGAAGGACTTCTCCCACTCGGCCCTGGCCTCACGGCCCCGCCGCAGCGCCTCGCGGGTGTGCGCCAGCACCTCGTCCGCGACCTCGAAGGACTTCTCCGGATCGAAGCCCAGGACCCGCTTGGTGGCGGCGACCTCGTCCTCACCCAGCGCGGAGCCGTGTGCGGCCTCGGTGTTCTGCGCGTTCGGCGCGGGCCAGGCGATGATGGAACGCATCGCGATGAAGGACGGCCGGTCCGTGACCTTCTTCGCTTCCTGGACGGCGTCGTAGATGGCGTGCGGGTCGAGGTCGCCGTCCGGCTTCGGGGCGACCCGCTGCACGTGCCAGCCGTAGGCCTCGTACCGCTTGACCGTGTCCTCGGAGACCGCGGTCTCGGTGTCGCCCTCGATCGAGATGTGGTTGTCGTCCCACAGGAGGATCAGATTGCCGAGCTTCTGGTGACCGGCCAGCGAGGACGCCTCCGCGGAGATGCCCTCCTGCAGGCAGCCGTCACCGGCGATGCAGTAGATGAAATGGTCGAAGGGGGACTCGCCCTGCGCGGCCTCCGGGTCGAACAGACCGCGCTCGTAGCGGGCGGCCATCGCCATGCCCACCGCATTGGCGACACCCTGGCCCAGCGGGCCGGTCGTGGTCTCCACGCCCACCGTGTGCCCGTACTCGGGGTGGCCGGGGGTCTTCGAGCCCCAGGTGCGGAAGGACTTCAGATCGTCCAGCTCCAGGCCGAAACCGGCCAGGTACAGCTGGGTGTAGAGGGTCAGCGACGAGTGGCCGGCGGACAGCACGAAACGGTCACGGCCCACCCAGTCGGCGTCGGCCGGGTCGTGGCGCATCACCTTCTGGAAGAGGGTGTAGGCGGCCGGAGCCAGGCTCATCGCCGTACCCGGATGGCCGTTTCCGACCTTCTGTACGGCATCGGCGGCCAGGACACGCGCGGTGTCGACCGCGCGCTGGTCCAACTCGGTCCACTCGAGGTCTGTGGTGGTCGGCTTGGTGCTCACCCTGGGTCAGGGCTCCTCTCCACATGTCGAATGCCGGTGCACTGGGCGCCCACCGGCCGCTGCTGAGCCTACCCCCGTGAGTACGTGCGTCTTTTCGGGTCATTCCAGACTGCCGGGAGTCCCGGACGTCCGCCTCCCGACCCGCCATATTCCTTGGTCGGCAACTGAATACGGACCCGCTCATCCGATCGCTCAACCGAGCGTGAACCGGCTCGTACTCCACCGTTCCTTTCGCCGTTCGTCCCACCGGCCGCACAGCCGTCGGTGAACACGACCCACCCCCCGCGAAGGGCACGCTTCGGGCAACGTCTAGAGTTGCGTGAGTACGCGCGAGCCATTACTGGACGTTCACGACCACGGCTCGCTGGGATGTCTCTGTCAGGGGTGTGCGTGACGGCCGTCGAATCCCGTCCTGGGGGCACCTCCCAGGCCCTTCAGGCACTGGGGGAGGGGGTGCTTGGTGCGAGCAAGAGCCCGAGCCACCGGCCGTTCGGGGCCCGTGTCAAGGCGTTCGTGGCACTGACCAAGCCGCGGATCATCGAGCTGCTGCTGATCACCACGGTCCCGGTGATGTTCCTCGCCCAGCAGGGCGTGCCGGACCTGAAGCTGGTCCTGCTCACCTGCGTCGGCGGCTACCTGTCCGCGGGCGGCGCCAACGCGCTGAACATGTACATCGACCGCGACATCGACGCGCTGATGGACCGCACCTCCCAGCGCCCGCTGGTCACCGGCATGGTCAGCCCGCGGGAGTGCCTCGCCTTCGGTATCACGCTGGCGGTCGTCTCCACCCTGCTGTTCGGGTTCACGGTCAACTGGCTGTCGGCCTGGCTGTCGCTCGGAGCCCTGCTTTTCTACGTCGTCGTCTACACGATGATCCTCAAGCGCCGTACGTCGCAGAACATCGTGTGGGGCGGCATCGCCGGCTGCATGCCGGTGCTCATCGGCTGGTCCTCGGTCACCGACTCCATGTCGTGGGCCCCGGTCGTCCTCTTCCTCGTGATGTTCTTCTGGACGCCGCCGCACTACTGGCCGCTGTCGATGAAGGTCAGGGAGGACTACGCGCGCGTGGGCGTGCCGATGCTGCCGGTCATCGCCTCCAACAAGGTGGTCGCGCGGCAGATCGTGATCTACAGCTGGGTGATGGTCGCCGTCTCCCTGCTGCTCACCCCGCTCGGCTACACCGGCTGGTTCTACACCGCGGTCGCCCTCGCGGCGGGCGGCTGGTGGCTGTGGGAGGCGCACGCGCTGCAGAACCGGGCCAAGGCGGAGGCCACCGGGGTCAAGCTGAAGGAGATGCGGCTCTTCCACTGGTCCATCACCTACGTTTCGCTGCTGTTCGTCGCGGTGGCCGTGGACCCCTTCCTCCGCTGACGTACCCTTCCGGCCGGCACTGAGGTACTGACGTATGTCACAGGGCACTGCTCTCGCCAGTCGATCTACTCGTCGGTAGCATCCTGACCATGGCAGACACGCAGCAGGTTGACCCCAAGGACGAGCGCACGGCCGCCCGGATCGCCCGGCAGATCGGCTCCTTCTCCAAGGCCCACGGCGGCGCCGAGGGGCAGGTCGCGTACATCGGGCAGCGCGGGGCCCGGATCGTGCTCGTCGGCGAGGACGGCACCTGGGGCGACCTCGTGGCGCCCACCTACGCCGTGGCCGAGAAGGCGGTGGAGAAGTCCGGCATCACCGTCCACGAGGCGTTCGACGGCGAGTTCGCGGGCAAGGTGAGGACCGGCCCCTACGAGTGGACGCGCATGGCGGGGATCCAGGTGGGCGGCACCCGCACCGCCCGGTAGCAACACCTCACGCCGGGTTCACCCGTTAGGACCTTCGCAGGCACGGTCCAACCGCGGGGAGTCCGGATGATCGAAACGCCGTCCCTGGTGGACCAGTACTGCCACGGCGTGCTCCGTACCGAGCTGGGCCTCGGCACCTTCGAGGCCCAGCTCGCGCGTACCGAGGGCCCGCCGGCCGCCGGTACCACCCTGTTCGACACCCAGACGGGCTTCGCCGTACGCCGCTGGTGCCCGCCACTGCTCGGGCTGGAGCCGCACTGCCCGCCCGCCCGCTATCTCGCCCGGCGCCGCGAACTGGGCGTTCTCGAGGTGGGACGCAGGCTGCTGCGTGGCAGCGGCATCACGACCTACCTCGTCGACACGGGGCTGCCCGGCGACCTGACCGGACCCGCCGAGATGGCCTCCACGGGGGATGCCGAGGCACACGAGATCGTCCGCCTCGAGCTGCTCGCCGAACAGGTGGCCGACACTTCCGGCACCGTCGAGGGGTTCCTCGCCAATCTCGCCGAGTCGATCCACGGGGCGGCGGCGCACGCGGTGGCCTTCACCTCGGTGGCGGGCGTACGGCACGGTCTGGCGCTCGCGCCGGAGCCGCCGGGCCCGGGGGAGGTGCGCGGCGCGGCCGGCCGCTGGCTGGCGGGTCGCAGAGTCGGAGGCACCGTGTCGGACCCGGTGCTGCTGCGCCATCTGCTGTGGAGTGCGGTGGCCTCGGGCCGGCCCCTCCAGCTCCACGCGGGCCTCGGCGAACCGGGTCTGCGCATCGACCGCACCGACCCCGTCCTGCTCACCGACTTCGTGCGCGCCACGGCCGGGCTCGGCACCGACCTCGTCCTGCTGCACGGCTACCCGTACCACCGGCACGCGGCGCACCTGGCCGGGGTGTTCCCGCACGTCTACGCCGACCTCGGCGCGGCGCTGGTGCGCACCGGCGCCCGGGCCGCCGCCGTCCTGGCCGAGATCCTGGAGCTGGCGCCCTTCGGCAAGCTCCTCTTCTCCAGCGGCGCCCACGGCCTGCCCGAACTCCATGTGATCGGCGCCCGTCTCTTCCGCGAGGCGCTGTCACGGCTGCTGGGCGGCTGGGTCGCCGAGGGCGCCTGGTCGCTCGCGGACGCCCAGCGGGTGGCGGAGATGATCGCGGCGGGGAACGCGCGGCGGGTGTACGGGCTGGAGTGAGCCCTCGGGGGAGCGGCCCTCAGGCGTTGGTGAGGGCCGACTCCGTCGAGGGGCCTGCAAGGCCGGTGCCCGCGCCGGCGCGTTCACGCAGCGCCAGCAGCACCCGGAGCACCCCGATCCACACCAGGCAGGAGCCGAGCATGTGCAGGCCCACCAGGACCGCGGGCAGGTGCGTGAAGTACTGGACGTAGCCGATCACGCCCTGCGCGAGCAGAATCAGGAACAGGTCGCGGGTGCGGGCCAGCGGGCCCCGGGGGGCGTCGACGGCCTTGAGGAGGAACCACAGCGCGAACGTCAGCGTCACCACGATCCACGCGAGCACCGCGTGCATCTTGGCCACCGTCTCCCAGCCGATGTGGATCCGGTCGACCTTGCCGGAGTCACCGGGGTGCGGTCCGGCCCCCGTCACCACCGTGCCGACGGCGATGAGCATCAGGGACGCGGCCACCAGGAACCACACCAGTTGCTGCACGGCCTTGCCGACCAGCGGCCGGGGCGCGCCGTCGCCCTCCCGGGTGCGCTGCCACATCACCGCGGCAACCGCGACGAGAGCCGTCGCCAGCAGGAAGTGGGCCGCGACGGTGTACGGGTTGAGGCCCACGAGCACGACGATCCCGCCGAGGATCGCGTTGCTCATCACGAGCCAGAACTGCGCCCAGCCCAGCAGGGTCAGGCTGCGCCGGTACGGCTTCTCGGAGCGGGCGGCGATGATGGCCCAGCCGACCGCCGCGCACAGCACGTACGTCAGCATGCGGTTGCCGAACTCGATGGCGCTGTGATAGCTCAGCGCGTGCGTCGGCGTCAGGGAGCCGTCGGTGCACTCGGGCCAGGTCGGGCAACCGAGACCGGAGGCGGTCAACCGGACGGCACCGCCGGTGACGACGATGACCACCGACATGACGAGCGCGGCGAGGGCCGCCCGCTGGACGGTCCGGGGCTCGGGGGTCCAGCGGTCGGCGATGAAGGCGAGCGGGTTGCGCAGGGCCGCTGTGGCGTCGGCGCGGTTCAGCTTTGGCACGCCCACCATCGTAGGCCGCCGCTTGTGCACGCTTTCACGAGGGGCCCGTTCGCTCACTCCCACCGGAAGAGCTTCCCTGCCGCGGCGAGTCCCACCACGGCCCACACCGCGAGGATGCCCAGGTCGCCCCAGGGGGTCCCGGCCCCGTGCTGGAGCACGGACCGCAGGCCGTCGGAGAGGGCGGAGATCGGCAGCAGCCCGAGGACGTCCTGGGCGGCCGAGGGGAACTTGTCCAGGGGCACGATCACCCCGCCGCCCACGAGCAGCAGCAGGAACACCAGGTTCGCGGCGGCCAGGGTGGCCTCCGCCTTCAGCGTGCCCGCCATCAGCAGGCCCAGCCCGGAGAAGGCGGCCGTACCGAGGACCAGCAGGAACAGCACGGTGAGGGGGTTGCCGTGCGGCGACCAGCCCAGCGCGAAGGCGATCACCGTCAGCAGGACCACCTGCAGGACCTCGGTGACCAGCACGGACGCGGTCTTCGCGGTCATCAGTCCCCAGCGGGGGAGCGGGGAGGACGCGAGCCGCTTCAGCACGCCGTAACGGCGTTCGAAGCCGGTCGCGATGGCCTGTCCGGTGAACGCGGTCGACATCACGGCGAGCGCCAGGATGCCGGGCGCGAGGAAGTCGACGGCCTTGCCGGCGCCGGTGTCGACGATGTCGACCGAGCTGAAGAGGGCAAGCAGCAGCGTGGGGATGACGACCGTCAGCAGCAACTGCTCGCCGTTGCGCAGCAGCATCCGCGTCTCGAGCGCCGCCTGCGCGGCGATCATGCGGGGGAGGGGCGCGGCGCCGGGCTCGGGCGTGTAGGTGCCGACGGTGGTCATGAGCGCAACTCCTTGCCGGTCAACTCGAGGCTGTGTCTTCCCGGGGGGCGACCCCCGGACCCCCGGCCGGTCGCCGGGCGGGCCGGAATCATGAGCGCAACTCCTTGCCGGTCAACTCGAGGCTGTGTCTACCCGGGGGGCGACCCCCGGACCCCCGGCCGGTCGCCGGGCGGGCCGGAATCATGAGCGCAACTCCTTGCCGGTCAACTCGAGGCTGTGTCTTCCCGGGGGGCGACCCCCGGACCCCCGGCCGGTCGCCGGGCGGGCCGGAATCATGAGCGCAACTCCTTGCCGGTCAACTCGAGAAAGACGTCCTCCAGGGTGTGCCGTTCGACCGAGATCCTGTCCGGCATCACCCCGTGCTGCGCGCACCACGAGGTGACGGTCGCCAGCAGCTGGGGATCGACCTTGCCGACCACGCGGTACGCGCCCGGCGTCAGCTCCGCCGCCGAGCAGTCGGCCGGGAGCGCCTTCAGCAGGGAGCCCACGTCGAGGCCGGGTCGGCCGGTGAAGCGGAGCGTGTTCTCGGCGCCGCCGCGGCACAGCTCCTCCGGGTGTCCCTGGGCGATGACCCGGCCCGAGTCGATGATCGCGACGTCGTCGGCGAGCTGCTCGGCCTCGTCCATGTAGTGGGTGGTCAGGATCACGGAGACGCCGTCGCTCCGCAGATCGCGGACGAGGTCCCAGGTGGCCCGGCGGGCCTGCGGGTCCAGGCCGGCGGTCGGCTCGTCCAGGAACACCAGCTCGGGCCGGCCGACGACGGCCATGGCGAGCCCCAGCCGCTGCTGCTGCCCGCCCGACAGGCGCCGGTACGGCGTCCTGCCGCAGCTGTCCAGTCCGAGCCGCTCGATGAGCGCGTCCACGTCGAGGGGGTGCGCGTGGAGCTTGGCCACGTGACGGAGCATCTCCTCGGCCCGGGCGCCCGAGTACACGCCGCCGGACTGGAGCATCACGCCGATCCGGGGACGCAGCGCGGCCGCCTCTCTGACCGGGTCGAGGCCCAGGACGCGCACCGTGCCGGAGTCCGGCTTCCGGTACCCCTCGCAGGTCTCGACCGTGGTCGTCTTCCCCGCCCCGTTGGGGCCGAGAACAGCGGTGATACCCGCCCGGGCCACCAGGTCGAGCCCGTCCACCGCGGTCTTCGTGCCATACCGCTTCACCAGGGCCTGTACCTGGACGACCGGCTCACTTCCCATGGGTCCAGAGTCTAGGTAGGCGTCCCCGGCCTTGGACGAGGGGGGCCGGAAACCGATTGCACCGAGGGCGACGGCGTCCGGAAACCACTCACTCCTCCCGAGGCCTGTGCAGTGGCAGCCACCGCTCCGCATAGGCCACCGCGTCCGCGACCGGGAACAGCCGCGCCCGGGCCGCGCCCGCCCTTCCCCGCACGACGGGTCGGTCCCGCTCGAAGTCGTGTCCCAGCTCGTCGAAGCCGTCGGAAGTGATCGACACTTCGGTCACCACCTGCCATCCGCTCGGTCCGGGCCGTCCCACCTCGACGAGCGGTGACGGTATGCGGTACTCGGCCAGATGGAAGCACGTGCAGGAGTCGTACCCGGCGCCCAGCAGGAGCACCCGGGCATCCAGGGCCTCCAGCCGGGCCAGCGGACTCCTCTCGCCCAGGCGGCAGTCGGGGGCGTGGCCGTCGACGATCTCCGCGGCCCGCGCACCGACCGCGGCGAAGGACGTCTGGGGATGCGCACTGCGCAGGGCCCCCGGCCAGGTGCGCACGGTCTCCGGGATCACACCGACCCCGCGCGTGGGCGTGGTCTGCGGATCGTAGGCGGGCATCGTGGCCCGGACGGTATCCCACCACTCCTCGGGCACCGGAGGATTTCTCCACAGCGCGGGGTCCGAGAGATCGCCGGACTGGGTGGGCACGACCAGCGTGCCCTCCGGGCCGAGGGCGTCGAGGAGTCCCTGGACGACCGCGACGGCACCTCCGTTGACCCAGCCGAGCGAGCTGAGCGAGGTGTGCACGAGGAGGATCTCGCCGGGCGTCACGCCGAGTGTGCGCAGCTGTGCGGCGAGGGTGTCCCTGGTGACAAGAGGGCCGGTCGGAAGGGGTGGGGGCATGGCCCAGGAGTTTCGTCCACACCGTCGGTGACCGCCACCGGTTTGCTCGGCCGCGGAGCGTTTCCGCAGGTCGTCTTAGGTATGCCTAAGTGACGTACCGCACCGGCGGGTCCGGTGGACGGCGCTTGTCAGCATCTGAGGAATTACGCAACAATGGCGTTGTGAAAAACGTCGGCGAGGCTCGGGAGACCCCGGTGGGGGCCCCTCAGGAGGAGCTCGCGACCGGGGAGCGCTCGACGCGCAACCGGGTCGCGCGGTCCATCCTGGACCACGGCCCGTCGACCGTCGCCGAGCTGGCCGGACGGCTGGGACTCACCCAGGCGGCCGTACGTCGTCACCTGGACGCGCTCGTCGCCGACGACGTCGTGGAGGCGCGCGAGCAGCGCGTGTACGGCACGCGCACGCGCGGGCGGCCCGCCAAGGTCTTCGCGCTCACCGACTGCGGCCGCGACGCCTTCGACCAGTCGTACGACAAGCTCGCCGCGGACGCCCTGCGCTGGATCGCCGAGCACGAGGGCGGTGAGGCGGCCGTCACCGCGTTCGCCCGCGCCCGGATCGCCGCCCAGGCGGGCGCCTACCGTGAGGCGATCGAGGCCGCCGCTCCCGAACGGCGCACCGAAGCGCTGGCCAAGGCCCTGAGTGCCGACGGGTACGCTGCTACGGCACGCAACGCCCCGGTCGGCGAGCAGCTCTGCCAGCACCACTGCCCGGTCGCCCATGTCGCGGAGCAGTTCCCGCAGCTGTGCGAGGCCGAGACGGAGGTCTTCTCCCAACTGCTCGGCACGCACGTCCAGCGACTGGCCACGATCGCGCACGGCGACGGCGTCTGCACGACGTTCATCCCCAAGGCGGCGCACCAGGCCCCCCGCAGGGCTTCGAAGTTTTCCGAGACCACCCACAACGCATCTGCCAGCACGGCCGGGAGGAACCCCGCATGACTCTCCCCACGGAGACTGCCCACCCTGAGCTCGAGGGCCTGGGCACGTACGAATACGGCTGGGCCGACTCGGACGTGGCCGGTGCCTCCGCCAGGCGTGGCCTGAACGAGGAGGTCGTCCGCGACATCTCGTCGAAGAAGTCCGAGCCGGAGTGGATGACCAAGCTGCGTCTGAAGGGCCTGAGGCTCTTCGAGAAGAAGCCCATGCCGAACTGGGGCTCGGACCTGTCGGGCATCGACTTCGACAACATCAAGTACTTCGTGCGCTCCACGGAGAAGCAGGCGGAGTCCTGGGAGGACCTGCCCGAGGACATCAAGAACACCTACGACAAGCTCGGCATCCCCGAGGCGGAGAAGCAGCGCCTCGTGGCCGGTGTCGCGGCCCAGTACGAGTCGGAGGTCGTCTACCACCAGATCCGCGAGGACCTGGAGGAGCAGGGCGTCATCTTCCTGGACACCGACACCGCGCTGAAGGAGCACCCGGAGCTCTTCAAGGAGTACTTCGGCACGGTCATCCCGGCCGGTGACAACAAGTTCGCCGCGCTGAACACCGCCGTGTGGTCCGGCGGCTCCTTCATCTACGTGCCGAAGGGCGTGCACGTGGAGATCCCGCTCCAGGCCTACTTCCGCATCAACACGGAGAACATGGGCCAGTTCGAGCGGACCCTGATCATCGTCGACGAGGGTGCCTACGTGCACTACGTCGAGGGCTGTACGGCCCCGATCTACAAGTCGGACTCGCTGCACTCCGCGGTCGTCGAGATCATCGTCAAGAAGAACGCCCGCTGCCGCTACACGACCATCCAGAACTGGTCGAACAACGTCTACAACCTGGTCACCAAGCGCGCCGTGGCCTACGAGGGCGCGACCATGGAGTGGATCGACGGCAACATCGGTTCCAAGGTGACGATGAAGTACCCGGCCGTCTACCTGATGGGCGAGCACGCCAAGGGCGAGACCCTCTCCATCGCCTTCGCGGGCGAGGGCCAGCACCAGGACGCGGGCGCCAAGATGGTCCACATGGCGCCGAACACGTCGTCCAACATCGTCTCGAAGTCCGTCGCGCGCGGTGGCGGCCGTACGTCCTACCGTGGTCTGATCGAGATCGGCGAGGGCGCCGCCGGGTCCAAGTCGAACGTGCTGTGCGACGCGCTGCTCGTCGACACCATCTCCCGGTCGGACACGTACCCGTACGTGGACGTCCGCGAGGACGACGTGTCCATGGGCCACGAGGCCACCGTCTCCAAGGTCTCCGAGGACCAGCTCTTCTACCTGATGAGCCGTGGCCTGTCGGAGGACGAGGCGATGGCGACGATCGTGCGCGGCTTCGTCGAGCCGATCGCCAAGGAGCTGCCCATGGAGTACGCGCTGGAGCTCAACCGGCTGATCGAGCTGCAGATGGAGGGCGCGGTCGGCTGACCGCCCACCGCCGAGCCCCCGTCACGCCAGATACGCAAGAAAGCGAGCACAACGACAGCCATGGCTGAGGCCCAGAACTCCCCCACTCTCGGCTCCGCTCGAGCGGGTGGACCCCCACCCGTGGGGTCCACCACCGCGGGCTCGATCGCGGTCGCCGCCGAGTCGACCGTGGCCACGCGCATGAGCGCGCCGCCGTCCTTCGACGTGGCGGACTTCCCGGTCCCGCACGGCCGCGAGGAGGAGTGGCGCTTCACGCCGCTGGAGCGTCTGCGCGGTCTGCACGACGGGACCGCCGTCGCGAACGGCGAGGGCGTGAAGGTGACCGTCGAGGCCCCCGAGGGCGTGGCCGTCGAGGCCGTCGGCCGCGACGACGCGCGGCTCGGCAGGGCGGGCACCCCGGTGGACCGCGTCGCCGCCCAGGCGTACTCCGCCTTCGAGAAGGCCTCGGTCGTGACCGTCCCCAAGGAGACCGTCCTCACCGAGCCGATCCGTATCGCGGTGCAGGGCCAGGGCGGGACCGCCTTCGGTCACCAGGTGATCGAGCTGGGCGCCTTCGCCGAGGCCGTCGTCGTCATCGACCACACCGGTGACGCGGTGCTCGCAGCCAACGTCGACTACGTCCTGGGCGACGGCGCCAAGCTGACCGTCGTCTCCGTCCAGGACTGGGACGACGGGGCGGTGCACGTCGCCCAGCACAACGCGCTGGTCGGCCGGGACGCGAGCTTCAGGTCCGTGGTCGTCACCTTCGGCGGTGACGTCGTCCGCCTGCACCCGCGCGTGACGTACGCCGGCACCGGCGGTGAGGCCGAGCTGTTCGGCCTGTACTTCACCGACCGGGGCCAGCACCAGGAGCACCGGCTCTTCGTCGACCACAACACCCCGCACTGCAAGTCGAACGTCGTCTACAAGGGCGCGCTCCAGGGCGACGACGCGCACGCCGTGTGGATCGGTGACGTGCTCATCGAGGCCAAGGCCGAGGGCACGGACACGTACGAGATGAACCGCAACCTCGTCCTGACGGACGGCGCCCGGGTCGACTCGGTCCCCAACCTGGAGATCGAGACCGGCGAGATCGTCGGCGCCGGCCACGCCAGCGCCACCGGCCGCTTCGACGACGAGCAGCTGTTCTACCTGATGGCCCGCGGTATCCCGGAGCACGAGGCGCGTCGCCTGGTGGTCCGCGGCTTCTTCGCCGAGCTGGTCCAGCAGATCGGTGTCGCAGACATCGAGGAGCGGCTGATCGCCAGGATCGAAGAGGAGCTGGAGGCGTCCGTCGCATGAGCGCCTTCGTACGTGTCTGCGGTCTGAGCGAGCTGGAGGAGGACACCCCGAAGCGGGTGGAACTCGACGGCACGCCCATCTCGGTCGTCAGGACCGAGGGCGAGGTGTTCGCGATCAACGACATCTGCTCGCACGCGAACGTCTCCCTCTCCGAGGGCGAGGTGGACGACTGCCACATCGAGTGCTGGCTGCACGGCTCGCGCTTCGACCTCCGTTCCGGCAAGCCGGACGCCCTTCCCGCGACGCGCCCCGTCCCCGTATACCCCGTAAAGATCGAAGGGGACGACGTGCTCGTCTCCCTCACCCAGGAGTCCTGAGGCACCCATGGCAACGCTTGAAATCCGAGACCTGCACGTCACCGTCGAGGCCGACAACGCCACGAAGGAGATCCTCAAGGGCGTCGACCTCACCGTGAAGCAGGGCGAGACGCACGCCATCATGGGCCCCAACGGCTCGGGCAAGTCGACCCTCGCCTACTCGCTCGCGGGTCACCCCAAGTACACGGTCACCGGCGGCACCGTGCTGCTCGACGGCGAGGACGTCCTTGCGATGTCCGTCGACGAGCGCGCCCGCGCCGGTGTGTTCCTGGCCATGCAGTACCCGGTCGAGGTCCCCGGCGTCTCGGTCTCCAACTTCCTGCGCACCTCCGCCACCGCGATCCGCGGCGAGGCCCCCAAGCTGCGCACCTGGGTGAAGGAGGTCAAGGAGGCCATGGAGCGCCTCCACATCGACCCGTCCTTCGCCGAGCGCAACGTGAACGAGGGCTTCTCCGGCGGTGAGAAGAAGCGCCACGAGATCCTCCAGCTCGAGCTGCTCAAGCCGAAGATCGCGATCCTCGACGAGACCGACTCCGGTCTGGACGTCGACGCCCTTCGGATCGTGTCGGAGGGGGTGAACCGCGTCCGCGAGACGGGCGAGGTCGGCACCCTGCTGATCACGCACTACACGCGCATCCTGCGCTACATCAAGCCCGACCACGTCCACGTGTTCGCCGGCGGCCGCATCGTCGAGTCCGGCGGCCCGGAGCTCGCGGACAAGCTGGAGAACGAGGGCTACGAGGCATACGTGAAGGGTGGCGCATCCGCGTGACACAGCTGCCGGGCCTCCTCGACACCGAGGCGATCCGTAAGGACTTCCCCGTTCTGGACCGGCTGGTCCACGACGGCAAGAAGCTCGTGTACCTGGACAACGCGGCGACCTCGCAGAAGCCGCGCCAGGTGCTGGACGCCCTGAGCGAGTACTACGAGCGCTACAACGCCAACGTCCACCGCGGTGTGCATGTGCTCGCCGAGGAGGCCACGGCGCTGTACGAGGGCGCGCGTGACAAGGTCGCGGAGTTCATCAACGCGCCGAGCCGCGACGAGGTGATCTTCACCAAGAACGCCTCCGAGTCGCTGAACCTCGTGGCCAACATGCTCGGCTGGGCCGACGAGCCCTACCGGGTGGACTCCGACACCGAGATCGTCATCACGGAGATGGAGCACCACTCCAACATCGTGCCGTGGCAGCTGCTGGCGCAGCGCACGGGCGCGAAGCTGAAGTGGTTCGGCCTGACCGACGACGGCCGCCTCGACCTGTCCGACATCGAGCAGGTCATCACCGAGAAGACGAAGATCGTCTCCTTCGTGCTGGTGTCCAACATCCTGGGCACCGTGAACCCGGTCGAGGCGATAGTGCGCCGTGCCCAGGAGGTCGGCGCCCTGGTCTGCGTCGACGCCTCCCAGGCCGCACCGCACATGCCGCTGGACGTCCAGGCCCTCCAGGCCGACTTCGTGGCCTTCACCGGCCACAAGATGTGCGGCCCGACGGGCATCGGCGTCCTGTGGGGCCGCCAGGAGCTGCTGGAGGACCTTCCCCCCTTCCTCGGCGGCGGCGAGATGATCGAGACCGTGTCGATGCACTCGTCGACGTACGCCCCCGCCCCGCACAAGTTCGAGGCGGGCACCCCGCCGATCGCGCAGGCGGTCGGTCTGGGCGCGGCGATCGACTACCTCGACGCGATCGGCATGGACAAGATCCTCGCCCATGAGCACGCGCTCACCGAGTACGCGGTGCAGCGACTGGGCGAGGTCCCCGACCTGAAGATCATCGGCCCGACCACGGCCGAGGACCGGGGCGCGGCGATCTCCTTCACGCTCGGTGACATCCACCCGCACGACGTGGGTCAGGTCCTCGACGAGCAGGGCATCGCGGTCCGGGTCGGCCACCACTGCGCCCGCCCGGTGTGCCTCAGGTACGGAATTCCTGCGACCACGCGAGCGTCGTTCTATCTGTACTCCACGCCGGCCGAGATCGAGGCTCTGGTCGAGGGCCTGGAGCACGTACGGAACTTCTTCGGCTGAAGGGCGTGAGCTGAAACGTGAAGCTGGACTCCATGTACCAGGAAGTCATCCTGGACCACTACAAGAACCCGCACGGGCGGGGCTTGCGGGATGGCGACGCCGAGGTGCACCACGTGAACCCGACGTGCGGCGACGAGATCACCCTTCGCGTGAAGTACGACGGCACGACGATCAAGGACGTCTCGTACGAGGGCCAGGGCTGCTCCATCAGCCAGGCCTCGGCCTCCGTACTGAACGAACTCCTCGTCGGCAAGGAGCTGTCCGAGGCGCAGAGGATCCAGGAGACCTTCCTGGAGCTGATGCAGTCCAAGGGCAGGATCGAGCCCGACGACGCGATGGAGGACGTCCTGGAGGACGCGGTCGCGTTCGCCGGGGTGTCCAAGTACCCGGCGCGGGTGAAGTGCGCCCTCCTGAGCTGGATGGCGTGGAAGGACGCGACGGCCCAGGTCCTGGGCGGAACCGACGCCGAAAGGAAGACGGCATGACCGACACCGCTGAGATGAAGCCGGTCTCGGAGGAGGAACTCCGTGAGGCCCTGATGGACGTCGTCGACCCCGAGTTGGGCATCGACGTCGTCAACCTCGGCCTGATCTACGGCATTCACATCGACGACTCGAACGTGGCCACCGTGGACATGACCCTGACCTCCGCGGCCTGCCCGCTGACGGACGTCATCGAGGACCAGGCCAAGTCCGCCACGGACGGCCTCGTCAACGAGCTGCGCATCAACTGGGTCTGGATGCCGCCGTGGGGCCCCGACAAGATCACGGACGACGGCCGCGAGCAGCTGCGGGCGCTCGGATTCAACGTCTGAGATCCACGAGCCGCGAGCGCGCAGGAACGGCGAGGTCCGATGGGCCTCGCCGTTTCGCATGCCCGGACCGGTGCTGTTTCGCATGCCCGGACCGGTTCAGGCCAGACCGTCCACCAGCCGGAACGCCGAGTCCGCCCGGTACAGGTCGCCGGACTGGTACGGGTCCAGCCTGAGCTGGAAGTTCCGGTGGCGCAGGAAGCGGCCGGGGTAGTTGACCGACTCCAGCACGACCGCTCCGGAGTACGACGACGGGCGGGGGCAGAAGGTGGCGTCCTGCCGGAAGAGGGGCGAGCCGTCGTCGGGCGCGGCGCGCAGGAGGAAGTTCTGGTGGCGCAGGTAGGTGCCGTCGGCCGTGGCGAAGGAGTAACAGGAGGCGTCCGCCAGGCCGCTGACCAGTTTGAAGGTCGAGTCCGCACGGCTCTCCGAGTCCCCGACCGGATCCAGCTTCACATCACCGCCGCTGACGTGCCAGAAGCGGTCCGGGTAGTTGACCGACTGCAGTGACCTCCGGGTGGTGGAGGGCGTGGCCGGGGGCCTGCTCGAGGACGTTCGGGAAGCGGATGCCGTCGGCTCGGCGGCGGCCGTGTTCTTCCCGGACCCGCGGGAGGGCGATTTGACCTCGGCCGCCGGGGACGCCTTGCCGGACGTCAGGCCGTTCTTCCCGCTGGGCGCCGCCACGGGGGAGGGAGGCAGTGAGAAGTCGGGCACGTCCGGGTCGCCCAGCGCGACGGCGGCGTCCTGTGCGCGCTTCGGTGACGGGGAGTCATCCCCCTTGCCGAGCAGGGAGATCGCTATCGCGCTGGTGGAGAAGACGGCCACGGCGAGCAGTCCTGCCGCCCAGAGGCCGCGGGATCCCGGTGTCCGGGCCTCGCCGGGGACGTTACCGGTCTCCCACACCGGGGAAGGGGAGGGCTGGTCCGGAGCGGGCGGGGGGTTGTTGTCTGGCATGCGCGGTTCCCTCGGCGTCGCCGCACGGCGGACGCGGAATCGTCAAGGAGCGGGTTGTGGCGGAGCGGGGGCGAGCGGGGAGGACAGGGGCCGGCCCGGGCCATGGGCAAGCGGAACGGCGGCGGTCGTGGATACCGTGTGGTCGGCCGGTGAAAGAGTAGTGGACATGACGGGTTCTCAATAGCCGTTCGGGAGAGCGGTTTCCCCGCGGTGTGCCACCGGTGCCCCGTCTGCGCGCGTCCGCGATGTGTACAGAAGTACACATCGATGCGTACACTCGTACACATGGGATACGCGTTCCTCTCCGCGGCCATCGCCGCGGAAGTCGCCGCCACGACCGCCATGAAGTACAGCGACGGATTCACCAGGCTTGGGCCCTCGCTGGTGACCCTCCTCGGCTATGTCGTCTCCTTCCTGCTGCTCGCGCAGACCCTGAAGTCCGTGTCGATCGGCACCGCCTACGCGATCTGGTCCGGCGTCGGCACCGCGACCGTCGCCGTGATCGGACTGGTGCTGTTCGGGGAGGGACTGGGCCACGCGAAGGTCGCCGGGATCGCGCTGATCGTCGGCGGGGTGGTGGTTCTGAACCTGGGAGGTGGGCACTGATGCCCCGCCGTTACGACCCCGAGCGGCGCCGGCGGATCATCGACGCGGCGATCCGGGTCGTGGGGGAGAAGGGCATCGCCGGGCTGAGCCACCGCTCGGTCGCCGCCGAGGCCGACGTGCCGCTCGGCTCCACGACGTACCACTTCAAGACCCTCGACGAACTGATGGTCGCCGCGCTGCGGCAGGCCAACGAGGGCTTCGCCACGGCGCTCGCCGAGAGCGGCCTGCTGGAGAACACCGAGGGCGACCTCGCCGCTGACCTCGCCCGGCTGCTGGGCCAGTGGCTCGGCGGCGACCGCCCGGGCGTCGAGCTGGAGTACGAGCTGTATCTCGCGGCCCTGCGCCGCCCCGCGCTGCGACCCGTCGCGGCCGAGTGGACGGAGCAGACCGCCGAGTCGCTGGCGCGGCGCACGGATCCGGCCACGGCGCGGGCACTGCTCGCGCTGCTGGACGGGATCTGTCTGCAGGTCCTGCTGACCGGGGCGCCGTACGACGAGGAGTACGCGCGCGATGTCCTGGCCCGGGTGATCCCCTGATCCGTGTGCGACTGATCCGTGTGCGACGCCGACGGCTCGGGCGGACCGGCAGGTGAGACGCCCCGGCGCCGGTTCGCCCCTGCACGCCCGGCCACGTTAGGTTTCCCCTATGACCGACACGACTGCTCCCCGCACCACCGGTGCCGTGGCCGCCGGCCTCGCCACCGTAGCCTCCGACGGCACCGTTCTCGACACCTGGTTCCCCGCGCCGGAGCTGGCCACCGGGACCGCCGAGGGCCCTGGCCCGTCCGGCACCGAGCGGCTGTCCGCCGAGAAGGCCGTGGAGTTGCTCGGCGAGGGCGCCGCCAAGGCGATCGGCCCGGACGCGCGCCGGGGCGTCGAGGTGGTCGCGGTGCGCACGGTCATCGCCTCGCTCGACGAGAAGCCGATCGACACGCACGACGTCTATCTGCGCCTCCACCTGCTCTCCCACCGCCTGGTCAAGCCGCACGGCCAGAACCTGGAGGGGATCTTCGGGCTGCTCGCCAACGTCGCCTGGACCTCGCTCGGCCCGGTCGCCGTCGACGACGTCGAGAAGGTCCGCCTGAACGCCCGGGCCGAGGGCCTGCACCTCCAGGTGACCTCCATCGACAAGTTCCCGCGCATGACGGACTACGTGGCCCCCAAGGGCGTCCGTATCGCCGACGCGGACCGCGTCCGGCTGGGCGCGCACCTGGCCGAGGGCACCACGGTCATGCACGAGGGCTTCGTGAACTTCAACGCCGGCACGCTCGGCACCTCCATGGTCGAGGGCCGCATCTCCGCGGGCGTCGTGGTCGGCGACGGCTCGGACATCGGCGGCGGCGCCTCGACCATGGGCACCCTGTCCGGCGGCGGCAACGTGATCATCTCCATCGGTGAGCGCTGCCTGGTCGGCGCGGAGGCGGGCGTCGGCATCGCCCTCGGCGACGAGTGCGTCGTCGAGGCAGGCCTGTACGTCACCGCCGGTACACGGGTCACCCTCCCCGACGGCCAGATCGTCAAGGCCCGCGAGCTCAACGGTGCCTCCAACATCCTCTTCCGCCGCAACTCCGTCACCGGCAAGGTCGAGGCCCGCCCGAACAACGCGGTCTGGGGCGGCCTGAACGAGATCCTGCACAGCCACAACTGATCAACGGCGTCCGTGACCTGTGGCCGCTGGCTCGATCAACGCTCTGACCTGCTGCTGAGCTGTCGGCAGTTGTCGACGTCGGTCATCGTTGAGCGCTCTTCCGCGGCCCGGGGACGGCCCGGGAGGCGTTGATGCGCCGGTCGGCGTCGGCCTACCTCGTACAGCCCGGGGGACGGCCCGGACTTCTCTTGGATCGCTGCGAGCGGTCCCGGGCGAATACGGGGCGGGACGGTGTACCTGGTGGCGACCGGCCCGGTGAAGCACGGCGTCGGGGCCATGGTCTTCGAGGCTCGCGCACGAGTGGCCGGCTGAGATCAGGCCTGAGGTCGCGGAGCCGACCGCCCCGGCCACAGCGGGTCCGTCGCCCGCAGCACGCCGCTGGGCGCGGCCGCCCGGGAGGAAGGCAGGAGGCAGCATCCTGGACCGCGCGCGGCACGAACAGCGACGCGCCCCCGGGCGCCGCCGCCGACCACGTCTTCCGGGACCCGGACAACGCCGATGACGGCTCCGAAACGGCACCCGGGCCAGGCAGACCTCGCTGACCTGCGTCGCACTCGGAACAGCCCCAGCCGATCAACGGCGGCCGTGATCCACGGCCGCCCGATCGGTCAACGCGCTGCGCAACTGCCGGACCGTCGAGCGGTGATCACGCCGTCACCAGCCGCTCGTACGCCGTCAGCAGCCCGTCGACCGTCTCCCGGCCGGCAGGCCGCAGGGGCGCGCGGACCGAGCGCCCCCAGCAGACCCTTGGCGGTGACCGTGCCGGGCAGGCCGGCGGACATCATCAAGTCGATGAGCGGTGTGGCCCGTTGCTGCAGCCGGGCCGCCCGCGTCGTGTCCCCCGCGTCGAACGCGTCCAGAACCGAACGGAGTCGGCGCGGGACGGCGTTCGCGACCGTGCTGACGTATCCGGCGCCACCGACGGCGTACAGGGCGAGGTTGTGCTCGTCGCACCCCGCGTAGTACGCCAACTCGGTCCGCGCCAGCACCTTCTGGGTGCCGAGGAAGTCGTACGCGCAGTCCTTGACCGCCACGATCCGCGGGTGCTCCGCGAGCCGGATCACGGTCTCCGGCTCGATGCGGGTGCCGGTGCGGCCCGGGATGTCGTAGAGCATGAGCGGCAGTCCCGAGGCGTCTGCGACGTCACGGAAGTGGGCCTCGACCGCGTCCTGCGGGGGACGGCTGTAGTACGGGGTGACCACCAGCAGCCCGTCGGCGCCCGCCTTTTCGGCCGCCAGTGCCAGCTCCACGGTGTGCCGGGTGTCCGGTGTGCCCACGCCCGCCACGACGGACGCCCGTCCGCCGACGGCCTCCCGCACCGCTCGCACCAGCGCCGCCTTCTCGGCGTCGGTGGTGGTCGGGGACTCGCCCGTCGTGCCCGAGAGCACCAGTCCGTCGCAGCCCTCGGTCACCAGCAGGTCGGCGAGCCGCTGCGCGCCGTCGAGGTCGAGCGCCCCCGCCTCGGTGAACGGGGTGATCATGGCGCACAGTGCGCGGCCGAAGGGGTGGGCGGAGAGGGATGTGGTCGTCATGGGAGTAGTCTCGGCGGCGCGACTGTGAAGCTCCACTTAATTCTCCTACATAGTATTGATTAGAGTTACTTTGGTGTGTCGTGAGGGCCGAGTGGTGGCGGAGGCGCTCGGGTCGGGTGGAGCCTTGCGCGGGCGTGCGGTGAGGGGCGCGCGGAGTTGCGCGGTGCCGGACCGGCGGCGACCAGGCACTGGTGCCAAATCGGGCCGCGTGGGTCACCATGGCCGAGACGGTAACCAACAGCCGGGAGGCGTCATGAAGCTGGGCAAGGCACTCGCCACCGGGGTCGCCGAGGAGCGCCCGCAGGTGCACGGGAAACAGGCCGGCCTACGGGTCGCCGACGTCGCCGACATCGCGGAGCCCGTCGAGGAGGCGCCCGCTCCCGAAGAGGTCCCGGTCGCGCGATGAGACTGCGGCTCCCCGAGGAACGACCGACGGAGCCGCCGACCGGATACAAGATCGCCCACCCGGTGCTGTCCCGGGACGGCACCCGGGCCGGGTTCACCGGTGTGTCGCTGGGCGGCGCGCTGCCCTACGGGGTCCTCGACGAGGCCCGGTGCGTCTACGGGCTGCGGCACCGCGCGCCGCACCGCCGCTGCGACTGCGGCTTCCACTGCGTCCACGACCGTGCGGAGGCGGAGGCGCTGCTGTGCACCGGGGAGCACCGGGCGGCCGCGCTGCTCGAGGTCTCGGTCCTCGGCGCGTACATCCGCTTCGAGCGCGGCTTCCGGTACGCGCGCCAGCGGGTTCGGACCATGACGGTCGGTGCCTGTGCGTGCGGAGCGCCGGCCGCGGCGCTGGCCGACGCCGGCTGGGGACGGCCGGGCTGGCACGCCCTCCAGGCGTCGTGCGCCGGGTGCGTACGCGGCCGTACGTCCCTGTCGCTCACGGCGTTCGCCGGGCTCGCGGGGGAGGGGTTGCGGGTACGGGTGGCATCGGGCGCCGGGAGTCCGCCGGCGGATCTCGGCGTGTCCGAGCTCGTCGCGGAGGCGGCCCTGCTCCAGGCCCGGCTCGACTGGTTTCAGAGCCGGCTGGCGCGCCTGGAGGACGGCGGCCCCGCGCGGTGACCGCCCCGGGCCCGAACGACCGGGCTTGACCTCGGGTCCGGTCCGGGTCGTGGCCGCCCGCTCTCGGCGCCCGGCTGGTCCGCGACGCGGGCTCGCTCGTCACCGGCGCGGCCAGGACCCGCAAACGGCCCGCCACCCACGCGCTCGACGGCGAGGTCCGCTTCGCCTCGGCCGCCGATCGCGTCGCGCTCCTGCCGAAGCTGACGGGCGGGCGCAGCGCCCTGATCCGCAAGTACGATGCCCCGCACGTCGATCGGGGCCGCGACCACCGGATCGTCGTGGCCCCCACCCGTGGTCGGGGACCGCCCCGGAACTCGACTCTCCGCAAGAATCCCAGCGAGCAGGAGCGCCGCCATGTCCAAGGAATTCGAGATCGTCCGTGAGTTCGAGGTCGACGCCACACCGGAGGAGGTGTGGGAGGCGGTCACCACCGGCACAGGCGGCTACCTGTGGCCGATGGAGCCGCCCGAGCCCCGGGTGGGCGGCAGGGCTCCCTTCGGATCCACGGTCACCGCCTGGGATCCGCCGCACCGCTACGGCGCCCGCAGCGAGGACGTCGGCCTCCCCGCCCAGTCGCTCAACCAGCTCGACCACACGATCGAACCGCGCGAAGGCGGTCGGCGCGCCCGGGTGCGGTACGTGCACAGCGGGATCTTCACCGACGACTGGGACATCCAGTACGACGGCGCGAGCAAGCACACCGACTTCTACCTGCACACCCTGCGGGAGTACCTGAAGCACTTCGCGCCCCGCCCGGTCGCCTTCGCGACCCTGAACGGGCCCGCGGCCTCCACCGCGCCCGACGCCTTCGCCCGCGTCCAGCGGGCGCTGGGGCTCGCCGACGACACGGACGAGGGCGCACGCGTGGCCGTCCGCGGGCCGGACGCGTTCGGGGCCGTACTCGACTACCGCAACCCGTACTTCGTCGGGCTGCGCACCGACGACGCCCTGCTCCGTTTCTTCGGCCGCAACCACTGGGGCGCCCCCGTCGGCGTCAGCGTCCACGACTTCGCGCCCGGCGCCGACGCCAAGGCGAACGAGGCCGCCTGGCAGGGCTGGCTGGACGGGGTGTTCAGCCGGCCCTGAACAGGGGGACGGCTACGGCCGGAACCGCAGCACCTGCGGGTCGTGGTCACTGATCTGGTCGTGGAACTCCGAGTTGATGTGCACGCTGTCGTAGTGCACGTCGCAGCCGCGGCGGATCGCCGGGCTGACCAGGATCTGGTCCAGGACCTGCTCGTTGCCCTGGTAGTCGTACGTGTACCGCTCGCTCCTCGGCAGCGACTTGATCGCCGACCACAGCGCGCCGTCACCCTCGAGGATCTTCGTGGTGCCGGAGAACTCGAAGTCGTTCATGTCGCCGAGCGCGACGACATCGGCGTTCTTCTGCGTGTCGAGGATGTCCTTCACGAAGGCGTTCACCTCGGTCGCCTGGAGGTGGCGCTGCACCTCCGAGCTGCGGGTCGGCGGCTGGTACTGCGCGTGCAGCGACTGGTCGCCGCCCTTGGAGGTGAGGTGGTTGGCGATCACGAAGACCGTCCTGCCGCGGAAGACGAACTCCCCGGCCAGCGGCTTGCGGCTGGACTCCCAGGCGTCGCTCGCCGGGTCGATGCGGCCGGGGGAGACCGTCAGCTGCGCCTTGCCGTGCACCCGGGTGACGCCCACGGCGGTCGTGGAGTCGCCGCCCGGGCGGTCGGTGAAGGAGACCCGCTCGGGGTTGAAGAGGAAGACCTGGCGGATGTTGCCGCCGGGCTCGCCGCCGTCCTGGTCGTTGACCGGGTCGATCGAGCGCCAGTCGTACTTCGGGCCCCCCGCCGCGACGATCGCGTCGATCAGCTTGTTCACGGTCTGGCTCGCGTCGACCGTGCCGTCGTCCTTGGCGCCGTTGTCGTCCTGGATCTCCTCCAGGGACACGATGTCCGGCGACTGCAGGTTGTTCACGATCGCGGCGGCGTGGGCCGGGAACGTGCTGTCCGACGGGTCCAGGTTCTCCACGTTGTAGGTCGCCACGGCCAGCTCGCCGCGCTCCTGCTTGCGTGTGGTCTCCCGCTGCAGCCCGCCGCTCTCGAGCGTGCCCAGCCGGCTGGCCACCAGGGTGTAACCGCCGAACTGGTTGTAGTCCAGCGGACCGGTCGTGGTGCCGGCGAGCGTGTCGCCGACGTTCGCCTGCGGGAAGTCGGCGGCGGAGCCCAGCGACTGGATCTGCAGCCGGCCGGTGTTCTGGGAGTCGTAGGAGCCGTAGACGGTGCCGCCGCGGCGGTTGCGGTGCTCATACGGCTTCGCCGTGACCCACAGCTCGCTGTACCGGTCGGTCGCGGTCACCACGCGGGCGTCGGCGACCTGGACGTTCATGCCCTCCAGGGACTCGTAGTAGTCGAGGGCGTACGTCGACGGCCGGAGCGTCAGGCCGTTGATCGACCCGTTCGCGGCCGGGTCGCCCGCCGGGGTGTACCGGTCCGGTATGGAGTCCTCGTCGATCACGACCGGTGCCGGGACGGCGTTGCCGCTGGAACGCACCGTCACCGTCGGCTTGGTGATCTCCGTGACCGACTGGTTGCCGGACGACGTGCCGCCCGGGACGTACTCCGAGACCGTGCCCGTCACGGTCACCGCGTCGCCGACCGCGACCTTCGGCGTGGAACTGGTGAAGACGAAGACGCCCTCACTGGTGGCCGGGTCGTCGTCCGGGGACGGGTCCTGCATCCAGAACCCTCTCGACGAGCCGTAGGCCCGCACACCTGTGACGATTCCGGCCACGTCCGTGACCTTCTGGCCCGCGAGCGGTGAGACCCGGGTGGTGCCCTGGATGTCGTGGATGCGCACGGTGTCCGCGTGCGCGGGAGAGGTGAGGACCACACCGGACACGGCGGAGCACACTGCGGCGACGGTGAGCGCGGCGAGCCGCGAAGAAGACTTGCTCGGCAACGGAATCCCTCCGGGGAGATACGTGGGCGCCGGGACGAGGTGGAGCGTGGAACCGGGGGCCGCGACCGGCGGGGCGGTGGCGACGCGTCGTAGCGGCCGACGGACGGCACCGAACCTCAGTGAACAGCTGTCCCCCGACTTCTACGCGCGTCAATCTCCTGTGTACTCAGGCCAGTTGTCAAGGTTTCGGCCATGTACGGCAGCGGTCGAGGAGATGAACCGGGCCGCATGGGTGGAAATCCGTCTAGGCTGAGCAGTGTGATTCGGGGCGCCCCCTCGGCCACCACGTACGTCCCCAAGGAGACCCAGCGAATGTCACACAGCTCCCTCCTGCCGCCGGTCCGGCTGCGTTCCGAGGCGGAGCTCGCACGGGACGCGCTCGCCACACCCCTGCTCTCCCGCGCCGCCCGGCTCGCCCGCTGGGCCGGACCGGACACACGCGTCGGCCCCGGGGGCGAACTCGTCGAGGAGCAGCTGCCCGCCGCGGCCGAGGCCCTCGGGCTGACCGGCGAGGACGCCGCCGCCTGCGCGAGCGAGGCCTGGCGGGTCGCCGTCGACGCCGGCCTCGTCCGCATCGTCGACCAGGAGGCGGGGACCGTCACCACCGGCGCCGATCTCGCCCTGCTCACCTCCGGCAGCCCGGCCGACGTGCTCGGTGTCTGGCTCGGCGCGCTCCAGGCCGTGCTCGCCGACGCGAGCGTTCCCGAACTGGACGGGATCGTCGACGCCGTGGAGGGGGACGGCGGGATCGACCTGTCCTCCCTCGCCTGGGACCCGGAGGCGGAAGCCGAGTTCCTCGACGGAGTGCTCGGCAACCTCTACGTGCTGACGGTCGGTGAACAGGGGCCCGGCGACAGCGCGGTGCCGCTGCCCGCGCTCGCCGCGTCGATGATCGTCCCCGACGACATGGGCGAACCCACCAACGACGTCCTGGAACAGGTCTCGGACGCCATGATGCGGCTGGACGACCAGTTCCGGATCCTCGAGCCCATCGGACTCGTCGACTTCCAGCCGGTCGACGAGGCGCTGATGACCGACGACGAGGACGGGTCCACGGCGGCCGTCGACGAGACGGACGTCAGCCGGTACGGGATGGTACGGCTGACGCCGCTCGGGCTGTACGGGATGCGGATCCGGCTGCAGGAGGCCGGGATGACGGCGCCCGCGGTGGGTGAGCTGGCGGACAAGGGCGCGGACGCCCTGCTCGACGGCACGTCCGGGTTTCCGCCGGCCGCCGCGCAGGCGGAGACGGAGCAGTGGCTGGCCCGCCGGGAGCCGCTGACGGCGGCGCGTGAGCTGCTGGCCGCGGCGCGGGGTTCGGACGCCGGTGCGCCCCTGCGCCGGCTCCGCTGCCAGCAGGCGCTGTCCCTCGTCGGGCCGGAGGCGGAGCCCGCGCTGCGTGAGGTGCTGGACGACGCGGAACTGGGCGGCCTGGCGCGGGTGTGGCTCACCGAGCGCGGGGCGGCCGACGTGCCGGCGCCGCCGGAGTCGATGGTGTTCTGGCTGACCATCGACACGCTGAGCGCGCAGCTGGCGGCCGAGGGCAACTCGGACGAACTGCAGGGCCTGGTGGAGGGCCTGGCGGCCCAGCACAGCGGCTTCTTCGCGACGGCGTGGCGGGTGGACCATCCGGCGACACCGGAGGTCCTGGAGGCGATGGGGCGACTGCACCCGGACAAGAAGGTGGCGAAGGAGGCGCGGAAGGCGGCGTTCAAGGCGCGGTCGCAGCAGGGAGGCTGACGACCGTCGCCGCCGTGGTCCCGCTCGGCGCTTGCCGGCCGGGACACTGCCGCCGCATCGCCCGGAGTCGGTGGCGGTACCCGGTACCGCTCCCCGAGGGCCTCGTCCACGACCCCGCCGCATCCGGCGGCCGCACCGTCGGCGAGGTCCGCCACGACCACGTCGCCGAGTGGGTCGGAATCGCCGGAACTCCACCGACTGCGCGGGCGGCAGCACTTCTTGGGCACCTGGCTGACCTGTGAGGAATCATGCCGGCCGTCACCGGCCCCTGGAAGCGCCAGAAGCGCGGCTGAACTCCTTCGGCCGTTGAGGTCGTTAATTCGTTCGCTCGGCTCGCGGCCGCCCCCTAAAGTGATGCACGTCCAGGTGCGAAGGCAGGACCTACTTCCGCTCATAACGGGGAGGTCGCGGGTTCGAGTCCCGCCGCCGGCACGACGAGCCGGTGTAGCTCAGGGGCAAGAGCACTTGTGTCGGTTCCGCCGACCTGAACTCTGGACACCGTACATTTCATGCACCTCCCGGTGCGAAGGCAGCGGCTACTTCTCTGTCAAAGAATCCACGCCGCCGCCGACTTGATCTCGGGAGGCGCAGCTCATGGTGGGTGCCCGGTGCGCAGGCAACGGTTACTTCACGGGATCGGAGGGTTGCGGGTTCGAGTCCCGTCATCGACTTCCGGTCGATGTAGCTCAATCGGACAGAGCATCCGGGTAAAAGTCCGTCGCCGACTCCTGATCTCGGGCACCCTCCTTTTGCCGCGCCTCCCTCGGAAACAACAAGAACGGGGGAATTCACCATGGCGCGATTCAACATGAAGGCGGTCAAGGCGGATCCCGTCTCGCGTGTGACGTCGACCGGACGGGTATTGCGTACCTACGAGGGCGGCGCCGGGCGCGAGCGTGACGCGCGCTCCGAGCTCTATCTGCTCGCGGTCTCGAACTTCGTGACGCAGCAGACCTTCTACGAGACCGGCCCCGACCGCGACGACCGGTTCGCCGCGCTGGTACGCGAACTCGCCGTCACCGACCCGGCGTGGACCGCGGGCCTGCTGGGCTGGCTCCGCGGCGAGGGCAACCTGCGTACGGCCTCCCTCGTGGGCGCCGCCGAGTACGTCAGGGCACGGCTCGACGCGGGCGCCACCGGCGGCCCGTCGAACCGCCAGGTCGTGGAATCCGTGCTGCAGCGCCCCGACGAGCCCGGCGAGCTGCTCGCGTACTGGACGGCGACGTACGGCCGCGCCGTCCCCAAGCCGGTCAAGCGCGGCATCGCCGACGCCGTACGACGCCTGTACACCGGAAAGGCCCTGCTCAAGTACGACACCGCCGCGAAGGGCTACCGTTTCGGCGACATCCTCAACCTGGTGCACGCCGCGCCGGACCCCGGCAAGCCGTGGCAGGGCGCCCTGTTCCGGTACGCCCTGGACCGCCGGCACCACCCGGATGCCGCCGTGCCGCCCGCCTCGATCCCCGTGGTCGTCGCGCACCGCGAGCTGATGGCGCTGCCGGTCGCCGAGCGCCGGGCGGTCGTCACGGCTCCCGGCGGCGCCGAGCGGCTCCTTGCCGCCGGTCTGACCTGGGAGGTGCTGGCGGGCTGGCTGCAGGGCCCGATGGACAAGGCGGCCTGGGAGGCCGTCATCCCGTCCATGGGTGCGATGGCGCTCGTCAGGAACCTCAGGAACTTCGACGAGGCCGGTGTGTCCGACGAGGTGGCCGCGCAGGTAGCCGCGCGGATCAGCGACCCCGCGGAGGTCGAGCGGTCGCGGCAGTTCCCGTTCCGCTACCTCGCCGCCCACCGGCACGCGCCGTCGCTGCGCTGGTCGTACCCCCTGGAGCAGGCCCTCGGCCACTCGCTGGCCAACGTGCCCGCGCTGCCCGGCCGCACGCTGGTGCTCGTGGACCGCTCGGGTTCGATGTTCTACTCCCGGCTGTCGGACCGCTCCGAGCTGAACCGCGCCGACGCGGCGGCGATCTTCGGTACCGCGCTCGCGCTGCGGGCGGCGGACGCGGATCTCGTCGAGTTCGGGACCACGAGCGGCAAGGTGAGGTTCCGCAAGGGCGAGTCGGTGCTGAAGGTCCTGGAGCGCTTCGGCGACCTGGGCGGCACCGACACCACCGAAGCGGTCCGCCGCCACTACAGGAAGCACGACCGGGTGCTGATCGTCACGGACGAGCAGTACGCGTACAGCCGTCACGGCGACCCGACCGTCCAGGTCCCGCCGCACGTGCCGGTCTACACCTGGAACCTCGCCGGTCACCGGGCGGGCCACGGCCCGTCGGGCACGGACAACAGGCACACCTTCGGAGGTCTGACGGACGCGGCGTTCCGGATGGTCCCGCTTCTCGAAGCGGCTCGGGACGCCGACTGGCCGTGGGCTGCCTGACCGGGCGAGAGCGCCCGTACGCCGGTGCGGGCGCTCTCACCCGCGTCGACTACCGGACGCTCCGCTGTCCTGCCGCTGATCACGAACGCCGACACCGGCAGGGCAGGCACAGCGCGGACCGCCCGCGGCAATGAGCGGGGACTGTCTCAGGTCCTTGCCCGGTAAGATGCGGAGAGAGTCCCCGTTTCGCAAGGAGTATCCGAATGTCGCAGGTCAGGCCCATGCGAGCGGACGCTCGGCGCAACTACGAGCGCTTGCTGAAGGTGGCGGCCGAGGCTTTCGCCGAGCACGGCGAGAACGCGTCGCTCGATGACATCGCGAAGCGGGCGGGGGTCGGGTCCGGCACGCTCTACCGTCATTTCCCCACGCGCCAGGCCCTGTTGCAGGCGGCCTATGTCGACCGGATCGAGGCGATCGCCGCGCGGGCCGACGAGATCGCGAGGGAACTGCCGCCGGGCGAGGCGCTGGTGGAGTGGCTGCACGAGCTGTGCGTCGGCACGATCCGGGTACGGGGACTGAAGGCCCTGCTGGGCTCGGCCGTCACGGACGGCAGTTCCGTCGCGGTCACGGCCTGCGGCACCTCGATGCAGGAGGCGGCGGCGCGGCTCGTGGAGGCGGCGCGGAAGGAGGGGACGCTCCGGGCGGACGTCGAGCCGATCGAGATCCTGCGGCTGGCGCACGGCGTGGCCACGGCGTCCGAACTCGCGAACGGGCAGGGAAGGCACATCCGCCGCTATCTGTCGCTGCTGACGGACGGGTTGCGGCCGTAGGGAGACCGGCCGCCGCACCTGCGGCACCCCTGAGCGGGGTGCCGCAGGTGTCGTACGACCGCCGGCCGGTCTACAGCGCCTCGGCCGCCGGCTTGACCATGTTCCGCACGGTGCGGGCTTTGACGAAGTCGCCCATCGCGGTCATGTCCCACTCGCCGGAGAACTGCCGGATCAGCTTGGCCATCATCACGCCCGTCTGCGGCTCGGCGTGGGTGAGGTCGAAGCGGACCAGCTCCTGGTCGGTCGCGGCGTCCACGAGGCGGCAGTACGCCTTGGCGACCTCGGTGAACTTCTGCCCGGAGAAGGAGTTGACCGTGAACACCAGCCCGGTGACTTCCTGAGGAAGGCGCCCGAGGTCGACGGTGATGACCTCGTCGTCGCCGCCTCCCTCACCGGTGAGGTTGTCGCCCGAGTGCTTCACCGCGCCGTTCAGGATGGTCAGCTTGCCGAAGTAGCAGCTGTCGATGTGGTCGCGCTGCGGGCCGTACGCGATGACGGACGCGTCGAGGTCGATGTCCTTGCCGCGGAACGCGGGCTCCCAGCCGAGGCCCATCTTCACCTGGGCCAGCAGTGGTCGGCCGCCCTTGACGAGGGACACGGTCTGGTTCTTCCGGAGGCTGACGCGGCCCTTGTCGAGGTTGATCTTTCCGGCGCCGGATGTCGGGGCGGGCGGTGCGGCAGGCGCCGGGGGAGCGACGGCCGGGGGCTGCACCACGGGTGCGGCGGGCATCGGCGGTGCCGCGGGCATCGGCGGTTGCACGGCGGGACGGTCCGGGGCGGCCGGTTCCTCCACCGTGACGCCGAAGTCGGTGGCGATGCCCGCGAGACCGTCGGCGTAGCCCTGGCCCACGGCGCGGGCCTTCCAGGCGCCGCCCCGCAGATAGACCTCCACGACCACCAGTGCGGTCTCGGTGCCGAGTCGGGGCGGCGTGAAGGTGGCGAGGGCGCTGTTGTCGTCGGCGTTGCGGAGGGTGGCCGTCGGCTCGATGCCCTGGAAGGTCTGGCCGGCGGCGTCGGGGCTGGCCGTGACGACGATCTTCTCGATGCCCGGGGGCACGGAGGCGGTGTCGATGGTGATCGAGTCGGGGCTCGTGCCACCGCCGGAGCGGTAGGTGACACCCGGGCCCACGGGCTGGTTGTAGAAGATGAAGTCGTCGTCGGAACGCACCTTGCCGTCGGCGGTGAGCAGCAGGGCGGACACGTCGAGCCGCACCGGGGCGGCGACGTCGACGGTCACGCGGGCGACGCCGAGGGGGATGTTCGAGCCGGGGGTCATAGCTGTCATGCCAGGGGTAACGAGCGAGCCCGCTTTACCGTTCCCTTACCTGGTGGGAGCGGGGGCGTCCCCACCCCCACCGGTCGGGCACCGCCTACGGCACCACCACGATCTTCCGTCCCACCCCCGCCGCGAACTGCTCCAACGCCTGCGGGTACCGCTCCAGCGGCAGGCGGTCGCTGATGAACACCTCGGGGTTCAGCACTCCGTTCGCGAACAGCTCCGCCGCCCGTTCGAAGCTGTGCAGCACCGCCATCGAACCCGTGATCGTGATCTCCCGGTTGTAGATCCGGTACGGATCGATCGTGACCCTCGTCGCATAGTCCGCCACCCCGAACTGCAGAAACGTCCCCGCTTTCGCCACCCGCCCCAGCCCGTCCTGGATCGCCGCCGCGTTCCCCGTGGCGTCCACCACCACGTCCCAGCCCTGCGGGCGATCCAGTTCGTCCGCGTTCGCCGCCGAGCCCGAGACGCCCAGCCGCCGTGCCGTCTCCAGGCGCGCCGGGTTCACGTCCACCATGTCCACGCTCGCCGCGCCCGTCCGCTTGGCCAGCTCCAGCATCATCAGGCCCATCGTTCCCGAGCCGTAGATCAGGACGTGCGCGCCGAGACGGGACCGCAGGACGTCGTAGCCGCGCACCGCGCAGGACAGCGGCTCCACCAACGCCGCGTCCTGCGTGCGCACGTGTTCCGGGAGCTTCACGCAGTTCGCCACCGGCGCCACCGCGTACTGGGCCGCCCCGCCAGCCGTGGTCACGCCGATCGCCGCCCACCGCTCGCACAGGTTGTTGTGGCCCGTCCGGCAGTACCGGCACTCGTGGCAGTACAGGGACGGATCGACGGCGACCCGGTCGCCGATCGCGACCTCCGTGACCTGGGTGCCGACCGCGACCACCTCACCCGCGAACTCGTGCCCCGGCACGATCGGCAGCTTCGGCGCGAACTCCCCCCGCAGGATGTGCAGGTCCGTGCCGCACAGCCCGCAGGCCGCGACCTCGACGACGACCTCGCGCGGCCCCGGCGTCGGGTCCGGGACCTCGGAGACGACGGCGCGACCCACGGACTCGATGACGGCGGCCTTCATTTCACGGCTCCCAACGACAGGCCCTGGACGAGTTTGTCCTGGGCGGCGAACCCCGCGGCGAGCACCGGCAGGGAGACGACGAGCGACGCGGCGCACACCTTCGCCAGGAACAGGCCCTGGCTGGTGATGAAGCCGGTCAGGAAGACGGGGGCGGTCTCAGCGACCACGCCCGTCAGCACGCGGGCGAAGAGCAGTTCGTTCCAGCTGAAGATGAAGCAGATCAGCGCCGTGGCCGCGATTCCCGGCAGCGCGATCGGGGCGACCACCCGTGCCAGGACCGTCGGCAGTCTCGCGCCGTCCACGCGCGCGGCCTCGATCACCGCCACCGGGACCTCGGCGAGGAACGACTGCATCATCCACACCGCGATCGGCAGGTTCATGGACGTGTAGAGGATGACGAGCAGCCAGATGTCGTCGAGCATCCCGGTGTTCTTCGCGAACAGGTAGATCGGCAGCAGGCCCGCCACCACCGGCAGCATCTTGGTGGACAGGAAGAAGAACAGGACGTCCGTCCACTTCCTCACCCGGCGGATCGAGAGCGCGTACGCGGCCGGGAGGGCCAGGAGCAGGACGCACACCGTCGAGACCACCGACGCGACCGTGGAGTTGATCAGGGCGGCCCAGGGGCTCGCGCCGCCGCCCACGCCGAAGAAGTCGCGGTAGCCGTCCAGGGTCAGGGCGGCACCGAAGGACGGGGGATTCGTGGCCGCGTCCGCCTCCGAGTGGAAGGAGGTCAGGGCCATCCAGGCGATGGGCAGGAAGAACAGCAGACCGACCAGCCAGGCCAGCAGACCCAGTCCCGCTCCACGTCGGCTGCGGATGCGGCTGCGTACGGCGACGGCGCTCATGCTCCGGACACCTCCTCGCGGAACAGGGACGACACCACGCGCAGCGCGAAGGTCGCGATGACGACGGAGCCGATGACGACCAGGACGCCGGCGGCCGAGGCGAGACCGTTCTCATGGGCCTGGTAGAAGCTCTGGTAGACGGTATAGGGGAGGTTGGCGGTGCCGAGGCCTCCTGAGGTGAGCGTGAACACCGTGTCGAAGTTCTGCACGATGTAGATCGAGCCCAGAAGGGCTCCCAGTTCCAGATACCGGCGCAGGTGCGGGAGCGTCAGGTGGCGGAAGATCTGCCAGTCGCTCGCGCCGTCCACCCGTGCGGCCTCGATCTGCTGGTGGTCACGGCTCTGCAGACCGGCCAGCAGGATCAGCATCATGAACGGTGTCCACTGCCAGACGAGGGCTGCCTCGACGGCGATCAGCGGGCTGTTCGAGATCCAGTCCGGCTGTGGACCGCCCACATAGTGCAACAGACCGTTGAACAGGCCGTATTCAGGGTTGTAGAGCACATGCTTCCAGAGCAGGGCCGCCGCCACCGGTACCACCAGGAAGGGCGCGATCAGCAGCGTGCGGACGATGCCCCGGCCGCGGAACCTGCGGTCCAGGAGCAGCGCCAGGGCCAGGCCGAGGACCAGGCTGGCCAGGACCACCGCGACCGTCAGCAGGACCGTCGTCCACACCGAGTGGCGCAGGTCCGGGTCGGTGAGGACCTGGCGGTAGTTGTCGACGCCGGTGAAGCGGCGGGCCTTCGGGTAGAGGGCGTTCCAGTCGAAGAACGAGATCACCAGGGTCGCCACGAACGGCAGCTGGGTGACGACGACCATGAAGACCAGGGCGGGCAGGAGCGGGGCCCGGGTGGCCCAGGCGCGCAGCCGGGCCGACGGTTGGTGCGGGGTGGGTACGGGAGTGGCGGCCACGGGGGCCGCGGTCGTGGCGGTCATCGTCCCTCGTACTCCTCGGAGATCTTCTCGGCGAGCTGCTGGGACCTCTTCAGGGCCGACTCGACGGACCGGCGTCCGGCGATGGCCGCGCTGATCTCCTGGGAGACCTTGGTGCCGAGGTCGGTGAACTCGGGGATGCCGACGAACTGGATGCCGGGCGCGGGCCGCGGCTGCACGCCGGGGTCGCGCGGCCGTGCGCCCTCGATGGCCTCCCGGGTCATCTCCTGGAAGGAGGCGGCGGCCTTGCGGTAGTCCGCGTTCTCGTAGGTGGAGGCGCGCTTGCCCGCGGGGACGTTCGCCCAGCCGCTGGTGTCGCCGACGAGCTGTTCGTACTGCTTGCCGGACGCCCAGGAGACGAACTTCCAGGCCTTGCCGGGGTTGCGCGACGCCTTCTGGATGCCCCAGGCCCAGGTGTAGAGCCAGCCGGAGGACCGGGTCTTCTCGACGGGGGCGGGGGCGTAGCCGAGCCTGCCCTTGACGGGGGAGCCGGCCGCCTCCAGGGAGCCGGCCGCGGAGGTGGCGTCGTACCACATGGCGACCTTGCCCTGGGTCATGTTGTTGAGGCACTCGGCGAACCCGGACTGCGCGGCGCCCGACTCGCCGTGCTCGCGGACCAGGTCCACGTAGAACCTGGTCGCCTTCACGAACTCGGGCGCGTCCAGGTGCGCCTTCCACTTCTTGTCGAACCAGGTCCCGCCGAAGGTGTTCACCACCGTCGTGAGCGGCGCCATGAGTTCGCCCCAGCCGGGCAGGCCGCGCAGACAGATGCCCCGCATCCCCGGCCTCGCGCCGTCCACCTTGGCGGCGAGGCCGGCGACCTGCTGCCAGGTGGGGTGGGCGGGCATCGTCAGGCCCTTCTCGGCGAAGACGTCCTTGCGGTACATGAGGAAGGACGACTCACCGTAGAACGGCTGCCCGTACAGCTTGCCGTCGTCGCCGGTCAGCGACTCGCGCATGGGCCCCAGGATGTCCTGCTCGTCGTAGGCGCGGTCCTTCGCGACATACGCGTCCATGTCCCGCAGCCAGCCGTTGCGGGCGTAGATCGGTATCTCGAAGTTGCTCAGGGTGGCGACGTCGTACTGGCCGGCCTGGTTGGCGAAGTCCTGGCTGATCTTGTCGCGGACGTCGTTCTCCGGCAGCACGGTGAAGTTCACCTTGATGCCGGTGTCCTTGGTGAAGTGGGCCGCGGTGAGCTTCTGCAACTCGACCATCTGCGGGTTGTTGACCATCAGGACGTTGATGGAGTCGCCGCCGGAACCGGACCCGCCTGCTCCGACCCAGCAGCCGGAGAGCAGCGGGGCGAGCAGCGTCCCTGCGGCGGCCATGGCGAGCACGGCTCGCGGCCTCCGTCGGCTCTGGGTGCGCATGGATCGCTCCTGGACATAGGGGGAGACAAGGGATGCACGAGGGCGTGGGCGTCCCCGGGGAGGGGGTGCTTTCAGCTGTTCTCGGACGGTGGGACGGTGTCAGACCCGGATGACCTGCGGGCCCAGCAGTGAGTAGCGGTGCGCCTCGGTCGTCGGCAGCAGCGTGCTCGTGACGATCGCCTCCAGCGCGCCGACCTGCGCGAACCTGCAGAAGCTGACCGCCCCGAACTTGGTGTGCACCCCCGCGAAGACCGTGCGCCGGGAGGCACGCATCGCCTGCGCCTTGACCTCGCAGACCGCAGGGTCGGGAGTGGTCAGGCCGTGCTCGCGGGAGATGCCGTTGGCGCCGATGTAGGCCAGGTCGATGACGAATCCGGCCAGCATCTTCGTCGTCCAGTGGTCGACGGTGGCGAGTGTGCCGTGCCGGACCCGGCCGCCCAGCAGCAGCACGGTCGTGTTCTCCGCCTCCGCGAGCGCGCCCGCGGTGGCCAGGGACGCGGTGACCACGGTCAGCGCCCGGTCCCGGGGCAGGGCCTCGGCGATGAGCTGCGGGGTGAAGCCCTCGTCCACGAAGACGGTCTCGGCGTCCCCGAGCAGCTCGGCCGCGGCTGCCGCGATCCGGCGCTTCTCGGGGACGTGGCTGGTGGCGCGGAAGGCCAGGGTCGTCTCGAAACCGGCGCTCTCCACGGGGTAGGCGCCCCCGTGGGTGCGGCGGACCAGGCCGTGGTCCTCCAGGGCGCGCAGATCCCGTCGTACGGTCTCCTTCGCCACGCCCAGTTCGGCGGCGAGCGTGGTGACGTCGACCGAGCCCGTCCGGCGGGCGGCCTTGACGATCTCACGCTGTCGTTCCTCCGCGGTCCTGGCCGTCATCGCGCCTCCCGTCTCCGCTCAGGTGTGCCCGTTCGGGCCCGGTGGGGCCCATGGGGGACTTTCTACAGCGGGTCTGCGGCGCTGACCAGGTCTGTTGCGCGATCGTGTCTGCCCGATCCGGCCCGTTCGGAGGTCGGCGTGACCGTGCCGGACCTGCGAGGAAGCGGGGGACCCGGTGGGAACGGGCAGCCGTCGTGCCCGAAAGGCGGGGCGGGCGGGCCCGTTCGGTGCCCGCCCGCCTCTCAGTACGGCCAGATGGGAGGGTCCGTGACGAAGTGACCGCCCAGGTAGGCGTGCGCCGGGTTGTCCGGTTCCAGCTCGCCCTGCTCGGCGATGAGCTTCTCGGCGTACGGCTCGGAGTCGTCCTGCGGTTCGTAGCCGAGGGCCCGCGCGGTGGTCAGGTCCCACCACAGGCGGGTGTTGGCCGAGGAGCCGTGGACGACGGTGTGTCCGACGTCCTCTGCGGTCAGGGCGGCGTGGAAGAGGCGGGCGCCGTCCTCCGGGCTCATCCAGATGGAGAGCATGCGGACGCTGGTGGGCTCGGGGAAGCAGGAGCCGATGCGCACCGAGACCGTCTCCACGCCGTGCCTGTCCCAGTAGAACTGCGCCAGGTCCTCGCCGAAGGACTTGGACAGTCCGTAGAAGGTGTCGGGGCGGCGCGGCGTGTCGATGGGGATCAGCGGGTCGCCGCCCTGGGGACGCGGGGTGAAGCCGACCGCGTGGTTGGACGAGGCGAAGACGATCCGGCGGACGCCCTCCTCGCGTGCCGCCTCGTAGACGTGGTACGTGCCCTCGATGTTCGCCTTGAGGATCTTGTCGAACGTGGATTCCAGGGAGATTCCCGCGAGGTGGATGACGGCGTCGACGCCCCGCACGGCCTCGCGCACCGCGTCCTTGTCCGCGAGGTCCGCAGTGATCGCGTCCGGCTCGCCCTCGACCGGCCGCAGGTCGAGGAGCCGCAGTGCGTAGCCGTACTGCGGCAGCAGTCCCCGCATCAGGGTGCCGAGTCCGCCGGCGGCGCCGGTGAGCAGAACGGTGCGGGGAGCGGGCATCCTCGGTCTCCTTGAGATCATCGGCCGCATTCGTGTACAAGATTCACATTCATGGAAACGCTAGGGAGCGTCGGTCGGGCTCGTCAAGTGTGGCGCGGAGGAGTGAAATCCGCGCCTGACTTGCTTGATTGTGCGCTTGACCCGCCCCGTGGCGACCCCTAGCGTGGCGTCGTTCAGAAATGTGGACATGGATCAGAAGTGTGCACCTGTTGCCGGATGGTGGTGCCCCGTCCGGCGCGTGGTCCACCCTCCGGCGCGTGATCCACTCGGGAGTGCCCCGCCGGTCCGCGCAGGAGCGCCTGTTCAAGGGAGAGCCCGTGACGTCAGCTCCTCTCGCCGCCCGGCTCGGCGTTCCCGGCGGGCCGCTGTTCTTCCCCGTCATCGCGTACGGGCCCGACGGTTCGCTCGCCCTCGATGTCGACCGCGCCCATGTGGGCAAGGGGGTGGAGGCCGGCGCCGCCGCCGTGTTCGCGTGCTGCGGCACAGGTGAGTTCCACGCGCTGACGCCCGAGGAGTTCGAGGCCTGCGTGGGGGTGGCCGTCGAGGCGGCGGACGGGCGGGTACCGGTCGTGGCGGGCGCCGGTTACGGGACCGCGCTCGCCGTGCGCCACGCCGGGCCGGCGGAGGGTGCCGGCGCCGACGGGCTGCTCGCCATGCCGCCCTACCTGGTGCACGCAGGACAGGAGGGGCTGCTGAGGCACTACCGGGAGCCGGCCACCGCGACCTTGGATCTGATGCAGTGCGTCATCAGCGCCGTGCGCAGCGAGGTCGCGGGCGACTTCCTCTACTTCAACGGGCTGCCGACCGCCGAGCAGACCCAGTTCGCCTACCGCGGCGTCGGTATCACGCGGTACTCGTCCGCGGCGTTCTGCTTCGTCCCGGAGATCGCCCTCGCCTTCCACCGGGCCCTCACCTCCGGCGACGACACCACCGTGAACCGGCTGCTCGACGGCTTCTACCGCCCGTTCGTCGAGCTGCGCTCCCGCGGTCGCGGCCATGCGGTGTCCCTCGTCAAGGCAGGCATACGACTGCGCGGCCTCGACGTCGGCGAGGTACGGCCGCCGCTGCACGAACCGCCCGAGGACCACGTACGACAGCTCGCCCAACTGATCGACCGCGGGTACGCGCTGCTCGAGGAGGACATGTGAAGGCGTCGGTGTTCCTCTACCCCTGGGACGTGAACGGGGACCCCGAGGCCCCGGACCGCATCGCCGCGCTGGGCGTCCGCCAGGCGACCCTCGCCTCCGCGTACCACTCCACACGCGCCCTCACGCCCCGGCACCCGCGCCACCGCGTCGTGACGGCCCGCCACGCGGCCGTGCTCTACCCGACGGACGCGCGCTGGGAGGGCCGCACCCTGCGCCCCCACCCGGCCGGCGACTGGGCCCCGGGCGACGCCTTCGGCGAGGCGGCCCGCGCGCTCACCGCGGCCGGGATCGAGGTGCACACCTGGGTGGTGCTGGCGCACAACTCCCGCCTGGGCGAGGAGTACCCCGGCACCTGTGTGGTCAACGCCTACGGCGACCGCTACCCCTGGGCGCCCTGCATCGCACAGCCCGCCACGCGCGCGTACCTCGTCGACCTGGCGGCCGAGGCCGCCGTACGACCCGGCGCGCGCGGCACCGAGCTGGAGTCGCTCGGCTGGTACGGACTGGCGCACCTGCACGCCCACGACAAGATCGGCGGCGTGCCGCTCGGGGACGCCGGGCAGTACCTCATGTCCCTGTGCTTCTGCCTGAGCTGCCGTGCGGGCTACCGGCGGCACGGACTGGATGCAGACGAGCCGGCCGCGGCGGTACGGGCCGCCCTGGAGCCGGTGTGGCGCGGCGCCCCCTCCGACGGGGGCTGGACGGGTGTCGAGAAGCTCCTCGGCGAGGCGAGGGCGGCCGCCACGCGCGCGTGGCGCGACACCACCGCCCGCACGCTCCAGGAGGAGGCCGTCGCGGCGGTGCGGGCGGCCGCACCCGACGGCTTCCAGGTGCTGCTGCACGCGGACCCGGTCTCCTACCACTGCGGGGCCAACGCCGGCGTCGGCCCCGCGCACATCCTGTCCGTGGCGGACGGCGTGGTGGTGCCCTGCACGGGCGGTGCCGGCCTGCTCACCCCCTTCGCGGAACAGAACCGGACGGGCGCCGTCCTCGCGGCCAACCTCACGGTGGTCTCCGGCATGGGCGGCAGCCCGGCGACGCTCGCGCGCGACGCCCGGGGCGCCGCCGAGCTGGGAGCGACGGAACTGCGCCTCTACCACGCCGGGTTGGCGTCCGACGGCGACCTGGAGGCCGTACGGGAGGCCCTGGCGGGGCTCTGAAAGGCGGCAGGCCCGGCCCGGTCAGCCCCGGTGGCCCCAGTCCAGGCGATCGGACAGGCCGGCCTTCGCGAAAGCGGTCGCCAAGTCGTCGCGGCCCTCGGTGAAGTGGGCCCAGCTGTCGTAGTGGACGGGCACGACCCGGCGGGCGCCGAGGATCCGGGCGGCTTCGGCGGTCTGGGCACTGTCGAGGACGAGGGGCGCGCCGTTGTAGAGGCCGGAGAGGCGGGGTGCCCCGGCGAAGAGGATGGCGGTGTCCACCGGACCGAAGCGTTCGGCGATCTGCTGGACCGCGTCGAGTGAGGCGTTGTCGCCGCTGACGTAGACGGTGGGCAGGCCGTCTCCGGTCAGCAGGAAGCCGACGACCTGGCCGGACAGGGGCTCGACTTCCTCACGCCTGCCGGGGCCGTGGATGGCGGGGACGCCGGTCACGGTGACCGTCCCCCCGCCGGGGCGGTCCAGTTCGACGGACTCCCAGTCGGCCAGGCCCTTGGCTCCGGCTCCGAGGCGCTGTGCGCCGCCGGGGGTGGTGAGTGTGAGGGGCACGTCGGCGAGCAGGGCGCGCCCGGAGTCGTCCAGGTTGTCGGCGTGTTCGTCGTGGGAGAGCAGGACGACGTCGATGCGGCCGAGGTCGGCGGGGGTGCCGGCGGGCGGCGCGGTCCTGGTCAGGACCGGACGGCCGGGTCGAGCGTAGTCGCCGGGGGCGTCGAAGGTCGGGTCGGTCAGGAAACGCAGGCCACCGTGGGCGAAGAGGGCGGTCGGACCGCCGAAGACGCGGACGGGCCACTCGTCGGTGGATATCTCAGCAGATGTCATGAAAGTAACCTCACGGTTGGCTGGTCGGTCATCCGTGAGATGACCCTAGCCTCCTCTCACGGATGCGGGCAAGCCGTACCATGAGAATCATGAGTCAGTCCCCGACGGCCGATCCGGCCCCGCCCCCCGCGCCGGGCGAGGAGCAGTACCGCTCCCTCGCCCTCGCCAACAGCGTGATCGCCCTGCCCGGTGGGCAGTTCATCGACCTGCTCGGCAGCCCGGCGGCGGCGAACGAGTGGCTCGTCGACCGTGGTCTGGCTCCCGCCGACGCCGGTATGCGGGAGATGTGCGCGGCCCAGCTGCGTTCGCTGCGCGAGCAGGTCAGGACGCTGCTCGCCTCCCGCGTCGCCGCGGTTCCGGCACTCCCGGCCGCCGTCACCGCCGTCAACGACGCCATGAACCGGGTGCCCACGGCCCCGCTGCTGCAGTGGGACGAGAAGAGCGGCCCCTACCGGGTGACCCCGCACCCCACGAGCCAGATCGTCGACCACGCTCTGGCGACCCTCGCCGCCGACGCCGCCGATCTGCTCACCGGCGCCGACGCCGAACGCCTCACCGCATGCGGCTCCGCTCCCTGCAACCGCTACCTGCTCCGCCACGGCCGCCGCCACTGGTGCTCCACCCGGTGCGGCGACCGCGCCCGCGCCGCCCGCGCCTACGCCCGCCGCACCCGGCCCGAGGGTGACTGAGGAAACCATCGCGCCCCGCGGGGCCGTGGCCGGGAAGTGCCCGAGCGATGAGCTTCGCGCCCGGCGCCGGTCCCTCCTTTCGGAGGCGGTCCGAGACAGTGGAACCGGAGGAGACCGCGACCGACACGACGTTCGATTTGGGGCCGTAGGCGAACCGTCGGCCTCAGCGGGCGGAACCCGGGCTGGAAGCCGTGAACAGCGCAGCCCGGAATGAGCAGGGGTGGGAGACGTACCCGCTCCGGCCGTCCGCTGTGCGGCGGGGCACCGAGGCGCGGTGGATGTGCGACACTCGCGCTCCCCGCGCCCCCAAACGGACGCTGAACCCCTTGCAACGAGCCATTGACACGGTGAGTGGACGTCCGTCACACCGATGCCGCAACTCCGTTCGCCAGAGGCATTGACGAAAGACGGGGACGCTCCTACCTTCAACGCGTCGTACTTCGTACGTCATATATGAGACGCGATATGCGAGATCAGATACGCGACATCGCCTACGCGACATCCGAGAGGCGCGCATGACCTCTGTCCCCACGCCGATCCCGTCTCGCACGCAATACGTGCTGGAGGGGATCAAACACCGCATCCTCAGCGGGCAGCTGACGCCCGGCCAGGCCCTGGTGGAGACCGAACTCGCCGCACAGTTCGGGGTGTCGAAGACCCCCGTGCGCGAGGCGCTCAAGACTCTGGCCGGGACCGGGCTCGTCGTGATGAACCAGTACAAGGGCGTCACGGTGCGCATGGTGGACGCGGACATGGCACGCGAGGTCTATGACGTCCGCCTGCTCCTGGAACCGGAGGCGCTGCGGCGCTCGGTGCGGCTCGGGGCCTCCCTGGAGGCCGCGCGCGACGCGCTGCAGCGGGCCGACGAGGCGAACGACTCCGCCGAACGCTCCCTCGCCAACCGGGAGTTCCACCGCGCCCTGTATCTGCCGTGCGGCAACCCGCTGCTCGGCCGGATGCTCGACGAGGTCCGCGACCAGGCCGCCCTCGTCTCCGCCGTCGCCTGGGCCGCCGACCCCTCCTGGGAACGGGAGGCCACCGAGCACCGCGAGATCCTGCGGCTGGCCCTGGAAGGCGACGCCGACGCGGCGGCGAGCGCCCTGCACGCCCACATCGCGTCGTTCGTGCAGCGAGCCTTTCCCGAACCCCGCCAAGAGGGAGGTCAGGAATGAGCAGCGTGACGTTCGAGACCCAGCGGGCGGCCCTGACCGACGTGGTGGCGATCCCGGTGACCCCCTTCACCGAGGACGACCGCGTGGACCGGGACGCCCACCGGGCCCTGCTGCGTCGCCTGCTCGACGGCGGGGTGAGGACCCTGACGCCGTGCGGCAACACCGGCGAGTTCTACGCCCTCGCCCCAAAGGAGCGGCGTCTCGTCACCGAACTGACCGTCCAGGAGACGGGGGAGCGGGCCGCCGTCCTGGTCGGGGTGGGGCACGACGTGCCCACCGCCCTCGCCTCCGCCCGGCACGCCCGTGAGGTGGGTGCCCGGATGGTGATGGTCCACCAGCCCGTCCACCCGTACGTCTCGGCCGCCGGCTGGGTCGACTACCACCGCGCGATCGCCGAGACGGTGCCCGAACTGGGCGTCGTGCCCTACATCCGCAACGCCCGGTTGCCCGGCACGCGGCTGGCCGAGCTCGCCGACCACTGCCCGAACGTCATCGGGGTGAAGTACGCCGTCCCGGACGCCGCCAGGTTCGCGGCGTTCGCCCGTGACGCGGGCCTCGACCGGTTCGTCTGGGTGGCGGGTCTCGCCGAACCGTACGCGCCCTCCTACTTCTCGGCGGGCGCCACGGGCTTCACCTCCGGGCTTGTGAACGTCGCCCCGTCCGTTTCGCTGAACATGGTCGAAGCGCTTCGAGCGGGCGACTACCCGGCCGCCATGAAGGTCTGGGAGCAGATCCGCCGCTTCGAGGAGCTGCGCGCCCGGAACGGCTCCGCGGACAATGTCACCGTGGTCAAGGAGGCCCTCGCCTCGCTCGGGCTGTGCCGCCGGGACGTGCGCCCGCCGAGCAGGGTGCTGCCCGAGGAGGCGCGCGCGGAGGTCGCCGCCATAGCCGCGGGGTGGTCCGTGTGAAGAAGCCGGAAGAGCTCAGAAGCCACCAGTGGTACGGCACCGACGGGCTGCGCTCCTTCAGCCACCGGGCCCGCACCCGCCAGCTCGGCTATCTGACCGAGGAGCACCTGGGCAAGCCCGTCATCGCCATTCTGAACACCTGGTCCGACATCAATCCTTGCCATTTACATCTGAGGGATCGGGCGCAGGCCGTGAAGCGGGGGGTGTGGCAGGCGGGCGGCTTCCCGCTGGAGTTCCCGGTCGCCACGCTCAGCGAGACCTTCCAGAAGCCGACCCCGATGCTCTACCGCAACCTGCTCTCGATGGAGACCGAGGAGCTGCTGCGGTCCTACCCGGTCGACGGGGCCGTACTCCTGGGCGGCTGCGACAAGTCCACGCCCGCGCTGCTCATGGGCGCCGCGAGCGTCGACCTGCCCACCGTCTTCGTGCCCGCGGGGCCGATGCTGCCGGGCCACTGGCGCGGTGAGGTCCTCGGCTCGGGCACCGACATGTGGAGGCACTGGGACGACAGGCGCGCCGGCCTCATCGGTGACTGCGAGATGCGGGAGCTGGAGAGCGGCCTCGCCCGCTCGCCCGGGCACTGCATGACGATGGGTACGGCGTCCACACTGACGGCCGCCGCCGAAGCGCTCGGTGTCACGGTCCCCGGCGCGTCCAGCATCCCCGCCGTCGACTCCGGCCACGACAGGATGGCCGCCGCGGCGGGCCTGAGGATCGTCGAACTGGTCCACCGGGACCGGAAGCTGTCCGAGATCCTGACCCGTGGGGCGTTCGAGGACGCGGTGACCACGGTCCTCGGACTCGGCGGCTCCACCAACGCCGTCATCCACCTGATCGCCATGGCCGGACGGGCCGGGGTCAGGCTCACGCTCGACGACTTCGACCGGATCGCGCGCACGGTCCCCGTGCTCGCCAACGTCCGGCCCGGCGGCGAGCGGTATCTGATGGAGGACTTCCACTTCGCGGGCGGCCTGTCCGGGTTCCTCTCCCGCATCCCGGACCTGCTGCACCTGGACCGGCCGACGGTCTCCCACGACACCCTGCGCGAGCAGATCGCGGACGCACGGGTCCACCATGACGACGTCATTCGGCCCCGCGACAACCCGGTCGCGCCCGAGGGCGGGGTCGCCGTCCTGCGCGGCAACCTCTGCCCGGACGGCGCCGTCATCAAGCACATCGCCGCCGAACCGCACCTGCTCGAACACACCGGTCCCGCCGTCGTCTTCGACGACTACAGGACCATGCAGCGCACCATCGACGACCCCGCCCTGGGCATCACCGCGGACAGCGTGCTGGTGCTGCGCAACGCCGGGCCCAGGGGCGGCCCCGGAATGCCCGAGTACGGGATGCTGCCCATCCCCGACCACCTGCTCAAGCAGGGCGTGCGGGACATGGTGCGGATCTCCGACGCCCGGATGAGCGGAACGAGTTACGGCGCGTGCGTGCTGCACGTCGCCCCCGAGTCGTACATCGGCGGACCGCTCGCCCTGGTGCGCACCGGGGACAGCATCACCCTCGACGTCGAGGCCCGCACCCTGCAGCTCAACGTGGACGACGCGGAGCTCGGGCGCCGAAGGACGGAGTGGACGCCGCCGCCCGCGCGGTACGAGCGCGGCTACGGAGTGCTCTACAACTCCCACATCACCCAGGCCGACACCGGCTGCGACTTCGAGTTCCTGGCCCGGCCCGGCCAGGTCCCGGACCCGTACGCCGGCTGACGCACCGCAGGACCCGGAGCCTTCGGTGCCTGCGCACGCGACGAGGCGTACTACCGGCGCGCCCCGTGGGCCGGCAGGCGCCGCCTGAACGGCGTCGACGTCGTCGACGGCGCGCTCACCGGAGCCGGATCACCAGCGAGGCTCCGGACGCGTTCTGCAGGCTCGCACGTCCCTGGGTGCCGGGCTCCGACCCCACCGCCCGCCCGATGCCGACCGTCCGGGACACCTGGCTCGGGCCCGGGATCGACGCGGTCGCGCCCTACACCGACATGCGGGACGCCTATCCGTGGCAGTCCATGCGCTTTCCCGAGTACCGCAACACAGGACCGGGGGCGGCGATCACCGCTCCCGAGAACCGTCCCCAGCTCACCGACACGGAAGCCGCGCTGCACACCCGGGACACCTACCTGGGCGACCGGCGGCCCGGCGTGACCCGTTGAGGGGGACAACCGTGGGCCCGTTGGCCGATCGAGAAGGTATCGATCGGGCAACGGGCCTCGCGCTCACCACCGTGACGCGCGTAGAAAACCTGTCATGCATAAGTCACTTCGTATAGCGGCCCTCGTCGCCGCCTGTGCCGTCGCCGGCGGCGCCCTCTACGGCGCCGGCGCGGCCACCGCCGGTCAGTCGACGGCGAACTCCACGCACGAGCCCTACAACATCGGGCTCCTGGTGAAGGACATCGACACCTACTACGGCACCACGGCCGACGCCGACGGTGTCTACCAGGCGTCCCCCGACAGCCCGTACGCCAAGGACCTGGCGCGCATCGACGCGCAGGCCCGGCGGTACATCGACAAGGCGGCCCGCAAGGCGCACCACCGGGGCGAGAAGCCGGCCGTCGTCTTCGACATCGACGACACCCTGCTGCTCAGCCTCGACTACGAGAAGCGGTACAACTACACGTACAACTCGGCGACCTGGGCCGCCTACGTGAACAAGGCGGACCGTCCCGCCGTCTTCGGCAGCCCCGAACTCGTCCGGTACGCCGCGTCCAAGGGCGTCGAGGTCTTCTACAACTCGGGTCTGAGCGAGGCGCAGCGCTCCGCCGCCGTGGAGAACCTGAAGAAGGTCGGCGCCGATGTGAACCTCGACGCCGGCCACATGTTCCTCAAGGACGCGGCCAACCCGCCGTCCTACCTGAGCGGCTGCGCGGCCCCGGGCGCCTGGAAGTGCACCACCGTGCAGTACAAGTCCGGCACCCGCGAACACATCGAGGACCTGGGGTACGACATCATCGCCGACTTCGGCGACCAGTACTCCGACCTCGAGGGCGGATACGCCGACCGTACGTACAAGCTGCCCAACCCGACGTACTTCGTCAGCTAGGCCGCACCGGTGGTACCGACCGCAGGGTCGGTACCACCGGCAGGATCGTGCCGTCGGCCGCGAACCGCATGCGGTCGACGGTCGTCTCCCGGTGCATGCCGTCCCCGCCCGCCGTGCCGGGGCCGTTCAGGGCGAACCGGTGGTGGACGATGGACCAGTGCGGGCGTTCTCGCGCGCCTCCCGGCCGTCGCTTCCTACGAGCCGCGGCCCGCGCCGCCGCCGTGTGCCGTGAAGCCGCCCTTCACCGCAAGCTGCTCGCCGCCCGCCGTCGCCGTCATCGTGTAGCTGTCGTTCCCGGCGTCCCGGCTGCCGCGGTCGTGGTCGAACTGCCCGGCGAACACCCACTGGCCCGCCGGGACCGTACGGCCCTGTTTGAGCACCCAGGTGTAGACGAGGAAGCCGTCCTTCTCGGCGACCGCGGACGTGAAGTCCTGCTCCGGCAGCGACCGCCAGGCGCCCGTCGAGGACACCCCGCCGGTCTGCGCGACCCTCAGCACGACGGTGAGCGAGGTGAGTTGCGCACCGGTCTTCAGGGTCAGGTTGCTCTGCGCCCAGAAGTCGTTGCTGTGCGGGTCCACCGAGCCGTCCGACCACAGCGGGCCGTCCTGGCCGCCGGAGCCGGGCGGCGGGGCGGTGGCGGTCGCGGATGCCTCCGGGCCCGTCGAGGGGGACGGGCCCGGTTTCCCGGAGCCGTGCGAGCCCGCGCCGGGTGCCGGCTCGGCCGGGCGGACCGGCGCGCGGCTCGTCGCGTCCGGGGACGGGGGCGGCGGGGGAGAGACGGCCACCGGCTGCTGGGCGGGTGTGTCGTCCTCCACCGCCGAGGCGACCGCGTAACCGCCCACCGTGAGGACGCCGGCGACCCCGGCCGTGGCCCCCACGACCCGCACCCAGCCCCACAGCGGCGGACGTGTCGCCCGGCGGCCGGGACGGGACCGCGCGGTCATCCCGCGCTCGACGCGGGCCAGGATGCGCGCGCGGTCGGGCTCGTGCGCCTCGGCCGCCGCGTGCAGCCCGGTGCGCAGCTCGTCGTGCACGTTCCTCATCGGTCCCTCCCTCCGGTGCGCACCACCGCGGCGTGAACACGCCGAGGAGCCTCGGCGGTGCCCAGCAGCCGCTGCAATTCGGCCATACCCTTCGACGTCTGGCTCTTCACCGTACCCACCGAGATGCCCAGCGCGAGCGCCGTGTCCTTCTCGGAGAGGTCGAAGGCGTGCCGCAGCACCACGCACGCCCGCTTGCGGAACGGCAGGCGGCGCAGGGCCTCCTGGACATCGACGACGGCCGGCACGTCCGGGTTCTCGGCCTTCTCCTCGCGCTGCGACCAGAAGAGAGCGATGCGGCGGCGCTCGCGCACCGCACTGCGGATCCGGGTGCGGGCCAGGTTCGCGACCACCCCGCGCGCGTACGCCACCGGGTGGTCGGCGGCGCGCACCCGGTCCCAGCGGTGCCACAGCGCGAGCAGCGCGTCGGCCGCCAGATCGTCGGCGGCGTCCGCCTCCCCGGTCAGCAGATGGGCGAGCCGGGCGAGTTCCGCGTAGTGCCGCTCGAAGAAGGCGTGGAACTCCACGGAGGCGGCGTCGTCGACGACAGTGCCCACGGGCGACCTCTCCTCGCAGCGGCTCCGGCACCCGAGAGGGCGCCCCTGTGTGTCACGTGGATGCCATGTGGGGACGGCTGGAGTGCGTCCCGGGCGGGACGCGGAAGCCTAGCAGCGTTCGTACGGCACTTCGAACGTGGTGTGGAGGGCCGAACTCCCCGATTCTGTAACACGGAGAACACCTGAAACGCGTCCACCAGGGGAACAATCCAGCCAGCATCCCGCACCGGTTCAACAGGCGCCAAGGAGTCCTGTCATGCCCGAAACACAGAAGGCGGCCGGCCGGCCAAGTGCCGCGCCCCCGGCGGCCCACGGCCTCGACCAGTTCTTCCGGATCTCCGAACGGGGCTCCACCTTCGGCCGTGAGATACGCGGCGGCCTTGCCACGTTCTTCACCATGGCCTACATCCTTGTCCTGAATCCGATCATCCTGGGCAGCGCCAAGGACAAGTTCGGCCACCAACTGGACACCGGCCAACTGGTCACGGCCACCGCGCTGGTGGCCTGTGTAATGACGATCACCATGGGTGTCGGTGGCAACCTGCCGCTCGCCATCGCCGCCGGCCTCGGCCTCAACGCCGTCGTCGCCTTCCAGCTCGCCCCGCTGATGAGCTGGGCCGACGCCATGGGTCTCGTCGTCATCGAGGGCATCCTCATCTGCGTCCTGGTCCTCACCGGACTACGGGAAGCGATCATGAACGCGATCCCGCAGCAACTGAAGCAGGCCATCGGCGTGGGCATCGGCCTGTTCATCGCGTTCATCGGTTTCGTCGACGCCGGGTTCGTCAGCCGCATCCCGGACGCGGCGCACACCACCGTGCCGGTGCAACTGGGCGCCGTGGGGCGCCTGACCGGCTGGCCGGTGCTGGTCTTCTGTCTCGGGGTGCTGCTCACCATCGCGCTGCTCGCCCGCAGGGTGAAGGGCGCGATCCTGATCAGCATCGTGTCCATGACGGTCGTCGCGATCCTGATCAACGCCGTCGCCGGCATCAAGAGCTGGGGCCTGACCACCCCGAAGGTCCCCGACAAGATCGTGACGACCCCCGACTTCGGGCTCGTCGGTCACTTCAGCCTGTTCGGCGCCTTCGGTGAGACCGGCGCGATCACCGTGATCATGCTGATCTTCACCCTGATCCTGTCGGACTTCTTCGACGCCATGGGCACCATCGTCGGCATCAGCGCCGAGGCCGGGCTGCTCGACGAACAGGGCCAGGTGCCGCGCATCGGCCGGGTCCTGTTCATCGACGGCGCCGCCGCGATCGCCGGCGGCGTGGGCTCCGCCTCCTCCAACACCGCGTACATCGAGTCCGCCGCCGGTGTCGGCGAGGGCGCACGCACCGGGTTCGCCAACCTGATCACCGGCGGGCTGTTCGGCCTCGCGCTCTTCCTCACGCCGCTGCTGACCATCGTGCCGCTCCAGGCGGCGGCGCCCGCCCTGATCGCAGTCGGCTTCCTGATGATGACGCACGTCAAGCACATCGACTGGGACCGCTACGAGATCGCCATTCCGGCGTTCCTCACCATCGCCGCGATGCCGTTCACGTACTCGATCACCGACGGCATCGGCGCCGGGTTCGTGTCGTACGTCGTCATCAAGACGGTCCTCGGCAAGGCCAGAGAGGTCAACTGGCTGCTGTGGGGCGTGTCGGCGCTGTTCCTGGTGTACTTCGCGATCGACCCGGTGGAGCAACTCCTCGGAGTGAAGTGAGGCCGGGCGGCAGCCCCGTCACGGGGCTGCCGCCGAGCCTCAGCTCTTCAGCGCCGCCTGCATCATCGCCTTGGCCACCGGCGCCGCCAGACCGTTGCCGCTGACCTCCGAGCGTGCCGCGTCCGACTGCTCGACCACCACCGCGACCGCGACCTCCTTGCCCGTCGTGCCGGACGTGCCGTACGACGTGAACCAGGCGTACGGCACCTGGCTGTTGTTCTCGCCGTGCTGTGCGGTACCGGTCTTGCCGCCGACGGTGACGCCCGGTATCCGCGCGTTCGTACCCGTGCCCTTCTCGACGACCGTCTGCATGGCGGACTGCAGCTGCGCGGCGGTGGACGAACTCACGATCCGCTTCGTGGACGTGCTGTTGTCGTAGTTCTTCAGCACATCGCCGCCGCTGTCGGTGATCTGCGACACCATGTGCGGGCCGACCAGCTCACCGCCGTTGGCCAGGGCGGCGGACACCATGGCCATCTGCAGCGGGGTGGCGGTCACGTCGAACTGGCCGATGCCGGACAGGGCCGTCTGCGCCTTGTCCATCGTCGACGGGTACACGCTCGCGTAGGCCCGTACCGGCACGTCCAGCTGGTCGTCGTCGAAGCCGAACTTCTCGGCCATCGCCTTCACCTTGTCGTGGCCGAGGTCGACGGCCATCTTCGCGAAGACGTTGTTGCAGGAGTATTCGAGCGCCGTGCGGATGGTGGCGTTCGCGCAGGGCGCGTTCGGGTTCTCGTTCGACAGCTCGTGGGTGGTGCCCGGCAGGGTGTACGGGTCCGGGCTGACCGTCTTCTGGTCCACCGACGAGTAGAGCCCGTCCTCCAGCGCGGCCGCCGCCACCACCAGCTTGAACGTCGAGCCCGGCGGCAGCGGCCGGCGCAGCGCGCGGTTGATGAGCGGTTTGTCCGGGTCGGCGGTGAGCCGCTTCCAGGCGGTCGCCGCGGTGTTGGCGTCGGTCAGCGACGACGGGTCGTAGGACGGGGTGGACACGACCGCGAGGATCCGGCCGGTCTTCGGGTCGATCGCCACGGCCGCGCCCTTCTTGTCGCCGAGCGCGTGGTACGCCGCCTTCTGCACGTCCGGGTCGATCGTCGTGACCACGTTGCCCGGCGCGGCCCGCTGGTTGGTGATCGTGCTCATGACGGTCTTCAGACGCGGGTCCGTGCCGTCGAGCAGATCCTGGTAGATGCCTTCCAGCTGGGTCGGCGCATAGGCCTGCGAGGCGTAGCCCGTCACCGCGGCGTACAGCTTGCCGTCGGTGTAGGTGCGCTTGTACGCGAGGTCGCCCCCGTTCGTCCGCGCCGAGCCGGTGACCGCCCTTCCGGCCACGATGATGTTCCCCAGCGGCTGCGAGTACCTCTCGATCGCGCCGCGCCGGTTGTCCTTGTCGTCCGCGAGCGCCTTGCCGTCGTAGAACTGCACCCAGGTGGCCCTGACCAGCAGGGCGACCACCAGGACCAGCACGAAGACGGAGGCGCGCCTGATCGTCTTGTTCATCCCGCCCGGAAGACGAACGGGACGGGCCCGATCGTTCCCGAACGCCCCTTTTCTCATCCGGCGCTCAGGAACGGCTCAGGCGTCCAGCATCAGCACGACCTCGTCGATCTCCTCGCCCCGCGCGTGCGCGTACCCCCTGGCCCGCGCGGCCTGACGGAACCCGCACTTGCGAAGGACGCGCAGCGACCCCGCGTTGTCCGCGGCCGCCCGTGCGTACAGCGGGCGTTCCGGCACCTCGGCCAGCAGCCCGCGCAGCGCGGCCGTCGCCACGCCCCGCCCCCAGTACGCGCGGTCGATCCAGTACGTCACCTCGCGCTCACCGGGGTCCCCGTACACGGCGGCGCTCCCCACCACGTCACCGTCCGCGAGGACCGTACGGGCGAGGACGCCGGACGAGGACCGTATCTTCTTCCAATGGGCGTCGAAGACGTCCCGGTCGGCCGGGTCCCCGGGCGTGAACGCGGCCATCCGGACCGCCTCCGGATCGCTCATCTGGCGGTAGAAGACCGGCAGATCGCTGTCATGGACCGCGCGCAGCACGACCTCCATGGTTCACAGCCTCCGGGTGGCGAGCGTCAGACGGTCCCTCGCGTCGAACAGCGCGTCCTTGATCATCTGCTCGTGGGCCGGGGTCAGCCGCGCCACCGGCACCGAACAGCTGATCGCGTCGCGGGCCGGAGTGCGGTAGGGAATCGCGACCCCGAAGCAGCGCAGCCCCAGCGTGTTCTCCTCCCGGTCCACGGCGAAGCCCTGTTCGCGGACCTGGTGGAGCTCCTCGATGAGCTTCTCCCGGTCCGTGATGGTGTGCTCGGTCAGCGCCGGAAGCGTCTCCGGGAGCATCTTGCGGACCTGCTCGTCCACGTACGTGCTCAGCAGCGCCTTGCCCAGCGACGTCGAGTGCACGGGCAGCCGGCGCCCGACCCGGGTGAACGGACGCAGGTAGTGCTGCGACTGGCGGGTCGCCAGGTACACCACGTTCGTGCCGTCCAGGCGCGCCAGGTGGATCGTCTCCGTCGTGTCGTCCGACAGCCGGTCCAGGGTCGGCCGGGCCGCCGCCACCACCTCGTCGCCGTCGATGTACGACGTGCCGACCAGCAGCGCCCGCACCCCGATGCCGTACCGCGTGCCCGTCGCGTCCGTCTCCACCCAGCCGAGCTCCACGAGTGTGCGCAGCAGCATGTACAGACTGGACTTGGGGTACCCGACCGCCTCCTGCACGGACGCCAGGGAGTGCAGACCGGGCCGGCCGGCGAAGTACTCGAGCAACTCGACCGTCCGCACCGCGGACTTGACCTGCGCCCCGCCGCCTGTCTCGCCTGCCGACATCGCCCTTGACCCCTTCGTTCGCCGGGAAATAGTCTCCGAGCAGCATATTCATCATCAGAGACGGTGTTCAGTATATCGAACGCCTCTGGTCGGTGACGTACGAACTGCGGCATGACATCTGGAGGGACCCGCGGTGGCAGCAGCACCAGTCTGGAGTGTCGATCCCCGTACCGGGAAGCAGCGCGAGCAGGTTGCGCTGGAGGCCACAGCCGACGAGGTGGACGCCGCCGTCCGCGCGGCCCACGACGCCCGCGGCTCCCTGGCCGACCGCACGGTCCGCTCCGCCTTCCTGCGCACCGCGGCCGACGAGGTGGAGGCCGCCGGGGCCCAGCTCGTCGAGGCGGCGGACGCCGAGACCGCCCTCGGCCCGGGGCGGCTGACGGGTGAGCTCGCCCGCACCTGCTACCAGCTGCGCGCCTTCGCGGAGATCGTCGACGAGGGCGCCTTCCTCGACGTCGTCATCAACCACCCCGACGACACCGCGACCCCGCCGATCCCCGACCTGCGCCGCTACAAGGTCCCGCTGGGCGTCGTCGCCGTCTACTCGGCCTCCAACTTCCCGTTCGCCTTCTCCGTGGCCGGCGGCGACACCGCGAGCGCGCTCGCCGCGGGCTGCCCCGTCGTGGTGAAGTCCCACCCCGACCACCCGGCCCTGTCCGAACTGGTCGCGGCGGCCCTGCGCCGCGCCGCCGAGCGGCACGACATCCCCAAGGGCGTCGTCGGTCTCCTCCACGGTTTCCAGGCGGGCATCGAGCTGATCAAGCATCCGCTGATCACCGCCGCCGGGTTCACCGGTTCGGTTCGCGGCGGTCGTGCCCTCTTCGACGCGGCGGCGGCCCGTCCCGTCCCCATCCCCTTCCACGGTGAACTCGGATCGCTCAACCCGGTGGTCGTCACCGAGGCCGCCGCAGCCGAGCGCGCCGAGCAGATCGGCACCGGTCTCGCGGGCTCCATGACCCTGGGCGTCGGCCAGTTCTGCGTCAAGCCCGGCCTCGTCCTCGCCCCGGCGGGCGCGGCGGGGGACCGTCTGGTGAAGTCCCTGACCGAGGCGGTCGGCGAGACCGGGGCCGGTGTCCTGCTCGACCACCGTATGCGCGACAACTTCATCGCCGGAGTCGCCGAGCGTGCGGCCCTCCCCGGCGTCGAGGCCCCGGTCACGGCCGGACCCGGTGGCGAGCACACCGTGAGCGCGGGCTTCCTCACCGTCCCGGCCGAGAAGCTCACCGCGGAGGGCGAGCACGACCTGCTCCTGGAGGAGTGCTTCGGCCCGATCACGGTCGTCGCCCGCTACGAGGACGAGGACCAGGCCAAGCGCGTCCTGGGCCGGCTCCCCGGCAACCTCACCGCGACGGTGCACCTGTCGAGCGAGGAGGCGGCGGGGGAGGGCCGTGGAGCGGAGATCCTGCAGGAGCTCACCCCGCTGGCCGGGCGCGTGCTCGTCAACGGCTGGCCCACCGGGGTGGCGGTGGCGCCCGCCCAGCACCACGGTGGGCCGTACCCGGCGACGACGTCCACGTCCACGTCGGTCGGCGGTACGGCGATCGAGCGGTGGCTGCGGCCCGTGGTGTACCAGAACGCTCCGCAGGCGCTGCTTCCGCCGGAGCTGCGGGACGACAACCCGCTGGGTCTGCCCCGGCGGTTCAACGGCCGCCTGGAGCGGTGAGGTATCTGGGACACTCTCCAGATGGACCTCGAACTTCCCGAACTGCCTTTCCTGCTGCGTACATACGGACCCGAAGTTCACTGGTCGTACGAGAACGGGGTGCTCACCGGCTGGGCGGGAGCCCGGCAGGATCGGTTCGTGCCGCCCACCGGTGAGTCCCTGGACGCCGCCTCCGACGCGCCCCGGCTGCTCGGGGCGCCGGAAGGGGACTTCCAGCTGATCGCCCGTGTCACCGTCGGCTTCGCCGGCGCCTTCGACGCCGGTGTGCTCTACGTCCACGTCGGCGAGCGGGCGTGGGCGAAGCTGTGCCTGGAGTACTCACCGGACGTGCCCACCGTGTGCACCGTGGTGACACGGGGCCACTCCGACGACGCCAACTCCTTCACCGTGGAGGGAAGTTCGGTGTGGCTGCGGGTCAGCCGGACCGGCCGGGCCTTCGCCTTCCACGCCTCGCGGGACGGGAAGCGGTGGACGTTCGTCCGGCTGTTCACCCTGGGCGACGAGAAGGAGACGGGGGCGGCGCTGGTCGGCTTCATGGCCCAGTCGCCGATGGGCGAGGGCTGCGTGGTGACGTACGACGGGATCGAGTACCGCCCGCACTGGCCGCAGGACCTGCGGGACGGTTCATGACGAACTGAGCGGACGCCGCAGGCGCAGTGTGGGCCGGGCCGTCGTGACGGGCAGCACCGCCGGCGCCCACCGCGTCCCCGCCTCGAATCCGCCGCCGACCGGCGCACCGAAGTTCCCCCGGACGCCGCTGCCTCCGAACGGGGCAACGCCTGCGCCGACACCCGCGGCTGGGCCATGCGCAACCTCGACAAGCCGCTCACCCTCACCGACCTGGCCCGGCACGCGGGCGTCAGCGTGCGCACCCTCCCCCGCCGCTTCGACGCCGAGAGCGCGGTCAGTCCCCCGCAGTGGCTCGCCCGCCACGGCTGGGTCCCCGACCCGCGGAACCCGCCCGCCGACGGGCGGCACCACCTCTGTGCGGTACACGCTGCCCGACACGGTGCCCGGGGAATGAGACGGAGGCCCTTGAACGTTCACCAAGCCTGCGGAGGGAGGCTCCGTACCCGAACGACCAGGAGAGAAGCCGAAGACATGCGCGTGGAGATCTGGTCCGACATCGCCTGCCCCTGGTGCTACGTCGGAAAGGCCCGCTTCGAGAAGGCGCTCCACGCCTTCCCGCACCGGGACGAGGTCGAGGTGGTGCACCGCTCCTTCGAGCTCGATCCGCACCGCGCCAAGGGCGACGTGCAACCGGTCCTCACGCTGCTCGCCGAGAAGTACGGGATGAGCGAGGCGCAGGCCCAGGCAGGTGAGAACAACCTCGGCACGCAGGCCGCCGCCGAGGGCCTTCCGTACCGCACCACCGGCCGCGACCACGGCAACACCTTCGACATGCACCGCCTGCTGCACTTCGCCAAGGAGCGGGGCAGGCAGGACGAGCTGATCCAGATCCTGTACCGGGCGAACTTCGCCGAGGAGCGGTCCCTGTTCACCGAGGGTGAGGAGCGGCTGGTGGAGCTGGCCGCGGAGGCCGGACTCGCCGCCGAGGACGCCCGCAGGGTCCTCGCCGACCCCACCGCCTACGCCGACGCCGTGCGCGCCGACGAGCGCGAGGCCGCCGAGCTGGGCGCGAACGGCGTGCCGTTCTTCGTCCTCGACCGCAAGTACGGCGTCTCCGGCGCCCAGCCCGCGGAGCTCTTCGCCCAGGCGCTGACCCAGGCGTGGGGCGAACGCCCGCCGCTGAAGCCGATCGACCAGGGTGACGCGGACGCCTGCGGTCCGGACGGGTGCGCGGTGCCGCAGCGCTGAGCAACGCGCAGGTCAGAGCGCACGTATAAGCGCTCCTTGGCTGAACCGCGTAAGGATTCGCGATGGACTATGACTTCGTGGGGCCTCACAGTGGTCCCATGGAGACCTTCGAGACCCTCGTCCGCACGGAGTTCGCCCCGAAGAACATCTACCTGAACACCGCGAGCACCGGGCTGCTGCCGGCCCGCACGGTGGAGGCCATGCGGATCGCCCTGGAGGCGGCGGCCGCGGGGCGGCCCACCGACATGTTCGCCGACGTGGAGGCCGCCCGGGCCTCCTTCGCCCGGCTGACCGGGGTGTCGGGCCGCCGGGTGGCGGCCGGGGCCTCGGTCGCCGTCTACACGGGGCTGATCGCCGCCTCGCTGCCCGAGGGCGCCGAAGTCCTCACCGCCGAGAGGGACTTCAGCTCCGTCGTGAACCCCTTCCACATGCGGGGCGACCTCAAGGTCCGCACGGTCCCGCTGGAAGGGATCGCCGAATCCGTACGGCCCGGCACGGCCCTCGTCGCGGTCAGCGCGGCGCAGTCCGCCGACGGCCGGATCGCCGACCTGCCCGCCGTCAGCGCGGCGGCCCGGGAGCACGGCGCCCGTACGTACGTGGACGCGTCCCAGGCCGCCGGCTGGCTGGACCTCGACGCGGGCGCGTACGACTATGTCGCCGCCGTCGCCTTCAAGTGGCTCTTCTGCCCGCGTGGCGTGGCCTTCCTGGTGGTCCCCGAGGACCTCGGGTCCCTCACGCCGCTCTTCGCCGGCTGGGTCGCGGGGGAGGAGCCCTGGGACAGCTGCTACGGACCGGTCGCCGAACTCGCCCGTTCCGCAAGGAGGTTCGACGAGAGTCCCGCGCTGTTCTCCTACGCGGGCGCCCGCCGCTCCCTGGAGCTGCTGGAGGACCTGGGCGTGACGCGGGTGCGGTCCCACGACCTCGCCCTCGCCGACCGGTTCCGCAAGGGTCTCGACGCCCTCGGTCACGAACCGGTCCCCGCACCGGGTTCACCGATCGTGTCCGTGCCCCGACTCGGCCACCGGCAGGGCGACCTGAGCCGTGCGGGCGTCGAGGTCTCGAACCGGGCCGGCAACCTGCGCGCCGCCTTCCACCTGTACAACACGCCCGCGGACGTCGACCGCCTGCTGGACGTGCTCGCCGGCTGAACATCAACCGGGCCGGGCCTCCCGTACCGCACGAGGAGGCCCGGCCCGGTGACGCGCCGGTGTCACTTCACGGCCACTTCACGGAAGTGAAGCCCCTTACCCCGATGCTGTGATCTACGGGGGCCGACCCCGGACCCCGGCCGGGGATCGGTTCACTTCACGGGAGTGAAGTCCCGGGCGCCGATGAACTCCGGCCGGCGCACCGGCGCGGCAAAGGGCTCCACCGCCGCGTTCTCCACGCTGTTGAACACGATGAACACGTTGCTGCGCGGGAACGGGGTGATGTTGTCGCCCGAGCCGTGCATGCAGTTGCAGTCGAACCAGGTCGCCGAACCGGCCCTGCCCGTGAACAGCTTGATGCCGTACTCGGAGGCCATCTTCGTCAGCGCCTCGTCGGACGGGGTGCCCGCGTCCTGCATCTGCAGCGACTTCTTGTAGTTGTCCTTCGGCGTGGCGCCGGCACAGCCGAGGAACGTCCTGTGCGACCCCGGCATGATCATCAGGCCGCCGTTGGTGTCGTAGTTCTCGGTCAGCGCGATCGAGACGGACACCGTCCGCATGTTCGGCAGACCGTCCTCGGCGTGCCAGGTCTCGAAGTCGGAGTGCCAGTAGAAACCGCTGGCACCGAACCCCGGCTTGACGTTGATCCGCGACTGGTGGACGTACACGTCCGAGCCGAGGATCTGCCGCGCCCGTCCGACGACCCGCTCGTCGCGCACCAGACGCGCGAACACCTCGCTGATCTTGTGCACCTCGAAGACGGACCGGATCTCGTTCGACTTCGGTTCCACGATGGACCGCTCGTCGGCGCGGATCTCCGGATCAGTGACGAGCCGCTCCAGCTCCTGCCGGTAGACGGCGACCTCGTCCTCGGTGATCAGCTCGTCGATGGCCAGGAAGCCGTCGCGCTCGTACGCCTGGAGGGCGGTCAGCGAGATCGGCCCCGGCGTACCGGGAGCGCCCCACACCACCGGGTCCTGGCGCGGGACCGACACCTCGGTGGCGCCGCGGCTGGGATAGAGATCGGTGACGGCTGTGCCGGTTGTGCTGGTGGTCAGGGTCATCGTGATTCACACCTCCTCGGTGAGCAGGGGGTACACGCCGTTCTCGTCGTGGTCCTCACGGCCGGTGACGGGCGGGTTGAAGACGCAGAGGCAGCGGAAGTCCTCCTTGACGCGCAGCGTGTGCCGCTCGTGCCCGTCCAGCACGTACACGGTCCCCGGGGTGATCGTGTACGTCTTCCCGGTCTCACGGTCGGTCAGTTCCGCCTCGCCCTCGACGCACACGACCGCCTCGATGTGGTTCGCGTACCACATCGACGTCTCCGTGCCCGCGTACAGGATCGTCTCGTGCAGGGAGAAGCCGACCTTCTCCCGGGCGAGGACGATGCGCTTGCTCTCCCAGGTGCCCGACGCGGCTTTCACGTGCCGGTCGGTACCTTCGATGTCCTTGAACGAACGGACGATCACGGTACTGTGTGCCTCCTCTTCGGCGGTTTCTCAGGCGGTCTCGCGGACGGCTCGGGCGAGGTTGCCCAGGCCCTCGTCCAGCTCGTCGGGGGTGATGGTGAGGGCGGGCAGCAGTTTGACGACCTCGCTCTCGGGGCCCGAGGTCTCCACGAGCAGCCCGAGCTCGAAGGCGCGGTGCGCGACCCGGGAGGCCCGCTCCTTGTCGTGGAACTCCAGGCCCCACACGAGCCCGCGGCCGCGGTACTCCTTGATGTCGGCGAGGTTCTCCTCGGTGATCGAGATCAGTTCCTGCTCGACCTGCTCGCCGCGCGCCCGGGTCTGCTTCTCCATCGCGGACCCGTCGCTCCAGTAGGCCTCCAGGGCGGCGGTGGCCGTGACGAACGCGGGGTTGTTGCCGCGGAAGGTGCCGTTGTGCTCGCCCGCCTCCCAGACGTCCAGCTCGGGCTTGAACAGACACAGCGACATCGGCAGCCCGTAGCCGCTGATCGACTTGGACACGGTGACGATGTCCGGCACGATCCCGGCCTCCTCGAAGGAGAAGAAGGCGCCGGTGCGGCCGCAGCCCATCTGGATGTCGTCGACGATCAGCAGCATGTCCTGGCGTGCGCAGAGGTCGGCGAGGGCCCGCAGCCACTCCGGGCGGGCGACGTTGATGCCGCCCTCGCCCTGGACCGTCTCCACGATCACCGCGGCGGGCCTGTTGAGCCCGGAGCCCTGGTCCTCGAGCAGGCGCTCGAACCACAGGAAGTCCTGGACCTTGCCGTCGAAGTAGTTGTCGAAGGGCATCGGGGTGCCGTGGACGAGCGGAATGCCCGCGCCGGCGCGCTTGAAGGCGTTGCCCGTGACGGCCAGTGACCCGAGGGACATCCCGTGGAAGGCGTTGGTGAAGGACACGATGGCCTCGCGCCCCTTCACCTTCCGCGCCAGTTTCAGGGCCGACTCGACGGCGTTGGTGCCCGTCGGGCCCGGGAACATGACCTTGTAGGGCAGGTCGCGCGGGCGCAGCACCACGTCCTGGAACGTCTGCAGGAACGAACGCTTGGCGACGGTGGACATGTCGAGCCCGTGGGTGACGCCGTCCCGCTCCAGATAGTCGATCAACGCCCGTTTCAGGACGGGGTTGTTGTGGCCGTAGTTGAGCGATCCGGCGCCGGCGAAGAAGTCGAGGTACTCGTGCCCGTCCTCGTCGTACATGCGGCTGCCCTGCGCGCGGTCGAAGACGGTGGGCCAGCCGCGGCAGTAGCTGCGCACCTCCGACTCGAGGGTCTCGAAGACGCTGAGGTCCGGCTGGGTGATGGTCACGACGAAAACGCTCCTCGGGGTGTGGGGAGGGGAGTCGGACGGGGGGTGTGGGTGGAGGATCAGGCGGTGTGCGGCAGAGGTCCGATGCGGTAGAGGACCTCGGGGTCGTGCGGTCCGTCCGGGAAGTGGGGCGTGTCGAAGAGCACCTCACGCTCGACGGTGGCACCGTGCCGGACGGCGAACGAGGTGAACAGCCGCTCGGACGCGGTGTTGCCGGGGGTGATGGTGGTCTCGACGCCGGTGACTCCGTGCTCTGCGGCGGCCCGTGCCGCGACGGCGTCGAGCAGACGGGCGGCGAGACCGCGCCCGCGGTACGCGGCGTCCACGGCGACCTGCCACACGAGGAGGGTGCGGGGGCGCTCCGGCCGCAGGTACGCGGTGAGGAACCCGACGGGCCGCCCGTCGGGCTCGGCGCGCACCACCGCCGAGGTGCCGGCGAAGTCACGGCACCACAGCAGATAGCTGTAGGAGGAGTTCAGATCGAGGGCTTCGGAGTCCTTGGCGATACGCCAGAGAGCGGCGCCGTCCGCCACCTCCGGACGGTCGATCCGCAGCTCCTCCGGCGTTTCCAGGAATTCCGCTGACAGGTCTGCTTGTGCGGCGGTCATGCGGATTGAATTTACCCATGGAAATTCGAAAATGCATCGCCGGAGGGGGTTACGGACGGGCGTTGGATGTGTTATCGCGCGGGCGCGTCCGTACGCGCGAGCCGGTGGCCTTTGTTGGAGATATATGCCGACATTACCGGACGAAACATCTGCACTGTGGAGTCGGTCACACGTTGGTGACCTGGGTGAGATCTGCCCGAATTACCCCGGAAAATTTTCGCAGAATCTTTGTGTTTAGGTCGGAGAAGATCGGGAAGGAGAATACGGGGAGCTACCCTGGAAGGGAATTCAAGAATTACCTGGAAGGCGCCCGGAGTGCAATGCCTATTTCAGGTGCCGGTAACTCCTTCCTCGAACACCGGAGGCAGTCCCATACGGCCCCGTGATCACGTTCGGCGCCGTCGCATCCTGCCCGGCCTCCCGCGGATCGTGCCCTCCAGCGGCAGCAGGGGCTCGCCCTGCGTGATCACGCCGTCCTGCTCGGTGGACGGCGGTCGCGCCACCCGGTCCTCGACCGAGGTGAAGCGGGCGGCGCTCGGCGGGGGAGGTCCGGGAGGGCGCGCGGCGGTGCTCTCTTCGCCCGCGGAGGCGGGCGGTGTCGGTGTCGCCGGTTGCCGGTGGCTGCGGCGGTGTCGCATGGCGGTCTTGAGGGTATTCGGCCGCCGCCATCACCCGTTCGCCGATCGCTTCTGAGGTGAGAAGGCCCTCCAGCCATCGGTTTGGTTTGAGTGACCCAAACTCCTCCTTATAATCGAACCCGCCCCTCCCCCACAGAGGGGAAGTGAAGACTCCCCGCAGAGAGGTCCTCCGTGAACACGCTCCTCGGGCGCCGGGCCCGCATCCTGGCCGCCATCACCGCGACGGCCGGAGTGGTGCTCGTGGCCGGCTGCACCTCGAGCGGCAGCGCCGGCACGTCGGCCGCCGGCGGGGTGGAACTCGTCAAGGCCGGTCAGCTCACCACCTGCACCCACCTGCCGTACCCGCCCTTCCAGTCGGAGATCGACGGCAAGGTGCAGGGGTTCGACGTCTCGATGATCGACCTGGTCGCCAAGAACCTGGGGGTGAAGCAGGCCATCGTCGACACGCCCTTCGAGAACTTCAAGACCGGAGCGTTCCTCAACTCCGGCCAGTGCGACCTCGCCGCGGCCGGCATGACCATCACCGACGAGCGCAAGAAGCACGTCGACTTCTCCGACCCCTACTTCGACGCCACCCAGGCCGTCCTGGTCGACAGGAAGAGCGGCATCACCTCGCTCGCCGACGTCAAGGCCAAGGGCAGGAAGCTCGGCGCCCAGGCACAGACCACCGGCGAGGACTACGCGAAGAAGCAGGGCTTCGACCCGATCTCCTTCGAGTCCTCCGACGCCGTCCTCAACGGTCTGCGCACCGGCCAGGTCCAGGCGGTCGTCATCGACTACCCGGTCGTCCAGGGCTGGCTCAAGGACAGGACGACCGCGGACGCCTTCAAGCTGGTCGGCAACATCAACACCGGTGAGCAGTACGGCTTCACGGTGAAGAAGGGCAACACCGAGCTCCTCGCCGCCGTCAACAAGGCGATCAAGGACGCGAAGGCCGACGGCACGTACAGGAAGCTGTACGAGAAGTGGATCGGCCCGTACCACCCGTCCGTCGCCTCGCCCGCCGCCTCATGACCGACACGACGGACAGGGCCGGGGCCGCCGTGCGGCCCCGTAGGAAGGGACTGACCCGGACCCGGAAGCGCAGGGTGTCGCGCGGTGTCCAGTACGCCGTCTTCGCCGTTGCCGTGGCCGCCTTCGCGGTCACGGCCGACTGGGGACGGCTGCAGAACCAGTTCGCGCAGGTGGACATCGCCCGGCAGATGTTCCCGGACGTCATCACACTGGCGCTGAAGAACACCGTGCTGTACACCCTGTCCGGCTTCGTCGTCGGTCTGGTGCTCGGCATGCTCCTCGCCCTGATGCGGCTGTCGTCCGTCGGCCCGTACCGCTGGCTGGCCGGGATCTACATCGAGATCTTCCGCGGCCTGCCCGCACTGCTGATCTTCATCTTCGTCGGTGTCGCCGTCCCGCTCGCCTTTCCCGGCACGGAGATCATCGGCGGCACCTACGGCAAGGTCGCCCTCGCACTCGGCCTGGTGTCGGCCGCGTACATGGCGGAGACGATCCGTGCGGGCATCCAGGCCGTGCCCAAGGGACAGATGGAGGCGGCGCGTTCGCTGGGCTTCTCGCCCACCCGCGCGATGATCTCCATCATCGTCCCGCAGGCGTTCCGGATCATCCTCCCGCCGCTCACCAACGAACTCGTCCTCCTCTTCAAGGACTCCTCGCTGGTGCTGTTCCTCGGCGTGACGCTGGAGGAGCGCGAACTGTCCAAGTTCGGCCGTGACCTGGCCAGCACGACCGCCAACTCCACGCCGATCCTGGTGGCCGGCCTGTGCTACCTGCTGGTCACCATCCCGCTCGGCTTCGTCGTCCGCCGCATGGAGACCAAGGCCCAGGGAGCCGCCAGGTGAGCAGCACCCCCGAGATCACGATCCGCGACCTGCACAAGTCCTTCGGCGACAACCAGGTGCTGCGCGGCATCGACCTGGAGATCGGCCAGGGCGAGGTGGTCTGCGTCATCGGCCCCTCCGGCTCCGGCAAGTCCACGCTGCTGCGCTGCGTGAACCTCCTGGAGGAGCCCACCAAGGGCCAGGTGTTCGTCGGCGGGACCGAGATCACCGACCCGGACGTGGACATCGACGCCGTACGCCGTCGTATCGGCATGGTGTTCCAGCAGTTCAACCTCTTCCCCCACCTCACGGTGACCGAGAACCTCACGCTGCCGCAGCGACGGGTTCTCGGGCGGGACAAGACCGAGGCCGCGAAGATCGCCGCGGAGAACCTGCAGCGGGTCGGACTGTCCGAGAAGGCGGACGCCCACCCCTCCTCCCTCTCCGGCGGCCAGCAGCAGCGCGTCGCCATCGCCCGCGCCCTCGCCATGGGCCCGGACGTCATGCTGTTCGACGAGCCGACCTCGGCGCTCGACCCGGAGCTGGTCGGCGACGTCCTCGCGGTGATGCGCAGGCTGGCGCAGGAGGGCATGACGATGATGGTCGTCACCCACGAGATGACCTTCGCGCGTGAGGTCGCCGACCGGGTGGTCTTCATGGACGGCGGTGTGATCGTCGAGGACGGCACGCCCGAGCGGGTCATCGGCGCCCCGGGCCACGAGCGCACCCGGCACTTCCTCTCCCGGCTCCTGGACCCCGCCGGGGCCGAGGTGGAGGAGGAGACCTCCGACCAGGTGGGCCGGACGCGGTAGCCCGCGCACCGCGTGGTCGGCGCCGGAAATCCTTCGGGGTTGTTCACGCTGCCGGTGCGACAGGGGATTCTCCGTGGTGATCGGCGGTGCGCCGGTCGAGCCCGGCCGGCGGATCGTCCGGGTCGGAGGTGGTGAACCTCCACCGGAACGGCTGTGCCGCGGCGTTGGAGCGGTCCTCGAAGACACCTCCACGACCACGGCTCCACGCCGCACGCCTTCACCTTCCACCACTCGTTCGCCCCGGAGGGAACTCCGACCAGGATCAAAGGCATCGGGCCGAAGAGCGGCCAGGTTCGCTGACAAGGAATCCCACTAAGGTGCAGTACATGAGCGATCAGGCGGTGCTGCAGGTGAGGGGACGGGTTCTCGCCGGACCCGAGGACGTCCGCGACGAGCTGTGGGTGGTCGGCGGCCGGATCTCCTATGACCGGCCCGCCGGCGCCCGCGACGTCCGTACCGTCGAGGGCTGGGTGCTGCCCGGCCTGGTCGACGCGCACTGCCACGTCGGCCTCGACGCGCACGGCCCGGTCCCCGAGGACGTCTCGGAGAAGCAGGCGCTGACCGACAGGGACGCGGGCACACTGCTGATCCGGGACGCGGGTTCCCCGTCGGACACCCGCTGGATCGACGACCGGGACGATCTCCCGAAGATCATCAGGGCCGGGCGGCACATCGCGCGCACGCGCCGCTACATCCGCAACTACGCCTGGGAGATCGAGCCGGAGGACCTGGTCGCCCACGTCGCCCGGGAGGCGCTGCGCGGCGACGGCTGGGTGAAGCTGGTGGGCGACTGGATCGACCGGGGCCTCGGTGACCTGTCGGCCTGCTGGCCGCGCGAGGCGGTGGAGGCGGCGATCGCGGAGGCCCACCGCCTCGGCGCGCGGGTCACCGCGCACTGTTTCGGCGAGGACTCGCTGCGAGACCTGGTGGAGGCGGGGATCGACTGCGTCGAGCATGCGACGGGGCTGACGGAAGAGACCATTCCGCTGTTCGCGGAACGCGGGGTCGCGATCGTGCCGACCCTGGTCAACATCGCGACGTTCCCGAAGCTCGCGGACGGCGGCGAGTCGAAGTTCCCGCACTGGTCGGCCCATATGCGCCGGCTGCACGAGCGCCGCTACGACACGGTGCGGGCGGCCTACGACGCCGGTGTCCCGGTCTACGTCGGCACCGACGCCGGGGGCTCGCTGGCCCATGGCCTGGTCGCCGGGGAGGTGGCCGAGCTGGTGACCGCCGGGATCCCGCCCCTGGAGGCGCTGTCGGCGGCCACCTGGGCCGCCCGGACCTGGCTCGGACGCCCGGCGCTGGACGAGGGAGCCCCCGCCGACCTCGTGGTGTACGAGACCGACCCGCGCACGGACGTACGCGTACTGGCGGCCCCGCAGCGGATCGTGCTCAACGGCCGGGTCGTCGGCTAGGCCTGCCGTCCCGATCAGCCGGCCTGCAGGGGACGCCGAAGGGGGACGCCGATCAGCCGGCCTGCAGGGGGACGCCGATCAGCCCGGGTGCCAGCCCCGGGACCCAGACGACGGCGATGGCCAGGGCCAGGGAGACCACCCCCGCGACCCGGGCCACCGCCGGACCCGCAGGAGCGAGCTTCTCGGCGCTCAGTACGGCAGCCAGGCCCACCATGGCCCACAGGTTCATCATGCCGAACGCCGCCAGCAGCGCCATGAGCGACCAGCAGCAGCCGAGGCAGAAGGCGCCGTGGTGGACTCCCGCGCGCAGGTCGCGGGACCGCCCCGGATACGACGCGCAGCGCAGCACCAGCCCGATGGGCGAACGGCACCTGGCCAGGCAGCGGTCCTTGAGGGGAGTGAGCTGGTAGACGCCGTTGACCGCGAAGACGGCGGCGGCGACCCCGGTGGCGACGGCCGCATGCGTGCCCGCCGCCCGGCCGGCGACGGCCGCCAGGGCGTAGGCGGGCAGCCCTGCGGCGGCCCACACCAGCAGGTAGCCGACGGTGAAGGCGACCACGCGCGCGAGCCGGTGGCGGAGGATCGTGCGCGCGTACAAGGACGCGACGGGCGCCGTGGCGGGCAGCATCATCGCGGCCATCATCACCGTCCACACCAGCAGGAAGGCGGGCAGGCCCAGACCCATCGTCCCGGGCATGCCCGCCATACCGCGCCCACGCCCCACCACCCAGGCCCAGGCGACCGCCGCCGCGAGCAGCAGCAGCCCGGTGGAGCCGAGCCTGCCGCGCCCGGCGAGCGGACCGCCTGCCGTCACGCGGACCACGCGAAGGGCGCCGAGTGCCCGTTGCCGCCGGTGAAGTCCCATGACCGGCCGTGTACCCCGGTGCCGGTCGCACGGGTGGACCGGGCGATCGTCAGCGTGCTGCTCACCGGGTGGAAGAGGCCGGTCAGCCCCATCACCGGGCCGTCCGCACCGAACTGCGGGGCGACCTGGTCCTCGATCTCGATGTCGATGGCGTCGGCCACGCGCACCGCGTGACGGCGTCCGTCGTCCCGGTGGTCGATGGGGACGCGCTCGACGCCGAGGACCTCTCCGACGAGGGGGACGAGTGCCGCCATCGGCCCGCCCGCCTGACCGGAGAACACCCTGCCCAGCGCCTCCGCCTGGCCGTCGTCGGCCGCCGCGTCCACATACAGAGCCACCTGCCAGCCGCCATCGGCCATCACTTGGGGCGCGTCGACGAAGACGGTGACGTTGCGGCCCGACACGTCCACGCCGTCGACCTCCCCGCGGTCGACGTGGAACGCGAAGGTCACCTGGCAGCGCTCGTGGTCGGCGGGCGCGGTCAGACCCGAGGTGGTGCACGGGCAGACCACGTCGCAGTTGCAGCTCTCCAGATAGGTCCCGCTCAGATTCCAGGGCATGATCGGCCTCCCGGTACGCGCACCGGGACCGCCGGCGACGCCCAGCGGCACAGATCGCTGATTCCGGCGCTGTTGCTCGGGCTTCTTCCAGCCTAGGGCCTGTGTTTCGGATCAGCTCGGCGTCGCGGCGTCTGCACGCACGTGTGCGGCGGTGTCGTCACTCGCCGAGTCCCACGCTCGAACACGCTCGCGCGGGGGACCCGTCGCGGCGCCGCCCTCCTCCGCCCTGCGGCCGCACGCACCAGTCCCCGTTCGGCCGGGCTGACGAGCACTGTTCCTCACAGCCCACCTGATCCGGAAGACGGCCCCAGCCCCGGTGACGGCGACGGGCTCGGTGCCCGCCGGCGCCCGCTCAGCCCTGTGCCAGGGCCATCGCCCGGTCCAGTGCCTGCAGAAAACGGTTCACCGTCACCCGGTCCCGTACCGCCAGCCGCAGCCACTCCTCGTCCAGCCCCGGAAACGTGTCCCCGCGGCGCACCACGAAGCCGAGGTCCCGCAGATGCCGCCGCACGACCGCCGCCCGTGCCAGGCGGACCAGCACGAAGGGCCCCTCCGCCGGCTCCGCCACATACAGCCCGTCCGGCCCGAACTCCCGCAGCCCCGCCACCAGATGCGCCCGGTCCGCCGCCACCCGGTGCGCCGCGTGCGCCGCCTCCGCCAGCGCCCGCGGCGACACGCACGCCTGAGCCGCAGCGAGCGCCGGCGACGACACCGGCCACAGCGGCTGAGCCCGCTCCAGTTGCCCGACCGTCCCCGGATCGGCCAGGACGTAACCGATGCGCAGCCCCGCCAGACCCCAGGTCTTGGTCAGGCTGCGCAGCACCACCAGGCCCGGCACGTCCGTCCGGCCCGCCAGCGCCTCCCGTTCACCCGGCACCGCGTCCATGAACGCCTCGTCGACCACCAGCAGCCGCTCCGGGCGGGCCAGTTCCTCGATCACCGACGCGGGGTGCAGGACGGACGTGGGGTTCGTCGGGTTTCCGATCACCACCAGGTCCGCATCCTCCGGCACCAGCGCCGGATCCAGCCGGAAGCCGTCCGCCTGCCGCAGCAGCACCCGCTCCACCGCGTGCCCGGCAGCCCGCAGCGCCGCCTCCGGCTCCGTGAACTGCGGGTGCACCACGACCGGCCGCCGCACCTGCAGAGCGCGGGCGAGCAGCACGAACGCCTCCGCCGCCCCCGCCGTCAGCAACACCCGCTCGGCCGGCAGCCCGTGCCGCGCCGCCACCGCCGCCCGCGCCGCCCGCCCGTCCGGGTAAGCCGCGAGCCCGCCCAGCGACTCGGCGATCACCTCCCGCAGCCACGCCGGTGGCGTGTCCGCGCGCACGTTCACCGCGAGGTCGGTCAGCCCCGCCCCGCCGTCACGGACCTCGGCGTCCCCGTGGTGCCGCAGATCGTGCTGTGCTCCGTCCCGTTCAGTGCGCATGAGAGTGCGCGTGCCCCCCGTGGTGGTGTCCATGACCGTGATGGTGATGCCCGTGACCGTCGTCGTCCGGGTGGAAGTGCGGCTGTTGCGGCAGCCCCACCTTGTCCTCGAAGCCGGGCAGCGCGATCCGGTACACGCACGAGTCGCAGTTCATCCGCAGATCGCCCTTCACCGCCTCCGCGTACCGCTCCATCACCAGGTCCAGCAGCTCCGGCTCCGGACCGATGACGTCCGCCGACCGCACCTCGACCTCCGGACGAGCCGCCGCCCAGGCCTCGGCCTGCTCCCGTACCCGGTCCGGCAGGATCCCCGTGAAAAGGAAGTAGGGGAGGACGACGATCCTGCGCGCGCCCAGCCTTGCGCAGCGGTCCAGGCCGCTCGGCACGTCCGGCGCCGCCAGCGACACGAACGCCGTCTCCACGCCCGCGTACCCGCGGCCCTCCCACAGCAGCCGCGCCGCCTTGTGCACCTCCGCGTTGGCGTCGGGGTCCGTCGAGCCGCGCCCGACCAGCAGCACGGTCACGTCCGCCCGGTCCTCCGGCGTCCCTCCCAGCGCCTCGTCCAGCCGCCGCTCCAGCACCGACAGCAGTGCCGGGTGCGGGCCGAGCGGACGCCCGTAGGCGTACGAGATCCCCGGGTGCCGCTCCTTCTCCCGGGCCAGTGCCGCCGGGATGTCCCCCTTGGCGTGCCCGGCGGACACCAGCATCAGCGGCACGGCGGCGAACCGTCGCACGCCCCGCTCCACCAGCTCGGCGACGGCCTCGCCGAGCGGTGGCGGCGACAGCTCGATGAAGCCGCCCGCGACGGGCAGCTCGGGGTGGCGGCGCCCCAGCTGACGTACGAAGTCGCGGAACGCCTCGGCTCCGGCCTCGTCCCGGGTGCCGTGTCCGGCGATGAGCAGGGCGGGCGGCGGGGTGGTCACAGGGTCTCCTCGAACTTCGGAAGGGGTTGGTACAGCAGGGCGTTGAGCGCGGCGGCGGCGACCGCCGAACCGCCCTTCTCGGACACGTTGCTCACGGCGGGCAGCCCGCTCTCGCGCAGCGCGGCCTTGGACTCGGCCGCGCCGACGAAACCGACGGGCAGGCCGATGACGAGCGCGGGGGAGGCGTCCAGCTTCAGCAGCTCCTCCAGGGCGGTCGGCGCGCACCCGATCACCCACAGGGCGCCCGGGCCGACGTCCTCGTACGCCAGCCGGATCGCGTGCGCCGACCGCGTCATGCCGGGACCGGACCCGGCGTCCTTCAGACGGCAGACGGTCTCACGCCGGGTGATCCCGGCGGCCACCATCTCCACGTCCACCACCACCGGCGCGCCGGAGTGCAGCGCCACGTGCGCCTTCTCCAGCGCGCCCTCGTCCATGACGAGGTCGGTGGCGTAGTCGAGGTCGGCGGCGGAGTGGATGACCCGCTCCACCACCGCCCGGGTCAGCGGCGGGAAGTGCGAGGTGTCGAGGCGGGCGCGCAGCCGCCGGAAGGACTCCTGCTCGATCGGGTGCACCACACGGTTCACTGCCCCTCCTCCTGCCAGCGGTATCCGCGCGGCGTGACCATGCGGCCCGCGATCTCACGGGTCGCCGTGTTGCCCACGGTCACGACCGTCATCATGTCGACCGTCGCCGGGTCCAGTTCGGCCAGGGTCGTCAGACGACCGGACTCGTCGGGCCGCGACGCGTTGCGGACGACACCGACCGGTGTCGTCGGCTCCCGGTGACCGGCGAGGATCGCGAGCGCCTTCGGCAGCTGCCAGTCGCGGCCCCGGGAGCGGGGGTTGTAGAAGGTCACGACCAGGTCGGCCTCGGCCGCGGCCCGCACCCGCCGCTCGATGACCTCCCACGGCGTGTGCAGGTCGGAGAGGCTGATCGACACATGGTCGTGACCGAGCGGTGCGCCGAGGATCGCCCCGGCCGCGAGTGCCGCCGTGACGCCGGGCACCCCGACCACGTCGATGTCGTCGGACGCCTCCGCGAGCGCGGGCGAGGCCATCGCGTACACCCCGGCGTCCCCGCTGCCGATCAGCGCCACCGCGTGGCCGCGGCGGGCCTCGGCGACCGCGGTGCGGGCCCGCTCCTCCTCGGCGCCGAGCCCCGACTCCAGGATCCGGGTACCGGGCCGCAGCAGGTCCCGGATCTGGTCGACGTACTGGTCGAGCCCGACGAGCACGGACGCGCGCCGCAACTCCGCCTTCGCGCGCGGTGTCAGCAGGTCCCGGGCACCCGGCCCGAGCCCGACGACCGCGAGCCGCCCGCGCCCCGGCCGGCGCACGACGGCGCAGGTGGCCATGGCCGACTTCCGTTTGGGCACGAGGAGTTCACCTCCGCCCACCAGCGCGGCGGCCTCCGCCACGGACGGCGTGCCGACGGCGGCGAGCGGTGCCTCGGACGGGTTCGGCACGTCGACCTTCGCCAGTTCCTCGGCCGCGTACGTCACGAGCGGAACGCCGAGCCGCCGCGCCGCCTCGACGATGCCGGGCTCCTCCGCCTTGGCGTCGACGGTGGCGAGTTCAGCGAGCGACCTCACGCAGAGACCGGCGTCCCGCAGCGCGCCCTCCACGAGCCCCAGCACCTCCTCGACCGGGGCACCCCTGGAGGCGCCGACGCCCACGACCAGGGTGGGCGGCCGCAGCACGACCTCCCGTTCGGCGGGTTCGACGGCGCGGTCGGTGACCCGGATCGTGTACGCGCCCTCTGCGGCGACCCGCAGCGGCGGCAGCGGCCAGCTCAGCTCCGCCTCCAGCGCCACCGGCTCCCCGTCGAGCAACGCCCGCGAGACCGCGGCCACATCACCCTCCACCGGGAACCCGAGGGTGTCGAGCCCGGGCAGCCCCACGACGTCCGTGGCGGTCGTGACGACCGGTTCCGCGCCCAGCACCTCGCCGACCGCACGGGCGAGTCCGTTGGCGTCGCCCGCGTGCCCGCCCACGAGGGACACCGCGAACCGCCCGCCCTCGTCGACGCACACCACTCCCGGGTCGGCGGCCTTCTCACCCAGCAGCGGCGCGATCAGCCGTACGACCGCCCCCGTCGCCAGGAAACACACGAGTTGCCCGCACTCCGCGAAGGCGGCCCGCACGGCGTCCTTCACGGGGCCGTCGTACACCCGCGTACGGTCCGGCCAGGCCGCGGCCAGCCGGTCCCGCGCAGCCGCCCCCGCCGCTGTGGCGGAAATGAGGCCGATCACTGAGGAACTCCTTCGTGACGCGCCGGGGGCCGCGTGCCCCACAGCAGGAAGACGGGGTTGGTCGCCGCGAGCCGGGTCACGTCGCCCGGCAGCGGCGAAAGGCGCGACGACTGCAGCAGGACGCCGTCGCAGGAGAACCCGGCGGCGACGAGCGCCTCGCGCGCCGCCGGTACGCGGTCCACGGCGGCCATGGCGATCACCACCGAACGCCGGGCCCGGGCAGCGCACGCGGAGACGACGGCGGGCAGTTCACGTCCTCCGCCGCCGATGAACACCGCGTCGGGTTCGGCCAGCCGGGCGAGCGCCTCGGGCGCGGCCCCGTGCACGACCGTCACGTCCACGCCGTGCGCGGTCGCGTTGGCGCGGATCCGCTCGACGCCGTCGGCCGTCTTCTCGACGGCGGTGACGGCGGCGCCCAGCCGTGCGCACTCGACGGCGACCGAGCCGGAGCCCGCGCCGATGTCCCAGACCAGATCGCCGAGCCGTGGCCCGAGCCGGGCCAGCGCCAGGGCGCGCACCTCGAACTTGGTGATCATCGAGTTCCGGTGTGCGAAGGCGCTCTCCTCCAGGGCCCACGCGGAGGGGCCCGGGGGCGGCCCCGCGACCGTGCGCACGGGCCCCGGCGCCCGTGCCTCGTCCAGGCACAGCACCACGCTCACCGCCGCCCCCCAGTCGCGTTCCGCCGCCTCGGCGGGCGTCACCCGCTCCACGCGCTCACGCTCCGGATCGCCGAGCGCGCTCGCCACGACGAGGACCCGGTCGGCCGGGCCGTCGGCGAGCGCGGCCCCCAGTTCGGCGGGACCGGCCCCGGGCCCGGTCAGGACGGCGACCTTCCCATGCGCCCGGCAGACGTTCACCGCGGTGCGCATCTCGCGCCCGTGCGCGCTCACCACCACAGCGTCGTCCCAGGTCAGCCCGAGCCGTGCGAAGGCGCCGGCCACCGACGACACCCCGGGCCGCACGTCCAGCCGGCCGGGCCCGAACCGCTCGGCGAGTGCCCGCACGATCCCGAAGAAACCGGGGTCACCGGAGGCGAGCACGACGACCGGCCGGTCCTTCTCGACGTACTGCTCCACGGCGTCGAGTGCCGGTGCCAAGGGGCCCAGGACGATCCGCTCGGCGGTGTCCGGCACCGGCGCGACCTCCAGGTGCCGGCGGCCGCCCACCACCAGTTCCGCCCCGGCGAGGACGTCCTGGCCGAGCGGCGCCCCCGTGCCCGTGCCGACGACCGTGATCACGTGCCGGCACCCCCCGCGCGCAGGGCCTTGCGGGCCTCGGGGTCGGCCTTGCGGTAGCCGTGGAAGTGACCGGGGTGGTAGAGGTGCGAGCGGGTGCCGTGCGCGTCGAGTGCCGGGCCGACCAGGAAGAGGGTGTGCTTCCAGAGCTTGTGCTCCTTGACGGTCTCCTCCAGCGTGCCGATCGTGCAGGTGACGACCAGCTCCTCCGGCCAGGTCGCCTGGTAGGCCACGACGACGGGGGTGGTCGTCGGATAGCCGCCCTCCAGCAGCTCCCGCACCAGCTGCCCGCTGCGCGCCGCGGACAGGAAGATCGCCATGGTGGTGCCGTGCCGGGCGAACTCGCGCACCTCCTCGCCGGGCGGCATCGGCGTCTTGCCGCCGCCGAGCCGGGTGAGGACCACGGACTGCGCGACCTCGGGGATGGTCAGCTCGCGCCGGGCGAGCGCGGCGACGGCGGAGAAGGAGGAGACACCGGGCACGACCTCGGTGGCGATACCGATCTCCTCGCACCGGTCCAGCTGCTCCTGGGTGCCGCCCCACAGGGCGGGGTCGCCGGAGTGGATACGGGCGACCTCCAGTCCCTCCGTGTGCGCCCGCCGGTAGACGGCGACGACGTCCTCCAGCGACATGGTGGCCGAGTCCAGCACCTCCGCGTCCGCACGCGCGTGCTCCAGGACCTCCGGCTGGACCAGGCTGGCCGCCCAGATCACGACGTCGGCCGCGGCGATGGCGCGCGCGGCGCGGAACGTCAGCAGGTCGGCGGCGCCGGGGCCGGCACCGACGAAGGTCACCTTGCCGGTGGGGGCATCGGCCATGGGTTCAGGTCCTCTCGTACGGAATGTCACGATGTGCGGGGGTGGAGTCGGGGCCGGATGTGCGCGATGGGGGCCCGATCGGATAGCAAGGGCACATGGCGGTCTTCGTCGCGCTCGGCGCGTTCCTGATGACGCTGGCCGGCGGCTGGACGGCACAGCACGTGACCGACCGTCGCCATCTGGTCCTGGGCCTGGCCGGCGGACTGATGCTCGGTGTGGTCGGCCTCGACCTGCTGCCGGAGGCACTGCGCGCGGCGGGCACCCAGGTGTTCGGCGTGCCGGCGGCCCTGCTGCTGTTCGTGGGCGGCTTCCTGCTGGCCCACCTGGTGGAGCGGCTGCTGGCCGCGCGCCGGGCGGCCCACGGCGCGGGGGAGCACGATCACCAGCGCGCGCCCGAGGTGGGCCTCACGGCGGCGGCCGCCATGGTGGGCCACAGCGCCATGGACGGCGTGGCGATCGGTGCGGCCTTCCAGGTGGGCGGCGGCATGGGACTGGCGGTGGCGGTGGCCGTCATCGCCCACGACTTCGCGGACGGCTTCAACACGTTCACCCTCACCAGCCTGTACGGCAACGCGCGCCGCAAGGCGGTCGCGATGCTGGTCGCGGACGCGCTGGCGCCCGTGCTGGGCGCGGCCTCGACCGCGTTCGTCGCCATCCCGGAGTGGTTCCTCGGCGGCTACCTCGGCCTCTTCGGCGGTGTACTGCTCTACCTCGCCGCGGCCGAGATCCTGCCGGAGGCCCACCACGAGCACCCCGCCCGCTCGACCCTGCTGTGCACGGTCGCGGGCACCGCGTTCATCTGGCTGGTGGTGGGCCTCGCGGGCTGATCCGCCGCCGGTCACAGTTTGCCGCCGCGGGTGCCGTCGCGCCGGGCGGGCGCGATGAGGGTGGAGAGGTAGGGCAGCGAACCGTCGAGGTCGGCGGCCGGGCGGATGGACTCCTCCGGGAGCCCGAGCGCGGCCCCCCACACGGCGTCCTCGATGCGCCCGGTCTCCCGCAGCGCCTCGGCGACCTCCCGCGCCTGTCGCCCGAACTTGTACGCGACGACGGTGCCGGGTCCGGCGAGCGCGTCCTTGAGCACGGCCGAACCGGCGGTCACGGGCACCAGCGTGAGCGGTTCGGTGCCCTCGGTCAGCACGGCCCCCGACCGGGCGGCCAGGTCCTGCATGGCGGTGATACCGGGCACGGTCTCGACCACGGTCCCCGGCACGAGCTCCTGCACGGTCTGCGCGAGGTACGTGAACGTCGAGTACACGTTGGGGTCGCCGATGGTGGCGAACGCGACGGCCGCATGCCGCCGAAGCAGCCCGGCGACCCGCTCCCCGGCGGCGTCCCAGGCGGCCTCGCGTCGCGCCCGGTCGGTACGCTCGTTGAGCGCGAAGACGACGCGGACGACCTTCTCCTCGGACACGTAGTGCAGCACGGTCGCCTCCGCGCGCCCCCGCTCACCCGTGTCCATCACGGGTACGACGACGACATCGGCGGCCCGCAGAGCGTTGACGCCCTTGACGGTCACCAGCTCGGGGTCGCCGGGGCCCACCCCGACTCCGGTCAGCCTGCTGCTCATGACGTCCGGCACCTCTCCACGAACCGACGGGCCACACCGGGCTCGGCGGCCCAGTGCGTGTGCAGATAACTCGCGTGCACCCCTTGCTGCACAAAACCTTCCATGCGCCGCAAAGGAGCGCGTACTCCCCAGGCGGGAGCCGCCCCCGCGCCGGGCTCGACGACGGTCCGGTGGAACTCGTGCCCCCGCATCCGGGTCCCGGCCGCGGCGAGCACACTGTCGCCCACGGCCACGGCGTCGCGGTAGCCGAGGGTGAGCCGCTCGCTCATCCGGGCGGTGGCGTCCAGCACCCCGCACATGGGCTGCCCGTCCAACTCCCGGCACAGGTACAGCAGCCCGGCGCACTCGGCGGCGACGGGCGCACCATCGAGCGCCAGTTCGGCGACGGCTTTGCGCAACGGCTCGTTGGCGGACAGCTCGGAGGCGTACACCTCCGGGAAGCCGCCGCCGATGACCAGGCCGCGGGTGCCGTCGGGCAGTCGCTCGTCCCGCAGGGGGTCGAAGGTGACGACTTCGGCGCCGGCGGCGGCGAGCAGCTCGGCGTGTTCGGCGTAGGAGAAGGTGAAGGCCGCCCCGCCGGCAACGGCGACCACCGGTGCCCCGGAACCCTGGTCGGCACCCTCCGGCCCGTCCGGCGCTCGAGGACGGACCTCGGCCGCGTCCCACGCCGTGCCCGGCAGCGCACCCGCCCCCCGAGCCAGCCCCAGCAACGCCTCCAAGTCGCACCCGGCAGCCACCTGCGCGCCCATGCCCGCAACGGCCTCCACCGCCTCGGCCCGCCGCTCGGCGACCGGCACCAGCCCCAGGTGACGCGACGGCGTGTCGACCTGCGGAGCCCGCCGCAGTACCCCCAGGACCGGCACCCCGGCCGCATCGAGCGCCTCCCGGAGCAGCTCCTCGTGCCGATCGGACCCGACCTTGTTCAGGATCACGCCCCCGACCCGCACCTCCGGATCCCACGAGGCGAACCCGTGCACCAGCGCCGCCACCGACCGCGACTGCGACGACGCGTCGACGACGAGCACCACCGGCGCCCGCAGCACCTTCGCCACCTGCGCGGTGGACGCCAGTTCGCCCTCGCCGGCGGCCCCGTCGTACAGCCCCATCACACCCTCGACCACGGCGAGGTCGCACCCGCGCGCGCCGTGCAGGAACAGCGGAGCGACGAGCTCCGGACCGCACAGGTACGCGTCGAGGTTGCGTCCCACGCGCCCGGTGGCGAGCGCGTGATACCCGGGGTCGATGTAGTCCGGCCCGACCTTGTGCGGGGACACGGCGAGCCCGCGCCCGGCGAACGCGGCCATCAGCCCCGTGGCGACGGTGGTCTTGCCGCTGCCCGAGGAAGGCGCGGCAACGACCAGCCGGGGCACCGGCGACGAGGAGGACGTCAGCACGAGGTCACCACTCGATGCCCTTCTGGCCCTTCTGCCCCACGTCCATGGGGTGCTTGACCTTGGACATGTCGGTCACGAGGTCCGCGAAGTCGACGAGCTTCTCCGGCGCGTTGCGCCCGGTGATCACCACGTGCTGCGTCCCCGGACGGCCGCGCAGCACGTCGACGACCTCGTCGGTGTCGACCCAGCCCCAGTGCATCGGGTAGGCGAACTCGTCGAGCACGTACAGCCGGTACGTCTCCGCTGCCAGATCCCGCTTGACCTGCTCCCAGCCCTCGCGGGCCTTCTCCTCGTTGGTCGAGTTGTCACCCTGGATGTCCCGCTGGACCCAGGACCAGCCCTCGCCCATCTTGTGCCAGGCGACCGTCCCGCCCTGCCCGGACTCCCCGAGCACCCGCAGCGCGTTCTCCTCGCCGACCTTCCACTTCGCCGACTTGACGAACTGGAACACCCCGATGGGCCACCCCTGGTTCCAGGCGCGCAGCGCCAGCCCGAAGGCCGCGGTCGACTTGCCCTTCCCGACGCCCGTGTGCACGACGACGAGCGGCCGGTTGCGCCGCTGACGGGTCGTCAGTCCGTCGTCCGGTACGACACTCGGCTGTCCCTGCGGCACTACGCGGCCCTCCTCTTTCCGGCACCCTGCACATCCCGCACCAACCCGGCGATGCTGTCCGCACGCAGCTCGTCCAGCGTCACGGCGGCTCCGCCCAGCTCACCCGCGAGCTGCCCCGCCAGCCCCAGCCGTACCGGCCCCGACTCGCAGTCCACGACCACGGACGCGACCCCGTCGGCCGCGAACAGCCGCGCCGCACGCGCCGCCAGCGCGACGGGCTCGGGGCCGCCTGTGGCGCGCCCGTCCGTCACCACGACCGTCAGCGCCCGCCGCGCAGGGTCCCGCAGCCGCTCCACCCGCAGCACGTCGTGCGCCCTGAGCAGCCCGGCGGCCAGCGGCGTACGGCCCCCGGTGGGCAGTGACTCCAGCCGGGCCGCCGCCGCGTCCACGGACGAGGTCGGCGGCAGGACGACCTCGGCGTCCCTGCCCCGGAAGGTCACCAGACCCACCTTGTCCCGCCGCTGGTAGGCGTCCAGCAGCAGCGACAGCACGGCACCCTTCACCGCGCTCATCCGCTGCCGGGCCGCCATCGACCCGGAGGCGTCGACCACGAACAGCACGAGGTTCCCCTCGCGCCCCTCCCGCGTCGCCTGCCGCAGATCGTCCCGGCGCACCACGAGCCCGCGTCCCGACCGGCCGCGCGCCCGCTGATGAGGCGCCGCCGCCTGCACGGTCGCCGCCAGGTGCAGCCTGGTCAGCGCCCCCCGGGGCCGACGGGCCCCGGTGGTCCGCCCGTGCTCGGTCCGCGCCCGCGAACGCCGTCCGGCGGCGCCGTCACCGAGCCCCGGCACGGTCAGCACCTTCGTGCGGAAGGGCTCGGAGGCGCGGGCGGGAGACTGCTCGCCGGCCCCTGGGGCCTGGGACGGCCCGCCCTCACCGGGCTCGGCCTGCGCGGGCGTGCCGCCGTCGCCCGCCGGGCCGTCCTGCGGCGGCCGGCCGCCACCGCCACCGGGCCCGTCCGGATCCGGATCGTCGTCCTCTGCCGGATCCCCGAACTGCTCCAGGGTCTCGTCCAGCTTGTCCTCGTCCAACCCCGGCGCGTCGAAGGGATTGCGCCGCCTGCGGTGCGGCAGCGCGAGCAGCGCGGCCTGCCGTACGTCCTCCGCCAGCACATCGGTGCGCCCCGCCCAGGCGGCCAGCGCCGTCGCGGTACGCGCCATCACGATGTCGGCGCGCATGCCGTCCACCTCGAACGCGGCACAGGTCGCCGCGATCTGCCTGAGCGCCCCGTCCCCGAGCCGCACGGACGGCAGCAGCTCGCGCGCGGCCACGATCCGCGCCCGTACGGCGGCCTCCTCCTCGGCCCAGCGCGCCGCGAAACCGGCGGGGTCGTCGTCGTGGGCGAGCCGCCGCCGGACGACCTCCACACGCTGGTCGGGCTCCCGCGAGGCGGACACCTCCACCGTCAGGCCGAACCGGTCGAGCAACTGCGGCCGCAGCTCGCCCTCTTCGGGGTTCATGGTGCCGACGAGCAGGAAACGCGCGGCGTGCCGCACGGAGACGCCCTCCCGCTCGACGTACGAGGCCCCCATCGCGGCGGCGTCCAGGAGCAGGTCGACGAGGTGGTCGTGGAGGAGGTTGACCTCGTCGACGTAGAGGATGCCGCGGTGCGCGTCGGCGAGCAGGCCCGGCTCGAACGCCTTCACGCCCTCCGCCAGCGCCCGCTCGATGTCGAGGGCGCCGACGAGCCGGTCCTCGGAGGCGCCGACGGGCAGTTCGACCATGCGGGCCGGACGGGAGACACCCGCCCCCGGCTCGTGCGGCCCGTCCGGGCAATCGGGGGCCGGTGCCGCCGGGTCGCACGAGAAACGGCACCCGGGAACGACCGCCACCCGAGGCAGCAGCGCGGACAGGGCGCGCACGGCCGTCGACTTGGCGGTGCCCTTCTCGCCGCGTACCAGCACACCGCCGACCGCCGGCGACACGGCGTTCAGCAGCAGCGCGAGCCGCAGGTCGTCCTGGCCGACGACGGCCGTGAACGGAAACGGGGTACTCACTTCTGGTCGCCCTCCAAGTCGCCCTCAAGCTCCAGGTAGGTGGCGCGCAGCCGCTCCAGCGTGTCCGCGTCCGGCTCGGCCCACAGACCGCGGTCGGCGGCCTCCAGGAGCCGTTCGGTGACGCCGCGCAGCGCCCACGGGTTGGACTTCTTCATGAAGTCCCGGTTCTCCGGGTCGAAGACGTACTCCGCGCTGAGCCTCTCGTACATCCAGTCGTCGACCACGCCGGCCGTGGCGTCGTACCCGAAGAGGTAGTCCACCGTCGCCGCCATCTCGAAGGCGCCCTTGTAGCCGTGGCGCCGCATGGCCGCCATCCAGCGCGGGTTGACCACCCGGGCACGGAAGACGCGATGGGTCTCCTCGCCGAGGGTACGGGTCTTCACCTGGTCGGGTACGGCGGAGTCACCGACGTACGCCTCCGGGCTCGCGCCCGTCAGGTGCCGCACCATGGCCACCATGCCGCCGTGGTACTGGAAGTAGTCGTCGGCGTCGACGAGGTCGTGCTCGCGGGTGTCGACGTTCTTCGCGGCGACGGCGATCCGCTTGAACGCCGTCTCCATGTCCCCGCGCGCCGCCCGCCCGTCGAGCCCGCGCCCGTAGGCGTAGCCGCCCCAGACGGCGTACACCTCGGCCAGATCCGCGTCGGACCGCCAGTTGCGGGCGTCGATCAGCGGCAGCAGCCCGGCGCCGTACGCGCCCGGCTTGGAGCCGAAGACACGGGCCGTCGCGCGCCGCCGGTCGCCGTGCCGGGCGGTGTCCTCGTCCGCGTGCGCCTTCACGAAGTTGCGGTCGGCGGGCTCCTCCAGCTCGGCCACCGCACGCACCGCGTCGTCGATCAGAGCGACGACGTGCGGGAACGCGTCCCGGAAGAAACCGGAGATGCGGACCGTGACGTCGATGCGGGGGCGACCCAGCTCCTCGAGGGGGATCACCTCGAAACCGGTCACCCGGCGCGAGGCGTCGTCCCACACCGGGCGGCAGCCGAGCAGGGCCAGGATCTCGGCGATGTCGTCGCCCTGGGTGCGCATCGCGGAGGTGCCCCAGACCGTCAGTCCGACGGACCTCGGGTACTCGCCGGTGTCCTGGAGGTAGCGGGCGACCAGCGAGTCGGCGAGGGACTGGCCGACCTCCCAGCTCAGGCGGGACGGGATCGCCTTGGGGTCCACGGAGTAGAAGTTGCGGCCGGTCGGCAGGACGTTGACCAGGCCACGGGTGGGGGACCCGGACGGGCCCGCCGGGACGTAACCGCCGTCCAGGGCCTTCAGGATGTGGTCGATCTCATCGGTGGTGCGGGCGAGACGCGGGACGACCTCGGTGCACGCGAACTCCAGCACCGCGACGGCGTCCGGGAGTTCGGTGCCCAGCACCTCCCGCACGAGAGCACCGCTCTCGGAGGCCGCCCAGCCCCGCTCCTCCATGCCCTCCGCGATCCCCCGGCACAGCTGCTCCAGCAGGTCGATCGCGTCCGCCGCCGTACGCGACGGGCCGGCCACCAGTTCGGTCAGCTCCACCGGCACCTTCACCGGCGCCCCCGGCTCGGCGAGCAACTCCTTCTCGACCAGGCCGAAGTGCTCCGCCAGCGAGGCCCGAAGGCCCGGCAGCGCGTTCGCCTGCCCGCCCCACACCTGCGAGGCACGCAGCACGGCCAGCACCAGGTTCACCCGCGGCTCGCCGACCGGACCGCCGCCCAGGATGTGCAGGCCGTCGCGGATCTGCACGTCCTTGATCTCGCACAGATAGCCGTCGATGTGCATGACGAACTCGTCGAACTCGTCGTCGTCCGGCTGCTCGTCCAGGTGCAGGTCGTGGTGGAGCTCGGCCGCCTTGACCAGCGTCCAGATCTGGGCGCGCACGGCCGGCGCCTTGGCGGGGTCCAGGTCGGAGACGAGCGCGTACTCGTCGAGGAGCTGCTCCAGCTTCGCCAGGTCGCCGTAGGTGTCGGCGCGCGCCATCGGCGGGACGAGGTGGTCGACGACGGTGGCGTGGCCGCGCCGCTTGGCCTGGGTGCCCTCACCGGGGTCGTTGACGATGAACGGGTAGACCAGGGGCAGGTCGCCGAGGACGGCGTCCGGCGCGCAGCCCCCGCTGAGACCGAGGCCCTTGCCCGGCAGCCACTCCATCGTGCCGTGCTTGCCCATGTGGACGATCGCGTCGGCGCCGAAGCTGTTCTCGAGCCAGCGGTAGGCCGCCAGGTAGTGGTGCGACGGCGGCATGTCCGGGTCGTGGTAGATGGCGATGGGGTTCTCGCCGAAGCCGCGCGGCGGCTGGATCATCACCACGACGTTCCCGAACCGCAGGGACGCCAGCACGATGTCGTCGCCGTCGACGTAGAGCGAACCCGGCGGCTCGCCCCACGCCTGAACCATCGCGTCCCTCAGCACCGGATCGAGCGTGTCGAACCAGGCCCGGTAGTCGGCCAGCGGCACGCGCGCGGGGGCGGCGGCCAACTGCTCCTCGGTCAGCCACTCCACGTCGTGACCACCGGCCTCGATGAGGCGGTGGATCAGCTCGTCACCGCCCGCGGGGTACTCGGTCAGGCCGTATCCCGCGTCCCGCAGCGCGTCCAGCACCCGTACCGCGGAGGCGGGCGTGTCCAGGCCGACCGCGTTGCCGACCCGCGAGTGCTTGGTCGGGTACGCGGTGAAGACGAGCGCGATCCTCTTCTCCGCGTTCGGCTTGTGCTTCAGTCGTGCGTGGCGTACGGCGATCCCGGCGACCCGCGCGGCCCGCTCCGGGTCGGCCACGTACACCGGGACGTCGTCGGGGCCCTGCTCCTTGAAGGAGAACGGAACGGTGATCAGGCGGCCGTCGAACTCGGGGATGGCGACCTGCATCGCCGCGTCCATGGGGGACAGGGCGGCGTCCGACTCCTCCCACGCGGCGCGCGACGAGGTCAGGCACATCCCCTGCAGCACCGGGATGTCCATCCCGGCCAGCGCGCCGATGTCCCAGGCCTCCTCGTCACCGCCCGCCGACGCCTGCGAGGCGTGCGTGCCGCCGGCCGCGAGGACCGTGGCCACCAGGGCGTCGGCCCGCCCCAGGATCTCGTACAGCCCGGCGTCGGCGCCGCGCAGCGAACCGCAGTACACCGGGAGGGCGTTGGCGCCGTGCGCCTCGATCGCGTCGCACAGGGTGTCCACGAAGGCGGTGTTGCCGCTGAGTTCGTGGGCGCGGTAGAAGAGCACGCCGACGGTCGGACGGCCCTCGGTGAACGGGCGCTCGCCGTGGACGCCGTACTCCGGCATCTTCCGCGGCTCGTCGAACCCCTCGCCGGTCAGCAGCACCGTGTCGGACAGGAAGCGGGCGAGTTCGGTGAGGTTGGCGGGGCCGCCCTCGACCAGGTACTTCAGCGCCTCCGCCACCACACCGGCCGGTACGGACGACTCGGCCATCAACTCGGCGTCGGGGACCGCCTCCCCGCCCAGCAGCACGGTCGGGACGCCGGACGCCTTCAGCCGGGCCAGCCCGTCCTCCCAGGCGCGCTTGCCGCCGAGCAGGCGTACGACGGCGATGTCCGCGCCCTCGATCAGGCCCGGAAGCTCCTCGGAGACGTCCACGCGGGTGGGGTTGCCGATCCGGTAGGGGGCGCCGGAGGCACGGGCCGCCAGCAGATCGGTGTCGGCGGTCGACAACAACAACACTGTGCTCATGCGGGCGCTCCCGGTGGAATGAAAGGCAGTCCTTGCGGCGCGCCCGACTCGATGAGCCGCCACAGCGCGTCCGTGTCCGCGTGCTGTTCGATCAGGTCGCCGAGCCGGTCGAGCTGCTCCTCGCGCAGCACGGCGAACGAGGTGTCGGGGGCCGGCACGAAGCGGCGTCCCGCGGCGGCGGCCACCTCGCGCAGGAAGGCCCGCCGGAATCCGTCCGACTCCAGGGAGCCGTGCCAGTGGGTGCCCCAGGTCTGGCCGACCCGGCAGCCGTCCAGGAAGGCTTCCCCACCGGTGACGTCGGCGACCCCGTGGTGGATCTCGTACCCCTCGACCCGCTCGCCGAGGGCCTCCCCGGCCGGCCGGGTGAGGGTCTTCTCGCGCGCGAACCGCACCCGGACGGGCAGCACGCCCAGCCCGGGGACTTCGCCGGCGCGGGACTCGACCTCGTCCTCGATGTGCTCGCCGAGGATCTGGAAGCCGCCGCAGACGCCGAGGACGGGGCGTCCTTCGGCGGCCCTCCGGACGAGGGCGTCCGCGAGACCGCGCTCGCGCAGCCACTCCAGCGCCCGGACGGTTCCCCGGGTTCCCGGGACCACCACGAGGTCCGCGTCCGCCAGCTCCTCCGGCCGGTCCACGAACCGCACCACGACCCCCGGTTCGGCGGCCAGCGCGTCGACGTCGGTGAAGTTGGACATCAGCGGGATCGCGCAGACGGCGACCCGCAGCACGTCCTCGCCGACCGGAGGAGTCACCGTGGACTCCCGGACGGTGCCCCGCAGCGAGACCCTCAGTCCGTCCTCCTCGTCGATCCCGAGCCCGCGCCGGAACGGCAGCACCCCGTACGTCCGCCGCCCGGTGAGACCCCGGAGCATCTCCAACCCCGGCTCCAGCAGGCCGACATCGCCCCGGAACTTGTTCACCAGGAACCCGGCGACCAACTCCTGGTCCTCCGGCGAGAGCAGCGCGACGGTCCCGAAGAAGGACGCGAACACGCCCCCACGGTCGATGTCACCGACGACGAGAACGGGCAGCCGGGCGTTGCGGGCGATCCCCATGTTCACGATGTCGGTGCGCCGCAGGTTGATCTCGGCCGGACTGCCGGCCCCCTCACAGATCACCGCGTCATACGTGCCCCGCAACTCGGCCAGGCAGTCCAGCACGGTGCCGAGGAGCCGCTGCTGCCGCCCCCCGTGGTAGCCGCGCGCGCTCAGTTCACCGACCGGCCTGCCGAGCAGCACGACCTGGCTGCTCTGCTCGCCGCCCGGCTTGAGCAGCACAGGGTTCATCAGCGCGGTCGGCTCGATACGGCACGCCTGGGCCTGCATGGCCTGCGCCCGCCCGATCTCGGCGCCCTCGCGGGTGACGAAGGAGTTGAGGGACATGTTCTGCGCCTTGAACGGCGCGACCTTCACCCCCTGCCGTACCAGCCAGCGGCAGATCCCGGCGGTGACGACGCTCTTGCCGGCGTCGGAGGTGGTACCGGCGACGAGGAGTCCCCCGCTCACGACGTCCCTCCCTTCGCGAGAAGCCTTCGGGCCGCCAGGCGCCCGGCGACCGTGATGCCGAGCGCCAGCCCGCTCACGCGCCGGGAGAGCCGTACGGCCCGCTCGATGTCGTCCGTGCGCACGGCGCGCCCGTCGCCGTTGAGGACCGGCCGGTGCTCCACGCGCCCCCCGTACGACAGCGTCCCGCCCAGCCGCACGCCCAGGGCGCCCGCGAACGAGGCCTCCACGGGCCCGGCGTTGGGGCTCGGATGCTTGGCGGCATCGGCACGCCAGGCGCGCAGGGCGCCCCGCGGATCCGGGCCCGCTGCCGCCGCGAGCACCGCGGTGAGCCGTGCCCCCGGCCACCCGGCGAGGTCGTCGAGCCGCGCGGAGGCCCACCCGTAGCGCCGGTAGCGGGGCGACTTGTGCCCGACCATGGCGTCGAGGGTGTTGACGGCGCGGAATCCCACGAGACCGGGCACCCCGGCGACGGCCCCCCAGGTGAGCGCGCCCACCACGGCGTCGGAGGTGTTCTCGGCGACGGACTCGACGACCGCCCGCGCGATCCCGTCCGCGTCCAGCGCCTGTGGATCCCGTCCACACAGATGGGGAAGGCGCGCGCGTGCGGCCGTCACGTCCCCCGCCTCCAGGGCGCGCCCGACGGCCCGCGCCTCCCGGGCGAGCGACGTGCCCCCGACCGCGGCCCAGGTGGCGGCGGCGGTCAGGGCCACGGAGGCGGCGGGGGAGGTACGTACGGAGCGCGCGGCCAGGGATCCCAGCGCCACGGCGCCACCGGCGCAGACGGCGGTGTGCAGCGCGCCCCACCCGCGGTGGTCCCGCCACAGCACCCGTTCCACGGCCGCCGCGGCCCGCCCGAACGCGGCGACCGGATGTCCGTGGCGTGGATCGCCCAGCAGGAGGTCACCGAGAAGGCCGGCGGCGGCGCCGTACGCGAAGACGCGATCGGCACCCATCGGCTCAGCCGACCGTGCGGTCGGACGGGGCCCGGTGACAGAACCTCAATCGGCAGCCGCGCATGGCGATATGTCCTCACTCAGGGTGTCCACGCCCTGGTTCGACGAGACCGGCGGTGAGAGTTCCTGGCTCCCGGGGAGTTCTTCCCCGGTGACAGTGGCGGGACCGCGCCGGATTCGCACCGGCTTCCTCTCCTGCCGCCGTACTGGCCCCGGCAGTCCACCACGCGCCCAGAACACCCGTCAACTTGCTCTTGACCTGCGATGCTGTGGTGTGCTGAGTCCCACACCGCTGAAATCACGTCAGTTGCCCGAATGGGTGCTTTTCGGAGCTGAGTGGCGTTCGTGGGGCGCGCGTTCCGGCGCGTGACTCGAAACGGCGCACCGGCCCGGTGCTCGTCTTTCGCCGTACGACGGGGTGTGCTTTGCTGGCCGGACTCGAGAAACCCGGCAGTGGACGGAGTCCGAGCGAACCGTCCAGAGGGCGGGAGGGACCCACATGGGGGACAGGGCCAAGGAATTCTCGGCGGGCGCGGGCGGTCCCCACGCGCCGCACCTTTCGCCGGTGGCGGCGCTGGCACTCTTCTCCCTGACGACGGGGATGTTCGCGGTCGGGATCGGTGCGCTGGCGGCACTGCTGGTGCCCGGAGCCCCGGCGCGGGCCCTTGTCTGGCTGGTGGTCACCATCGTGACCGCCGCCTGCGCGGGGCTGTGGTGGGGCCTCACCCCGGTCCCGGAGCGGCTGCGCGTCCTGGGCCGGGCGACGGCGGCCCTCCGGACCCGGGACTCGCGGACCCCCTGACCCAGGACATGAGGAACCCCCGCGGCACATGGCTGCGGGGGTGACTCGAAGGGTCGCGGCTGCGGGGGCTCCGGATGCTCCCGTCGTCAGGCGACGATCAGTTGGATGCCGTACGCGACCGCCGCCACGCACGCCGCGAAACACACGTACGCGCCGGTGGCCGCCAGGGTGGCCGCGCCACCCCGGGCCGAGTCCTTCTTGGTGAGGCCCACGACGCCCAGGGTGAACAGGCCCACCAGGGCCACGGTGACCGCGAGGCTGACGCCGAAGACGGAGCCGAGGGCTGCCCAGTCGATCTTCATGAGTGCTGATTCCTTAAACCGTGGCGGCGGGGGCCGGCTCCGGGGAGGGGCCGGCGTCCGGGGCCGGGATCGTGGCCTGCAGGTCGGCGGTGGCGTCCGTGTCCGCCGGGTCGGTGCCGGGCACCGCACCGCCGGTCGCGGTCGTGGTGGCGTCGGCCGTGATGACGGGGCCCGCCGGGGGCGGGACGACCGCTGCGATCGCGGCCGTGACGACGCCCGCGGGCTCCGTCTCGACGTCGTTGACGTTGTCCACCGTGACCGGCTTGCGCCGGGACAGGGTCCAGATGACACCGGCGCCGGCTACCAGCAGCACACCGGTGGCGATCGTGCCCCAGGTGCCCTGCTTGGTGAGGAGTTCGGCGCCCCCTCCGACCAGGCCGGCCGCAGGCAGCGTCAGTACCCACGCGACGAGCATCCGGGTCGCGGTGGACCAGCGGACCACGCCCCCCTTGCGGCCGAGGCCCGCGCCCATGACGGCGCCGGAGCAGACCTGCGTGGTGGAGAGCGAGAAGCCGAGGTGCGAGGAGGCGAGGATCGCGGTCGCCGCGCTGGTCTGGGCGGCGAAGCCCTGCTGCGGCGCCAGGTCCGTCAGGCCCTTGCCGAGGGTGCGGATGATGCGCCAGCCGCCCAGGTAGGTGCCGAGTGCGATGGCCAGTCCGGCCGAGACGATGACCCAGGTGGGAGGGTTCGAGCCGGGGGCGATGACACCGCCGGTGACCAGGGCCAGCGTGATGACGCCCATCGTCTTCTGGGCGTCGTTCGTGCCGTGCGCCAGGGAGACCAGGCCGGCCGAGGCGATCGACCCGGCGCGATAGCCCTTCGCGGTCGCCTTCTCGTCGGCACGGCTGCCGATCACGTACGACAGCCGGGTGGCGAGCATCGAGGCCAGGCCCGCCACGACCGGCGCGGCGACCGCGGGGATCAGGACCTTGGTGACGATCGTCGAGCCGTTCACCGCGGACCAGCCGGCCGAGGTGACGGCGGCACCGATCAGGCCGCCGAAGAGGGCGTGGGAGGAACTGGAGGGCAGGCCGAGGAGCCAGGTCAGCAGGTTCCACAGAATCGCGCCCACCAGGGCGGCGAAGATCACTTCGACGCGTATGCCCTGTTCGTTGATGATGCCGCCGGAGATCGTCTTGGCGACCTCGACGGACAGGAAGGCGCCGAGGAGGTTCAGCGCGGCGGACATCGCCACCGCCGCCTTGGGCCTCAGGGCGCCGGTCGAGATGGTGGTGGCCATCGCGTTGGCTGTGTCGTGGAAACCGTTCGTGAAGTCGAACACGAGAGCGGTGACGATCACGATTCCGAGGAGGAGCGTGATGTGTTCCATTTACCCAGGCTTCTGTGGGAGGTCAGTGGCTGTTGGACCGTAGGCAACCTGGGTGAACGGAAGGTGAACTGATGCGGGCTGGAGGGTGTACCGATCGGCGTGTCGGCGTTCCGTTTGTGACGGGGTGGCAGCGATCGCCCCCTCGATCGCCGTCCGTGGCAGCCATGTGGACCCGGTCGCCCCTCCCGTGGGCCGGCTTCGGCCGGTCCCGGAGCCCGGCGAAGAGATTTCCGTCACCCCCTGGCAGGATCGCCGCATGGCCGACCAGCGACGCTACGCGGGGCACCCGCAACAGGACACAACGGGCGGACGGGGGCCGGACGCGCCGGCCGCGCGGGAGGAGGTGGCGCGGGCCTGGGACCAACTCGTCGCGACGGCCCGCCGCACCGTCGCCGACGGACTGGTCGTCGGCACCTCCGGCAACGTCTCCGTACGCGTCGGCGACACCGTGCTGGTCACCCCCACCGGGGTGCCGTACGAGCGACTGACGCCGGGCGACGTGGTCGGCGTCGACCTCGACGGCCGCCAGGTGCTCGGCACGCTGCGCCCGACCAGCGAGCTCCCGATGCACCTGGCCGTCCACCGCACCACGGACGCCCGGGCCGTGGTCCACACCCACGCCCCCCACGCCACGGCCGTCTCCACCCTGGTGCAGGAACTGCCGCTGATCCACTACATGGCCGCCGCGATGGGAGGTGCGGTGCGGGTCGCCCCCTACGCGACCTACGGCACCCCCGAACTGGCCGGGAACATGCTCCGCGCCCTGACCGACCGCACCGCCTGCCTGCTGCAGAACCACGGCACGCTCACCCATGGCGCCTCGCTGGACGAGGCCTACGACCGCACCGCCCAACTGGAGTGGATGTGCCGCGTGTGGCTGACGGCGTCGTCGGTGCCGGGCCTCACCCCGCACCTGCTCAGCCGCGAGCAGGTGGCGGAGGTAGGAGAGCGGTTGCGGGGGTACGGACAGGGCTAGAGGGTTTCGTTCCGGCCCGCGACGAACCCTCCAGTGGACCGGCCGGCCGGGGCCGCCTCGCGGCGCGCCCCGTGGGTCACACCGCGCCCTTCTCCCACTGGCCGGGGGCGGGCTCCGACGGGAGACTGGGTGGATGCGCACTGTCAAAGCGGCGGCCGCAGCCGTCACCGTAGCCATCGCCGCGGGCGCCGCCGGCGTCGCCGCGGGCCGCTTCGCCAGCGACGCCGCGCTGAAGGCACCGCCGGGCCGCCCGCTGCCCACGGAACCGCGCCTCGCCGTGCACTCCCTGGCGGCCGGCCGGATCACCCTCACCCGCGACCTGGCCTCCCAGCGGCCCGGCACCTACGGGCTGACGGGTGACGGCTCCCACGCCGTCGTCGGCCCGGTCCTGGACTCCGCCCCGCACACCGTCGACACCGTCGTACGCCGTCTGGAACGCGTCACCCACGGCACGCTCGAGCCCGGTGACAAGGTCTGGCTGACCCCGGCCCTGTACACCGGCGACCCCCGGAGCGCCCTCGGCCTCGACCACACCGACGTCGAGGTGCCCGGCGAACTCGGGAACCTGCCCGCCTGGTTCCTGCCCGGCGCCCGTGACACCTGGGTGATCACCGTGCACGGACTCGGCGCCACCCGGGAACACCCCATGAACGTCATGGGCTTCCTGCAACGCCACCACTTCCCGGTCCTCGACATCGCCTACCGCGGCGACCCCGGGGCGCCCCGCTCCCCGGACGGCCTGAACCACCTCGGCGAGACCGAGTGGCGCGACGTGGACGCCGCGGTCCGCCACGCGGTGCGTGCCGGGGCCGAGCGGGTCGTGCTGCACGGCTGGTCCACCGGCGCCGCCATGGCACTGCGCACCGCCGCCCACTCGGCGGTGCGCGAGCGGATCTCCGGGCTCGTCCTGGACTCACCCGTCCTCAGCTGGGAGGCCACGCTGCGCGCCCTGGCCGCCGCCCGCCGCACCCCGGGCGCCCTGCTGCCGCTGGCCGTCCGGGCCGCGCAGGGCCGCACCGGTGTGCACGGCGACCGCACCCGGAAGACCGCCGACCCGCAGCACCTCAAGGTGCCGGTGCTGATCTTCCACGGGCCCGACGACACGATCGCCCCCTGGGGCCCCTCACGCCGTCTCGCCGAGCGGCGCGCGAACCTGGTCACCCTGCACACGGTGGAGAACGCCCCGCACGGCGCCATGTGGAACGCCGACCCCGAGACCTACGAGGAAGCCATGCGGCGCTTCCTCACACCGTTGATGTAACGGCTGACGCAACGGCGTCCAGGCGACGGCCCGCGCCGGCGGACACAGAGCTGCGGCGCCTTCGGCACCCCCTCCGCTCGGCCCGCCCGGCCAGCGCTCTCCCCTCTCCCGAGCCCCTTGAGAAACCCTGCGTCGGCTCCCGTCGGCGGCCCCGCCGGCATTCCGTTTGGGTTTTCGGACCGTCAACCGGAAGACTGCACCCGTGACGTCCCGTACTCCGCGCGACTCCAGGCTCCGACTCGTCCGACCGCGGCCGCTGGCCGCCGCCCCCCGAGCGGTGACCCAGCGCCGCACGCGCCGCCCCGCACCCCGGCCGCCGGAGGGCACGCCCCCGCCCGCGGAACTGGCGAAAATGGCCCGCACCCGCCTGGCCGGCGCTGCCCGTGTCGCCCACTGGGCGGACGCCGCGCTCGGGCCCGGCCGCGAGGGCGCGTCCCCCGACGGCAAGGGCACCCTGTCCGACGCCACCGCCGAACGGGCCGCCACCGCCCTCGGCCTGACCGCCGCTCAGGTGCGCGCCGACTGGGACACCGCGCGCCTGGCCGGTCTCGTCGAGGTGCACGGCGGCAACGCCCGCCCCGGCTGGCGCCTGCGTGCCTGGGACCGGGACGACTCAGCCGTGCTGCGCGGCTGGGTCGCCCTCTTCGACGCATGGTCGCTCGCCTGCCCGGAGCCCGCGGACCGCGAGCACGCCGCCGTCGCCGAGGTCGTCTCGGCCATGCCGCAGGTGCTCTCCTTCCTCCAGCTGTCCGCCGGGCCCGTCCCCGTCGAGCAGCTCCTCGACCTGCTCCGGCAGCGCGTCACCGAACTGCGCACCGAGCGCTGCGAGGTCCCCTACGGACCCCGGCCCGAGCCCCTCGCCGCGCCGCTCCCGCAGTCCGCCGACGACACCGAACTCGCTGCGTTGCTCGACTGGGCCCTCGACGCGCTGGCCTACGTCGGCGCCCTCACCTGCGCCGACGGGCAGGCCACCCTCACCTCGCTCGGCAGCTGGGCGGTCTGGGTCAAGCTGGAGCAGATCTGCGTCGCCGCGCAGAGCCCCGCCGGGCACATCGAGCAGAACGCCGAGGCCATGCTCCGCGGCTGCGCCCAGCTCCGCCCGAACGCGGCCCGAGCCGAGTACCGGGCCTGGCTCGCCGCCCGCCCCGTCGGCAGCGCCGTCACCGAACTCCTGGACGCCGCCCGCGGCGAGGACGCCCTGCTGCGCGGCCTGGCCTTCGAGGCGCTGCGGGTGGTCGGCGCGCCCGCCGAGCCCGAGGTGCGCCGCGCCGTCGAGGAGACCACGCTGCGCCCCTACGTTCTCCTCTGGCTCGCCGAGCACGACGGCATCGACCCCGAGGACGCCCACGAGGTGCTCACCCGCGAGGAGGCCACCTGGCTGTGGGTCGACACCGCCGCCGCCGTCGCGGACCACGGTGAGGCTCCGCTCCTGGTCCGTCACCTGGAGTCCGCCGTGCAGGCCACCGTGCCCGCGCTGCTCGAGGAGGTGCGCGCGGCCGGACATCCCCGCACCGTCCAGGTCCTGGTCGCGCTCGCCGCCGCGCACCCGGACCCCGCGCTGGCCAAGGCCGTGCGCCGAGCCGCCTTCCAGGTCCACACCGGAGGCAGCTGACCCCTCCGAGGGCGCTGTCAGGCGGCTGTCTCGGGGGCGTACGTGCCGAAACTCCAGATGTTGCCCTCGGCATCCCGGGCCATGTAGTCCCGCGACCCGTAGTCCTGGTCCGCCGGGGGCATCAGGATCTCCGCGCCGTGCTCCACGGCCCGCTGGTGGTGTGCGTCGACGTCGTCCACCACGACGTACACCCCGCAGGGACCGGCCCCCTTCATCGCCTCGTCGAAGGGGCCGCCGCGGCCCTTCGAACCCAGCATCACCACACCGTTGCCCTGCGCCAGTTCGGCGTGCAGCACCGAGCCGTCCTCGCCTTCGTACACCGACAGCTCCGTGAAACCGAAGGCCTCCGTGAGCTGTCTGATCGCCGCCTTCGCGTCCGCGTACAGCAGCGTCGGGCAGATGCTCGGTCGCCTGCCGTCCATGCCCGCCATCGCCGTCACTCCCTCCGGTGTCCGGCCGCAGTCCCGGCCTGCCGCTCAGTCTGGCACCGGCCACTGACAACGCCCTGGGGCCCGGAACGCCATCCTCGTACCGTCCCGGGGCGCGATACCGGGCCATAGCCCGAACGGGGGACACGCCGGCCGCGTCACAGCCCGGAGCGCCCCGCCCGCGCGTACTCTTCGCGCCGCGCGGCGACGGCGCACATCACAGCCCGGGACGTCGGCGCACGGAAAAAGCGCTTGCACCGCCCCGTTAGACTGGCGCCCATGGCCATTCTCCTCGCGCATTAGACGGCGGGAACGTCCTCAGCCGCCCATCCCGCCCCTCTCCGCCCAGGAGTCTGTCCGTGATCTCCGCCTCCGGCATCGAGCTGCGCGCCGGTGCCCGCATCCTCATCGAGAGCGCCACCTTCCGCGTCGCCAAGGGCGACCGCATCGGCCTCGTCGGCCGCAACGGCGCAGGGAAGACCACCCTGACCAAGGTCCTCGCCGGCGAGGGCATCCCCGCCGCGGGCACCGTCACCCGCTCCGGCGAGGTCGGCTACCTCCCGCAGGACCCTCGCACCGGCGACCTCGACGTCCTCGCCCGCGACCGCATCCTGTCCGCGCGCGGCCTCGACGTCCTGATCCGCAAGATGCGGGAGAACGAGCAGCGCATCGCCACCGGCACGGGCGCCACCCGCGAGAAGGCGCTTCGGCAGTACGAGCGCCAGGAGACGGAGTTCCTCACCAAGGGCGGGTACTCCGCCGAGGCCGAGGCCGCCACCATCGCCGCCGCGCTCAACCTGCCCGACCGGGTGCTGTCCCAGCCCCTGCACACGCTCTCCGGTGGTCAGCGCCGCCGTATCGAGCTGGCCCGCATCCTGTTCTCCGACGCGGACACCCTGCTCCTCGACGAGCCGACCAACCACCTCGACGCGGACTCGATCATCTGGCTGCGCGACTACCTGAAGACCTACCGCGGCGGCTTCATCGTCATCTCGCACGACGTGGACCTGGTCGAGACGGTCGTCAACAAGGTGTTCTACCTGGACGCCAACCGCGCCCAGATCGACGTCTACAACATGGGCTGGAAGCTCTACCAGCAGCAGCGCGAGGCCGACGAGAAGCGCCGCAAGCGGGAGCGCGCCAACGCCGAGAAGAAGGCCGCCGCGCTCAACGCCCAGGCCGACAAGATGCGCGCCAAGGCCACCAAGACGGTCGCCGCGCAGAACATGGCCCGCCGCGCCGAGAAGCTGCTGTCCGGCCTGGAGGCGGTCCGCCAGCAGGACAAGGTCGCCAAGCTGCGCTTCCCCGAGCCCGCGCCCTGCGGCAGGACCCCGCTGATGGCCGAGGGCCTGTCGAAGTCGTACGGATCCCTGGAGATCTTCACCGACGTCGACCTGGCCATCGACAAGGGATCCCGCGTCGTCATCCTCGGCCTCAACGGCGCGGGCAAGACCACCCTGCTGCGTCTGCTCGGGGGTATCGAGCAGCCGGACACCGGCAAGGTCGTCCCGGGTCACGGCCTCAAGCTCGGCTACTACGCCCAGGAGCACGAGACCCTCGACGCGGACCGCACGGTGCTGGAGAACATGCGTTCCGCCGCCCCCGACATGGACCTCGTCGAGGTCCGCAAGGTGCTCGGTTCGTTCCTGTTCTCCGGCGACGACGTCGACAAGCCGGCCGGCGTCCTCGAACGTGCTGCTGCTCGACGAGCCGACCAACAACCTCGACCCGGCCAGCCGCGAGGAGATCCTCGGCGCACTGCGCACCTACAAGGGCGCGGTCGTGCTCGTCACCCACGACGAGGGCGCGGTCGAGGCACTCCAGCCGGAGCGGATCATCCTGCTGCCGGACGGTGTCGAGGACCTGTGGGGCGCGGAGTACGCCGACCTCGTCGCGCTCGCCTGACCGCCCCACCCGGCCGTTCGGTCAGGCGCGCTTGACCGAACGGCTGATCCACTGCGGATGGATCATTCGGCCGATCCGTGATCCATCATCTGTGTGAGATCTCCTCATACCCGGGTGTGTCCTGCACCGATTCGACGACCGAGCTGCTGCGTCGTGCGGGCTCGGCCGTCGCACTTCGCTGACCTGGTAATTCCTCGGTGAACCCGTTCGGGTGTACGGACACGACCGGGCGGAATCCCGGATTCCACTCGTGGGGATGTGCTCCTGTCGTCACAACCTTGTCGCACGGACCTTGCCGAATGGGTGGCCATCACGCCCCGGAGGGGTGATCATGAGGAGACCAGAGCGCACTTCCCATGAGGAGGCACGGGTGGCCGAGACTCTGAAGAAGGGCAGCCGGGTGACCGGCGCCGCGCGCGACAAGCTCGCGGCAGACCTGAAGAAGAAGTACGACTCCGGTGCGAGCATCCGGGCGCTGGCCGAGGAGACCGGCCGCTCGTATGGCTTCGTTCACCGGATGCTCAGTGAGTCGGGCGTCACGCTGCGAGGGCGTGGCGGGGCGACGCGGGGCAAGAAGGCCCAGTCGGCCTGACGCCGGGCGGCCCATCGGCTTCGATGGTGGCCACCCGGTCGGTCGCCCGACCGGCCGGGTGGTTACTGTGCAGTCACTTAGGGATGCCGTGCCGCGGCATCCGCTGACGACCGCACCCATCGGAGGCGCCCCATGGCTTCGCTCGACCCGGTACTCGACAAGGACGGCGTACGGCTCACCGTCGACGAGGCGATCGCCACGGTGACGCTGACCAACCCGGCCAAGCGCAACGCGCAGAGCCCCGCTCTGTGGCGGGCGCTGACCGAGGCCGGGCGGGCGCTGCCCGGTTCGGTCCGCGTGGTGGTGCTGCGCGCCGAGGGCCAGTCGTTCTCGGCCGGGCTGGACCGTCAGATGTTCACGCCCGAGGGGATCGAGGGCGAACCGACCTTCATCGACCTCGCGCGCAGCGGCGACGCGGAGCTGGACGCCACCATCGCCGGGTACCAGGAGGCGTTCACCTGGTGGCGGCAGAGCGACATCGTGTCCATCGCCGCCGTCCAGGGCCATGCGATCGGAGCGGGGTTCCAGCTCGCCCTCGCCTGCGACCTGCGCGTCGTCGCGGACGACGTGCGGTTCGCCATGCGCGAGACCAGCCTGGGCCTGGTACCGGACCTCACCGGCACCCATCCGCTGGTGGGCCTGGTCGGCTATGCCCGCGCGCTGGAGATCTGCGTGACGGGCCGCTTCGTCGGGGCCGAGGAAGCCGTGACCACCGGGCTCGCGAACGTCGCCGTACCGGTCGACCAGCTCGACGACGCGGTACGGGACCTGGCGACCGCCCTGCTCGCGGCGCCCCGCGACGCCGTGATCGAGACCAAGGCGCTGCTGCGCGGCGCGCAGGAGCGGACGTACGAGGCCCAGCGCGTCGCGGAACGGGCCGCCCAGGCCCGGCGGCTGCGGGATCTGGCGGGGGTCGGCGAGTAAGACGCACCACAACCAGGCCGTGGACCTGCCACGACCAGGCCCGCCCCTCGCGGGCCTGGCGGCTCACTCTGCCCCGGTGCGGCCCGCCTCGCGCCGGCCGCCGCGGCCCAGCCGGGCGCGCGCCGCCCGGCCCGCCGTGCGATCGCACGCGCCGGACGACGCGCGCTGTTCCGGCTGGTGATGTGGCACAGGCGCTCAGAAGCCGTGTCGCGACCCGCCGTCCACCGGCACCATGATGCCGGTCAGGTACGACGCCGCCGGCGACAGCAGGAACGCGGCCGTGCGCCCGAACTCCTCCGGCCTCCCGTAGCGGCGCAGCGGGATGCGGGACTCGTTGGCCGCGCGGGCCGCCTCCGGGTCGGGGGACAGGGCGTCCAGCTCGCGCACCCGGTCGGTGTCGATGCGGGCCGGGAGCAGGCCGACGACCCGGATGCCCCGCGGGCCCAGCTCGTCCGCGATCGACTTGGCGAAGCCCGCGAGACCGGGGCGCAGCCCGTTGGAGATGGTCAGGCCCGGGATGGGCTCGTGCACGGAACCGGACAGCACGAACCCGATGACACCGCCCTCGGTCAGCTCCGCGGCGGCGGCGCGCGCCAGCCGGACCGCGCCCAGGAACACGGACTCGAACGCCGCCGTCCACTGCTCGTCCGTGTTGTCGGCCACGCCTCCGGCCGGGGGCCCGCCCACGCTGATGAGGATGCCGTCGAAGCCGCCGAAGTGCTCACGGGCCGTGGCGATCAGCCGGGCCGTCGCCCGCGGGTCGGCGTTGTCGGCGGCCACACCCACGGCGTCGGCCCCCAGCTCCGCCGCCGCCTCCTCGGCCCGCTTCCCGTCGCGGCCGGTGATCACCACCTTCGCCCCGTCGGCGACGAGTTCCCGCGCGGTCGCGTTGCCCAGCCCCCGCGTCGCGCCCGTGACGACGTACACACGGTCCTTCAGTCCAAGATCCATGGCTGCTATCCTGCCGTCTCGCTCCCGTGGAGGGCGAGGGCGGCCCCCACCAGGCCCAAATGGCTGAAGGCCTGCGGAAAGTTTCCGAGCATCCGACCGGTGGCCGGGTCGTACTCCTCCGACAGCAGACCTACGTCGTTGCACAGTCCGACCAGCCGTTCGAACAACGTGCGAGCCTCATCCGTACGGCCGGTCATGTGCAGGGCGTCCGCGAGCCAGAAGGAGCACGCCAGGAACGCGCCCTCGCCGCCCGGCAGCGGGTCCACGTCCGAAGTCCGAAGGCTGTACCGCCGCAGGAGGCCGTCTTCCGCGAGCTCCGCGCGAACCGCGTCGATCGTGCCGGTCACCCGCGGATCGTCCGGCGGCAGGAAGCCGACGAGGGGGATCTGCAGCAGCGAGGCGTCGAGCGAGCGTGAGCCGTAGTACTGCGTGAACGTGTTCCGTTCCGGGTCGTAGCCGCGCTCGCACACCTCCCGGTGCACCTCGTCGCGCATGGCACGCCAGCCGTCGAGGTCGCCGTCGAGGTGCGGGTTCTGCTCCAGGTTGCGCACGGCGCGGTCGGCGGCCACCCACGCCATCACCTTCGAGTACACGAAGTGGCGGCCCGGCCCCCGCACCTCCCACAGGCCCGAGTCCGGCTGCCGCCAGGCCGTGCGCAGGAACTCCATCAGCGCGCACTCCACCCGCCACATGTGCGGCCTGACCGGCAGACCCGCGGTGCGGGCCAGTGACAGCGAGTCGATGACCTCGCCGTACACGTCCAACTGCAGCTGCTTCACCGCGTCGTTGCCGACCCGGACCGGGGCCGAGTCCTCGAACCCCGGCAGCCAGGGCAGTTCGTACTCGGGCAGCCGCCGTTCGCCCGAGATGCCGTACATGATCTGGAGATCCGCGGGGTCGCCGGCGACCGCGCGCAGCAGCCAGTCGCGCCAGGCCTCGGCCTCCTCCTGGTAGCCGGCCGCCAGCAGCGCCTGAAGGGTGAGCGTGGAGTCCCGCAGCCAGCTGTAGCGGTAGTCCCAGTTGCGGACGCCGCCCGGCGACTCCGGCAGTGAGGTGGTGGGAGCGGCGACGATACCGCCGGTGGGCCGGTAGGTGAGGGCCTTGAGGGTGATCAGGGACCGCACCACGACGTCCCGGTGCGGGCCCTCGTAGCGGCACCGCGCCACCCACGCCCGCCAGTCCAGGACGCTGCTGTCCAGGGCGTCGAACGGGTCGACCAGAGGGGGACGCGGCTCGTGCGAGGGATGCCAGGTGAGGACGAAGGCGACCTTCTGCCCCTTGCGGACCGAGAACTCCGAGTGGGTGGCGAAGTCCCGGCCCCAGGTGGGCACCGAGGGCTCGCTGCGCAGCCACACCGAGTCGGGTCCCGCCACGGCCACGCGGTGACCGTCGGTCCGCCGCATCCAGGGCACGATCGAGCCGTAGTCGAAGCGCAGCCGCAGTTCCCCGCGCACGGTGACCCGGCCGTCCAGCCCCTCGATGACGCGTACGAGGTCGGGGGCGCGGTCGCGCTGGGGCATGAAGTCGGTGACGCGGACCGTGCCGTCCGGGGTGTCCCACTCGGTGTCGAGGACGAGGGTGTCCCGGCGGTATGCGCGGCGGGTGCACGGCCCGGCGCCCTCGGGCGCGATCCTCCAGTGACCGTGCTCCTCGGTGCCGAGCAGCTTCGCGAAGCAGGCGGGCGAGTCGAACCGGGGCAGGCACAGCCAGTCGACGGACCCGTCCCGGCCGACCAGGGCGGCGGTCTGTTCGTCACCGATGAGCGCGTAGTCCTCGATCCGCGGATGCACGGGGAGCGGGTTCCCGGTGGGCCTACGGGACAATCAGGGCGTGGGCCGGCGGAGTGACGGGCGGTGCGGAGCCGAGGCCGGAGAAGACGACGCCGGGGTCCGACGGGACCTGGTTGAGAACCCACAGGCCGATCAGGGTGGCCAGGGTGAAGACGACCGCCACCAGCACGGTCAGGACGAGCCGGCGCCGACGCTCGCGGCGCAGCCACGCGCCGCGTGCCGTCCGGTAGGCGTCGGGGGAGGCGTGCACCCCGTCCGCCAGCGCGGCGAGGGCCTCGCGCAGCTCCCGTTCCGTACGGTCCGGACCGGTGCCACGCGACGGAGTCGCATCTCGATGCGTCATCGCCGGGCCTCCATCGCCTGGGTCAGGGCGGCGAGGCCGCGCGCCGTGTGGGTCTTGACGGATCCGCAGGAGATGCCCATCGCCGCGGCGATCTCCTGCTCCTTCAGGCCGAGCCAGTGCCGCAGCACGAGTGCCTCCCGCTGCCGGGCGGGCAACTGCTGGAGGGCGCCGATCAGCACCCGCTGGTCGTCGTGGAGGAGTGCGGTGCTCTCGGCGGAGGCGACGACCTCCTCCGTGGGCTTCTCCTCGTGCCTGCGCGCCACTTGGAGGTGGCGTATGCGCATCCGCGTCAGGTTGCACACCGTGGAGCGCAGATACGCCTCCGCCGCCTCGGTGTCCTTCAGGCGCCGCCACTTCCGGTAGATCTGGTAGTAGGCCTCGGCCACCACGTTCTCCGGGTCGTCGGCGCCGAGAAGTACGGCCAGGCGCAGCATCGAGGCGTAGTGCCACTCGAACAGGCGGGCGACACCGGCCTCGCGTTCCAGCTCGGCCGGGTCGCCCACCGCCGGGGTGAGGGGACCGGCCGGGCCGGCCGGCTGGGGCACCGGGGTCAGCGTGACGGGGGTGGGCTGTCTGCGTCTCACGGGGTGTTCGCTCCCGTCTCGGGGCGCCGCCTGGCGGTCAGGCGCGACGGTAGGTCGGTCGTGTCGGCGCCGCGCGGGACGCCGAGGCGTTCCAGGGCCGTGGTCGCGGCCACGGCGACGATCAGGTTGAGGAGCAGCGCGGCGAGTCCGGCGTAGATCTGCAGCGGCGTCCGCCCGGTGGCGAGCGGCACGATCGAGGAGAACCCCTCCCGCACCACCAGGAAGGTGCCGACCACCATGCCCACGCCCCACCCGGCGAGCAGGGCCCGCGGGTGCAGCCGTCCGGTGAACAGGCCCACGGCCACCGCCGGGAAGATCTGCAGGATCCAGACCCCGCCCAGCAGCTGGAGGTTGACGGCGTCCTGGTCGCGCAGCCCGAACACGAACGCCACCGCGCCCACCTTCGCGGTCAGCGACACCGCCCGGGCGATGCGGACCTGTCGTTTGGGCGTGGCCGTCGGGTGCACGTACTCGACGTACACGTTGCGGACGAAGCTCGTGGCGGCCGCGATCGACATCACCGAGGCGGGAACCAGCGCGCCCACCGTGATCGCGCCGAACACCAGTCCGGCCAGCGGCCCCGGCATCAGCCGGTCCACCAGCATCGGCACGGCCGCCTCGGCGCCGCCCCTCGGCGCCCGGACCCCGGCCGCGAGTGCGGCGATGCCGAGGAAGCCGAAGAGCGCGAGCAGCCCCGTCCAGGCGGGCAGCGCCACCGAGGCCTTGCGCAGGGTGCGCGGCCCGTCGGCGGCGAAACCGGCGGTGAGCACGTGCGGGTACATCAGCAGGGCCAGCGCGGAGCCGAGGGCGAGGCTGGCGTAGGCGGGCTGCTGGGCGGGGGAGAGCAGCAGAGCGGAGTGTGCCGTGTCGGGGCCGCCGAGGCGCCGGGCCGCGCCGTCGAAAACCGGTCCCGGGCCGCCGAGCCGGTCGAGGACGAGCCAGGTGACGGCGGTGAGCGAGACGAACACGGCCACCGCCTTGAGCGCCGAGATGACGGTGGGTGCCCGCAGCCCGTGCCGGTAGGTCGCCACCGCGAGCCCCGCGAACAGCGTCACCATCACCAGGTCGCCCGTGACGCCCCGCGGATACACGCCCCCGGCCGTCAGCACCGCCCGGATGCCGAGCAGTTGCAGCGCGAGGTACGGCATCGTCGCCAGGATCCCGGTCAGCGCGACCACCAGGGCCAGCGCCGGCGACCCGTAGCGTCCGCGTACGAAGTCGGCGGCGGTGACATAGCCGTGCCGACGGGCCACGGTCCACAGGCGGCTCAGCAGGACGAAGGCGAGCGGGCAGACGATCACCGTGTACGGCACCGCGAAGAAGGCGGCCGCGCCGTTGCCGTACGCCAGCCCGGGCACGGCGGTGAAGGTGTACGCGGTGAAGATCGTGCCGCCCAGCAGCAGCCAGGTCCACACCGGGCCGAGACTGCGGTCGGCGAGGGCCCAGCCCTCCAGGGAGGGCAGCCGGTCGCTTCGGCGCAGTCGGCGCGCGGTGACGGCGAGCAGGGACGCTCCGCCGATCATGGCGAGGAACGTCGCGGTCATGGCGTCGTCGGCCATGGGTCACCGTCCTTGGTGTGCCTGTGCCCTCGCAGGAGAGTTGCGCGGGGTGCCGGTTCGGAGGACAGGGAATCGAGGGGAAATCTTCCGGACATCCGCTGCCAACCGTTTCCCGTGGGTGGGCAACTCTTGCACGAACCGACAGCGAGCGGGAGAGCCGTCGGCACCGCGCACGTCCTGTCACGAGTTCTCACGCCACCCTCGAGGTGAGGAGCCGCCATGCCCGCATCACCCTGGCCGAATCCGGACCTCAGGTGCCCGAAAAATCCCGTACATCCCTACGGGTGGTCCTCCTGTGGACCGCCGTCTCGCTGCTCGGCGCCGTCGCCTGGGGCGTCCTCGCGCTCGCCCGCGGGGAGAGGATCTCCGCGGTCTGGCTGGTGGTGGCCGCGCTCGGCTCGTACGCCATCGCCTACCGCTTCTACTCCCGTTTCATCGCGCGCCGTGTGCTGCGGCCGGACGACCGCCGGGCGCCTGGAGGACGGGGTCGACTTCCACCCGACCGACCGCCGGGTCCTGCTCGGCCACCACTTCGCCGCGATCACCGGCGCCGGGCCGCTGGTGGGTTCGGTGCCGGCGGCACAGATGGGATACCTGCCCGGAACCCTGTGGATCGTGGCCGGGGTGATCTTCGCCGGGGCCGTGCAGGACATGGTGGTGCTGTTCCTGTGGATGCGGCGGGACGGAAAGTCGCTCGGTCGGATGGCCCGCGACGAGATCGGCCGGGTGGGCGGCGCGGCGGCGCTGGTCGCGGTGTTCGCCATCATGATCATTCTGCTGGGCGTGCCGGCCCTGGTCGTGGTCAACGCGCTCGCGCACTCCCCGTGGGGCACCTTCTCCGTCGCCGTGACCGTCCCCATCGCCCTGCTCATGGGCCTCGGCTTCACCGTCACCCCCGACCAGCTCACCCGGGCGGCCAAGGCGGTCGAGGAGCAGACGCGGTCCGCCACTGGCGGGACCGCGCGGCCGGCCTCCACCGGACGTGGGGTGTCCGGTCGCGGTCGCCACCGGATGCGGCCGGTGTCACACCGTGGTCGGCGCCGGCTCCTCGCGTCTCTCCTCGGCCGCCTTCGCCCGCTCCCGGGCCTCCCGGCGGACGAGGATCAACCAGCCGAGGGGGACGCCCGCCGCGAAGAGCCACCACTGGACCGCGTACGGCAGGTTGATGTCACCGAGCCCGATCCAGCTGCTGTCCTCCTTGGGCGACGGGACCAGCTCGGGACTGCCGCCCCTGGGGGCGGGGGAGACCAGCTCGATGTAGCCGCCGAGCACCTCCTTGGCGGAGGTGTCGCCCGCGTCGCGCAGCAGCGCGCCGATCTGCTCGCTGTTGATCAGCATGACCTGGCGGTCCGGCAGCCCCTTGAGGTTCTTGATGCCGCTCGCGGCCGTCGTCTCGTCCTGCATCAGCCGACCGGTGACCGTGATCTCGCCCCGGGCGGGTGCCGGGATCTTCGGGAACGTGGTCTGCGAGGCGGCGGAGTCGATCCAGCCCCGGTTCACGAGGAGGGTCCTGCCGTCGTTCAGCACGAACGGAGTCAGCACGTGGTAGCCGACCTCGTTGGCCGCGTTCGTACGGCGGCGCACGACCAGTTCGTGCGCCGTGTCGAAGTGGCCCTTCGCGGTCACCCGGCGGTAGAGGTCCTCGTGCCGGACGGTCCCGCCGACCGAGGTGAGCGACTCCGCGGGCACGGGCGGCGCCGCCAGCGACTCGTTGATCAGCCGGTTCAGCGCCTGCCTGTGGTCGTGGCGGTGCAGCTGCCAGAAACCCAGCCTGATCATCGTGGGGATGAGCAGGAGAGCCACCAGGGTGAGGATCACCCACTGCCGGGACAACAGGAAGCGGTACACCCCACGACGGTACATCTCGGACCGGGTCGCACCCGCACGGGGGTGCCTCAGACCCGGTCGACGATCCCCACCTGCCCCTCCGCGCGGGCGCAGTGCGCGCCGCAGTACCAGTGGCCGTCGACGTCGACGCCCTGGCCGATGATCTGGACGCGACAGTGTTCGCAGATGGGCGCCATTCGGTGGATGGCGCAGGCGAAACAGTCGAAGACGTGCACCGCGCCCTGCGCGTGCACCTCGAACGTCATGCCGTAGTCGTTTCCGCAGACCTCGCAACGTGCCATGCGCCACAGCGTGGGGTGTCGCCGTGGCGCGGGCGAGTGGGCGCCGGGCGAGTCGTGCGGCAATCACCCGTCCGCACGGGTCACTCCTTCCGTCGCGGGTTCGACGTCCCGCAGCAGCTGCCCGAACGCCGCCTCGTCGATCATCGGTGTCCCGTACTGCCGCGCCTTGACCGTCTTGGACGTGCCCGAGTCCGGGTCGTTGGTGACGAGCAGGCTGGTGAGCCGGGAAAGGCTCGTCGCCACGTGCAGCCCGGCCTCGACGGCGCGGTCCTCCAGCAGCTCCCGGTCGACCGAGGTGTCGCCGGAGAACGCCACCCGCATGCCCTGCTTGAGCCGCTTGCCCTCCTCGTACCGCCCCGGGTTGGGATAGGGACAGGCCGGGCGTTTGCGGGACGGGCGCCAACTGCTCGCGCGGTACCCCCCGGCGGACTGGCGGGGCACCGTGGGGGTGGCCGACCACTCCGTCAGCGGACGGCACTCCAGGAGCGGCAGTCGTACGCCCTCCCGGGCGGCGGCGTGCAGACTCGGCCGGAACGCCTCGGCCAGCACGCGCGCGTCGTCCAGCGCGTGGTGCGCCCGCCGCTGGACCACCCCGAAGTGCGCGGCCAGCGTCTCCAGCTTGTGGTTGGCCAGCGGCAGGCGCAGCTCCTTGGACAGCGCGATGGTGCACAGCCGCTGACGGACCGGCGCCTCGCGTTCCGCGCGTGCGTACTCCCGGGCGATCATCTGCCAGTCGAAGACCGCGTTGTGCGCGACGAGCACGCGGCCGTCGAGCCGGGCCGCGAACTCCTCGGCGACCTCCCGGAACAGGGGTGCACCTTCGAGGGTCTCGCTCGTCAGACCGTGTATCCACACCGGCCCCGGGTCGCGTTCCGGGTTGACCAGCGTGTACCAGTGGTCCTCGACCTCACCGCGCGCGTCCAGCCGGTAGACGGCGGCCGAGATGATCCGGTCGTCCCGGGCCAGGCCGGTGGTCTCCACGTCGACGACCGCGTACCCCTCCGGATACGCGGCCGGCCAGGCGGCCGGGGACACTGCGGTCGTGGGGTCTTCGAGCATGGTCACTGAGGATACGGGCCACGACCGACAGTCCCGGGCCCCACCCGCGACCCGCGGCTCCCCTGCGCCGGGCGCACAACCTTCGCGCCCGTGCACAGCAGTTGACGAAACCCCAACTGATGCTCTGTCAGGAGAGTCGGCGACGGGCGTGCCCGGGATGCCGTCCGCCTCATGAGGTGCCATCCTCCCCGTGTGATGGAACCCACGCACGACGAGGTACACGGCGGTGCGCTCGGGGCGCGGCTCAACTGGCTGCGGGCGGCGGTCCTCGGCGCCAACGACGGCATCGTCTCCACCGCGGGCCTGGTGGTCGGCGTCGCCGGGGCGACGACCGACCGCGGCACGCTGCTGACCGCGGGCCTCGCCGGACTGCTGGCAGGCTCGATGTCGATGGCGGCGGGGGAGTACGTGTCGGTGTCGACCCAGCGGGACTCCGAGAAGGCGGCCCTGGCCCTGGAGCGGCGCGAACTGAGGGAGCAGCCGGAGGCGGAACTCGAGGAACTGACGGAGATGCTGGAGCAGCGCGGCCTGTCCCGGCACGTGGCCCGGGAGGCGGCGGTGCAGTTGACGGCGCGCGACGCCCTGCGCGCCCACGCGCGCGTGGAACTCGGCATCGACCCCGACGAGCTGACGAACCCGTGGCACGCGGCCTGGGCGAGCTTCCTGGCGTTCACGGTGGGCGCCCTGCTCCCGCTGCTGGCGATCGTGCTGCCCCCGGCCGGCATCCGCCTGCTGGTGACGGTCGCGTCCGTCCTGGCCGCGCTCGTCATCACCGGCTGGACGAGCGCCCGCCTGGGCGCGGCGAAGCCGGGACGGGCCGTGGCCCGCAACGTGCTGGGCGGGGCGCTGGCGATGGGGGTCACCTATGCCGCCGGGACCTTGCTGGGGGCCGCGGGGGTGTGACCGTCCGGCTCCGGCGGCCAGGGCTCCGCGCGGCCGGTGCCCCTCGTCGACGGGCCCGCCGCGGCGAACGAGTCCGGCGACGACCGAGGGTCCCCGGGCGGCAGGGTTCCTGCTGGTCCGTGGCACGCTCGCCGGTGGCCGGTCAGGGCCAGCGGATCGGCGGCGGCAGCGCCGTCAACAGGCCCGAGACCGCCACCACCAGCCCCAGCACCACCACCTCCGCCCGCGCGGGCACACAGGCGCCCAGCGGGTCGGCGGCGCGCCGCAGGCGCAGGCGGGCGGCCAGGGCGAGCGCGGCGACGACGGCCACCAGCAGCACCTTGGCGAGCAGCGTGCGGCCGTACGCCGTCGTCGTCAGCTGGTCGAGGACGGTGTCCGGTGGCATGCGGCGCAGCGAGCTCCACACACCCGTCGCGGTGATCGCGGCGAGCAGAACGGCCGCCACGCGTGCGTAGCGGCCCAGCAGGAGGGCCCCCGCCCCGCGAGCCGCGCGCCAGTGCCGCAGCAGCCGCAGCGCGTGCAGCAGACCGCCCGCCCACAGCGCCGCGCAGCCCAGGTGGACCAGGGTCAGGCCGGCCCCCACCAGGGGGGAGTGCTCGGTGGCGGGATGGGCGCGCAGCGCCTCGGCGACGGCCACCGCGGCCAGCGGGAACACCTGGAGGGACGGCCGGCGGGACAGTGCGCACAACCCGGCCACGAGGAAGGCGTTGACCTCCACCAGGGCCAGCGCGCCGTCCCGGGTCTGGTACAGCCCGCCGACGTCGATCTGGGCGAGCCGGTCGGGGACCAGATTGCCGGTGGCCACGACCGAGGCGAGCCCCAGCGCTGCGGCGAAGCCCGCACCGGCCGCCCAGGGTGCCCAGCTGCGCGGCCCCTCCGCCACGGGAGCGCCCGGCGTCCGACGTGCCAGGCGGGCGACGAACAGCTCGCCCACGGGTACGCACAGCGCCGCGAACAGCACCGCACGCAGCAGGCCGACGCCACCCGCCCCCGGGGCTGCCGCCTCGCCCGTGCCGTGCAGCGCGGCCGAGGGCCCGAGCAGCGGTATCAGGGCGGCGACCGTCACCAGGGCGAGCCCGGCGACGCCCCGGCGGAGCGAGGGACGGACGACGGGGGCGGCGTCCGCGACGGGCACGGAGGCCGTACCGGTGTCTGCGTCGTCGGGCCCGGCACCGGGTCGTATCGAGCTCACGGCACGATCTTCGCCAGTCGCCACAGAAACGGGCAACCGAAGTCAATCAACTGAGGGAATGGCATTCCGCCCAGGGAGACGATTTCGGCCGCCCGGTTCCCCCGCTCCCGGGTCGCGCCCGGTGCCTCAGCTCCCGAGCCGGGGCCCGTCCCACCGCGCGGGATCGCGCCCCCACCGCCCCGGCGGGCGCGTCCAGTCGGCCGGGCCGCCCGCGAAACGGACCGGTGGCAGGGCGTGGCGCAGCCGGCCCAGCGAGCTGCCGCTCTCGGCGACCCAGGGATCCGGGCCGTCGTACGCCGCCTGCGCCGACCCGGTGTCCCGGACGGTGTCGTCCGTCAGCCAGGCCGCCGTCCGTGCCAGCGCCAGCCGTACCACCCGGGTTCCGCCCTCCTCGGTCTGCTCGGTGAGGCACCGCAGGACCGCCGCGGCCAGCAGATACCCCGTGCCGTGGTCGAGGGCCTGCGCGGGCAGCGCTCCCGGCCGCTGGGCCGACCCCTCGGTCACCGCGATACCGGTGGCGACCTGCACCAGGCTGTCGAAGCCCCGCCGTCCGCCCCACGGCCCGTACGCGCCCCACGCCGACAGCTCCGCCACCACCAGCCCGGGCCGGCGCTCGGCGAGTCGCCCGGCGGAGAGCCCGAACCGGTCGAGTGCGCCGGGACGGTAGCCCGTGACGACCACGTCCGCCTCCGCCAGCAGATCCTCCACGGTCCGCCGGTCCGCGGACGCCCGCAGGTCGAGCACCGCGGACCGCTTCCCGAAGTCCATGTCGGCGTGCTGGTCGGGGAGTTCCGGGACCTGGGGGCTGTCGATCCGCAGGACGTCCGCGCCGAGCAGCGCCAGGGTCCGGGTGGCCACCGGGCCCGCGATGACCCGGGTGAGGTCCAGGACGCGGACGCCGGCGGCGGGCAGCAGCGGCTCGCCGTCGAGCGGTACGAGAGGGCGTACGGGAGCCCGGTCGAGCCGCTCACGGCCCACGAGCGGGTGCGCGGCGACCGCCCGCCCCTGTTCATGCGCCGCCCACTCCCTGGGCGTGCGCAGCGCGACCGCGAGCCCTCCGAGCGCGTACACGCTCTCCTCCACCTCGAGGGACGACCGCTCGGCGAGTGCGGCGGCCACGGTCTCCACGGACGCGTCCGCTGCCAGCCCCAGAGCGCCCAGCAGCCGCTCGCGGTGGTGCGGATAGTTCGCGTGCGTGCGCACCCAGCCGTCCGCGGTGCGCCAGAACCGCGAAAGCGGCGCGAAGTTGACCGGTTCCCGGCCGTCGATGCGCAGATGCCGCTCGCTGTGGAAGGCGGTGGCCACGGCCCCGTCGTCGACCCGCACCTCGGGAACGGCCGGCATCCCGGCCCGCCGGGCGCCCCACTCGGCGGCGGCCAGCGCGCACACCCCGACGCAGGCCCGCGCCACCTCCCGTACGGGAAGCCGCGACCGCAGCGCGCCCTCCCGTGCGACGGCCGAGATCCTCCGCACCAGCGCGGGATCCCCGCCGAGTGCCGCCCATGCCACGTTCGTATCGGTCATGAGGACACTGTGGAGGGTGTACTGGATCAACATGAGGGAGGGGCCGGACAAGGCCCGGCCCCTCCCTGTCACCTGATCCGGGTCATCTGACCGCGCGCAGGGCGTTGACGATGCCGAAGCCGTAGAAACCGTTCACGCGTTTGCCGCCCGCGCAGGTCGCGTCCACGACCCCGTCGCCGTTACCGTCGTAGGGGGCGGTCGGGCAGCCCGGGTTGTCCGCCTGCGCCTTGAGGAGCGCCTGGAGCTGGGCCGGGCCCGCCCACGGGTGTGTGGACTTCAGCAGCGCGGCCACGCCCGCGACGTGCGGCGACGCCATCGACGTGCCCTGCAGGAAGCCGTACTGGCCGTTCGGCATCGTGGAGAGGATGCGGCCGTTCTTCGACGGGGTGTCCGGGATCTGGTACTTGTCGCCGCCCGGGCCCGCGACGTCGATGACGCCGTCGCCGTAACTGGAGTAGTACGACTTGGCGTCGGTGACGCCCGTCGCGCTGACCGTGACGACGCCCGGCAGCTGCGTCGGCACGTCGAAGCACTCGTGCGGGTCGACCGTGCGGGGCACCGCCGTCGAGTCGTCGGGGCTGGAGGCGTCGGCCAGGGCGTGGGAGTCCAGGTCGTCGTTGGAGTTGCCCGCCGAGGCGATGTTGAGTGTGCCCTTGTGCCGGGCGTACAGCTGGGCCCGGTTGACCGCGTCGACGATGGCCCGCTGGTCCGGGTCGTCCATGCAGTTGTACAGCCACGGGTCCACGTAGTAGCTGTTGTTGGTGATCGCGACGCCGTGGTCGGCGGCGAACACGAACGCGCAGACGACGCTCTCGGGGTAGAAGAGCTCGTTGACCGGGTCGGCCACCTTGATGGCGGAGACCTTGACGTTCGGGGCGACACCGGCGACGCCGATGCCGTTGCGGGCCGCCGCGATCTCCCCGGCGACGTGGGTGCCGTGGTAGTGCTCGGGCTTCGCCGGCCGCCAGGCGCCGTAGGAGGTGTCCGCCTTGCCGCCGACGCAGTTCGCGGACTGTGACGGGGAGAAGTTCGGCGCGAGGTCCGGGTGCGTGTCGTCGACGCCGGTGTCGATGACGGCGACCGTGACATTGCGGCTGCCCGGGTCGATCCTCGCGGCCTTGTCGGCGCCGATCGCGCGCAGGTCCCACTGGTCGGCCTCGAGGGGCTCGCTGCCGTCCGCGTTCGCCGAGGCCCTCGTGACCTTCGCCGCCTCCGCCTTCGTCAGGTACTGCGCGGCGCCCTCGTCCGTGGTGCCCGAGGCCGTCAGCGGTGCGGTCCGGGTCGCCCCCGCGGACTGCACTCCTCGGACGGTACGGAGGGTCCGCGCGAAGTCCGGGTTCGCGGAGTGCACGACGATCACGCCGATCCTGTCGTACGTCACCACGACCGTGCCGCCGGCCGCGGCTATCGCCTGCCGCACCGTCGCCAGCGTGTGACGGTCCGTCCGGGTGTTGACGACGTAGGCGAGTTCCGGCCCCTCGGCTGTCCGTGCGGTGGTGGCGGTGCGCGCGGCGGCCGACGCGGCACCCGGCAGGAAGCCCAGGGAGGCCGTCAGCGACAGCACGACGGGTACGGCGAGGGCGAGGCGGCCTCTCGAACGGCGATGAGCCATGGGGTCTCCACATCATCCGGAAAACGTGAACCTGCCGGACACGGGTGACGTGATCGGCAGGTACATGACGAGTGGTGCAGGGCGAAGCTATCCGCCGCCCCGTCGGTCGGCAACAAGTTCAAGCGAATGAAAAAAACCGAGCTGAACCGGCCCCCGCGCGGCGCCGTGACCCAGGACGGAGGACCCGAAGACGGCCGAGGGCCCCGGTCGGGTCACCGTCCGGAGTGCTGCGGTCGCAATCGGTTACGAGGCTGCGTCACCCCGCCCACAGAAGGGCCGCTGTCGTTGTCAGCGGCGTCACGTAGGCTCGCAGAGGACGGTGCAGGTGACGGAGAATGTGTGATCCGCGACGAGGGAGGGGGCCCACGTGCTCATCGACACCTACGGTCGGGTGGCCACCGACCTCAGGGTCTCGCTGACCGATCGGTGCAATCTGCGCTGTACGTACTGCATGCCCGAGGAGGGTCTGCAGTGGCTGGCCAAGCCCGACCTGCTCACGGACGACGAGATCGTCCGCCTGATCGACATCGCGGTCACGTCACTGGGCATCGAGGAGGTCCGCTTCACCGGCGGCGAGCCGCTGCTGCGTCCCGGCCTGGTCGGCATCGTGGACCGGGTCGCGGCCCTGCGGCCCCGCCCCCGGATGTCCCTCACCACCAACGGCATCGGCCTCAGGCGCACGGCGGCGGCCCTCGGGGCGGCGGGCCTGGACCGGGTGAACGTCTCGCTGGACACCCTGCGCCCGGAGGTGTTCAAGACCCTCACCCGCAGGGACCGTCACAAGGACGTCCTCGACGGCCTGACGGCCGCCCGGGAGGCCGGCCTGACCCCGGTCAAGGTCAACGCGGTCCTGATGCCGGACCTGAACGCCGACGAGGCCCCGGACCTGCTCGCCTGGGCGATCGAGCACGACTACGAGCTGCGCTTCATCGAGCAGATGCCGTTGGACGCCCAGCACGGCTGGAAGCGTGAGGGCATGGTCACCGCCGGGGACATCCTCGCCTCGCTGCGCACCCGCTTCGAGCTGACCCCGGAGGGCGCCGAGGAGCGCGGTTCGGCCCCGGCCGAGCGCTGGCTGGTCGACGGCGGCCCGCACCGCGTCGGCGTCATCGCCTCCGTCACCCGCCCGTTCTGCGCGGCCTGCGACCGCACCCGTCTGACCGCCGACGGTCAGATACGCACCTGTCTGTTCGCCACCGAGGAGACCGACCTGCGCGGCGCACTCCGCTCCGGCGCCCCGGACGAGGAGATCGCCCGGATCTGGCGGCTCGCGATGTGGGGCAAGAAGGCGGGCGCGGGCCTGGACGACCCGTCGTTCGTACAGCCGGACCGGCCGATGTCGGCGATCGGGGGTTAGACCGGGGTCGGACCGGGTCCAGGGGGACACTCCCCGATACCCGCTGAAGCCCTCAGGCGCCGTCGGGCGCTTCCCAGTCCTCCAGCTCGACGACGTCCTTCAGGAACCCCCGCACACCGAGGAACTGCGACAGGTGCTCCCGGTGCTCCTCGCACGCCAGCCACGTCTTGCGGCGCTCCGGCGCGTGGATCTTCGGGTTGTTCCATGCCAGCACCCACACGGCGTCGGCACGGCAGCCCTTGGCGGAGCACATCGGGGTTTCGTCAGTCACAGCTTCGTCTCACAGCCACGGCAAACAAGGCGACGCCGAGCAGCCACGGGGGGAGCTGCCCGGCGTCGGTCTGTCGCTCCGACGGGGGATGCGGAGCGCGTACGAAGTATGTCACGGGTAACCCGCTACCCGGCACCGGAACAACATGATTGATCTGAGCTTTTCTTGAGCTCGGCGCCGCGTGCGATTCCGCTTCCCGGGCATCCGCCGTGGTCAGGTCCGCTCACGCGGTTCGCCGGGGGTTCCTCCCACGGGCTCCGCCGGTGCGTCGTCCTGGCCGGATTCCTGCGATCCGTCCGCCGTCGGTGGCGCGATCATCGGACGCACCGGGACGTTGATGAACGTCGACGGCAGCGACGGCGCGTTCTCCCGTCCCGCGTTCGCGATGACGACGGCGATGTACGGCAGCACAGCGCCGAGCACCAGCGCGACGATGGCGACGGGCCGCTCCACGTTCCACAGGCTGGCCGCGAGGATCACCGCCACCGTACGGATGCCCATCGACACCACGTAACGCCGCTGCCGGCCGCGTACGTCCGCCTCGAGCCCCTGCCGGGCTCCCGTGATCCGGAACACCTGGACGTCGCCGCCACCGCTCCGCTTCCGCATCACACCGCACCACCGCCTGTCCCGGACTCTCCCCGGCCCGTACCTGCCGCACAGCCGGTCAGGACCCGAGCCCGAACACTCTCCACGGTACGCCGCGCCCCGGCCGCCATCGAGACCGGGGCACCTCCCGCCTGCGCGAACGCCTCGCGCGCCCCGCCTACGGGTGATCCCGACATGCGCCGTACGGCGGGCGGACCCAGACTGACCTCACTGCTCACTGCTCACTGCTCACTGCTCACGTCTCATGTCGAGCCGTACACCGTACGAGGGATCGAGGAGGCAGCCATGGGCTGGTTGTGGGCGATCATCGTCGGATTCGTGCTGGGCCTGCTGGCCAAGCTGATCCTTCCGGGCAAGCAGCACAGCCCGCTGTGGCTGACCACGCTCATGGGCACGATCGGCGGCCTCGTCGGCAACGCCGTCGCCCGCGCCCTCGGCATCGCCGCCACTCCGGGCATCGACTGGGGCCGCCACGGCCTCCAACTCGCCGCCGCCGTCCTCTTCGTCTTCGTCGGCGAGATGGCGTACATGACACGCAGGGGCGGCAGACAGCAGGTATGACGGCACCGGAACGGGAAGGGGCGGCCCACGACGGGGAAGGGGCGGCCCACGACCGCCCCTCCTGCCCGCAGCGGGCGTCACACGCCCTGGCTGACCGAGCTCATGTTGAAGTCCGGCACCCGCACCGGAGGCATCGCGGCCCGCGTGAACCAGTCGCTCCATTCGCGCGGCAGCGTCTTCTCCGTACGGCCGGCCTCGGTGGCGCGGCCCAGCAGGCCGACCGGTGACTCGTTGAACCGGAAGTTGTTGACCGCGCCGGTGACCTCCCCGTTCTCGACGAGGTAGACGCCGTCCCGGGTCAGGCCGGTGAGCAGCAGGGTCGCCGGGTCCACCTCGCGGATGTACCACAGGCAGGTCAGCAGCAGTCCGCGCTCGGTGCCCGCGACCATCTCCTCCAGGGAGCGGTCGGAACCCCCGTCCATGATCAGGTTCCCGATCGCGGGCGCGAGCGGGAGGCCGGTCAGGGCCGCGGTGTGCCGCGTGGTCGTCAGGTGCCTCAGCTCGCCACCGCCGATCCACTCGGTGGCCTGCACCGGCAACCCGTTGTCGAACACCGACAGGTCGTCGCCGGAGGCGTGCGCGACGACGAAGGGCGGCGTCTCCAGGCCCGGCTCGTCGGGATCGCTGCGCAGGGTCAGCGGCAGTTCGGAGAGCCTCTCGCCGACGCGGGTGCCGCCGCCCGGCTTGCTGAACACCGTGCGACCCTCGGCCGCGTCCCGTGCCGATGCCGACCACATCTGGTAGATCAGCAGGTCCGCGACCGCGGTCGGCGGCAGCAGCGTCTCGTAGCGCCCCGCCGGCAGCTCGATCCTGCGCTGCGCCCACACCAGCCGCCGGGCCAGTTCCGCGTCCAGCGCCGCCGGGTCGACGTCCTTGAAGTCCCGGGTCGAACGCCCCGCCCATGCCGAACGCGTACGGTCCGGGGACTTGGCGTTCAGCTCCAGCGTGCCGTTCGGCTGGTCGTGGCGCAGCCGCAGCCCGGTCGACGTGCCCAGGTACGTGGAGACGAGTTCATGGTTGGCGAAGCCGTACAGCTCACGGCCGCCCGCACGCGCGCGGCCGAACGACTCGCCGAGCGCCGGCGCGAAGTCCGCGAAGACGGCGGAGGAGGTCTCGGCAGGGGCATCCGTGAAGTCAGGTGACGGGGCCACCCCGGTGACCAGCGGCTGCGCGTCCTCGGCCGGCCCGGCACCGCGCGCGGCGGCCTCCGCGGCCCGTACCAGCGGCTCCAGTTCGTCCGCGGTGACCGCCGAGCGGGAGACGACCCCGGAGGAGGTGCCCTCCCTGCCGTCGACCGTTGCGATGACGGTGAGGGTGCGCCCGCGCGTGACCCCGTTCGTGGTCAGCGCGTTGCCCGCCCACCGCAGGTTGGCGGTGGAGTGCTCGTCGGCGATGACGACACACCCGTCCGCCCCGGACAGCTCGAGGGCGCGCTCGACGATTTCGTGCGGCTTGTTCGTACGGGCGCTCATCGAGCGGCCTCCTGCGTCGTGTTGAGAATGTCCACTCCCCTGAAGAGGGCCGAGGGGCAGCCGTGCGAGACGGCCGCGACCTGGCCCGGCTGGGCCTTGCCGCAGTTGAAGGCGCCGCCGAGGACGTACGTCTGCGGACCGCCGACGGCCGCCATGGAGCCCCAGAAGTCCGTCGTCGTCGCCTGGTAGGCGACATCCCGCAGCTGACCGGTGATCCGCCCGTTCTCGATCCTGAAGAACCGCTGCCCGGTGAACTGGAAGTTGTAGCGCTGCATGTCGATGGACCAGGAGCGGTCCCCGACGACGTAGATGCCCCGGTCCACGCCCCCGATGAGGTCCTCCGTCGACAGCCCGGCCGGGTCCGGCTGCAGGGACACGTTCGCCATCCGCTGCACCGGCACGTGCGCCGGGGAGTCGGCGTACGCGCACCCGTTCGAGCGATCGAAACCGGTGAGCCGCGCGATGCGCCGGTCCAGCTGGTAGCCGACCAGCGTCCCGTCCTTGACCAGGTCCCAGGACTGTGCCTCCACGCCCTCGTCGTCGTACCCGATCGTGGCGAGCCCGTGCTCGGCGGTGCGGTCACCGGTCACGTTCATCAGCTCGGAGCCGTACCTCAGCTTGCCCAGCCGGTCGAAGGTGGCGAAGGAGGTGCCGGCGTAGGCGGCCTCGTAGCCGAGGGCACGGTCCAGTTCGGTGGCGTGCCCGACGGACTCGTGGATCGTCAGCCACAGGTTGGACGGGTCGACCACCAGGTCGTACACCCCGGACTCGACGCTCGGGGCGCGCATCTTCTCGGCGAGCAGCTGCGGGATCTGCTCCAGCTCCGCGTCCCAGTCCCAGCCGGTGCCCGTCAGGTACTCCCAGCCCCGCCCGACCGGCGGTGCGAGGGTGCGCATGGAGTCGAACTCACCCGTGGACTCGTCCACCGACACGGCGGTCAGCTGCGGATGCAGCCGCACGCGCTGCTGGGTGGTGACGGTCCCGGCGGTGTCGGCGTAGAACTTGTTCTCGTGCACGGTGAGCAGCGACGCGTCCACGTGGCTGACGCCGTCCGCCGCGAGCAGCCGCCCGCTCCACTCGGCCAGCAGACCCGTCTTGTGCTCGTCGGGCACGGTGAAGGGATCGATCTCGTACGACGACACCCATGTCTTCTCCGCGTGCACCGGCTCGTCCGCCAGTTCCACCCGCTCATCCGACCCCGCCGCCTCGATGACCTGAGCCGACAGCCTGGCCATCGCCACGGCCTGCGACGCCACCTTGGCGGCGGCGTCCGGGGACAGATCGACACCCGAGGCGAACCCCCAGGTCCCGCCGTGCACGACCCGCACCGCGTACCCCAGGTCGGTGGTGTCCGAGGACCCGGCGGGCCTGCCGTCCCTGAGCCGCTGGGCGGCACTGCGCAGCCGCTCGAACCGGAAGTCGGCGTGCTGGGCCCCGAGCGACCGCGCACGCGCCAGTGCGGCGTCGGCCAGGGCCCGCAACGGCAGTGCCGTGAAGGCTTCGTCGATGGAATGAGGCACGGAGGTCTCCCTGCTGTCGTGGCCTGTCGGCTCCGATCATGTCGCGCGGGCGGGGACGGGGACGACACCTCTGCCCCCGGTGGCCGGACCCGCGCGTCGGGGACCGTCTTCACGGCGGTCGCTTCTGTAGGGACCCGACAGTGAGTCCCCTACGCCACTGTCGGTGCCCGATTGTCCGCGCGGGGGGCCGGACCGATAGGTTTTCGACGAAGGGGCCTGTCTTGCAGGGGTTCCAGACCGCTAACGAAAGGGTGATCCGTTGAGCCGCTCGGTTCTCGTCACTGGAGGCAACCGGGGCATCGGCCTCGCCATCGCCCGCGCGTTCGCCGACGCCGGCGACAAGGTCGCGATCACATACCGCTCGGGTGAGCCGCCGGCCGGCTTCCTGGCGGTCAGGTGCGACATCACCGACACCGAGCAGGTGGAGCAGGCCTACAAGGAGGTCGAGGCCCAGCACGGCCCGGTCGAGGTCCTCGTCGCCAACGCCGGCGTCACCCGGGACCAGCTTCTGATGCGCATGTCCGAGGAGGACTTCACCTCGGTCATCGAGACCAACCTCACCGGCACCTTCCGCGTCGTCAAGCGCGCCAACCGCGGCATGCTGCGCGCCAAGAAGGGCCGCGTGGTGCTGATCTCGTCGGTCGTGGGGCTGCTCGGCTCCGCGGGGCAGGCCAACTACGCCGCGTCCAAGGCCGCCCTGGTCGGCTTCGCCCGCTCCCTCGCCCGTGAGCTGGGCTCGCGCAACATCACCTTCAACGTCGTCGCCCCCGGCTTCGTCGACACCGACATGACCCGCGCGCTCAGCGACGAGCAGCGCGAGGACATCGTGTCCCAGGTGCCGCTCGGCCGGTACGCGCAGCCGGACGAGATCGCCGCGGCGGTGCGGTTCCTCGCCTCCGACGACGCCTCGTACATCACTGGAGCCGTCATCCCCGTTGACGGCGGACTGGGAATGGGTCACTGATCACCATGAGCGGAATTCTCGAGGGCAAGCGCGTCCTGATCACCGGTGTCCTGATGGAGTCCTCCATCGCCTTCCACACCGCGAAGCTGGCCCAGGAGCAGGGTGCGGAGATCATCCTGACCGCGTTCCCGCGGCCCACGCTGACCGAGCGCATCGCCAAGAAGCTGCCGAAGCCCACCAAGGTCGTCGAACTCGACGTCACCAACGACGAGCACCTCCGCCGCCTCGCCGACGTGGTCGGCGAGGAACTGGGCGGTCTCGACGGAGTCGTGCACTCCATCGGCTTCGCCCCGCAGGACGCCCTCGGCGGCAACTTCCTCAACACGCCGTTCGAGTCCGTGGCCACCGCCATGCACGTCTCGGCGTTCTCCCTGAAGTCGCTGACCATGGCCTGCCTGCCGCTGATGCAGAACGGCGGCTCGGTGGTCGGCCTCACCTTCGACGCCCAGTACGCCTGGCCGCAGTACGACTGGATGGGCCCGGCCAAGGCCGCCCTGGAGGCCACCAGCCGCTACATGGCGCGTGACCTCGGCAAGCAGAACATCCGCTGCAACCTCATCTCCGCGGGCCCCATCGGCTCGATGGCCGCCAAGTCCATCCCGGGCTTCGGCGAGCTGGCCTCCGTCTGGGACACCCGTGCCCCGCTGGAGTGGGACCTGAAGGACCCCGAGCCGGCCGGCCGCGGTGTCGTGGCACTGCTCAGCGACTGGTTCCCGAAGACCACCGGCGAGATCATCCACGTGGACGGCGGACTGCACGCCATCGGCGCCTGAGCCGCGCCGCGGATGCACCCCGGGGCCCGGACCCGTGCCCTCTCGGCCCGCTGAGCGTTCACGCGATCGCTCAGCGGGCCCCATCGCCTGCATCACACGCTCCTACGAGGCCGACGCCCCGCTCCCCGCTGCGCGCGGGAAGCGGGGCGTCGCCCGTTCGGACCACCTGGCCGGGCGTGCCGGGCCGTCCGGGACACACGCTGGGAGCACGCACCGCCCCGCACGCGGCACGGCCGAGGAGGTTCCCTTGTGCGCTTGTCCCACCGCGTGGCCCCGGCCTTCCTCACGCTCGCCCTGGTGACGGTCCTGCCGTACGACGCCCTGCCGCCGCACGGCGCGCACACCGCGTCGCCCGCGCGCGAGGACGCCGGGAAGTCCGCCGACCCGGGCCCCTTCGGCTCCGAGTGCCGGGTCCGCGTCACGGGCGCGCACGTCGTCGCGTACTGCCACAACCCCTATCCGGACAGCGATCACGTGAGCCTGCACATCGAGTGCGCCCAGTGGTGGGACATCGACACCGACACCGCCCCGGTCGAGGCGGGGCCCGCGGCGACCGTACGGCTGACCGGCCGCTGCTGGGAGAACGTGCGCTCGGCGTGGGTCGGTCACCGGCGGTGATCCGGCACCCGACTCCCGTTCCGTGGGGAGCTCTCAGCGGCCCGCCGGCCCCGGGCCCCCGGGACCGCACATCCGCGGATGGCTCGCCGCCGCCGTGCCCGCCGCGTCGGCGTCGCCCGCGCGGGTCGCGTCCACCAGCGCCGAGTGGTCCGTGTACCCCTCCGGCGTCAGCTCCTCGCCGACGTCGCCGCGCAGCCAGTCCCGCAGCACCTCGCCCAGGTCCGCGTGCATCGCGGTCGTCACGTCGTTCGGGTATCTGCTGTCGATCCCCGGGCCGCTGCTGGTCGGCGTCCTCTGCCAGCACAGCGGCGACTGGGGCCTGCCGCTCGCGCTCATGGCCGGGCTCTTGGTCCCGCAGATCGCGGTGGGCGTCCTGGCGGGCCGCGACCGGATCGTGGAGGACGAGGCGGCACGCCGAGCGACGGACCGCCCCCGCCGCGGCCCGGGTGGGGGAGGGTGCGAAACTGGGCGTATGCCCGTGCTCGAACCGAACCCCCGGAACGGCCAGAAGAAGATGCTGCTCGTCTTCGGCGCGTTCTTCGCCATCTTCCTGGTCATCGCCGTCATCGCGACGATCGCCTCACCATGATGATCGCCTCACCGTGACGATCGCGTCTTTGCGGCGTTCGTGTCTCCGTGACGACCGCGTCTCCGCTCACCCACCGGTGACGGCTCATGGTGGTGCCGCCCCCCCATCCCCTAGGGGGTGAGTGTCAGGGGCAAGTGGGTGGATCACCGGATGGGTTGAGGGCCGCCGCGCCCGTAGCTTCGAGATGTGGCCGCGAGGCGCGGCCCACGGACCACTCGAGGACCCCGGAGGCAGTCATGCCGGCCCGTTCGCACACCCGGCCCCACCCGGCGACCACGGGCGGCGTCGACCTACGGCTGCCCTGGTGGGCCCTCGCCCTGCCCACGCTCGCCTTCGTCGTCCTGCTGGCGCTGATACTCGATCCGGCGGACGCCGGCACCGGCGGCGACCCCGCCCCCGGCCACCTCCTCGAACGGGTCCAGCACGCGGTGACGCAGCACGCACGGTGACGCGACCCGACCGGGTCGTGACACGGTCCGGGCGGGGCCGTACGCGGCCGGCCGCCTGTGGGTCCCGGCGTGAGGAGGCCGGTGACCAGGCGTATCGCGGCGCTGCCAACTCCCTGCGCCCGTTGGCCTGTTTCATGCGAAGCTGGGACTCATGAGCTCCGCAGAACCCCGCAGGATTGTCCTCTTCCGGCATGCCAAGGCCGACTGGCCGCAGGTTCCCGACCACGAGCGTCCGCTCGCCGACCGGGGCCGCCAGGACGCGGCCGCGGCCGGACTGAAGCTGGCCGAGACCGGCATCCCCTTCGACCTGGCCCTGTGCTCCACGTCCACTCGCACCCGCGAGACCTGGAAGCTCGCCGTCCAGGAGCTGCCGCATCGACCGAAAACCGTCTATGAGGAGCGGCTCTACGAGGCCTCGCCCGGCGAGCTGATCGCCGTGCTCAACGAGACCTCCGACGACGTGCGGAACGTGGTCCTGATCGGTCACAACCCCAGCATCCAGGGTCTCGCCGACGTCCTGTCCGGTGCGACCGAGGGCGATGCCCGCGAGCGGATGAGCCGGCGCGGCTTCCCGGCCGCCGCCTTCGCCGTGCTCTCCTTCGACGGCTCCTGGAAGGCGCTGGAACCGGGCACGGCCACCCTGCTCGACTACTGGGCGCCCAGCGAGTAAGAGCTCCGATGCGGCATCGCGAAGGGGCCCGGCACCGCGGGACCCCTTCGCGATCCGGGACCGTCAGAGGCCGTCGTCGTGCGCGTCCGCCGCCTCGACCTCTTCCCGGGTGACACCCAGCAGGTACAGGACGGTGTCCAGGAAGGGGAAGTTCACCGCGGTGTGCGCGGCCTCACGGACGACGGGCTTGGCGTTGAAGGCCACACCCAGGCCCGCCGCGTTCAGCATGTCCAGGTCGTTGGCCCCGTCACCGATCGCCACGGTCTGCGCCAGCGGCACCCCCGCCTCGGCGGCGAACCTGCGCAGCAGCCGCGCCTTGCCCGCGCGGTCCACGATCTCCCCGACGACCCTGCCGGTCAGCTTCCCGTCGACGACCTCCAGGGTGTTGGCCTGCGCGAAGTCGAGCCCGAGCCGCTCCTTCAGATCGTCCGTGACCTGGGTGAAGCCGCCCGAGACGACACCCACTTGGAAGCCGAGTCGTTTCAGTGTGCGGATCAGGGTGCGCGCGCCCGAAGTGAGCCGGACCTCGGCGCGCACCTTGTCCACCACCGACGCGTCCAGACCCTTCAGCAGCGCCACCCGGGCGTGCAGCGACTGCTCGAAGTCCAGCTCCCCGCGCATGGCGGCGGCCGTCACCTCGGCGACCTCCGCCTCGCATCCGGCGTGCGCGGCGAACAGTTCGATGACCTCGTCCTGGATGAGCGTGGAGTCCACGTCCATCACGACCAGCCGCTGGGCCCGCCGGTGCAGACCGGCCGCGACGACGGCGACGTCGACACCGAGCGCCGCGGCGTCGGTCACCAGTGCGGTGCGCAGCGGCTCGGTCTCCACGCCGGACACGGCGAACTCGACCGCGGTCACGGGGTACTTGGCGAGCCGGAAGATGCGGTCGATGTTGCCGCCGGCGGCCGCGATGCGGGCGGCGATCGCCGCCGTGGCGTGGGCGGTGAGGGGATGGCCGAGGACGGTGACGAGGGAGCGGCCGAGGCCGCGCGGACGGTTGTCGCCGATGCCGGAGATGATCTCCGCCTGCATCTTCATCGACTCCGCCCAGGTGTGGACGGTGGCCCGCAGATCGCCCTCGAGTTCGGGCGGCGGCACGGTCACGAGGGCGCACAGCACCATCCGGCCCCGGGTGACGACCTGCTCGATGTCGACGACGTCGACGTGGTAGGCGGCCAGGGTGTCGAACAGGCCGGCGGTCAGGCCGGGCCGGTCCTTGCCGAAGATCTTGACAAGGAGGGTAGGGGCGTCGGAGGTCTGCACAGCGCTCATGGTGCTTCCACCGTATCCGGCACCCCTCGCGCACCGCCTGTCAGGTCCGCCCAGCGGACGGGGAACACTGGGTTGCGCACCGATGGCGTACGCGTTACCCGTCCGCGAAGGCGCAGGCATGGGCGCGGGCGGCCGAGGTGGACCTCCGCCTCGTCAGGGCCGCCCGCGGGGCCGGTCGGGCGGCGGCGGGGGAGGTGGGGGAGGCGGTGGGGGCGGCCACCGGTCGGAGGACGACGGAGCCCGCCGGGCCGGCCGCTGCGGCGACTTGATCGGCTGGACCACGGTGGGCGCGCCATAGACATCGGCGGGCGGGGGCGGCGCGGAGTCCGGAGCCGGGCCGTCGGCCGGGGTGCGTTCCGGGGCGGCGCGGGCCGGGGTGCCTTCGGAGGTGGCGCCCTCCGTGACGCCGGATGGCTCGTTTCGGGGTGGCGTGGCTCCGCGCGGGGCGCTGCCACGCCGCCCGCCGCCCCCCGAGGCGCCGCCCGGCCCCGCGTCCTGCGGTTCGCGCAGTCCTTCCGGGAGCCGTAGGTAGGGGTTCGTGTCCGGGTTCGGCGGCCGGTACGGCCTGCTCGGGGTGTAGGGACCCCCTGTCTGCGGGACCGGCGCATGCCGCGGGAGCCCCGGCAGCCCCGCGTCACCCCGCGCCAGGGGCGCCGCCCGGCGCCCCGCCGCCCCCGTCCCACAGGCCAGCAGCGCCCCGGCGGCCCCCGCTGCCGCGCCCCACACCGCGCCCAGCAGCAGTGCCGGACCCGACTGCCCGTGTAACGTGATCGCCGCACCGAACGCGTCGAAACCGAGCACCGACAGCGAGGCGTCCACCGACACCTCCGCCAGCCGAACCAGCAGCGGCAGTGCCGCCGCCGTCACGAGCCCGAGCCGCAGCGCACACAGGCCTGCGAAGCCGAGCGGACCCGCGTCCCGTACGACCGCAGCGGACGGAACGCCCCCCGCTGCATCGCGGACTCGTACGAGTGGCGTACGCACCGCCGTCAGCACACCCGCGAAGAGCATCATGAGCGCGGCGGCGACGGCCAGCAGCCACACCCTGCCGTCCAGATCGGCCAGGCGCCCCACCGTGACCCGCTGGTCCGTCCCCACGCGCAGCAGTCGGTCCAGCGGGTCGGGCAGCAGTTTCACCAGGCCGCCGCCCGCCCTGCCGTCCCACGGCACGAACAGGCCCACCGCCACACCCAGCCACGTGCCGTTGGGCGCGCCGAGCAGCGCGGCCCCGGCGATCCGCGCCGGATGGTCGTCGCCGATCGCCGCGTACGCCGCGGCCGCGAGCCCGGCGGCCACCGCCACCAGCAACACCGTCACCAGGGCGGACGCGGCCGGACGCACCACCCGGTGCACCGCCTCCCAGCCGCGTGGCAGCGGTGTGCGCCGGGACGCGAGCAGCGCGATCGCCAGGACACCGGCCGCCCATGCGGCGCCCCCGAGCAACGTGGGCGCCGTATCGACGGTGAAGCCGACCGCGGCCCGCGCCCGGATCAGGTCGCCGACCCGGTCCGGCAGCAGCCCTCCGACGCCCCCGAGGCCGGGGATGCCGAGCCCGCCGCCGTCGCCGCCCGGCAGGCCGTCGAGCCCGAGCGCGCCCCCGTCGATGGTGACGACGTCATGGCCGGCCCATGCCAGACCGCCCAGCATCGCGACGAACAGCGCGACCACCGCTCCCGCGCGCACGAGGAGTTCGGGCAGCCCGACCACAACGCCCGCCGCACGCAGGGACCGCAGAAAGAACCAGCACAGAAGGAGCGCACCCACCAGGCTCACACCCAGTGGCGTGATATCGATGGCGGTGGCCGCCTGCACCCCTTTGAGTCCGAACGCCGACACGTTCCCGGACGGCGTCACCGTCCCGTTCGCCCCAAGGGCCACCACCGCCGCGGTCATCGGCCCGAGCGACCCCGCCGCGTCCGCCCGCAGCAGATGCAGCCCGAGCGCCGCCGTCCCCGCCATCCCGATCAACGCCCAGCTCACGGCTGCGACAGCGGACAGCAGGACATCCGTCCACGGCACCCTCCCACCGTCCCGCGCGGCCTCGATGCCCATCGTCAGCCCCCGATCCACGCCGAGGCAATCCACCGCGGATGTCCCCCCTCGCGTGGATTACCACTCTCCGACCGGGTTTCCGCCCCGTCAACGGCGCGCGTACCAGTGCGTCTACGCCCCTCCCGGTAGGCCCGACTTTCGGTCAGAGGGCCGGGCCTGAAATAGTTCCCCACGATGTTCGACATCCCTAGACTCCCCGTGATGGGGGCAATTCGGGGGACAACTCACTGGGGCATGGAGTGCCTGAACTCGTACTGGAATTGAACGGACGCAGCTGGACGCTCGACGCGTCCAGGACGTACACCCTGGGACGTGATCCGCAGGGGGACATCGTGCTCGACGACGCCAGGGTCTCCTGGCGCCACGCCACGATCAGCTTCAACGGCCGCGGTTGGGTCATCGACGACCACGGCAGCACCAACGGAACGTTCGTGCAGGGCCAACGGATCCAGCAGGTGGAGATCGGGCCGGGCTCGGCCGTGCACCTGGGCAACCCGACCGACGGGCCGCGCCTGACCCTGTCCGGCGCCCCCGCCGCCGTCGCCGCTCCGCAGGCCCGGCCCCAGCAGCAGCCGTATGCCGCCCAGGCCGCCGGTCCCGGCTGGGCCCAGCCGGCCGCCCCGCAGCCGCAGGCGCCCCAGCCCGCCTGGCAGCAGCCGCAGCAGGCGGCGGTGCAGATCCCGCAGCAGCAGGGCCCCGGTGGTGGCGCGGGGGCGCCGCCGGTCTACGGCGACCGCAGCCCGACCACGTTCCACCAGCTCGCGCTCGGCCGGGTGATGCGCATCGGCCGTGCGCTGGAGAACGACCTGGTGGTCTCCGACCTCCAGGTCTCCCGCCACCACGCAGAGTTCCACGCCACGCCCGACGGACGCTTCGAGATCCGCGACCTGGGCTCGCACAACGGCACGTTCGTCAACGGCATGCCGATCGGCAAGGGCGGCTCGGCGCTGCTCGGCCCGAACGACATCGTCGGTGTCGGACACTCGACGTTCCGTCTGGTCGGCGACCGCCTCGAGGAGTTCGTCGACACCGGGGAGATCTCCTTCTCGGCCCGCCACCTCACCGTCACGGTCGACGCCGGCAAGCAGATCCTCAAGGACGTCTCCTTCGGCGTCCCGGAGAAGTCGCTCATCGCGGTCATCGGCCCCTCCGGCTCCGGCAAGTCCACGCTGCTGAAGGCGCTCACCGGCTACCGCCCCGCCAACGAGGGCGACGTCCTCTACGACAACCGGAACCTGTACAAGCAGTTCGCCGAACTGCGCCAGCGCATCGGCCTGGTTCCGCAGGACGACATCCTGCACAAGGAGCTGAGCGTCAAGAAGGCCCTCACGTACGCGGCCAAGCTGCGCTTCCCGGCCGACACCACCGCCGCCGAGCGTGAGGCCCGCATCGACGAGGTACTGCGCGAGCTGAAGCTGGACGTCCACAAGGACAAGAAGGTCACCTCCCTCTCCGGCGGTCAGCGCAAGCGCGTCTCGGTGGCCCTTGAGCTGCTCACCAAGCCGTCGCTGATCTTTCTGGACGAGCCGACCTCCGGCCTCGACCCGGGCATGGACCGCGACGTCATGCAGCTGCTGCGCGGCCTCGCCGACGACGGCCGCACCGTCCTCGTCGTCACCCACTCGGTGGCCGAACTGGCGCTGTGCGACAAGCTGCTGGTGATGGCGCCGGGCGGTTCCGTCGCCTACTTCGGCCCGCCGGAGGAGGCCTTGAACTTCTTCGGCTACGAAACCTGGGCCGATGTCTTCTCCGCCTTCGAGAACTACCGCGACTACGACTGGGCGGGTCGTTGGAAGGGCTCGGAGCACTACCGGTTGTACGCCGCGGACATCGACGCCGTCGCCCCGCAATCGGTGCACATGCCGCCGCCGCAGGCGATCAAGCCGGCCAAACCGCAGAACTGGCTGTCCCAGCTCGCCACCCTGATCCGGCGCTATGTCGCCGTCATCGCCTCCGACAAGGGCTTCCTGGCACTGACCGTGATCCTCCCCGCGGTGCTCGGCGCGGTGAGCCTGCTCATCGACCACAACAGGGGTCTGCTGGTCAACCCGGTCAATCCCAGGACCGGCATCCACGTCCCGAACGGCACCGCCACCACGGTCCTGCTGATACTCGCGGTCGGCGCGTGCTTCGCGGGCGCCGCCAACTCGGTCCGTGAGCTGATCAAGGAACGGGTCATCTACGAGCGGGAACGCGCCACCGGCCTGTCCCGGTCCGCGTACCTGATGTCGAAGGTGTTCGTCCTCGGCGTCATCACCGTGCTGCAGGGCCTCATGGTCGGCCTGATCGGCTTCTCCAGCCGCGAGATCCCCGCGCAGGGCGTCGTCCTCGGCAACGCCACACTGTTGGAACTGTGCGTGCCGGTCATGGCGCTGGGCTTCAGCTCCATGATGTTCGGCCTGGTCATCTCCGCCCTGGTGAAGACCGCCGAGAAGACCATGCCACTGCTGGTCATGTTCGCGATCATCCAGGTCGTGTTCACCGGCTGCCTGTTCACCCTGCACGGCACACTCGGCGTCAACGAGTTCTCGTACCTGATGCCGTCCCGCTGGGCGGTCGCCGCCGCCGGTGCCACGCTGGACTTCAACAACATCGCGCCCAACACGGACGATCCGACCAGCACGGACCCGCTGTGGAACCACACGGCCGGGGCCTGGTCCCTGGACATGATCGCGCTGATCGCCCTCGGTGTGGTCTGCGGCTTCCTCGTGGCACGCTTCCTGCGCCGCCACGAGCCCGAGGTCATGCGCAAGTAACCGGCCGGCCCGTACGGCGCGGAAGGGCGGCACCCCGCAGGGTGCCGCCCTTTCCGGCTCCATGTGACCGCCTACGACGAGCGCGACCGAGGTCCGCGCGCCTCAGTACGCGCTGTTGACGTTGTCCATCGAGCCGTAACGGTGCGCCGCGTAGTTGGCGGCGGCGGTGATGTTGGCGACCGGGTCGTAGATGTTCCACGAGGTGCCGGGCACGTGGTAGGCGCGGAAGGTCGGGTCGATGACCTGGAGCAGCCCCTTGGAGGGGATGCCGTTGCGGGCGTTGACGTCCCAGTTGTTGATCGCCGACGGGTTGCCGGACGACTCACGCATGATGTTGCGGTACAGACCGTTGTACGAACCCGGGATCCCGTTCTGCCTCATGATGTCGAGGGACTGGCGGATCCAGCCGTCCAGGTTGTTGGCGTAGCTCTTCGCGGCGACCGGGTGCGCCGCGGGACGCCGCGCGGAGCGGTTCGCAGCCTGCCGCTGCGCCAGGCGCCGCTCGGCGGCCTGCTGGGCCTTCTGCTGGGCCGACTTCTTGACGGCATCCTGGGCGGCCTTCTGCTTCGCGGCGATGGCCTCGGCCTTCAGGCCCGCGGCGGCCATCTGGTCGGTGACGGCGACCTTGAGGGTCTTGACCGGCTGGTTGCCGACCGACACCGGGGCCGACGCGACGGCCGTCTCGTGCGCGGGGGTCTGCGCCTCGCTCGGCACGGCGGTGAACACGAGGGCCGCGGCACCGAGAGCGGCCGTACCGGCGATGGCGAGCCTGTGGGTCTGGGTGAGCGCACGAGCGCGACCGAGAATGTTCTTGGGCATTACTGATTGACCTCTTCGAATTGCGCGGAGGTCGCTCTGGCGCCGGCAGAAGAACGGGTGGTTCCAGCACAAGCGCCACGGGTATGAACCCGCGGCGCCGAGCGACGGAAGCAATTCTTAGCGGTCGCAAAATCGCTGGGCAAAGGTGTGACGTACTACCCGGGTTAGTCGGCCGAGGAAGGGCAAAACGGGGCAGATCGACCCTCCCACCCCGCTCACGAGTACCTTCTCGATCTCCTACCCTCCTTCGTACGTGACGTACGCCCTATGCGCGGGCTCACATTCGGGCCGCACTTGCCTCACCGTTAGTTGCTGAAGCAATGCTCTGTGTGATGGCCTTTCGGCGGCAGGATGAGATGGGTGTCACCGAATTCGTGCCACAGATACCCCCGGGCCAGCGCCTGCTCATATCCCCGGTCGATCGCCTCCCGCCCCGCGACCGCCTCCAGCATCAGCAGATGGGAGGCCTCCGGCTCGTGCAGACCGGTCAGCAGCCCGTCGACCACCCGCACCCCGCGCTCCGGCGTCACCACCAGATCGGTCCAGCCCTCCCGCGCCCGTACGACACCGTCGGCGCCCACCGCCGACTCCACGGCCCGCACGGCCGTCGTACCGACCGCGATCACCCGGCCGTCCCCCGCCCTCACCGCGCTGATCAGCCGAGCGGACGTCTCCGGCACCGCGAAACGCTCCGGATACGGCGGCTCGTGCGCCTCCGCCGACGCCACTCCCGTGTGCAGGACGATCGGGGCGAACTGCACGCCCCGGCTCACCAGCTCCGCGACCATCCGCGCGGTGAAGGGCCGCGCGGCGCTGGGCATCTCGGCGCTGCCCGCGCCGTCGGCGGACGGCAGCGCGAACACCGTCCGGTACGCGGCGAGCGGCTGGTCCCTGTCCGTATAGGAGTAGCGAATGGGCCGCCCGTGCCGGCCCAGCAGCCCGGACACGTCCGGATCCGACGGCCGGGCCCACCACAGGCGGCTGCTCCGATCCGACACGGGCTCCTCCAGGACCAGCCGCACCCCGCCGGGAAGGCACACGCAGGGAGCGCTCGCGCTGCCCGCACCGTTCGGTTCACGCGGGCGCGTGGTGCCCCTGCCGTCCGGCTCCCGCAGCTCGACGGCCCACCGCCCGTCGTCCCCGCGCGTCGAGAAGTGGACCACCACGCGCGTGTGCCCGATCCGCCCGTCCACCGCGGCCGCCAGCGTCGGCGAGGTGTTCACGACGAGCAGGTCCCCGGCCCGCAGCAGGCCCGGCAGCTCCGTGAACGCGTGGTGCGTGACCTCGGTGCCCCGTGAGACCAGCAGCCGCACCGAGTCCCGGTCCCGGCCCGGGCCCCTCTGCTCGGCGGGAACCCGTGCCGACAACTCCTCCGGAACCCTCAGCGTCGCCCTCACCGTGCCTCCAGCAGGGAGGGCGCACTGTAGCGGCCGTTCGCCGGACGTTCGTCCAGCAGCCGCAGGAACGCGGGCACCACGCTCTCCGGCGCCGGCCGCGGACCGGCGTCGTCCGGTACGGCCGCCGCATACAGGTCGGTGGCCATGTCCCCGGGATCCACCGCCCACACCCGCAACCCCGGCTCCTCCGCGCCGAGCACCGCCGCGAGATGGTCCAGCGCCGCCTTGGACGCCCCGTACCCGCCCCACGTCTGGTACGCCTCGGCCGCCGCGTCCGAGCTGACGGCGATCACCGTGCCCGCGGCGGACGCCCGCAACAGCGGCAGCGCCTCCTGCACCAGGCCGAGCGCGGCGACCGCGTTCACCTCCAGCGCCTGCCGCAGCCCGGCCAGGGTCAGCTGCTCCAGCCGAACCAGCGGCTCCGCGCCCAGCGCACTCGCGTTGTGCACCAGCAGATCCAGGCCGCCCAGCTTCCGGGCCGCGGTCACCAGGTCCGCACGGTGCGCGGCGTCCGTGACGTCCCCCGCCAGGGGCTCCACACGCGTCCCGTACCCCGCCAGCACCGCCGCCGTCTCCGCCAGGACCGGCTCGGTCCTGGCGTCCAGCACCAGATCCCAGCCGCGCCGTGCCAGCGCCGTGCCGAGCGCCCGTCCCAGCCCCTTCGAAGCCCCCGTGATGATCGCAACCGGCATGATGACCGTCCCCTGACTCCATGACCGCCGGTGATCGGCGGTGGCCTCACCGTAGGAACGGTCTCTGCCCGGCCGCCTCGGACGCGGGCCGCAACGCACCAGGGCCCTTGGCCCTAGGGCCGGGGTACCAGACGTGGCCGCCACGCGTCGGATACGGACTGTCACACCTCACCGGTACGGTGAGGTCATGAGCCATGGACCCCGGTCGGGCCTGTACGCGGTCAGCTCCGCGCTGCTGGCCATGAGCAGGCACCTGGAGGTGCGCGACGTCCTGAAGACGATCGTCGCCTCGGCCCGCGAACTGCTCGACGCCGAGTACGCGGCGCTCGGCGTACCGGACGACCACGGAGGCTTCGCCCAGTTCGTGGTGGACGGTGTCTCCGAGGAGCAGTGGAAGGCCATCGGCCCGCTGCCGCGCCAGCACGGCATCCTGGCCGCGATGCTGCACGAGGCGAGGCCGGAACGGCTCGCCGACGTCCGCAAGGACCCCCGGTTCGAGGGCTGGCCGAGCGCCCACCCCGACCTGTCCGACTTCCTGGGCCTGCCCATCCGCGACGGCGAGGAGATCATCGGCGCGCTGTTCCTGGCCAACAAGCGGTGCCCGAGACCAGGGGGAGGCTGCGGCTTCACCGAGGACGACGAGGAACTGCTGTCGATCCTCGCCCAGCACGCCGCGATCGCCCTCACCAACGCCCGGCTGTACGAGCGCAGCCGCGAGCTGACCATCGCCGAGGAGCGCTCCCGGCTGGCGCACGAACTGCACGACGCGGTCAGCCAGAAGCTGTTCTCCCTGCGCCTGACCGCCCAGGCGGCGGCCACCCTGGTCGACCGCGACCCCGGGTGGGCCAAGAGCGAGCTGCAGCAGGTGGCCGCGCTCGCCGCGGAGGCCGTCGACGAACTGCGCGCCGCCGTCGTCGAGTTGCGCCCCGCAGCCCTGGACGAGGACGGCCTGGTCGCCACCCTGCGCACCCAAATCCAGGTCCTCGACCGCGCCCACACCGCACGCGTGACCTTCTCCAGCCGTGGCGTACGCGCCCTGCCGGCCGCCCAGGAGGAGGCGCTGCTGCGCGTCGCCCAGGAGGCCCTGCACAACGCCCTGCGGCACTCCGGCGCCGAGCGGGTGGACGTCACTCTGGAGAAGCGCGGCCCGGGGGCCGTGCTGCGCGTCATGGACGACGGCAGCGGATTCGACCCCGGGGCGATACGCCGGGTGGGGCGCCACCTCGGCCTGGTCTCCATGCGTGACCGGGCGAGCGGGGTCGGAGGCGCGCTGACCGTGGAGTCGGAGCCCGGGAAGGGCACCACGATCGAGATGGAGGTCCCCGGTGGCTGACGCAATCAGGGTGCTGCTCGTCGACGACCACCAGGTGGTCCGACGCGGTCTGCGCACCTTCCTGGAGGTACAGGACGACATCGAGGTCGTGGGAGAGGCCTCCGACGGCGCCGAGGGGGTCGCCCGCGCCCAGGAACTGCACCCGGACGTGATCCTCATGGACGTCAAGATGCCGGGGACGGACGGCATCGACGCGCTGCGCAAGCTCCGCGAACTCGACAACCCCGCGCGCGTGCTGGTCGTCACCAGCTTCACCGAGCAGCGCACGGTGGTTCCCGCACTGCGGGCGGGCGCCGCCGGGTACGTCTACAAGGACGTGGACCCGGACGCGCTCGCCGGAGCCATCCGCTCGGTGCACGCGGGCCACGTCCTCCTCCAGCAGGAGGTCGCGGGCGCGCTGCTGTCCCAGGAGGAGGCGGCCACGGGCCAGGGCAGAACGGCATCCCTCACCGAGCGGGAGCGGGAGGTGCTGGCACTGATCGCGGACGGCCGCTCGAACCGGGAGATCGCCCGAGCGCTGGTGCTGTCGGAGAAGACGGTCAAGACCCATGTGTCGAACATCCTGATGAAGCTCGACCTGGCGGACCGCACGCAGGCGGCGCTGTGGGCGGTACGGCACGGGGCGAACGGCTGAGGATTCCGTTCCGGTCCGAGATTCATACTGTCGGGTGTATGTCCCCCGAGTGGCGCATCCTCGGTGGCTCCCGGGCGTTCTCCAATGCGTGCTGCGGACCTGCCGCAGTGATCGCAAGGAGGACTTGGAAGTGAAGAACCTGAAGAAGGCCGCAGCCGTGACGATGGTGGCCGGCGGTCTGCTCGCCGCCGGCACGGGCATGGCCTCCGCCCACTCGGCCCACGCCGACGGCAACGCCGCGGGCTCCCCGGGCGTGATCTCGGGCAACGTCATCCAGGCTCCGGTCCACATCCCGGTGAACGCGGTCGGCAACACGGTCAACGTGATCGGCGCCCTGAACCCCGCCTTCGGCAACCTGGGCCTCAACCACTGACCTCCGCAGACCTCATGTGCACCCCGGCCTCCCGGCCACCCGGGAGGCTTCGGGCACGTGGCAGCCGGGGCGAGGCACGACAGCCCGTCATGCGACCGAGGTCAGGCGATCTCAGCCCGTCCGGGTCTTGAGGACGAGGCCGTTCAGACGGACGGGGCCGGGGCCCGACCCCAGGGACGCCCGCCCCACGCCCGGGCAACGACCAACCCGGCGCTCACCCCCTCTCCCGCTGCTCCACGACGGAGTTGTACGCCGCGACCTGCGCCCGCCGAGCCGTCCGCTCCACCGGCCGCAGCGCCTGGGCCCGCGCCGCCATCTCGGACGCGCTCACCGCCCCGCCGTGCCCGTTCGCGTACGCCAGCGACAGTAGCAGAGCCACCCGCCGGGCCAGCTCCAGCACCCGCACCGCCCGCGGCGGATACCCGGGCGCCAGCACCTCCTGCCCCCGCCCGCCCTTCGCCCGGCCACCGCCCCTCAGCGAGTCGCTGCGCGCCGCCGCGTCGACTCGCGCCCGGTACGCGTCGATCGCCGCCTCCGCCACCGGCCCCGACCCCGCCACATCCAGCCGCGACAAGACCTCCGTCGCCTCGCGCAGCGCCTCCGCCAGCTCCCGCTCGGCCTCCCCGAGCGAGGGCACGTCGGCGGGCGGCGCCTCCCGCACCGGCAGGCAGTGCCAGACGACCTCCACGTGCAGATCGCCCTCCGGTCCCGCCTCGGACACCGAAGGCACCAGCCCGAAGGCGGCCCCGTAGCAGACCACCGCCTCCTCGGCCTCCAACGCCCGCGCGTTGAACTCCGGCGGACCGCTCAGCCCCAGCGGATGCCCCGGCGCGGGCAGCGCCACCCGCAGCCCGGTCACACCGAGCGCGCGCAGCCGCCCCAGTGCGAGGGTGAGACCGACGGGCGCCGACTCACCCGGCAGCCCCTCCACCCGGTGCACCGCGTCCTCCCCGGCGATGGCCGACGCGGCGTCGTCCGGTGAAACAAGTCCGGCCAAAAGGGCATTTCCCCATGCGGCCAGTCGTCCTGAGCGTGGTTCCGAGAGCATGCCCCCACCCTAAGGAGCCGACCTATGGAATGGCCCGGGCGACCGGTGGCGTAGATTTCGTGGGGGCTGCGCCCACCGGCGTGGCGGACCACGCCCACAGGCGTACGCGAGAGCCGACACAGGCCACACTGCAAGGGGAGACAACGCGCTCATGAGCGATGTTCTGGAGCTTCAGGACGTATCCGTGGTCCGCGAGGGCCGGGCTCTGGTGGACCAGGTCTCCTGGTCGGTCAAGGAGGGCGAGCGCTGGGTCATCCTCGGCCCCAACGGCGCCGGCAAGACCACGCTCCTGAACGTCGCCTCCAGCTACCTCTACCCCAGCAAGGGCACCGCCACCATTCTCGGTGAGACCCTCGGCAAGCCCGGCACCGACGTCTTCGAACTGCGCCCCCGCATCGGCGTGGCCGGCATCGCCATGGCCGACAAGCTCCCCAAGCGGCAGACGGTGCTGCAGACGGTGCTCACCGCCGCCTACGGCATGACGGCCGGCTGGCAGGAGGAGTACGAGGACGTCGACGAGCAGCGCGCCCGTGCCTTCCTCGACCGCCTCGGCATGAGCGAGTACCTCGACCGCAAGTTCGGCACCCTCTCCGAGGGCGAGCGCAAGCGCACCCTCATCGCCCGCGCCCTGATGTCCGACCCCGAGCTGCTGCTCCTCGACGAGCCCGCCGCCGGCCTGGACCTCGGCGGACGCGAGGACCTGGTACGCCGCCTCGGCCGCCTCGCCCGCGACCCGATCGCCCCCTCCATGATCATGGTCACCCACCACGTCGAGGAGATCGCCCCCGGCTTCACCCACGTCCTGATGATCCGCCAGGGCAAGGTGCTCGCCGCAGGTCCCCTGGAGCTCGAACTGACCTCGCGCAACCTCTCCGTCTGCTTCGGGCTCCCGCTCGTCGTCGAGCAGGTCGGCGAGCGCTGGACCGCCCGCGGTCTGCCCCTGTCCTGACCCCCCGAAACCTCCGCCGGAAGCCGTCCCCGTCGCGCTGTGCGCCCTGTGCGCGACCATGTCCGCGTCCTACCATGACCGTGTGGACATCGACGCGTGGGTGTGGTGGCTGATCGGCGCGGCGGCGCTCGGCATCGGACTCGTGATCACCGCGATGCCGGAGCTCGGGATGCTCGCGGTGGGCGCCGTCGCGGCGGCCGTGATCGGTGGCCTCGGCGGCGGCGCGGTCTTCCAGGTCGTCGTGTTCGCCGTCGTCTCGGTGGCCCTCATCGCCGTGGTCCGGCCCATCGCGGCCCGCCACAGCGCCCAGCGGCCCCAACTCGCCACCGGCATCGAGGCGTTGAAGGGCAGGCAGGCCGTCGTCCTCGAGCGCGTCGATGCCGGCGGCGGCCGCATCAAGCTCGCCGGCGAAGTCTGGTCGGCCCGACCGCTGGACAGCGAACTCGCCTACGACGTGGGCCAGGAAGTCGACGTCGTGGACATCGACGGGGCAACGGCGATCATCATGTGACCTCGAAGGACGCAACTGCGCCGAACAGCCCCCCAGGTACGCGACGGTCTGTCACACTCGACCAGCAAGATCTTCAACAACCGTAAGATCCCACAGGCGCCGAGGCGGAGAAGGAAGCAGGGAATCACGATGGGACCGGTCGTCATCGTCCTGATCATTCTGGTGGTGTTGGTCTTCATCGCCCTGATCAAGACGATCCAGGTCATCCCCCAGGCGAGCGCGGCCATCGTCGAGCGCTTCGGCCGCTACACACGGACACTGAACGCGGGCCTCAACATCGTGGTCCCGTTCATCGACTCCATCCGCAACCGCATCGACCTGCGTGAACAGGTCGTACCGTTCCCACCGCAGCCGGTGATCACCCAGGACAACCTGGTCGTCAACATCGACACCGTCATCTACTACCAGGTGACCGACGCCCGGGCCGCCACCTACGAGGTCGCCAGCTACATCCAGGCCATCGAACAGCTCACCGTCACCACCCTGCGCAACATCATCGGCGGCATGGACCTCGAGCGCACCCTGACCTCCCGCGAGGAGATCAACGCGGCCCTGCGCGGTGTCCTCGACGAGGCCACCGGCAAGTGGGGCATCCGCGTCAACCGCGTCGAACTGAAGGCCATCGAGCCTCCGACCTCCATCCAGGACTCGATGGAGAAGCAGATGCGCGCCGACCGTGACAAGCGCGCCGCCATCCTCACCGCCGAAGGCACGCGCCAGGCCGCCATCCTCACCGCCGAGGGCGAGAAGCAGTCCGCGATCCTCAAGGCCGAGGGCGAGGCCAAGGCCGCCGCCCTGCGCGCCGAGGGCGAGGCCCAGGCCGTGCGTACGGTCTTCGAGGCGATCCACGCCGGCGACCCGGACCAGAAGCTGCTCTCCTACCAGTACCTGCAGATGCTTCCGAAGATCGCCGAAGGCGACGCCAACAAGCTCTGGATCGTGCCCAGCGAGATCGGCGACGCCCTCAAGGGACTGTCCGGCGCCATGGGCAACTTCGGTCCCCTGGCAGGTGGTTCGGGCGGCAGCGGCGGTTCTTCCGGCTCCTCCGCCACCAACGGCGGCACGGGAGCGGAGCGCCGCGAGAAGCCGTCCATCGACTGACACGGCCTTCCCACGAGCCGGGGCCCGCCTTCCAGGAAGGCGGGCCCCGGCCGACGTACTCGCGTCGGAGCTACGCCGCGCTGTGCGACAGCCACTCCGGCAGTGCCTCGAAGTCGTCGTGCCCGAGGGCCAGCAGCATCGCGTCCGCGGGCGTCGGCTCGAACGGCTGCCGCAGCAGCGTCATCCCGGCCTCCTCCGGAGTCCGGTTCGCCTTGCGGTGGTTGTCCTCGGCACATGCGGCGACTGTGTTCAACCAGGTGTCGCCACCACCCTGCGACCGCGGCACCACGTGGTCCACCGTCGTCGCCCGCCTCCCGCAGTAGGCGCACCTGTGCCGGTCCCGTACCAGGACACCCCGCCTCGACCACGGAGCTTGTCTTCGGAACGGCACCCTTACGTATCTGCACAGCCTGATGACCCGGGGCACCGGTATGTCCACATCGGCGCCGCGCATGCGGAGTTCCGGGTGGGCCTGCTCGACGACGGCCTTGGCCTGCAGCACCAGAACGACGGCTCGGTTCAGCGTCACCGTCGACAGTGGCTCGAAGCTCGCGTTCAGCACCAGCGTGTCACGCATCCGGCCCACCTCCTGTGTGCACCTGCCCACCCCCCTGGCGGGCTGGATCAACTCTGGCCGGGCACGCCGAGATGGACAACGCAATAAAAAGTGCCCGCCTCTGATCAATTCCAAGACCAGAGGCGGGCAAACGTTCAATGAACGCCAGTCTTACGGGAGCCGCGTCAGCCCTCGGCCGGATTCTCGTACTCGCCGATGAGCTGCGCGCGCGCCAGCGTGTGGAACCGCAGGTTGAAGCCGACCACGGCGGGAGAGGCGTCCGAGCCCGGACCGAGCTTCTCCTGATCCACGGCGTACACCGTGAACACATACCGGTGCGGCCCGTCCCCGGGCGGCGGCGCGGCACCGCCGAAGTCCTTCGTGCCGTAGTCGTTGCGCGCGTGCACCGCGCCCTCGGGCAGTCCCTCGAACTTCCCGCTGCCCGCACCCGCCGGCAGCTCGGTGACCGAGGCCGGGATGTCGAACAGGACCCAGTGCCAGAACCCGCTCCCCGTCGGGGCGTCCGGGTCGTAGCAGGTCACGGCGAAGCTCTTGGTCTCCGGCGGAAAACCCTCCCAGCGCAGCTGGGGCGAGGTGTTCCCGGCCGAGTGGACCTGAGCGTCCTTGAGCCTTGCGCCCGCTTCGACGTCCTCGCTCGTCACCGTGAACGACGGCACGGGCGGGTGGAAGTCATGCGGCAGCGGCGGCCTCTTGAGCTCGGTCACCTCGGTACCTCCAAGTCAGTGAGCCGTTCCCGACCCGGCAACGGCTGCCCAGTTGGCGCGGGACGGCGTTGCGGAAGAAGTGAAGCTCCTGGTCGCCGTCGACCAGGATCAACTGTCCGTCAGGAGCTTCAGGTGCCTGTGTACCCATCGGGGGATCGATCTGTCCAATTCGGCCCCGCGCTTCCGACCGGCCTGCTCGCGCATGTGTTCACGGTGGTGGTCGATGCGCGGCGAGGATCGCATTCGTCATCAAAACAGAACCCGGAAGCCCTTTCGAAAGTTTTTCTTTTGTGATATTCTGTCAGATTGTTGGGCTAATGTCCGGCACCATGATGAACAAGGGACAACCCAGTCGGACAGCTCTCATGTCGGCCGCGGCACGCGCCGCACACCTCCTCGTCGACAAGACTCCCGCGATCTTCGCCGACACCCTGGCGCAGACCTTCCTGGGTGAGCGTGCCGAAGAACTCCTCGGCTACCACAAGTCCTACGGTGGGCACCCGGTCCTGTCCGGCGCGCGGACGACGGCCGTTACTCGCAGCCGCTACACCGAGGACCGACTGGCCGAGCTGGCCGGCCGAGGCGTCGACCAGTACGTGATCCTCGGTGCGGGACTGGACTCCTTCGCCTACCGGTCGGAACTGGTCGACGACGTGCGGGTGTTCGAGGTGGACAAGCCGGCGACCCAGCACTGGAAGCGGGCGCTGCTGGTTGAGACGGGGACGACGGTGCCACCGTCCGCCTCCTTCGTCCCGGTCGACTTCGAGAAGGAGTCCGCCCGATCACTTACCGAGCACCTCGTGCGGGCCGGCTTTGACCCGGGCCGACCCGCACTGGTCAGCTGGCTCGGAGTCACGATGTACCTGACCTCGGAGGCGATCAGGCAGACCCTGGCCGTCATCAGCGGCTTCGCACCCGGCACAGAGCTCATCGTGGAGCACCTCCTCCCGGCCGGACTCCGCGACGAGGCAGGGCAGTCATATGCGGAGAGCGTCATGGCTGCGGCGGCCGAGCAGGGCGAGCCCTGGCAAACGTTCCTCGGCATCGAGCAGATGGACGCCCTCCTGCTTGAGCACGGGCTCCAGCCGATCGAGTACGCCCGGCAACGCGAGACGATCGATCCTGCGGAGTGGGAACGTAACGACGCGCTCCGCCCGTTCGAGTTGTCCGTCCTCGCCCGTGCGAGCGTCCCCGGCCGCTAGGCGGTCCCAGCCCGGCAGGCCGGGCTGGCTCATTGATCTGGTGGCTGTTGGGCCGACAGGCTGCTCCCAGGAGCGGATCTCGGAGGTGGTCGTGGGGCGCCGACCGAGTGTGTTCGTCCGGCCGGTGAGCAGGGAGGAGGGCCGGATTCTGCAGCGGATCAGCCGGACCGCGAAGGACCCGGTCAAACTCCGCCGGGCGATCGTGGTGCTGATGTCCGGCCAAGGGCCAGACGGTCGGGACATCACCGTGCTGACGCAGGTCGGCGAGGACTGCGTCCGCGATGTCCTCCACGCCTTGAATGAGCAAGGGGCTGGACGCGCTGGACCCGAAATGGAGCGGGGGGACGTCCCAGGACGATCAGTGACCAGGTACGCGAGCTCAGCTGCCTGATCACCCGGACGTCCCCCGCCGACTGGAAGATCACCGCGTTCTCCACCTGGAGCCGGGGCTTTCGGCCGGTGCGGCGGGTGGGGGTCCCCCCTGCTCGAAGAGCTTGGGGGAGCGTGCCGGGCGTCGCGACGGGGCGAACGTCGCCTGATGCGGCACTAGAACCAGCTGCGCCTGCTGCCGACCTCGGACAGCCACTGGTGGAGGTACCCCGCCCAGTCGGTGCCCTGGAAGTCGTTGAGACCGACCTTGAAGGCCCGGTACGAGTCGCTGCCCTCGCTGAACAGCCCGGGCTTCTTGTCCATCTCGAGGACGACGTCCATCTCGTACGCGTCGGCGACGAAACTCAGCTCGACCTGGTTCAGCCCCCGGTACTGCGACGGCGGGAAGAACTCGATCTCCTGGTAGAACGGCAGCGTCTGCCGCGTACCCCGGATGCGCCCGCGCTCCATGTCCGCGCTCTTGAAGCGGAAGCCCAGCTGGATGAACGCGTCCAGGACCGCCTTCTGCGCCGGCAGCGGGTGCACGTTGATCGGGTCCAGGTCGGTGGAGTCCACGGCCCGCGCGATCTCCAGCTCGGTCGTCACCCCGATGTGCATTCCGCGCAGAGCCTGCCCGTCGATCATGGTGATCGGGGTCTCCCAGGGGATCTCCAGTCCGAACGGCACGGCGTGCACCGCCCCCGCCCGGAGCTCGAAGGCCCCACCGAGCCGGACCTTCGTGAACTCGATGTTCTGGTGGTACTCCTCGTCGCCGCTCTCCACCTCGACCTTGGCCCGCAGACCGACGTTCAGGCCCTCGATCGCCTGGTCGACGGACCCGCCCTGGATCCGCACCTCGCCCTGGACGACACCGCCCGGCACCGCGTTGACCTCGGTCAGCACCGTCTCGACCGACGCTCCGCCGGCTCCCAGACTCGCGAGCAGTCGCTTGAACCCCATGAAATCTTCCCTCCCGGGCAACGCCGTGACCCGTAGCCCCGCAGATCCGTAGACACGCGATTCGGCCAGGAGCCGGTTCCGCGCCCCGATCCCTGCGACCCTTACAAGGACGAGGACCCTCGGCCACCCTTGGGCACACACCCATCTGGACTACGCTCGTACGCCATGATCGCGCCCCCCGACCGTACGCCCCTTCCCAGGGAGTTCTTCGACCGGCCTGTGCTCGAGGTCGCCCCCGGCATCCTGGGGCGCATCCTCGTCCGCACCACGCCGGACGGTCCGATCGCGGTGCGCCTCACGGAGGTCGAGGCGTACGACGGCCCCAACGACCCCGGTTCTCACGCCTACCGCGGCCGCACACCCCGCAACGACGTGATGTTCGGTCCCCCCGGTCACGTGTACGTCTACTTCACGTACGGCATGTGGCACTGCATGAACCTGGTGTGCGGACCGGTCGGCAGGGCGAGCGCCGTACTGCTTCGCGCCGGCGAGATCATCGAAGGTGCCGAGCTCGCCCGGAAGCGTCGCCTCTCGGCCCGCAATGACAAAGAACTAGCCAAAGGTCCCGCCCGCCTCGCCACTGCCCTGGGTGTGGACAGAGCCCTCGACGGCACGGATGCCTGTGCCGCGGGCGAGACCCCGCTGCGCATCCTGACGGGTACTCCGGTGCCGTCTGACCAGGTACTGAGCGGACCACGCACCGGCGTCGCCGGCGACGGAGCCGTCCATCCATGGCGCTTCTGGGTCGCGAACGATCCCACGGTGAGCCCCTATCGGGCCCACACGCCTCGACGACGCCGAAGTTGACGCGTCCCTGGAGGATGCGTAACGTATCCCGAGCCGCTGGAACGGTTACGGCGTTCAGCCAGCAGCCGAGGCGGCCAACCCACTACCTGCAACTTCCTCTCAGAGGGCGGATTCCGGCGTGCTCGCATGCCCGAAATTCAAACTCGGACAACTCGATTATGAGTTACGAGCGGGAATCGGCTAACGTAGTGAATGTCGAAGAGTCGGGGCCGAAAAGCCCGGGCCAAAGGCAATCCCGCCGGCCGGGAATCGGATCGAGAAG
>NZ_JCAJZO010000012.1:0-202664 GCF_059510295.1 Streptomyces sp. PTL18 | reverse complement strand
GTTCCTCGATGTGGACGGGCCCCTCAACCCTTACGCGGCCAAGCCGGAGAAGCGCCCCGCCGGTTACACCACCCTCAGAGTGCCCCAAGACGGCGGGGCCCCCGAGGAACACCGAGCACTCTCATTCCGTCGGCGGCCCCTGCGGGTCTGGCTCAACCCGGAGCACGGACGAGACCTGCTCCGGCTCGACTACGACCTGTGCTGGGCCACCACATGGCTGGCGGATGCCAATCGGTGGATTGCCCCGGTGCTCGCCCTCCCCGAACTCCCCTTCGTCGACTTCGGTGACGTCTTGCTTCAAGACCGCCCCGACGGCGTTCACTGGAAGACTGCTCCCCTGGTCGACTACGCCAACGGCCGCCCCTTCGCGTGGGTGGACGACGAACAAAGCGACCTGGACCAGGCGTACGTGACCGCCCACCACCGTGCGCGTGGCCTTCTGCACCACGTCAACCCGCGGATCGGCCTGCGCGAGGATGACTTCCGGACTCTCGCCGACTTCGCCCGTTCTTTGGGTGCTTCACAAGCCATGGGCTGAGCCCGTCCTCAGCCCGTCGGGGAGCTCTGCCCCGGACTCCGTGATCATTGCGGGGACAGCTCTTAGGCAACTTGTTCCATCTCTCAAATAAAATGGCGGAATCTATCCTTCCGCTGCTGGCGGACGCTTGACGCAACTTTTCACGCCGTGACAAGATCCCTGTCGCACCAGCGCATGGCGGGTGCATGACGAGCCTGACCAGCCGTCATACGGGGCGGTCGAAATCACTGCAAGTGTATTTCGGCACACAGTTTGGGGGAAAGCTTGAACATGAGGATTTCGCGCGCTGCCGTTCTGGCGGTGGCCGTAACGATGACCGGCGCGCTTATCGGGGGATCGGCCGGAACGGCAATCGCCGCCCCGAACGCCACTCATTTCACCACCGCTGCGACCCGGCACGCGCAGACTTCGTCGACGCCGGTTCCTTCATCCGAGGCTGCACCGGCCTCCAGTCCGCTGCACGTGCTGAACGGCTACGTCACATACTCGCAGGACGGGTATCGCATCGACGCCCCCGCCTCAGTGCTGGCCAAGGTTCCGCAGGCTGACCTTGACAAGCTCAACGCCTACATCGACGCTGTCAACAGTGACATCAAGAGCGGCAAACTGGTGATGTCGGGCGAGGGGGTTGCGGCAACTGCTCCCAGCGAGGTTCCCGCGGGCAACGTCCCGGCAACCGCAGGGGTCGCCGCTCATCCCAAGCGTCACGGGTACATCAAGACTCACTGGTACGGCATCGAAGTCGGGCTGGACAGCTGGCTGACCAACAAGGTGGAAGGCGGCACCTGGACCGGTGCTGGGGTCGCGACGCTTGCCAGCCTGCTCGGCGGGGGGCACTACGCAGCTATTGCGGCGGCGGCACTGGGAACTGCTGCCGGTGCCATACAAGTCTGTCAGCACAAGGACGGCTGGACAATCCTGTACTGGGTCGGCGTCCCAGTCGGCCCCGGCGGGTTCGTTTGCAACCCATTTGGCTAACCTGGAGACGCTCTGATGAGTCCAGCAGTAAAGCAGGCCGTAGCCGCGACGACCGTTGGGGTGTTGGCCCTCCTCGCTCTGATCTCATTCTTCGCTCAACTGCACTCATCGGGGAACTACGCGAAGATCTTCGGGTCAGCGGCCTTCGTTGCGGGGGTTGTCTTCTTTGCGCTCGGCTGGGTGAAGCCTAAAAGTTAGTAGTCCAGTGGCGGCGGTTCGGGTGCGAGTTCTTCCGGGCACCCGAACCGCCGTGCTGTGTCGGCGCTTCGGGAACCTTCTGTCGCTTGCTTCTGAAAATTGCCAGGTCCCGATCTGTGGCTGGGGTTGGTCCAGCGGATTCGGCTTGATGTCCGCCCGGTCGGTGTCGAACTCCTGCCCTTCCTCGTCGTGGACGGACGACTACCGCGGCGAACAGGAACCGATAGGTCGCGTTCATGCGCGCGTGGTCCTCCTCCTTTTCCAGCCTCTCCCAGTCGGCTTCGGTGTCCGGTCCGGCGATCCCCTCCAGGACGGCGATCGGCCGCCTGACGGTCTTCCGCTGCCGCGCCTTCATCCGCTTGATGGTCGGCGCGCGCATGGCCTGGAAGTCGGCGGTCGTGAAGTCGTCGTCGTTGAGCCACAGCTCCTTCAACTCCCGCAGCTCCTCGCGGTCCTTCTCGTCCGCGACGAGGTCCGTCTTCGGGCGCGTCGTGGCGGGCTCCTTGAGCCCCTGTACCTCGTCCCCCTGCCCCCGGTCGACGATGGCGGGCCAGATCCCGACGGCCGCTTCTGCGCCCGGGTGGAACCGCAGCCCGGCCACGAAGTGGGACGACAGCAGACGCCGAACGTCCTCGGTGTTCCATGCCGGGTCTTCGATCCTGAGCGGTGCGTCTGCACAGGGCCTCTGACTTGGCGTCACGCTCAGTGAGGTCACTTGATGGCTGCGGCCGGGGCGGCAGGCGCACCGGGCCCCGGGGCACTGCACGGCTGTGGTCCCTCTCCGGGACTACGGGTACAGCTTCTCGCCCTTCGCCAGCATCGCTACGTACTTCTCTATCCGGCGCGCCCGGGTCTCGGGCTTCTTGGCGTCCTGTACCCGGTACAGGATCGCGTAGCGGTTCTGCCGGTCCAGTGTCTCGAAGAACGTGGCCGCGGTCGGGTCGGCGGTCAGGGCCGCCGCGAGGTCGTCCGGCACCGTGGCGGTCTTCGCACCGTCGTAGGCCGCCTCCCAGCGGCCGTCCGCCTTGGCGCGGTCGACCTCGACCTGCCCCGACGGATGCATCCGGCCCTGCTCGATCAGTGCGGCCGCCTTGTCCCGGTTGATCTTGGACCACTTGCTGCGCGGCTTGCGCGGGGTGAACCGCTGGAGCCACCACTGGTCGTCGAACTTCGCCTTCTGGCCGTCGATCCAGCCGTAGCAGAGTGCCACGTCGAGCGCCTGGGCGTAGTCCAGCGCGACGATTCCGGGGCCCTTCTTGCGAAGCTTGAGCCAGAGGCCGGACGAGACGGCGTGGTTCTCGCCGAGCCATGCCCCGAACGCCTCGGCGGATTCGAATGCGACGATCTCCAAGTCCTGAGTCACCCCGGCAGCGAACCACACCCGGCCGATTGTCGTCACGCATGCGGGCACGGCCCCGGATGCAGGACGCCCGTGGACTGCGTGATCACCCCGTCTCGACGCAGAACGATCAGGCAGGTGCCACGGGCTCGCTCAACGATGCGACGTTGCCGCTCGACCTCGACGGGGTGTCCGTCGCGCGGGTGGAGCGGCCGGCCGACGGAAGGCGGCGAGTTCACCTGGCCACGGCCGACGAGATGGCCAGGGCCTGCCCGGCCTGCGGGGTGTTCGCCACCCGGGTGAAGGGCTCGGCGGTGACCCGCCCGCGCGATCTCCTCCACGGCGAGAGCGGATTGGAGTTCCGCCGGCACCAGCGCCGCTGGTGGTGCCGGCCGGCTGTCCTCGCCGGTCCTTCACCGAGCAGATCCCGCAGATCCCGGCCGGTGCCAGGCTGACCGCCCGGCTGCGGGGCGCGGCCGGGCGCCGCGTCCGGGATGCCCGGCTCCACGGTCAACCAGGCCGCGCGGGATCTGCATCTGTCCTGGCCGACCGTCATGGAAGCCTTCCGCACACAGGTCCGCGACGTCGCCGAGGCGCCTCTGCCGCAGGTCGCAGTCCTGGGCATCGACGGGACCCGGCGCCAACGGCCCCGCGCGGAGGATGAATCGGTCATCGGGGTCCGAGAGATCGCGGTGGTTCGCCTCGCCGTGCAGCAGGACGCGCTGGGCGCCCTCCCCGGAGAACCACCTCGGCTTCGAGGGCGGCCTGCGCTCCGTCCTCGCCGCGGCCTGGACGGCTGCCACGAGGCGGTGCAGCGGGTGAGGGACCGGGCCGGTCGCGCGGCAGGCTCACCAGCACGCTCCGGCTGAGGGCGCCAACGGAATGCCCGCCCGCTGAGGGAGCATGGGAGGCGCATCAGTCACCGTGGGATCAGGAAGTTGACGTCATGACAGGCAAACTCACCGTGAGCGTCCTCGGTACCGGCATCATGGGGGCCGCGATGGCTCGCAACATCGCCCGCGCCGGACACACCGTCCGCGCCTGGAACCGCACCCGTGGCAAGGCCGAGCCGCTCGCCGCCGACGGCGCGCTGATCGCCGGCACCCCCGCCGAGGCGGTGCGGGGCGCCGACGTCGTCCTGACCATGCTCTACGACGGCGCCACCGTTCTGGAGGTCATGCGGCAGGCCGCCGGTGCGCTGCGGCCCGGCACCGTCTGGGTGCAGTCGACCACCGCCGGGATCGGGGCCACGGGCGAGCTGGCCGCCTTCGCCGGGGAGCACGGCCTGGTCTTCTACGACGCCCCCGTGCTCGGCACCCGCCGGCCCGCGGAGGCCGGGCAGCTGACCGTCCTCGCCGCCGGGCCCGCCGAGGGGCGGGGGACGGTGACGCCCGTCTTCGACGCCGTCGGCGCCCGCACGGTGTGGACCGGGGATGACGGTGCGGCGGGCAGCGCCAGCCGGCTGAAGCTGGTGGCCAACAGCTGGGTCCTCGCCACCACCGCCGCGACCGGCGAGGTGCTGGCCCTGGCCAAGGCCCTGGACGTGGACCCGCAGAGGTTCTTCGACATCATCGCGGGCGGCCCACTGGACATGGGCTACCTGCACGCCAAGGCCGACCTTCTGCTGAACGGCACGCTGACCCCGGCCAGTTTCGCCGTGGCGACGGCCGAGAAGGACGCCCGTCTGATCGTACGGGCCGGCGAGGAGAACGGCGTCCGCCTCGACGTGGCCGCCGCGACCGCCGAACGTCTCGCCCGCGCCGCCGCCCAGGGCCACGCCGACGAGGACATGGCCGCCGCCTACTTCGCCAGCTTCGACGAGAAGTCCGGCTCCTGAAGGTTCCCAAGGGTTTTCGAGGTGCCCGCGCCGTGCATCGGGGCACGAGGAGGAGCACCCTGGAATCAGCGGTTCCGGAGGTGATCGTCATGGCTATGCACACCGCAGTCGGATGGCATGTGGAACTCGAGTTCGAGGAGGACGACCAGCGGACGCGGGCGGCGGCGCTCGTCCGGCTTCCGGACGGCAAAGAGGTCCGGTCGCGCGGATACGCCAGCCGCCACCGCTCCGACTCCAATCAGCCGCGCGTCGGTGAGGAGATCGCGGGCGCGCGTGCGCTCAACGAGCTGGCCATGGAGCTGCTCGTGAAGGCGCACGACGAGATCGACGAGGCGTCGGGGAGGACGTCGCATCCGCTGACGTTCCACTGACGCCCCAGCCGGATGGACCGGATACCGGATGGAGGAGTACGGGTCGATCCCCGCGGTGCCCGCACGTCGAGGCGTGCGGGCCCGCCGCATCGTGGGCCGTCACGCCAGCGCCGTACGCACCGCCCGGACCAGCGCCTGTGCCCGCGGGTCCGCCGTCACGCCCTGGTGGAAGCCGTTCGTCACATAGCCGAAGGCGATGCCCGACTCCGGGTCCGCGAAGCCCAGCGCGCCGCCACGGCCCGGGTGGCCGAAGGAGCCGGGGGCCAGCAGCGGGGACGCGCTGCTGTGGAGCATGTAGCCGAGGCCGAAGCGGGTGGGGACCACCAGGACGCGGTCCGGGCCCGCCGAGGCCTCCCGGCGGGCCAGCTCCGTCGTCGCGGGGGAGAGGAGGCGTACGCCGTCCACCTCACCGGTGAGCGCCGCGTAGAACCGGGCCAGTGCGTCGGCCGTCGCGATGCCGTTCGACGCGGGCAGGACCGCCGCCCGGTACCCGGGGTCGTTCTCGTCGGGTTGCGGGGTGATCGCCGCGAAGGCACGGCGGGTCAGGCTCGCCGGGTCCGCGTACGCGTCGGCGACCGCGCGCCTGGGGCGGATGCGCAGGCCACCCTCGCGGGCCGGGGCCTCGGTGCGGCCGACGCGGCCCGCACGGCGCGCCTCCTCCGCGGGCAGGCCCACCCACAGGTCCAGGCCCAGCGGCCCGGCGATCTCGGTGGCGATCCACTCGCCGAGCGAACGGCCCGTGGCCCGCCGCACCAGCTCGCCCGTCAGCCAGCTGTACGTCTGCGCGTGGTAGCCATGGTCCGTGCCGGGCTCCCAGACGGGGACCTGCCCCGCCAGCACGGTCGCCGCCAGGTCCGGGTCGGCGGCCTCGGCCGGGGTGAGCGGGCGGTCCAGGACCGGTACGCCCGCCCGGTGCGCCAGAACCTGCCGCACCGTCGTGCGCTCCTTGCCCTGCGCCTTGTACTCGGGCCAGTGGCCGCCGACCGGCGCGTCCAGGTCCAGCTCTCCGCGCTCGGCCAGCATCAGCAGCACGGCCGCGGCGACGCCCTTGGTCGCCGAGCGCACGATCTGCGCCGTGTCCCGCTGCCAGGGCGCCGTCCCGTCGACGTCCTTCGAGCCGCCCCACAGGTCCACGACCTTGCGCCCGTCCCGGTAGACGGCGACCGCGGCCCCGCGTTCGCCGAGCGCCTCGAAGTTCCGTACGAACGCCTCCCTGACCGGCTCGAAGCCCTCGGCCACAGTGCCGTTCACGTCCACGTCCGCACTCCTGTCCCGATCGGCGATCGCCTGCGACTCTGGGCGTAACGCGCGCATCGAGCCTGCGATTCCTGGGCTTCCTCAGCCCAGCACAATCGTTACATCGATGTTGCCGCGGGTGGCGTTCGAGTACGGGCACACCTGGTGGGCCGCGTCCACGAGCCGGGCCGCGAGCTCCTGGTCGAGGACGGGCAGCGAGACGCTCAGCGCCACCGCGAGGCCGTAGCCGTGCTGCCTGTTGGGGCCGATGCCGACCTTCGCGGCGACGGTGGAGCCGGTGAGGTCGTAGCCCTCGCGATGGCCGACCAGGATCAGGGCGTTGTGGAAGCAGGAGCTGTAGCCGGCCGCGAACAGCTGCTCGGGGTTGGTGCCGCTGCCGTCGCCGCCGAGCTCGGGCGGCATCGCCACCTTCAGCTCGATGTGGCCGTCCTGGCTGGTCACATACCCGTCCCGGCCGCCGTGCGCGGTGGCCTCGGCGACGTACATGATCTTCGTTGGACGGGTGTCGACAGCATCGCCGTCAGACATGCTCGGCCTCCCCCAGAACAAGTGTGCGCAAGTTCATCGCGCACAAGGTACCGGCCGGTAGGTCGATCGCCGTCACCAGGGGGTGGCAACCTCGGGTAACCCGGGATCAGCGGGTCCGGGCCGCCGCGGCCTCCGCCTTCTCCGTCAGACGCCACAGCTGCTCGCGCAGTCCGGCGACCTCCGGGCCGCCGAGTCCCGTCGCTGCGAGCAGGGCGCCGGGCACCCGCGCCGCGCGCTCCCGCAGCTCCTCTCCACGCCCGGTGGCCGCGACGAGCACCGACCGCTCGTCCCGCGCCGACCGCTCACGCCGGACCAGTCCCGCCGCCTGGAGTCGCTTCAGCAGCGGGGAGACGGTGCCGTAGTCGAGGCGCAGGGCGGCCGCCAGCTCCTTCACCGTCGTCTCGCCGCGCTCCCACAGGACCAGCAGGACGAGGTACTGCGGGTAGGTGAGGCCGAGGTCCTCGAGGAGCGGGCGGTACGCGGCCGTCACCGCGCGCTGGGCCGCGTACAGCGCGAAGCACAGCTGGTCGTCCAGGAGCAGTGAGCCGTGCGTCTCCTCGTTCGTCACGCGCCCATTGTCACGGACCGCGGATCGAAGCCGAAGGGCAGCTCCGGACGGTGGCCGCGCATCGGCTCGTCGTCGGCGAGGAGTTCGCCGGTCCTGCCGTCCACTGCGATCACACCGTCGAGGACCAGGGAGCGCGGGCACAACTCGGGGGCGTGCACGGCAGGTCGTGCGTGACCACGAGCGCCGTCACGTCCAAGGATCCGAGGATGTGGGCGGGTTCGCGGCGTGCGGCCGGGGCGAGCTCGGACGAGGGCTCGGCCCAGGACGAGGATCTGCTGGGACCTGCTGTGCGAGAGCGTCTTGGTGGTGAAGGAACCCGGTGGCGCGCGGTGCGGCGCGCACGGCGCCCGCGCACTGTGGCAAGCGACACTCGCATCGGAGGCCGGTGGCGCCCATATGTGCCACATTGGCCCATATGTGCCACATTGGATGGGTAGCGGATTCACAGCTTCTGCTTGGGTGACGCAGCGTGAGGAGTGATCCGATGTCCGTGGTGGAACAGTACGCGCGAGCCCATGTCGTCACCGATTCCCCGGAAACCTCTGACGCCGTCCCCGTCGTCCTGCGCTACGACCCGGACGCCGACCCCCGCTCGGTCCGCATCGGCCTGCCCGGCCCCCACGAGTGGGCCTTCTCCCGGGACCTCCTGGAGCAGGGCCTGAGCGCTCCGGCGGGTACGGGCGAGGTCCGCATCTGGCCGTGCGGCCGGGTCCAGGCCGTGATGGAGTTCCACTCGCCGCAGGGCGTGGAAGTGGTGCAGTTCGAGTCGAAGGCCCTGATGCGGTTCCTGCGGCGGACCTACACGGTCGGGGCCGGGCCGGTGCGGTAGCGCGGTCCGCTGCCGGCCGCGGCCCCGGGGGTCAGCTGCCCGCGCGCAGGAGTGCCGCCACGATCGGGCCCGCCGTGTCGCCGCCGTGTCCGCCCGCCTGGACCACGCCCGCGGCGGCCAGGTCGCCCTTGTAGGCCGTGAACCAGCCGTTCGGTTTCTTCTGGCCGTCGACCTCGGCCGAACCCGTCTTCGCGCCGCAGTCCGGGCCCAGGCCCGCCATCGCCTTGGCGGCCGTGCCGTACGCCGCCGTGGCCCGCATGACCTCTTTCAACTCCGACTGGGTCTTCGCGGACATGGTGCGCGGGGCCTTCGCGAGTGTCCGGTCGTCCACCGTCGGGGACACCAGGTAGGGCTGGTGGAAGACGCCGGTCTGCACCGTCGAGGCCACCGACGCCATGTTCAGCGGGTTCATGCGGACCCCGCCCTGTCCGATCAGCGAGGCGCCCATCTGCGCGCCGCTCTGCACCGGGATCGAGCCGTCGAAGGTGGGGACGCCGATGGCCCAGTTGTCCATGCCGAGGCCGTAGACCTGCTGGGCCTCCTCGGTCAGGTCGCTGTTGGACAGCTTCGGCGCGAAGTCGATGAAGGCGTTGTTGCAGGAGGCCGCGAAGCTCTGCTGGAACGAGCCGTGCTTGATCTCGGAGTCGTCGTCGTTGTGGAACGTCCAGCCGGCCAGCTTGTACGTCTTGGGGCACGGATGCGACGCGGCCGGGCTGACGAGCCCCTTCTCGAACAGCATGGTCGACGTGATGATCTTCATCGTCGAGCCGGGGGCCAGCGCACCCTGGAAGGCGACGTTGAAGCCGTGGCCGGTGTTGGCGACGGCGAGGATCTCGCCGGTGGACGGGCGCATGACGACGACCGAGGCGTTCGCCTGCTTGGTGACCTGCTGCTCGGCGACCGCCTGCAGCGTCGGGCTCAGCGTCGTCCTCACCGTGCCCGGCGTGCCCTCGCTCAGCGTCACCAGCGTCTTGTCGGGCGTCTTCTCCTTGCCCTTCGCCGCCGCCCCGCGCACGATCCGCAGCTCGATGCCCGGCTTGCCGCCGGCCTTCTTGCCGTACTTCTCGCGCAGGCCGTCCAGCACCGTGCCCAGCGACGGGTACCTGGCCGCGGTGATCTCGCCCCCGTCGCGGTCCAGCGCCTTGATCGGGGGGGTGCCCGCCTCACCGGTCACCAGGCGGTCGCCGGCGGTCAGGTCCGGGTGCACCACCGACGGCTGCCATCGCACCAGAGCCGCACCGTCGTCGGTCCGCCGCACCACGGTCAGCTTCGAGTCGTACGTGAACGGCTTGCTCTTGCCCTGGTACGACACCGTCGCCTTGACGGAGAACGGGACCGTCGCACCGGTGGGAGTGCCGGGGGTCAGCGTCACGGCCGTGACGTGCGCGTCCTTGCGGTAGCCGGTCAGGGCCGCGGTCGCGGCGGCCGTGTCGTCCGTGACGCCCGCCGCCTTCGCCGTGTCGCCACGCTGCCAGGCCGTGAGGAACGCGGTGGCCGTCGTACGGATCTCGGCGGCGGACGGCGGCCCCAACCTCACCAGCTTCCGGTGGCCCGAGGACGCGTTGCGGTCGTCGGCTGCCGCGCCGCCGCCCAGCAGGCTGTAGGCGCCGACGGCCGCGCCCAGCCCGACGACGGCGATCAGCCCGCCGATCATCAGCGGCCGGCTGTTGTTGCGCCCGGCGACGCGCCTTCTCTTGCCCACAGCTCCCCGTCCTCCGCGGTCCCCAGGTCCCCCAGTGCCCTCACAGTCCTCAACGAGAACAACACCCTAGAGTCCCGCGGTGACACGGGTGACTTCACCCGCCCGTTCGTAGCACAGCTGCGACAATAGGACCGGCCGCGTCGCCGCCGTGCCCGCCCTCCTGGGTCATGGCCGCCGCCGCCATGTCGCCCCGGTAGCCGGTGAACCAGCTGTTGGACTTCGCCTGCCCGTCCACCTCCGCGGAACCGGTCTTCGCGCCGATGTCACCGCCGAGCCCCGCCATCGCCCGCGCGGCGGTGCCCTGGGTCGCCGTCAGCCGCATCATCGCCCGCAGCTGCGCGACGGTGCCCGCCGACAGCCCCTTGGCGGTGGCCAGTTCCCGGTGGTCGAGGTCGGGGGAGACCAGGTACGGCTGCCGGAACGTTCCGGTGATCGCGGTCGCGGTGACCGACGCCATGTTCAGGGGGCTCATCTGGACCTGTCCCTGGCCGATGGCGTTGGCGGCGCGGTCCGGTCCGGGGGAGGCGGGAACGCTGCCGTCGAAGGAGACGATCCCGGTCTTCCAGTTGTTCCGCCCGAGCCCGAACCGCCCCTCGGCCTCGTCGGTCAACGACTCGTCCGTGAGCGGCTTCTCGTCGATCAGCTTGACGAACGCCGTGTTGCACGACCGCATGAAGCTGTTCGCCAAGGTGGCCTTCTCGTTCGGCTCCATGCCCTGCAGGTTGTGGAAGGTCTGGCTCTGCCAGGTGGCCGTCGGGGTGCAGGGCGCAGGGCCGTTCATCGTGGTGACGCCGTTGTCGATCAGCATCGCCGACGTGATGATCTTCATCGTGGAGCCGGGGGCCAGCCGCCCCTCGAACGCCGCGTTGAACTCGTCCCGGCGGTGGTTGGCGACCGCGAGCACCTCACCGGTGCTCGGCTTGAGCGCCACCACCGACGACTCCGCGTAGTTCTGGACGGCCCGCTCGGCGGCGGCCTGCGCGGTGGCGCTGAGTGTGGTGTGCAGCTTGCCGGGCGTGCCCTCGGCGAGCGTCACCAAGGTCCTGCCGGGCGACCCGTCGGCGCGCTGGACGGACAGCTCGATGCCGGGCCTGCCGCCCGCCGCGTCGCCGTACTTGTCGCGCAGGGCGTCCAGGATCGGGACCAGCGACGGGTACCTGTCCTTCGTCAGCACCGTGCCGTCGCGGTCCACCGCCTCGATGGGCGGGGCCTTGGTCTCCCCGGTGACGAGGGTGTCGCCCTTCTGCAGGGCCGGATGGACGACGGACGGCTGCCAGTCGACCAGGGCCCGGCCCGTGGTCACCCCGCGCACGACGGTCAGCCTGCTGTCGTAGGCGAGGGGCTTGGACTTCCCCCCGTAGGACACGGTCGCCTTCACGGAGAACGGCACGGTGCCCCCGCTGGGCGTGCCCGGCGTGATGTGCACCCCGGTGATGTGCGCACCGGAACCGTAGGCGCCCAGCAACTGCGCGGCGGCCTCGGCGTTGTTCGTGTAGGAGGCCGCGGTGGTCGCGTCACCCTTCTCCCAGGAGGCGAAGAACTTGCCGGTCGCCTCCTTGACCTCGTCGGACGACGGCGGCCCGGTCCTCACCTGCGCGGTCCCTCGGGAACCGCCCCCCTCGTCCAGCGCGCTCAGCACGTTGTAGGCGCCGTATCCGGCCCCTCCCACCATCACCGTGAACACTCCGCCCACGATGACGGCCTTGACCCCCTTGCGCATGGCACACAGCCCCCTCCCCGTTGGACCTCGCACTGTAGGCAGGCCGAGGGTCGGTCGGGGGCCGTGTGGTCGTTCGTTGTCGAAGAGTGATCAGAAATCTGACCTAAACCCAAGTATCCAGCCACATCCGTGAACGCCAGGAGTCCATCGGGATGGCCGTGCCCGTGTAGATGGGCCAGAAGTAGATGAAGTTCCAGGCGATCAGCAGGACCAGGACGCCCGCGCCCGCCGCTCCCGCGATCCGGCGGCGTTCGTCCGAGCCGGGTGGGCCGAGGAGGGCGCCGATCATCATGGCGACCGCCAGGCACAGGAAGGGCACGAAGACGACCGCGTAGAAGTAGAAGATCGTGCGCTCCTGGTAAAGGAACCAGGGCAGGTAGCCGGCCGCGACGCCGCACGCGATGGCGCCCGCCCGCCAGTCGCGGCGGAACGCCCAGCGCCACAGCACGTACACGAGCGCGAAGCAGGCCGCCCACCACAGCAGCGGGGTGCCGAGGGCGAGGACCTCGCGGGCGCACTTGCCGCCCGCGTCCGTGGGGCAGCCGGCCTCGCCCGGGTTCGGGGACTCGTAGAAGTACGAGACCGGGCGGCCCACCACGATCCAGCTCCACGGGTTCGACTGGTACGTGTGCGGGGACGTCAGGCCGATGTGGAACAGGTAGACCTCGTGCTCGTAGTGCCACAGGCTGCGCAGCCAGTCGGGCAGGAAGGTCCAGTTGCCGCCCCTGCCGTCGGTGGCCGCCCAGTTGCGGAAGTAGCCGCCGGAGCCGTTGGCCGGGGACAGGATCCAGCCCGTCCAGGAGGCCAGGTACACCGCGAGAGCGACCGGGAACGTCGCCAGGAAGGCCAGGCCCGTGTCCCGCTTGAGGACCGTGACGTACGGGTGGCGGGCGCCCGCCACCCGGCGCGCGCCCACGTCCCACAGCAGCGCCATCACGCAGAACGCGGCCAGGAAGTACAGGCCGTTCCACTTCGCGCTGATCGCGAGGCCGAGCATCAGGCCCGCCAGCCAGCGCCAGGGCCGCCATCCGAGGCGGACGGACTCCGCCGTGGACGCGTCGGGACGCACCCGGCCGTCGGCATCGGCGGGGAGGGCCGCGGCCAGCCTGGCGCGTGCTCTGTCCCGGTCGACGAGCAGGCAGCCGAAGGCCGCGAGCACGAAGAACTCCAGCACGCCGTCCAGCAGCGAGGTGCGGCTCATCACGAACTGCAGCCCGTCCACCGCCAGCAACCCGCCCGCCAGACAGCCCAGGAAGGTGGACCGGAACAGGCGGCGGCCGATACGGCACAGCAGGAGCACGGCCAGCGTGCCGAGCAGGGCCGTCATGAAGCGCCAGCCGAACGGGTCGAACCCGAAGATCAGCTCGCCCAGCCCGATGACGTACTTGCCGACCGGCGGATGCACGACGTAGGCGGCGTCCGTCGGGACCGGCACATGGCCGTGGTGCCGAAGGATCAGGTCGTTGGCGTCCTTGGCCCAGTTCGCCTCGTACCCGTTGTGGACGAGCGCCCACGCGTCCTTGGCGTAGTACGTCTCGTCGAATATCACCGCCCTGGGACTGCCGAGGTTCCAGAACCGCATCAGCCCCGCGATCAGCGTCACGATCAGCGGGCCGCCCCACGCCGACCAGCGCGTGATCCGGTCGGCGACGTCCGGCCGCAGGCCGATCGTCGCCCAGATGCGCGGGCTGGGCCGCGTGTACGGCGGCACAAGCCGGTCGCGGACGTCGCTTCTCGGGCGCGCCACGTAGCCGAAACGGCGCAGACGCTGCTGCCACGACGTCTGCGGGTCCGCGGTGGCCTGGCCCTGCCGGGTGTCCGTGGAGGACGCGGTACTGGTCACCGCGCCATCGTAGGGAACACGTCTGTGTGAGTCCCGTGGACGACGCCTGCGAGGATGGAAACGTGACAGTTGAGCCTGGGACTACCACCGGAACCCTGGTCCTCGCCGGTACCCCCATCGGGGACATCGCGGACGCGCCGCCGCGGCTCGCCGAGGAGCTGGCCACCGCCGATGTGATCGCCGCGGAGGACACGCGCCGGCTGCGCCGGCTCACCCAGGCGCTGGACGTCCAGCCGGCCGGGCGCGTCGTGTCGTACTTCGAGGGCAACGAGTCCGCCCGGACGCCGGAGCTGGTCGAGGCGCTCGCGGGCGGGGCGCGGGTGCTGCTCGTCACCGACGCGGGCATGCCGTCCGTGTCGGATCCGGGCTACCGGCTGGTCGCCGCCGCCGTGGAGAAGGACATCCGCGTCACCGCCGTGCCCGGTCCCTCCGCCGTGCTCACCGCGCTGGCGCTGTCCGGGCTGCCGGTGGACCGGTTCTGCTTCGAGGGGTTCCTGCCGCGCAAGGCGGGCGAGCGGCTCTCAAGGCTGCGGGAGGTCGCCGAGGAGCGGCGCACCCTCGTCTACTTCGAGGCCCCGCACCGGCTCGACGACACGCTCGCCGCGATGGCCGAGGTGTTCGGCAGCGAGCGGCGGGCCGCGGTGTGCCGCGAGCTGACCAAGACGTACGAGGAGGTCAGGCGCGGCCCGCTGGCGGAGCTGGCGGTGTGGGCTGCTGAGGGTGTGCGGGGCGAGATCACCGTCGTGGTGGAGGGCGCCGGGGAGAAGGCTCCCGAGGACCTGGACGCGGCCGAGCTGGTGCGCCGGGTGCGTGTCCGGGAGGAGGCCGGGGAGCGCCGCAAGGAGGCCATCGCGGCGGTCGCGGCGGAGGCGGGCCTGCCGAAGCGGGAGGTCTTCGACGCGGTGGTGGCGGCGAAGAACGCGGACGCGGCGGGCTGAGCCCCGACGCCCCCCCGCCCCGCCCGGTCGGAGGACCGTTCCCGCCCTCGGCGGGGCGCCCCGGTGGTGCCTGCCGCGGTGATCGCCGGCCGCCCCTGTGACGGGGCTCATACCGCCTCTGAGCAGGGCGCATCTCTGCTGAGCACGCGCCCCATAGGGCGGCAAAGGCCTGTCGTCGAAGGCAAAGCCGGAACGGGGTGATCGGGTGATTTTGGCAAGCAAAGTCCAAATCGTCTCAAACACTCGACAGGTGCGCTCCCGCTCCCGCCGGTGAAGGCGTCCACTGGGGGACAGGGACGTACCCGTCCCTCGCCCACCGCGGGACCGCGCGGGGTTCCGGGGGGAAGCCCGTACCGCGGGGGCGCTTGTCCAGCGGACAAGAGGAGCTTGAATGAGTGAGATATCAGGGCGGACCGGCCAGGCCACCGCGGCCGGCCAGGTCACAGGGCAGCCCGACCGCAGCGCGGCGACCGCCGTCGTCCACGAGTCGTATTCCTTCGCGTGCATGCGCTGCGGGCACGGCTGGGAGCAGTCGTACGAGATAGAGCACCACCTCGACGCGGACGGCAACGAGTTCGTGATGTACGTGGCGGACGGCCGCGTCGTCCCGTCGCCGCTGAGCCGCCCGGCCTGCCACAACTGCGACAGCCACGTGGTGCGCATCATGCGTCCGGGCCGGGTGTCCTCCGCGCAGAACTCCCTGCACCGCCACCGGCCCCCGGCCCCGGCGGCCGGCGGCGAGGGCCGTGAGGCGCCGAGCACGCACCCGGAGCAGCAGGACGACGGCCACCACCACTGGCACCTGTCGGACCTGCTCCATCCGTTCCAGAACCACCGCAGGGCGGGCTGACGGCTCCTGCCGCAAGGCGGGCCCTGGGGAAGGCATGCCCCTTTCGTAGGATCGGGGGCATGCCTTCCCGAGCGTCCGACACGTCAGGCACGTCCGACAGGAACGCGCCGCCGCCGCTTCCCGCGCCCCTGGGCGTGCCCGTCGCCGACTCCCACACCCACCTCGACATGCAGTCCGGCACGGTGGCGGAGGCCCTCGCCAAGGCCGCCTCGGTCGGCGTGACCACGGTCGTGCAGGTCGGCTGCGATGTGCGGGGCTCGCGCTGGGCCGCCGAGACGGCCGCCGCTCACGACTCCGTGCACGCGGCCGTGGCCCTGCACCCGAACGAGGCGCCGCGCATCGTGCTCGGTGACCCCGGGAGCACCTCCCGGCCCCCTGGGGCCGGGACAGGCCGGTCCCAGGGCGCCCGGGAGCCGGGTGGGGACGCGGCCCTGGACGAGGCGCTCGCCGAGATCGACCGTCTCGCCGCCCTTCCGCAGGTCAAGGGCGTCGGCGAGACCGGGCTCGACCACTTCCGCACCGGGCCCGAGGGAGAGGCCGCCCAGGAGCGCTCCTTCCGCGCCCACATCGAGATCGCCAAGCGGCACGGCAAGGCGCTGGTGATCCACGACCGTGACGCCCACGCCGACGTGCTGCGCATCCTGAAGGAGGAGGGCGCGCCGGAGCGGACCGTCTTCCACTGCTACTCGGGTGACGCCGAGATGGCCGAGGTCTGTGCGCGGAACGGGTATTTTATGTCGTTCGCCGGCAACGTGACCTTCAAGAACGCCCAGCCGCTGCGCGACGCCCTCGCCGTGGCCCCGCTCGACCTGGTCCTGGTGGAGACCGACGCGCCGTTCCTGACGCCCGCGCCGTACCGCGGACGGCCGAACGCGCCCTACCTCGTTCCGGTCACGGTCCGGGCCATGGCCGCGGTGAAGGGCGTCGAGGAGGACGCGCTGGCGGCGGCCGTCGCGCGCAACACGGCCCGCGCGTTCGGGTACTGACCGGCCCGGCCCGCCGGGGTGTCCGCGGGGACCCGTGTCGCGACACCGAGTGACGACGTTGCTTTGGAGAGTGACGGCCAGCCGCTAGGTTCTGGTCGCCCGTGTCGGAACCTCTCTGGAGCGTGTCGTCGTGAGCAACCGGCAGTACTCGCCGTACGGGGCGTACCAGGACCGTGAGGCCCCCGGTCGCGCCCACCCGGACACGTACCGGCCCGCGTACGAGGCGCGCGCCCGCGTGGCGGCCCGCACCGTGGAGATAACGGTCCGCCCGGCCCGCCGCCGGCCGGAGCCCGCTCCGCGCCCCACGGCGCTCGCCCGGCCGGAGCCCGCCCCGCCAGGTCCGGCAGGGCTCGCCCGGCCGGAGGCCGCCCAAGGTCCCACGGGGCTCGCCCGGCCGGAGCCCGCCCCGCCACGTCCCGCAGGGCTCACCCGGCCGGAGCCCGCCCCGCGGCGCGCAGGGCGCGCCCAGGCCCGGCACGCGGCGCGCCGCAGGAAGGGCGGCACACGCCCCGGCTCCGTACGCCGCCTGATTCCGCAGGCGCTCGTCGTCGCGTTCCTGGCCGGCGGCACCACCGCCTTCGTCGCGAACGACAAGGCGGTCGAGCTGACCGTGGACGGCCGCACCCGCACGCTGCACACCTTCGCCGCCGACGTCGGCGAACTGCTCGCCCAGGAGGGCGTGAAGGTGGGCGAGCACGACCTCGTCGCCCCGGCACCCGGAACACCGCTCACGAGCGGCGGCGAGGTCGCGGTGCGCCACGGCCACCCCGTGCGGCTCGTCATCGACGGCATCCGGCGGGAGGTGTGGACGACGGCGCCCACGGTGGAGGCAGCGCTGCAGCAGTTCGGAGTGCGCCCGGAGGGCGCCTACGTGTCGACCTCGCGTTCCGGGGGGATCAACCGCGACGGACTCGAGGTGGACGTCCGTACCGAGCGCACGGTGACGGTGCTCGCGGACGGGAAGGCCCGTACCATCCGGACCAACGCGGCGACCGTCCGGGAGGCCGTCGCCCAGGCCGGGGTCGTGCTCTACCGGCAGGACACGACGTCCGTGGCCCCGGACAGCTTCCCGCTGGACGGGCAGACGGTGACCGTGCTGCGGGTGACCGGCTCCCGGGAGGTCCGCGAGGAGCCGATCCCGTTCGCCGTGCGGCGCACCAAGGACCCGAACCTGCTCAAGGGAACGGAGGTGGTCGTGCGGCCCGGGCAGCCGGGCGCGCGCCGGGTCGTCTACGCCCTGCGCACCGTCAACGGCGTGCGGGAGAGACCGCGGCGGATCAGGGTGGAGGTGGTGCGGGAGCCGCAGACCCAGCTCGTGCGGATCGGCACCAAGACGCGCCCGAACCTGGTGGCCGGCGCGGAGCACCTGAACTGGCAGGGGCTCGCGGTCTGCGAGTCCGGCGGCCGGGCCCGCGCGGTGGACCCGTCGGGCACGTACGGCGGCCTCTACCAGTTCGACCGGCGCACCTGGCGCAGCCTCGGCGGCTCCGGCCGGCCGCAGGACGCCCCGGCCGCGGAGCAGACGTACCGGGCCAAGAAGCTCTACGCACGCCAGGGGACCAGCCCGTGGCCGCACTGCGGGTCACGGCTGTACCGGTGACGGTGCCACCGGCCGGGGGACCGGGCACCGCCCCGTAGGCTTGCCCCGTGAGCAGCCCCACCCCCGACGCCCTGCTGGGCCCCGCCGACGTCCGTGAGCTGGCGGCGGCCCTCGGCGTACGCCCCACCAAACAGCGCGGCCAGAACTTCGTCATCGACGCCAACACCGTGCGGCGCATCGTACGCACCGCCGGGGTACGGCCAGAGGACGTCGTCGTGGAGGTGGGCCCCGGGCTCGGCTCGCTGACGCTGGCGCTCCTCGAGGCCGCCGAGCGCGTCACCGCCGTGGAGATCGACGACGTGCTGGCGGCGGCGCTGCCCGCCACCGTCGCCGCGCGCACGCCGGAGCGCGCCGAACGGTTCGCGCTGGTGCACTCCGACGCGCTGCACGTCCGCGAGCTGCCGGGTCCCGCGCCCACCGCGCTGGTCGCCAACCTGCCCTACAACGTCGCCGTCCCCGTCCTGCTGCACATGCTCGACACCTTCCCGAGCATCGAGCGGACGCTGGTGATGGTGCAGTCCGAGGTCGCCGACCGGCTCGCCGCCGCACCCGGGTCGAAGGTGTACGGGGTGCCGTCCGTGAAGGCCAACTGGTACGCCGAGGTCAGGCGTGCCGGGGCCATCGGGCGCAATGTCTTCTGGCCCGCGCCCAACGTCGACAGCGGACTGGTGTCGCTGGTGCGGCGCGCCGAGCCGGTCAGGACCGCCGCGTCGAAGGAGGAGGTGTTCGCCGTCGTGGACGCGGCGTTCGCCCAGCGGCGCAAGACGCTGCGGGCCGCGCTCGCCGGATGGGCGGGGTCGGCGGCGGCGGCCGAGGCCGCGCTGGTGGCCGCCGGCATCTCACCGCAGGCGCGCGGCGAGTCGCTGACCGTGGAGGAGTTCGCGCGTATCGCGGAGGCGGCGAAGGATGCGACAGGGGAGTCCGAGTAAGTGAGCGTGACCGTACGCGTCCCGGCCAAGGTCAATGTGCAGCTGGCGGTGGGCGGCGTTCGCCCCGACGGCTTCCACGACCTGGCGAACGTCTTCCTGGCCGTCGGCCTGTACGACGAGATCACCGTGACCCCGGCCGACGAACTGCGCGTCACCTGCTCGGGGCCGTACGCGGAGCAGGTGCCGCTGGACCGCACGAACCTGGCGGCGCGGGCGGCGCTGACGCTCGCGGAACGCCGCGGGCTGGATCCCGCCGTGCACCTCCACATCGCCAAGGACATCCCGGTCGCCGGGGGCATGGCGGGCGGCAGCGCGGACGGGGCGGGCGCGCTGGTGGCGTGCGACGCGCTGTGGGGCACGGGCGCCCCACGCGAGGAACTGCTGGGGATCTGCGCCGAGTTGGGCAGCGACGTGCCGTTCAGTCTGGTGGGCGGGGCGGCGCTGGGCACCGGGCGGGGGGAGAGGCTGACGGCGCTGGAGGTCGGGGGTGCGTTCCACTGGGTGTTCGCGACGGCCGGACGGGGCCTGTCCACCCCGGCGGTCTTCCGGGAGTTCGACCGCCTGAACGAAGGCGTGCGGATCCCCGAGCCCGTCGCGTCCCAGGACCTGCTGGAGGCGCTGGCGAAGGGGGACGCGGCCGCGCTGGCGGCGACGGTGTCGAACGATCTGCAGCCGGCGGCGCTGTCCCTGTTCCCGGAGCTGGCGGACACGCTGGCGGCGGGGTGCGCGGCGGGGGCGCTGGCGGGGCTGGTGTCGGGGTCGGGGCCCACGACGGCGTTCCTCGCGCGGGACGCGGTCGCGGCGGAGGAGATCGCGGGGGCGCTGGTGGCGTCGGGGACGTGTGCTTCGGCACGGGTGGCGGTGTCTCCCGCGCCGGGTGCGACGGCGGTCTGAGCGCACTCCGGAAGAGTGACGATCACCGCGCGCCCCGCCCCTCCGCCGGAGGCCCTACGCTTGAAGGCTGATCGATCCCCGCGTCAGGAGTGAAATGGCCGTCAACCTGGTCAATGTCGAGAACGTCAGCAAGGTGTACGGCACCCGTGCCCTGCTCGACGGCGTCTCGCTCGGCTTGTCCGAGGGAGACCGGATCGGGGTCGTCGGGCGCAACGGCGACGGCAAGACCACCCTGATCCGGATGCTCGCCAAGCTGGAGGAGGCCGACACCGGCCGTGTCACGCACTCCGGCGGGCTCCGCCTCGGCGTGCTCACGCAGCACGACTCCCTCGACCCGGCCGCCACCGTCCGCCACGAGGTCATCCGGGACATGGCCGACCACGAGTGGGCGGGCAACGCCAAGATCCGCGACGTGCTCACCGGCCTCTTCGGCGGACTCGACCTGCCCGGCTTCCCGCAGGGGCTCGACACCGTCATCGGCCCCCTCTCCGGCGGCGAGCGGCGCCGTATCGCGCTCGCCAAGCTGCTGATCGCCGAGCAGGACCTGATCGTCCTCGACGAGCCCACCAACCACCTCGACGTCGAGGGCATCGCCTGGCTCGCGCAGCACCTGCGCGAGCGCCGCTCCGCGCTGGTGTGCGTCACCCACGACCGCTGGTTCCTCGACCAGGTGTGCACCCGCATGTGGGACGTGCAGCGGGGCACGGTCCACGAGTACGAGGGCGGCTACTCCGACTACGTCTTCGCCCGCGCCGAGCGCGAGCGCATCGCCGCCTCCGAGGAGGCCAAGCGGCAGAACCTGATCAGGAAGGAGCTGGCGTGGCTGCGGCGCGGCGCCCCCGCCCGCACCTCCAAGCCCCGCTTCCGCGTCGAGGCCGCCAACGAACTGATCCAGGACGTGCCGCCGCCCCGCGACAGCAGCGAGCTGATGAAGTTCGCGTCGTCGCGCCTCGGCAGGACCGTCTTCGACCTCGAGGACGTCACCGTCCAGGCCGGCCCGAAGGTGCTGCTCAAGCACGTCACCTGGCAGCTCGGCCCCGGCGACCGCATCGGCCTCGTCGGCGTGAACGGCGCCGGCAAGACCTCCCTGCTGCGTGCCATGGCGGACGCCGCGCGCAGCGAGGGCGAGCAGCAGCCGGCGGGCGGCCGGATCGCCGTCGGCAGGACCGTCAAGCTCGCCTACCTCTCCCAGGAGGTCGCCGAGCTCGACCCGACCTGGCGGGTCCTCGAAGCCGTGCAGCGGGTCCGGGAGCGCGTCGACCTCGGCAAGGGGCGCGAGATGACCGCCGGGCAGCTGTGCGAGACGTTCGGCTTCACCAAGGAGAAGCAGTGGACGCCGGTCGGCGACCTGTCCGGTGGTGAGCGGCGGCGGCTGCAGCTGCTGCGCCTGCTCATGGACGAGCCCAACGTCCTCTTCCTCGACGAGCCCACCAACGACCTCGACATCGAGACCCTCACCCAGCTCGAGGACCTGCTCGACGGCTGGCCGGGCTCGATGGTCGTGATCTCCCACGACCGCTTCTTCGTCGAGCGCACCACCGACAAGGTCTACGCCCTCCTCGGCGACGCCACGCTGCGGATGCTGCCCCGCGGCATCGACGAGTACCTGGAGCGGCGCCACCGTATGGAGGAGGCCGCCGCGGCGGCCGCCGGTCCCGCACCCGCGGCGGCCGGCCCCACCGCGTCCGCGGCCGACGCCCGCGCCGCGAAGAAGGAGCTCCAGCGCATCGAGCGCCAGTTGGACAAGATCACCGAGCGGGAGGGCAAGCTGCACCAGCAGATCGCCGAGAACGCCACGGACTTCGCGAAGGTGGCCGGACTCGACGCCGAACTGCGGGAGTTGGCGGACCGGCGCGAGGAGCTGGAACTGCGCTGGCTCGAACTCGCCGAGGACGCCTAGGGGACGCCTAGGGGTCGGCGGACGCGGAAGTGCGCCGCGGGCGGCGTGTGTAGGCGCGTAAGGGCGCGTGACGAGGGCATCACGGGCCGGTCCTCCTTGGGAACAGGGGCAGGACCGGCCCCTTTTGCCGACGGTCCCCCGTGATGGAAAGGCCGTCCGAGAACGGCCCGGGACGTGCTGGGCGCGATCATGAGCATGGTCCCGAGGATGTCCGAACCGCCGTACACCGACGGCCGGCTGTTTCTCGGCAAGGACCTGGTCGGCGCACCGGTCACGGCGGACCGGAAGACGTACACCGCGCTCGGCTGCGGTGCGAAGTAGTGCGTACGCGGCGCGCGGCGAAGGCCTCGCTCCTGTTCGGGGCGGGGCCTTTCACGTACCCGGCATCAGCGCCATGGGGCGGGATTTCGGGGTTCCGGGGCACTTCTGCCCGGTAGGGGAAGCGCAACGTCGAACAAGCGTGTAGCTTCCGGGGGCATGAAGGACGGCGCGTGCGCCGGGGGGCTTCTGTCCATGCGGGCGAGTGGGCATCCATAGTGGGCATCCATGGGGGGGACTGGGGGTTGCTCGATGGGAGTGCGGCTCATGGTGGTCGACGACCACCGACTGCTCGCCGAGGCGCTGGCCTCGGCTCTGAAGCTGAGGGGGCACCGGGTGCTCGCCGCGGCGGCGCCCGCCGCGGGGGCGGCGGACCTGGTGATCAGCAGGGCGCCCGAGGTGTGTCTGCTGGGCACGGCGGCGCCCGCGGAGCCGGGTGCCTTCGACCCGGTGGTGCGCATCAAGCGGGAGCGCCCGCAGGTGGCGGTGCTGGTCCTCGGCCCGGTGCCCAGCCCGCGTGGGATAGCGGCCGCGTTCGCCGCCGGCGCTTCGGGCTACGTACGCCACGACGAGCGCATCGAGGGCGTCGAGCGGGCCATCATGAAGGCGCGGGCGGGTGAGGCGGCCGTGGCGCCGCAGCTGTTGCAGGGCGCTTTCAACGAACTGCTCCACCCGGCCGCGCAGCCGGACGACGAGGGCCAGCGGCTGTTGCAGATGCTGACCCCGAGAGAGGTCGAGGTCCTGGTGCGGGTGGCCGACGGCGAGGACACCCGCCTGATCGCGGCGGGCATGGGCATCGCCCCGTCCACGGCCCGCACCCACGTCCAGCGCGTCCTGATGAAACTGGGCGTGGGCTCCCGCCTGGAGGCGGCGGCGCTGGCCGCGCGGACGGGGCTGCTGGACCGGGCGGGGCCCGTCAGACCCGGGAGCGAGCAGCCGGGGGTGGATGAACGCCCGGCGTAGCCGCGGGCAGGCGTGTCCCCGGAGCCTCGACGGCCTCGACGGGTCTGGGGGAGGCCCGGGTACCCCCTGCTCGAAGAGCTTGGTGGAGGCACCCCCGGCAGCGCCGGGCCACGCGGCACACCCGGCCCAGCCGGGCGTTACTCCGGTCCTTCCTCCGCGGCCGCGTCAGCGGCCGGAGGAGCTATCGGCCTCAGCTTCAGCCACAGCAGGAACAGCAGCCCCAGGATCAGCATCCCGAGGCCCGTCCACAGGTTGATGTTGACGCCCTCCGCCTTGCGGATCGCCGCGTCGGAGGCCGTGAAGCCCGCGATCGTCACGATGACGCCGTACAGGACGAACAGGCCACCGATGATGCGGCGCAGGTCGAAGATGCGCGCCGCCGTCGCGGACTTTCCTTCCAGCTCGGTGACCTGGCGCTGGAGGTCGTGCTCGGAGTACTCGGACATGGTCGGTCAATCCTCCGCGGTCAGAGCGAGAACGGGATGTAGCAGGCGGCGGCGAGGACGACCGCGCCCCAGCCGAGCAGGGCGGGCCTGCGGTACCAGGCGTCGTCGCCCGCGGAGGGCGGCTCCGCCGTGCCCGGCGACCGGGTGCCGTAGACGAGGCCCTGGAGCTGGTCTTCCGGCTTGGGCCTGGTGAACGACGTGACCGCGACCATCACCACCGCGCCGGCCACGAAACCGGCGATCGCGGAGACGAAGTTGGCGCCCTGGTCGGAGGGGATGGAGATGATGCCGTGCTTGTAGATGACGAAGTAGTTCACCATCGCGGTCACCGTGCCGGCGAGCAGGCCCCAGAAGCCGGACTTCGCGGACGCGCGCTTCCAGAACATGCCGACGATGAACACCACGAACATCGGCACGTTGAAGAAGGAGAACAGCGTCTGCAGGTAGCTCATGATGTTCGAGAACGACGAGGCCAGGAACGCCGTGCCGATCGACGCCAGCACGCCGATGGCCGTGATGAGGCGGCCGAAGCGGACGTAGTACGCGTCCTCGCGGTCCTTGACGAGGTACCGCGCCCAGATGTCGTTGGTGAAGACCGTGTTGAAGGACGACACGTTGGCCGCCATGCCCGCCATGAAGGCGGCCAGCAGACCGGTCACCGCGATGCCGAGGACGCCGTTGGGCAGCAGCTCCTGCATCAGGTACGGGATCGCGTCGTTGTACTGCAGGGACGAGCCGGGCGTGCCGATCTTCGGGACGAGGACGGCGGCCACCAGGCCCGGGATCATCACCAGGAACACGATGAAGACCTTCGGGAACGCGGCGATCAGCGGGGTGCGCTGGGCCGCGGAGAGGTTCTTCGCGGACAGGGCGCGCTGCACCTCGGCGAAGTTGGTGGTCCAGTAGCCGAAGGACAGCACGAAGCCGAGGCCGAGGACGATGGTCAGCCAGTTGGCACCCAGCGGGTTGGCGTGCCCGATCCCGGTGCCGCCCCAGGCGGTGACGAAGTCGTGGCCGTGGGTCCTGGTGAGCTTGTCGGTCAGGCCGCCCCAGCCGCCGACCTTCCTCAGGCCGAGCACGGTGATCGGGATGAGGGCCGCGAGGATCACGAAGAACTGCAGCACCTCGTTGTAGATGGCCGACGACAGGCCGCCGAGGGTGATGTAGGCGAGCACGAAGAAGCCGGCGACCACGATCGCCACCCACTGCGGCCAGCCCAGGAGCGCCTCCACGACGATCGCGAGGGCGTAGAGGTTCACGCCCGCGATGAGGATCGCGGCGAACGCGAACAGGATCGAGCTCAGCAGGTGCGCTCCCTTGTCGAAGCGCAGCAGCAGGAACTCGGGCACCGAGCGGACCTTGGAGCCGTAGTAGAACGGCATCATCACCAGGCCCAGGAAGACCATGGCCGGGATGGCGCCGATCCAGTACCAGTGCACGGTGTAGGCGCCGTACTGGGCGCTGTTGGCGGCCATGCCGAGGATCTCGGTGGCGGCCAGGTTGGCCGAGATGAACGCGAGGCCGGTGATCCAGGCGGGCAGCGAGCGCCCGGACAGGAAGAAGTCGAGGCTGGTCTTCACCGAGCGGCGGGCCGCGAAGCCGATGCCGAGGACGACGGCGAAGTAGATCCCGAGGATCGCGTAGTCCAGTCCGTTCGTGGGGAGTCGGAGCCCGGCTGCCAGATATGTGGGGGTGTGCATGAGCGCTCGCTCTTCGTTGCGTGAACCAATCAGTCCGGAACCTACGCTCCCGTGTTCGATATTTGAACACTTCTGATGATGAGCTTTGTTGGATTGTGACGTTGACGGTGGTGGTGATTTGTGTTTTGGTGTGTTGAGTTATGTTTGGAGGGTGAGTGGCTCGAATGAGGAGTCGAACGTGAAGAAGACCTCGACCCGGCTGGCCGACGGTCGTGAACTCATCTACTACGACCTGCGCGACGACGTCGTGCGGGACGCGGTGGACCGCCGGCCGCTCGAGCGGACCGTCACGACCTCCCAGATCCGCCAGGACGTGCTGCTCGGTGACTCGGTCGCCATCGCCTCGCACCGGCAGGGCCGCACCTACCACCCGCCCGCGGACGAGTGCCCGCTGTGCCCCTCGCAGGACGGCAGGCTGAGCGAGATCCCCGACTCGTCGTACGACGTCGTCGTCTTCGAGAACCGCTTCCCCTCGCTCGCCGGCGACTCCGGCCGCTGTGAGGTCGTCTGCTTCACCTCCGACCACAACGCCTCCTTCGCCGACCTGACCGAGGAGCAGGCGGGCCTGGTCCTGGACGCCTGGACGGACCGCACCGCCGAGCTGTCCCACCTGCCGGCCGTCGAGCAGGTCTTCTGCTTCGAGAACCGTGGCGCGGAGATCGGCGTGACCCTCGCTCACCCGCACGGGCAGATCTACGCGTACCCCTTCACCACCCCCCGCACCGCCCTGATGCTCCGTTCGCTGGCCGCCCACAAGGAGGCGACCGGCGGGGAGAACCTGTTCGACGCGGTCCTCCAGCGTGAGCTCGCCGGCGAGCGGATCGTCCTGCAGAGCGACCACTGGGTGGCGTTCGTGCCGTACGCCGCGCACTGGCCCTACGAGGTCCACCTCCACCCCCGCCGCCGCGTCCCCGACCTGCTGGCGCTCGACGAGGCGGCACGCACCGAGTTTCCCAAGGTCTACCTGGAACTCCTGAAGCGCTTCGACCGGATCTTCGGCGAGGGCGAGCCTCCGACGCCGTACATCGCCGCCTGGCACCAGGCGCCGTTCGGCACACTGGACGCGTTCGACGGCGTGAACAGGGACGACTTCGCGCTCCACCTCGAGCTTTTCACCATTCGCCGCACTTCCGGCAAGCTGAAGTTCCTCGCGGGCTCCGAGTCCGGCATGAACGTGTTCATCAACGACGTGCCGCCGGAGGCCGCCGCCCAGCGACTGCGAGAGGTAGCGAGTTCATGAGCGGGAAGTACCTGGTCACCGGCGGTGCGGGCTATGTGGGCAGCGTGGTCGCACAGCACCTGCTCGAGGCCGGCCACGAGGTCGTCGTCCTCGACAACCTCTCCACCGGCTTCCGCGAGGGCGTGCCGGCCGGTGCCACCTTCATCGAGGGCGACATCCGCGACGCCGCCAAGTGGCTGGACGCCTCCTTCGGCGCGGTCCTGCACTTCGCCGCGTTCTCGCAGGTCGGCGAGTCGGTCGTGCGGCCGGAGAAGTACTGGGACAACAACGTCGGCGGCACCATGGCCCTGCTCGGCGCCATGCGGGAGGCCGGCGTGCGCAAGCTCGTCTTCTCCTCCACCGCCGCCACCTACGGCGAACCGGCGGGCACCCCGATCACCGAGACCGACCCGACCGCGCCGACCTCCCCCTACGGCGCCTCCAAGCTTGCCGTCGACCACATGATCACCGGTGAGGCGGCCGCGCACGGGCTGGGCGCCGTCTCCCTGCGCTACTTCAACGTCGCCGGCGCCTACGGCGCCCACGGCGAGCGCCACGATCCCGAGTCCCACCTCATCCCGCTCGTCCTCCAGGTCGCGCAGGGCAGGCGCGAGGTCGTCTCGATCTTCGGCGACGACTACCCGACGCCGGACGGCACCTGCATCCGCGACTACATCCACGTCGCCGACCTGGCCGAGGCGCACCTGCTCGCGCTGGACGCCGCCACGCCCGGCGAGCACCTGATCTGCAACCTCGGCAACGGCAACGGCTTCTCGGTGCGCGAGGTCATCGAGACGGTGCGCCGGGTCACCGGGCACCCGATCCCCGAGATCGTGGCCCCGCGCCGGGGCGGCGACCCGGCGGTCCTGGTCGCCTCCGCGGCCACGGCCCGGGAGAGGCTCGGCTGGAACCCGTCCCGCGCGGACCTCGCGGGGATCGTCGCGGACGCGTGGCAGTTCGCACAGAACATCGCGAAGGAGCAGTAGGTGGGCGTACGCGAGGGCTTCGGGACGATCTACGGGGCGGCTCCCGAAGGCGTCTGGGCGGCACCGGGCCGGGTCAACCTGATCGGCGAGTACACGGACTTCAACGAGGGCTTCGTGATGCCGCTCGCGCTGCCGCACACGGCGATCGCGGCGGTCTCCCGGCGCACCGACGGCGTGCTGCGGCTGCACTCGGCGGACATCGAGGGCCCGGTCGTCGAACTGAGCGTCGACGACCTCGAGCCGCGGGCCAACACCAGCTGGGCCGCGTACCCGGCGGGGGTCGTCTGGGTGCTGCGCGAGGCCGGCCACCCGATCACCGGCGCGGACGTCCACCTGTCCTCGACGGTGCCGACCGGCGCGGGCCTGTCCTCCTCGGCGGCGCTCGAGGTGGTCGTCGCCCTCGCGCTCAACGACCTGTACGGGCTCGGTCTCACCGGCCCGGAGCTGGCCAGGATCGCCCAGCGCGCCGAGAACGACTTCGTGGGCGTGCCCTGCGGAGTCATGGACCAGATGGCGTCGGCGTGTGCCACGGACGGCCACGCGCTGCACCTGGACTGCCGTGACCTGTCCCTCCGTCAGATCCCCTTCGACCTGGCCTCCCAGGGCCTGACGCTGCTGGTCGTCGACACCCGCGTGAAGCACGCGCTGGGCGACGGGGCGTACGCCGAGCGGCGCGAGGGTTGCGAGGAGGGCGCACGGCAGCTCGGAGTCTCGCATCTGCGGGACGTGGTGTACGAGGAGCTGGACTCCGCGCTCGCGCGCCTGTCGGACGAGCGGGTGCGCCGCTATGTGCGGCACGTCGTCTCGGACGACCACCGGGTGGAGAAGGTCGTCCGGCTGCTGGACGCGGGCGAGGTCCGGGCGATCGGCCCCGTGCTGACCGAGGGCCATGTCTCCCTCCGCGACGACCTGCGGATCTCCTGTCCGGAGCTGGACCTGGTGGTGGACACGGCGAACGCCGCGGGCGCGCTGGGGGCCCGGATGACGGGCGGCGGTTTCGGCGGCTCGGCGATCGTCCTGGTGGAGGCGCCGGACACGGACACGGTCAGCAAGGCGATCGAGGAGGCGTTCGCCGCCTCCGGATTCACGGCACCTCGGGTGTTCCCGGCGGTGCCATCGGCCGGAGCACGCCGGCTGAGCTGACCCTTCAACGGGCGGCGGCTCGGAACTCGCCGCCGCCCGCGAAGCGGACGGGCGCGACACGAGCGCGATGCGGATCGGACCGGGCTCGGGCGGCGGGGCGTCGTAGACATGCGTGACGGTGAGGGCCGGGCAGGTGTCGTGCCCTCGAGACGGCTCGTGCGGGTCTTCATGCCGCGGGCGGCACCCCGGGCAGGCCGGCCGAGCGTCGGCGCCCTCTCCAGCTCGGCGCGGGGCGCCTCGACGGCTTCGAGGCTCCTGAACCCGACGCGATGTGCCGCACGGTCAGCCGAGCCGCTTCGTCAGCGTGAACTCCGTGACCCCCGGCGGATAGTCGGGGATCACGCCCACCACCTCGTACCCCTGCTTCCGGTAGAACTCCGGGGCCTGGAAGTCCCACGTCTCCAGGCGGCACGCCGTGCAGCCCCGGTCCTCCCGGGCCGTCCGCTCCGCCTGGGCCAGCAGACACGTGCCGAGGCCCGCGCCGCGGTGCCGGTCGTCCACCCACAGGTACGCGACGTGCAGCCACGTCGTCCAGGTGTGCCCGACCAGCCCGCCCGCCAGGTCCCCCGCCGCGTCCACCGCCCACACATGGAGCGGGACATCGCGCTCCGCCGGGGTTCCGCGCAGGGCGCGCAGCACCGGGGAGGCCGCCGTGTTCGTCTCGCGCAGCCGAGCCCGGAGCTGATTGCGCCGCTCCTTGTCGACTTCTGTCTCGATACGAAACATGCGCCTCACCATAAACGCGTCGGCCGACCAGTTCTGCAAATGCCCTTCCGCTTCAGGCCGGCAGCCCTACCCTGTGAACAGCACCGGTGGGGGCCGGTGCTGATCAGGGGGCGAGACAGCCGGGTACGGCGCCCTGGGTGGGGGTAGCAGTTCCAGCACGGCGGCGGCCGTGCCGCTGCGTTACCCGTCCCAGTCGAAAATCCGGGGAGCGCTCCGGGCGCCGTATCCGCGCCGGGCCGTCCCCCGAACAGTGGGGGTATCAGTGGTTCGCATCCGAGTTCTGGTCGTCGACGATCACCGTATCTTCGCCGAGTCGCTCGCCGCCGCCCTGGCGGCCGAACCGGACGTCGACGTGTCCGCGGCCGGCAGCGGCCCGGCCGCGATGCGGTGCCTGGAGCGGGCGGCCGCGGAGGGCCGCAGATTCGACGTGATGCTCGTCGACGCGGACCTCGGGGGCATCGTCCCCGGCTCACGCCCGGCGGTCCCCGTCCAGGAGGGCGACGAGGACGGGCTCGTCGACGGGCTCTCCCTCGTCGCCGGGGTCCGCTCCGGCCAGCCGAACGTGCGGACCGTCGTCCTGGCCGAGAAGGACGACCCGCGCCGCGCCGCCCTCGCCCTGCAGGCCGGCGCCTCCGGCTGGGTCGCCAAGGACTGCTCGCTGCAGCGGCTGCTCACCGTCATCAGGGGCGTCCTGCGGGACGAGACGCACCTGCCGCCCGCCCTGCTCACCGGGGTGCTGCGGGAGCTGACCGCGACCCGCAAGCACCGCACCGAGAGCGAGCGGCTGGTGGAGTCCCTCACACCCCGGGAGCGGGAGGTGCTGCGGTGCATGGTCGCCGGACTCGGCCGCAAGGCCGTCGCGGAGCGGCTGTTCCTGTCCCCGCACACCGTCCGCACGCATATGCAGAACGTGCTGGGGAAGCTGGGCGTCCACTCCACCCTCGCCGCCGTCGCCCTCGCCCGCCGGGCCGGGGTCGGACCGGTGGACCTAGCCGGGGATGTTGTCGAACGGGGCGGTCAGCTGGCGTAGCAGGGCGGCCAGCTCACCGCGCTGCGCCGAGCTCAGCTCGGAGAGGATCGCGCGCTCCTGGTCGAGGAGCCCGGCAAGGGCCTGGTCGGCCCGGTCCCGGCCCTCGGCCGTGAGCCGCACCAGCACGCCCCGGCGGTCGCTCGGGTCCGGGAGCCGCTCGACCAGGCCCTTCTTGGCCAGGCGGTCGATGCGGTTGGTCATCGTGCCGGAGGTGACCAGCGTCTGGGTGAGCAGCTGCCCGGGGGAGAGCTGATAGGGGCTGCCGGCCCGGCGGAGCGCGGTGAGGACGTCGAACTCCCAGGGCTCCAGGCCGTGCTCCGAGAACGCCAGGCGGCGCGCGCGGTCCAGGTGCCGGGCCAGTCTGCTGACCCGGCTGAGCACCTCGAGCGGTTCCACGTCGAGGTCCGGGCGTTCCCTGCGCCACGCCGCGACCAACCGATCGACCTCGTCCTCCATGCGATCAAGTGTAGTGGTTGTGTCGACGTGAAGTCTCTTGATGTCGAATATCTTGACATCGAGATAGAGGGGCGGGGAGAGTGAACGTCATGACCGAACCCACCTGGGACCCCGCCCAGTACCTCCGACACGCCGACCACCGCGCCCGCCCCTTCACCGACCTGCTCTCCCGCGTGCCCCCGCTGCCCGGCGACCGGCCCCGCATCGCCGACCTCGGCTGCGGTCCGGGCAACGTCACCGTCCTGCTCGCCGAACGCTGGCCCACCGCCCACATCACCGGCTACGACAACTCCCCCGAGATGCTCGCGAGGACCGGCACCCGGGCGGGACCCACGCCCGGCGGCGGCCGCTTTGACTTCGCACACGCCGACGCCCGCACCTGGACGCCCGACGAGCCGCACGACCTGATCGTGAGCAACGCCACCCTGCAGTGGGTCCCCGGACACGCCGCGCGCTTCGCCGACTGGGTGACGGCCTTGAAGCCGGGCGGCACGCTCGCCTTCCAGGTCCCCGGCAACTTCGGCTCCCCCAGCCACCGGCTGATGCGCGAAGTCGCCCACTCCGCCCGCTGGAGGGACCGCCTCGCCGGCACCCTCCGCCACGACGACGCGGTCCTCACCCCCGAGGCGTATCTGCACCACCTCACCGCGCTCGGCTGCGAGACGGACGTCTGGGAGACGACGTATCTGCACCTGCTGCCGGGTGAGGACCCCGTCCTCGACTGGGTGAAGGGCACCGGGCTGCGGCCCGTCCTCACCGAGCTGGGGGAGGAGGCGGAGGAGTTCGTCGCCGACTACCGGACGGCGCTGCGCGAGGTGTACCCGGCGACCGAGCACGGCACCGTCTTCCCGTTCCGCCGCATCTTCGCCGTCGCCCGGAAGGGAGCCTGACCCGATGCTGACCGCCGTCGACCACGTCCAGCTCGCCGCCCCGCCCGGCTCCGAGGACCGGCTGCGCGCGTACTACGCCGGCGTCCTCGGCATGACGGAGATCCCGAAGCCGCCGGTGCTCGCTGCGCGCGGGGGCTGCTGGTTCCAGGCCGGGGCCGTGCGACTGCACCTGGGCATCGAGGATGATTTCCGCCCCGCGAAGAAGGCCCACCCGGGGCTGCGGGTCACCGGGATCGAGGCCTACGCGGCGCGGCTCGCCGAGCACGGCGCGCCGATCACCTGGGACGACGACCTGCCGGGGCACCGGCGCTTCTACGCGGAGGACCCGGTGGGGAACCGGCTGGAGTTCCTCGAGCCGTTCGCGACAACGCCCTGAGCCGGGGCGCCGAGGCCGCACCGGCGCGTGGAGGCTGCACCGGCGTGTGGAGGCTGCACCGGCGTGTGGAGGCCGCACCGGCGTGGAGGCCGCACGGGCGTGTGGAGGCCGCACCGGCGTGTGGAGGCCGCACCGGCGTGGAGGCCGCACCGGCGTGTGGAGGCCGCACCGGCGCGTGGCGGCCGCGCGGGCGCACCTCAGCTCTTGCGGTGACCTATCAGCCGCGGCTTCTGCTCCAGCCCGTCCAGCCCGTGCCACGCCAGGTTGACCAGATGCGCGGCGACCTCGGCCTTCTTCGGCCGGCGCACGTCCAGCCACCACTGACCCGTCAGCGCCACCATCCCGACCAGCGCCTGCGCGTACAGCGGCGCCAGCTTGGGATCGAAACCGCGGCTCTTGAACTCGCGGCCCAGAATGTCCTCCACCTGCGTCGCGATGTCGGAGATCAGCGACGCGAAGGAGCCAGTCGACTGGGGGATGGGGGAGTCCCGGACGAGGATGCGGAAACCGTCCGTGTACTCCTCGATGTAGTCCAGCAGGGCGAACGCGGCCTGCTCGCACAGCTCACGCGGGTGCCCGGCCGTCAGGGAGCTGGTCACCATGTCCAGCAGGCGCCGCATCTCGCGGTCCACCACCACCGCGTACAGCCCCTCCTTGCCGCCGAAGTGCTCGTACACCACCGGCTTGGAGACCCCGGCCTTCGCCGCGATCTCCTCCACCGACGTGCCCTCGAACCCCTTGGCGGCGAACAGCGTCCGGCCGATCTCCAGCAGCTGCTGGCGGCGCTCCGCACCGGTCATCCGGGTGCGGCGCGGGCGCCGCGGCTTGTCGCTGCTGGGAGTGCTCGAGTCGGTCGCCACACCGCCATCATGCCGTGCCGGAGGCCACCTTCCCGCCCGGGGAGCCACTCCCGTCACCGGAGCGACGCGAATCGATACGCGAGCGTGACGGCCAGCGCACGTCGTACGCCCACCCCAGCTGCTCGAACCAGCGGATGATCCGCGCCGAGGAGTCCAGCTGACCGCGCTCCACGCCGTGCCGCGCCGACGTCGGGTCCGCGTGGTGCAGGTTGTGCCACGACTCGCCGCACGACAGGATCGCCAGCCACCACACGTTGCCCGAACGGTCACGCGACTTGAACGGCCGCTTGCCCACCGCGTGGCAGATCGAGTTGATCGACCACGTCACGTGGTGCAGCAACGCCACCCGTACGAGCGACCCCCAGAAGAACGCGGTGAACGCGCCCCACCACGACATCGTCACCAGCCCGCCGATCAGCGCGGGCAGCGCCAGCGACAGGGCCGTCCACAGCACGAACTGGCGGGAGATCGCCCGCATCGCCGGGTCCTTGATCAGATCCGGGGCGTACTTGTCCTGCGGGGTCTGCTCCTCGTCGAACATCCAGCCGATATGAGCCCACCACAGGCCCTTCATCAGCGCCGGAACCGTCTCCCCGTACCGCCACGGGGAGTGCGGGTCACCCTCCGCGTCGGAGAACTTGTGGTGCCTGCGGTGGTCGGCCACCCAGCGCACCAGCGGCCCCTCCACGGCCATCGACCCCGCGATCGCCAGCGCGATCTTCAGGGGACGCTTCGCCTTGAACGAGCCGTGCGTGAAGTGACGGTGGAAACCGATCGTGATGCCGTGGCAGCCCAGGTAGTAGAAGAAGACCAGCAGGCCCACATCGAGCCAGCTCACACCCCATCCCCACGCCAGCGGCACTGCCGCGACAAGCGCCAGGAACGGGACGGTGATGAACAGCAGCAGCGTGATCTGCTCGATCGAGCGCTTCTGCTCGCCACCCAGCGTCGCGGAGGGCAGCGGAGAGTCGTCGTTCGCCTTCGGGGCGTCTTCGATCACATCGGAGCTCGTGGTCATGGGGGCGTCCCCTGTGGGGTCGAGGGTCAGGACAATTGTCCGGATACGGCACCCGTCGTGCTCCCGCCGGCTGACGGGAGACCTACGGTTCCGTAACCTACGGCGTCGTAAGTATGGCAGCGCGTCGCCCGGCGGCAAGGGCCCGAAAGCCTGCGCGTCCGCATCGCCACCTATCCTTGGAGTCGGTCGGACAGCGCGGTCCGCTCTGATTTCTTCCCGGATGCCCGGTCCGTATGCGGCACCCGCCGCGCACGGCACCCATCCGGGTTCCCCTCCCAGACGAGCTTCAACACTGCAAGGAGCCGCACCTGTGAGCAGTGCCGACGACCAGACGACGACGACCAGCAGTGAACTGCGCGCCGACATCCGCCGACTGGGCGACCTGCTCGGCGAGACCCTCGTCCGTCAGGAGGGCCCCGAACTCCTGGAGCTGGTCGAGCGGGTCCGCCGACTGACCCGCGAGGACGGGGACGCCGCCGCCGAACTGCTGCGCGGAACCGAACTGGAGACCGCCGCCAAGCTGGTGCGCGCCTTCTCCACCTACTTCCACCTGGCGAACGTCACCGAGCAGGTGCACCGAGGCCGGGAACTGCGCGCCAAGCGCGCCGCCGAGGGCGGGCTGATCTCCCGCACCGCCGACCGCCTCAAGGACGCCGACCCCGAGCACCTGCGCGAAAGCGTCCGCAACCTCAATGTGCGCCCCGTCTTCACGGCGCACCCCACCGAGGCCGCACGCCGGTCGGTCCTCAACAAGCTCCGGCGCATCGCCGCACTCCTGGAGACCCCCGTCCTCGAGTCCGACCGCCGCCGCCTCGACACCCGGCTCGCGGAGAACATCGACCTCGTCTGGCAGACCGACGAACTCCGCGTCGTGCGCCCCGAGCCCGCCGACGAGGCCCGCAACGCCATCTACTACCTCGACGAACTCCACGCCGGCGCCGTCGGCGACGTCCTGGAGGACCTCACCGCGGAACTCGAACGCGTCGGCGTCAAGCTCCCCGACGAGACCCGCCCCGTCACCTTCGGCACCTGGATCGGCGGCGACCGCGACGGCAACCCCAACGTCACCCCCGCCGTCACCTGGGAAGTCCTCATCCTCCAGCACGAGCACGGCATCAACGACGCCCTGGAGACGATCGACGAGCTGCGCGGCTTCCTCTCCAACTCCATCCGCTACACCGGCGCCACCGAGGAGCTCCTGGACTCCCTCAAGACCGACCTGGAGCTCCTGCCCGAGATCAGCCCGCGCTACAAGCGCCTCAACGCCGAGGAGCCCTACCGCCTCAAGTCGACCTGCATCCGCCAGAAGCTCGTCAACACCAAGCACCGCCTCGCCAAGGGCACCCAGCACGAGCCCGGCCGCGACTACCTCGGCACCGCCGAACTGCTGCAGGACCTCAGAGTCATCCAGACCTCCCTGCGCGCCCACCGCGGCGGCCTCTTCGCCGACGGCCGCCTCGCCCGCACCATCCGCACCCTGGCCGCCTTCGGCCTCCAGCTCGCCACCATGGACGTCCGCGAACACGCCGACGCCCACCACCACGCCCTCGGCCAGCTCTTCGACCGGCTCGGCGAGGAGTCCTGGCGCTACGAGGACATGCCGCGCGAGTACCGCCACAAGCTGCTCGCCAAGGAACTCCGTTCCCGCCGCCCCCTCGCCCCCACCCCGGCCCCGCTCGACGCGGCCGGCGCCAAGACCCTCGGCACCTTCGAGACCGTCAAGCGGGCCCTGAAGGTCTTCGGCCCCGAGGTCATCGAGTCCTACATCATCTCCATGTGCCAGGGCGCCGACGACGTCTTCGCCGCCGCCGTCCTCGCCCGCGAAGCAGGCCTGATCGACCTCCACGCCGGCTGGGCCAAGATCGGCATCGTGCCCCTCCTGGAGACCACCGACGAGCTCAAGGCCGCCGACACCATCCTCGAGGACATGCTCTCCGACCCCTCCTACCGGCGCCTGGTCGCGCTGCGCGGAGACGTCCAGGAGGTCATGCTCGGCTACTCCGACTCCTCCAAGTTCGGCGGCATCACCACCTCCCAGTGGGAGATCCACCGCGCCCAGCGCCGGCTGCGCGACGTCGCCCACCGCTACGGCGTGCGCCTGCGCCTCTTCCACGGCCGCGGCGGCACCGTCGGCCGCGGCGGCGGCCCCACCCACGACGCGATCCTCGCGCAGCCCTGGGGCACCCTCGAAGGTGAGATCAAGGTCACCGAACAGGGCGAGGTCATCTCCGACAAGTACCTCATCCCCTCCCTCGCCCGCGAGAACCTGGAACTGACGGTCGCGGCCACCCTGCAGGCCTCCGCCCTGCACACCGCCCCCCGCCAGTCCGTCGAGGCCCTCGCCCGCTGGGACGCCGCCATGGACGTCGTCTCCGACGCCGCCCACGCCGCCTACCGCAGGCTCGTCGAGGACCCCGACCTCCCGGCGTACTTCTTCGCCTCCACCCCCGTCGACCAGCTCGCCGATCTCCACCTCGGCTCCCGCCCGTCCCGCCGCCCCGACTCCGGCGCCGGCCTCGACGGCCTGCGCGCCATCCCCTGGGTGTTCGGCTGGACCCAGTCCCGGCAGATCGTCCCCGGCTGGTTCGGCGTCGGCTCCGGCCTGAAGGCCCTGCGCGAGACGGGCCTCGACACCGTGCTCACCGAGATGCACGAACAGTGGCACTTCTTCCGCAACTTCATCTCCAACGTCGAGATGACCCTCGCCAAGACGGATCTGCGGATCGCCCAGCACTACGTCGACACCCTCGTCCCCGACGACCTGAAGCACATCTTCGACACCATCCGCGCCGAACACGAGCTGACCGTCCGCGAGGTCCTCCGCGTCACCGGCGAACAGGAACTGCTCGACGCCCAGCCGGTCCTCAAGCAGACCTTCGCCATCCGCGACGCCTACCTCGACCCCATCTCCTACCTGCAGGTCGCCCTGCTCAAGCGCCAGCGCGACGCGGTCGCCGCCGGCGCCGACCCGGACCCGCTGCTGGCACGAGCCCTGCTGCTCACCGTCAACGGCGTCGCAGCCGGCCTCCGCAACACCGGCTGACCCCGACTCCGGCCCCGACACGACGGTGCCCCCGAGCCCTTGCGAGGCTCGGGGGCACCGTCACACCCGGCGGGCGTCAGCCCCTGGAGGCCCTGCGACGCCACAGCACCAGACCACCGCCGGCGGCCACCAGCACGGCCGCCGCACCGGACAGCAGCCCCACCGGAGCACTGCTGCCGGTCTCGGCCAGACCACCGCCACCGGCCGGCGACGACGGCGACGCGGACACCGACGGCACCGCGCCCGCCCCGGAGGACGACGGACTCGGCGAGGCGCTCGCCCCCGCCGTCCCCGACGGAGAGGGGGACGCGGAGGGCGAGGCCGACGGCGAGCCCGACGGCGTGGCACCGCCCCCGCCGGAGTCCTCGCACTTCGTCCAGAACACCTTGTGCTTGGCCGCGCCCTTCTCGCCGTCGAAGTTCCAGAACAGCTTGTAGTGTCCGTCGGGCAGCGTCATGTCGGCCGTACGGCCATGGCCGTCGGCGTCCAGGGTGATGTCACCGGTCTTCACCGTCGCGCCCTTGGGCTTGCCGGTCGGGGCCCAGGCCTCGATGTGCCAGTCCACCTGCTGCCGGCCGTCGAAGTGGAAGGCGTCCAGGTAGAACGAGCACACGTGCGGCTCGTTGCGCTGGTCGTACTCGTCCGTCGCGGCCTTGTGGATCTTCACATCGCCGTTGTCACCCCGAGCCGAGGCGTGGGCGGACGGAGCGGTCAGCAGCGCTGCTGAGGCGACGGCGACAAGGGCGCCGGCGCGCATGAGGGTACGCATGGGCAGTCCATCTTCGGGAAACGGAACGGAAGATGTGGAGGGGGCCGGCTCAGCTTCCTGCCCACTCGGGAACCTGGTCAAGCCACAGGAACTTCCCTCACGCTCCATCTGTGACCATACGCCTCGAACGTCCCAGTAACGATCAGGGAACGCAAAGGTTTTCTACGAAATAGTGAGCGAAAAAGACCACCGGCCTCGGCCCCCACCTCACAACGCCACGAACGCCGCCGTCACCAACGCGACCCCGGCACCCGCCAGCACCCACGCCGCCCGTGACAACCGCAGACCACCCGCCACCACCACCGACGCCAGCAACAGGGCACCACCCAGCGGCAGCCACGCGCACAGCACCCCCGCCGGACCGGACCGCACCACCTCAGCCGAATCCGGCTTCACCACCACCGCGTACGTCCGCCCACGCCGCACCGCGACCGACTTCTCGATCACCACACTCCTGCGCGCCGTCGCCCCCGCCGACAACGGCCTGAACGGACCACTGCACGCCTGTGCCCCACACCGCTCCACCGTCACCGTGCCCCGCTCACGGCCCTTGGTCAGCATCACGTACTGCGCCGTGCCCCAGGAACCCCACACACCCGCGACCACGATGAGCACGGCGACCGCACCCATCACCGCGAGCCGCCCGAACCGCAGCACCGCGACCGCACCCTGAGAGGACGAGACGGCAGAAGGCATGCGGGCGATCCTTGGCCATGCCCACGCGCCCGGTCAACTCCAGCAGGACCCGGTGGGCCCACATATCACGAGTTGTACGTGCTCTGCGCCCGCTCCAGCCCATCGATCACCAGACACTCCACCGCATCCGCCGCCCGGTCCACGAGGTAGTCCAGCTCCTTGCGCTCCGCGGAGGAGAAGTCCTTCAGCACGAAATCCGCCACCTGCATACGCCCCGGCGGACGCCCGATCCCGAACCGCACCCGGTGATAGTCCGACCCCAACGCCTTCGTGATCGACTTCAACCCGTTGTGACCGTTGTCGCCACCACCGAGCTTCAACCGCAGCGTCCCGTAATCGATGTCCAGCTCGTCATGCACCGCGACGACGTTCCCCGCCGGCACCTTGTAGAAGTCCCGCAGAGCGTTCACCGGACCACCCGACAGGTTCATGAACGACATCGGCTTCACCAGGACCACCCGGCGGCTTCCCGGACCCGGCGGCCCGATCCGCCCCTCCACCACCTGCGCCTGCGCCTTCCCCGCCCGCTTGAACTTCCCCCCGATCCGCCCAGCCAGCAGATCCGCCACCATGAACCCCACGTTGTGCCGGTTCATGGCGTACTCGGGCCCCGGATTGCCGAGCCCCACGATGAGCCAGGGCGCGCCTGGATCGGTCGTCACGTCCACGTCTCCTTGATACACGCCGGCCGCCACTCCCGAAGGAGCGGCGGCCGGCGAAACAGTCTCGGGTGAGGATCAGGCCTCGGCAGCGGCCTCTTCGCCCCCGGCCTCGCCCTCAGCGGCCTCCTCGGCCTGCGCGGCCAGCACCTGGAGCACCACCGCGTCCTCCTCGACGGCCAGCGTCACACCGGACGGCAGCGTGATGTCCTTGGCGAGGACCGAGGCACCGGCCTGCAGCCCCTCGACGGACACGGTGACGGCCTCGGGGATGTGCGTGGCCTCGGCCTCCACGGGAAGCGCGGACAGCACGTGCTCCAGCAGGTTCCCGCCCGGGGCCAGCTCACCCTCGGTGTGCACCGGGATCTCGACGTTGACCTTCTCGCCGCGCTTCACCAGCAGCAGGTCCACGTGCTCCAGGAAACCCTTCAGCGGGTCACGCTGCACGGCCTTCGGAATCGCCAGCTCGGTGCTCTTGCCGTCGATGTCCAGCGCGATCAGGACGTTCGGCGTACGCAGCGCCAGCAGCAGGTCGTGACCCGGGAACGTCAGGTGCAGCGGGTCCGAACCGTGCCCGTAGAGCACACCCGGAACCTTGCTGTCACGGCGGATACGACGCGCGGCACCCTTGCCGAACTCGGTGCGCGTCTGGGCGGCGATCTTCACCTCGGACATCTCTCACTCCTCGTAGTAGTACGTAGGACAAACGGTCGGGGTCACCCGGCCACGAACGGCCTGCTACGAAGAGCGCGTCGATAACGGACCACCGCATCCCGAGAACGGGTGCGGCCTCCCTCGCCGAGCAACTGCAGCAGTTTACTCGGAGAAGGAGGCCACACCCAAAACGATCTCCACCGGCCCCAAGGGCCCGGGACCTACTGCTCGTCGAACAGGCTCGTCACCGAACCGTCCTCGAACACCTCACGCACCGCACTCGCGATCGTCGGCGCGATGGACAGCACCGTGATCTTGTCCAGATCCCCGCTCAGCTCACCCGGCGTCGGCAGCGTGTCCGTGAACACGAACTCACTCACCCGCGAGTTCTTCAGACGATCCGCCGCGGGACCCGACAGCACACCGTGCGTCGCCGTCACGATGACATCCTCCGCGCCATGCGCGAACAACGCGTCCGCCGCCGCACAGATGGTGCCACCCGTGTCGATCATGTCGTCGACCAGGACGCACACCCGGCCCTCGACCTCACCCACGACCTCATGCACCGTCACCTGGTTCGCGACATCCTTGTCCCGCCGCTTGTGCACGATGGCGAGGGGCGCGCCCAGCCGGTCGCACCATCGGTCCGCGACGCGCACCCGGCCCGCGTCCGGCGACACCACCGTCAGCTTGTCCCGGTCCACCTTGCCGCCCACATAGTCGGCGAGCAGCGGAAGCGCGAACAGGTGATCCACCGGACCGTCGAAGAACCCCTGGATCTGGTCCGTGTGCAGGTCAACGGTCAGGATGCGGTCCGCACCCGCCGTCTTCATCAGATCAGCGATCAGACGCGCCGAAATCGGTTCACGTCCCCGGTGCTTCTTGTCCTGCCGCGCGTAACCGTAGAACGGCACGATCACAGTGATCGAGCGCGCCGACGCACGCTTCAGCGCGTCGATCATGATCAACTGCTCCATGATCCACTTGTTGATCGGCGCCGTGTGGCTCTGGATCAGGAAACAGTCGGCACCCCGCGCCGACTCCTGATAGCGAACATAGATCTCACCGTTCGCGAAGTCGAAGGCTCTCGTCGGGACAACCCCGACACCCAGCTCATGGGCGACCTCCTCGGCAAGCTCGGGGTGGGCGCGGCCGGAGAAGAACATCAACTTCTTCAGGCCGGTCGTCTTGATCCCGGTCACGACACTGTCTCCTCAGAGGTGTTCGCAGCTGGCTGCCGAGACGACCGTGTCCACCACATACGAGGGGCCGTCTCAGCTGATGGGGGGTGCAGGTGTGCACTTATCACGGTACGCCGTCCCAGACGCACCCGTTTCCGGTCAGGCCTCGCCCTCCGGCTCCCGGGAAGCCGCCTCGGCCGCCTTCGCCGCCGCGCTCCCCGGACGCTTACGAGCCACCCAACCCTCGATATTCCGCTGCTGACCACGGGCCACGGCCAGCGAACCGGGCGGCACATCCTTCGTGATCACAGACCCGGCAGCGGTGTACGCGCCGTCCCCGATCGTGACAGGGGCCACAAACATGTTGTCCGACCCCGTCTTGCAGTGAGACCCGACGGTCGTGTGGTGCTTGCTCTCCCCGTCATAGTTCACAAAGACACTCGCAGCACCGATGTTCGAGTACTCGCCGATCGTCGCGTCACCGACATAGGACAGATGCGGAACCTTCGTACCCTCACCGATCGAGGCGTTCTTCGTCTCCACATAGGTACCGATCTTGGACTTCGGACCGAGACGGGTACCGGGGCGGAGGTAGGCGTACGGGCCGACGGACGCCTGCGGTCCGACCACCGCGCCGTCGGACACGGTGTTGTTCACCCGGGCCCCCGCGCCCACCTCGGTGTCCTTCAGCCGCGTGTGGGGACCCACCTCGGCACCCTCACCGACATGCGTCGAGCCCAGAAGCTGTGTCCCCGGGTGCACGACGGCGTCCTGCCCGAATGTCACGGTCACATCGACCCAGGTGGTGGCGGGATCCACGACGGTCACACCCGACAGCATCGCGGCCGTCAGCAGCCGGTCATTGAGGACCCGGCGCGCCTCCGAGAGCTGCACACGGTTGTTGATGCCGGCGATCTCACGGTGGTCGGCCGCGACCGACGCCCCCACCCGATGCCCGGCCTCCCGCAGAATCCCCAGCACATCCGTCAGGTACTCCTCACCCTGACTGTTGTCCGTCCGGACCTGCTTCAGCGCCTCGGCCAGCAGTCGGCCGTCGAAAGCGAAGACACCCGAGTTGATCTCACGAATCGCCCGTTGCGCGTCACTGGCGTCCTTGTGCTCCACGATCGCCGTGACCGCACCCGAGTCGTCCCGCACGATCCGGCCGTAACCGGTCGCGTCCGGAACCTCGGCCGTCAGCACCGTCACCGCATTGCCGTCGGCGGAGTGCGTGGCGGCGAGCCGCTGCAACGTCTCACCCGTCAGCAACGGAGTGTCGCCGCACACCACGACGACGGTCCCGTCCACGGAACCGCCGAGCTCCTCCAGGGCCATCCGCACGGCATGCCCCGTACCGTTCTGCTCGGCCTGCACAGCCGTACGCACTCCCGGGTCGATCTCGGCCAGGTGCGCCGAGACCTGCTCCCGGGCGTGGCCCACGACGACGACGAGATTCTCGGGCTTCAACTCGCGCGCGGAGGCGAGCACATGCCCGACGAGGGAACGGCCGCAGATCTCGTGCAGAACCTTGGGTGTGGCCGACCTCATACGGGTGCCCTCACCCGCTGCGAGAACAACGACGGCGGCCGGGCGGTTGGCGCTCACGGGGATGCCCTTCGGCTTCAGGGGGTGGGGTGGACATCCGCAGGATACCGGGGGGTTTCTTGGGGGACATGCGAGCGGGCCCTGACGGTGTGGTCAGGGCCCGAGCGCGAGCAGCTCCCCCATCAGGATTTGAACCTGAACTTAAGGGACCAAAACCCTCAGTGCTGCCGGATTACACCATGGGGGATTAAGCCCGACTAAACCGGACATTCGGTTGGCTCGCCGAGTCGGCACCCCACACTATGCCGTACCAAGAGCCCTTGATGCGACGGTACATCTCGGCGCCCTTCGGAACTTTGATCAGCCGAGCAGGTCGAGCCGGGCGAGGAAGACTTTGATCATGCCGGGACCGCTGTTCACGACACCGACTTGCTCGCGGCGGTCGTACGGCTTGTCCTTGCCGCCCTCGGCCCTGTAGGGACTCGCGCCCGGCAGGAACGGTTCCCGGGCCGACGGGTTGCCGATCGCCTGCTTGGCCGCTTCCTTGGTTTGCTGCCGTTCCTCGTCGCTGGAATCGGGCCTTCCGGGGTCGAACGGTGTGCGATTCAGCAGTTCGAGGGATTCCGGGGCGTTTCGCTTCTGTTCGGTTACGGAGTGTGGTGTGGCGCAGTCGTGGAAACTCGCCGGAAAAGCCGCGCCCGGCGCCCGTAGGCTGGTGCCATGACCACGTCGGGGGAAGTGCACACCGCGGCCGGGGGGCCGTGGTGGTGGGTGCGGTGGCGTAGTGCCGCGCTCGATGTCGGGCTCGCGGCGGTGTCCGCCGTGGAGTGTGCGGCGGAGGGACTCCAGTTCTCGCGGGATGCCGGGTTGCCGGCTCCGGTGGGGATGGTGTTCGGGTTGTTCGCCGGTCTCACGTTGTTGCTGCGGCGGCGGTGGCCGGTTGCCGTCGTGCTGGTGAGCATCGCGATCACGCCGGCGCAGATGGGGTTCCTGATGGGCCTCGTGGGGTTGTACACCCTGTCCGCTTCCGAGCTGCCTCGGCGGATCATCGGTGCGCTGACGGGTATGTCGTTCGTGGGGATGTTCGTCGTCACGTATGTGCGGGCGCATCAGGGGATGGTTCGCGGTGATCTGTCGATCGCCGGGGGGTTCATCCCGTTTCTGTCGGTGACCACTGCTCTCGGTATGACCGCTCCTCCTGTGTTGCTGGGTTTGTATGTGGGGGCTCGGCGGCGGCTGATGGAGAGCTTGCGGGAGCGGGCCGATTCGCTGGAGCGGGAGCTGGTACTGCTCGCGGAGCGGGCGGAGGAGCGGGCGGAGTGGGCGCGGAACGAGGAGCGGACGCGGATCGCGCGGGAGATGCATGACGTCGTCGCGCATCGGGTGAGTCTGATGGTCGTGCATGCCGCCGCTCTTCAGGCTGTGGCGCGGAAGGATCCGGAGAAGGCGGTGCGCAATGCCGCGCTGGTGGGGGACATGGGGCGGCAGGCACTGACCGAGTTGCGGCAGATGCTGGGTGTGCTGCGGACCGGGGACGGGGTCGTGGAGCGGCCGGGTCGGTCCGCTGTGTCTCTGGCGGCGGTGGGGGCGGCTGCGGTCGCCGCCGCCTCCCGGGTCGCTGAGGCGAGGTCGTCCGACGGGCCCTGTCTGTCCGAGTTGGAGGAGCTGGTCGGGCAGTCCGCGGCGGCGGGCATGGTGGTGGACCTGTCGGTGGAGGGGGAGGTGCGGTCGTATGCGCCGGAGGTGGAGCAGACGGCGTACCGGGTGGTGCAGGAGGCGTTGACGAACGTCCACAAGCATGCGGCGGGGGCGAAGACGCATGTGCGGTTGGCGCATCGGAGTGCGGAGATCGCGATGCAGGTGGAGAACGAGCCGCCGCCGGAGCCGGGTTCGGTGCAGACGGCGCGGTTGCCGAGCGGGGGCAATGGCCTGGTGGGGATGAAGGAGCGGGTCAGTGCGCTGGGTGGGGTGTTCGTGTCGGGGCCGACGGATGCGGGTGGGTACCGGGTGTCGGCGGTGATTCCGGCCCAGGCGGCCTGACGCGGTTCCGGTGGGCTGTCACCCGGCTGTGAGGCGTACGGGTTCGATTCCGGTCAGCAGGGTGGTGAGGCCGTGGTCGATGTCGGGGCCGAGGTACCAGTCGCCGGTGTGGTCGAGGGCGTAGGTGCGGCCTTCGGTGTCGATGGCGATGAGGGCGTGGCTGTCGGTTTCCTCGCCGAGGGGGGTGACTTCGGTGTCGAGGGCGCGGCCGAGGTCGCCGAGGGTGCGGGCCATGTGGAGGCCGTGGAGGGGGTCGAGGTGGAGGGTGGCGGGGGCGAGTTGGCGGCCGGGGCCTTGCGCGGTGATGTGGAGGCCGCCGAATTCGGCCCAGGCCTCGACGGCGGCGGGGAAGACGGCGTGCCGGTGGCCTGCGGGCGAGGTGTGGTTGCGCAGGGTGTCGGCCCAGATTTCCGCTTGCTTTATGTCCCAGCGGCCTGGTTGCCAGCCCGCGGCGCGCAGTGCGGCGTCGACGGGGACGGAGAAGCGTGTGGTGGCGGTGCGGTCGGCGTGCATGTGCGGGTCAGTCCTGGCGGGTGGGGTCGATGATGCGGACGCCGAAGTGGGCGCTGAGTGCGGTGCAGGCACGGCAGGGTGGGGCGAAGCCGCCGTGGAGGGGGTCGCCGTCCTCGCGGATGCGGCGGGCGGTGAGCTTGGCGTGTTTGAGGGCTTTGCGGGCTTCGCCGTTGGTCATGGGCTTACGGGCGGCGCGTTTGCTGCGGGCGGCGTCGGCGGCGGTGATGTGGCGGGAGATGAGGATGGTTTCGGCGCAGCGCCCGGTGTAGCGGTCGCGTTGGCCGCTGGTGAGGGTGTCGAGGAAGTCCTGGACGAGGGGGTGCAGGGCGGGGGGCTGGTCGCTGCGGGCGGCGGTGCCGGTGAGGGTGGTGCCGCGGACGGAGAGGGCGGCGGCGATGGTGGGGAGGATGCCGTCGCGGCGGTGGCGGAGGGTGGGGGCGGGGGGTGTGTCGGTGGCGCTCCAGCCGATGCGCGGGTCGCCTGACGTGTCCGTTGCTGCCGTGTGCATGATCGTCTTTCCCCTCCGTGCATCCCCCCGGTGGGGACACAGACTGCCAAATGCCGTGGCGGGTGCGGAAGCTGGGGCGGTGTGACACGCCCGTGTCGGGGTGTTGCGTCACGGTGGGGTGACGGCTGGTCACGTGAGGGTGTCCAGCCGGGGGCCGGGGGAGTGGTGGGCCGGTGACCGGTGTCGTCGTACCGCATAGGCTGTCGGCGTCCGTGATCCGTTTCGCCGTAGAGGCCAGAGGAGAAAGCCGCAGGGGGCAACCGTGAGCACAGGTCGGCTCGGGCACCAGGCCGCGCCGCCGAATGCGGCATACGCCGGGCAGGTCGTGCACTTTCCGGATCCGGTGAGGGCGGCTCGGCATCCGAGGGGGGTGCGGGTCGACGAGTACGGTTATCCGGATTTCTCGCCGTATGCCCGTGCGGCCGCGGAGATCGCGGAGCCGCCGGAGGGCTTCGGTGTGGACGAGTTGCGGTTGACGGACCATGTGTCGGCGAACGCGGCGCTGGCGGCGTCGGGGCACGAGTTGTGGGACACGGTCGCGTCGGTGGCGACCCCGCATGGCTGGACGTGGCATCACGTCCGGGGGTCGCGGCGACTGGAGTTGGTTCCGGTCGAGGTGAAGGCGCTGCTGCGGCATCACGGCGGGATCGCGACGGCGAACGTGGATCACGGCAAGCGGGGGACGCGGCCGTTGCAGGAGACGCGGCCGGCGCATTTCGGGTTGCCGAAGTCGTCGGTGGCGGTGACGGAGTCGCAGGTGCAGGGGGTCGAGGAGGACCTCGGGTATCGGCTTCCGGGCGCGTACCGGTCGTTCCTGAAGGCGGCGGGGGGCTGTGCGCCGGTGGGCACGGCACTGGACGCGGAGTTGGGGCTGCTGGTGGACCAGCCGTTCTTCACGGTGCGGGACGAGGCGGCGGTCAATGATCTGGTCTATGTGAACAAGTGTCTGCGTGACCATCTGACGAAGGACTATCTGGGCGTCGGTTTCGTGCAGGGCGGGCTGCTGGCCGTGAAGGTGAAGGGCGACCGGATCGGTTCGGTGTGGTTCTGCGCGTATGACGATGTGCGGGACGTGGATGCGTCGTGGTCGCCCGCCGAGCGGGTGGAGCGGTTGTTGCTGCCGTGCGGTGACGACTTCGACGAGTTCCTGGGGCGGCTGGCCGGTGATCCGCCGGAGTTGCAGACCGTGGCGAATCTGATGGTGGACGGCGGGTTCGCGCGGGCGGTGCCGGTGTCGTCCGGGCCGTCGGCGTCCTCGGTGGGGGAGTGAGTTCGGGCGATGGTGACGTTCGCGCAGGCGCAGGAGCGCGCGGAAGAGTGGATCAACGGGGACGTGCCGGCGTATCTGCACCGTGAGGTGCGGGTGCGGGAGTTCGAGCTCGGGTTCGTGGTGTGGGCGGAGGACCGCGAAGGGGGGCCGCGATCGGACGGGGGCGCTCAACGGCTGGTGATTGCCCGGGACAGTGGTGAGGCGACGCTGTGGCCGGGCCTGCCGGTGGGTGAGGTGATCCGCCGTTACGAGGAGGAGTACGGGGCGCGGGACGCGCAGCCGCCGTCGGTGCCGGCGTCTGCGGCACGGGTGGATCTGAACCAGACGTCGTTCCTGTTGACGCCGCCGGAGTGGCTGCAGGAGGCGGCGGACCGGAGGGGGGTTCCGGATCGCCGGGCGTCCGGTGACGGTGTGCCGGAGGGCGCGGGTGCGTCTCCGGTCGCGGCGGCTTCTTCGGACGGGTCGGGTACGGCGTGGCCTGCGGCCGGGGGTGGTGAGGAGGTGCCGGAGACGTCCGCGGGGGATACGCCGTGGGCGGGGACCGACACCAACGCGGAGGCGGGCGAGGACGGTTCGGTGCCGCTGCCCCGAACCGTGTTCGCGCCGCCGTTGAGCGACGTGGACGAGGGCGTCGCGCCCGGTGCCCCCGGTGAGCCGGGCGCGCCGGGTGCCGCGGCACCGCCGGCGTACGGCCGTCCGCAGGGTCCGGGCACGCCCGCGCCCGCTGGGCCTGCGCCCGGCGTGCCGCAGGCTCCCGCGCCGAACGCCGCGGACATCGCGGACGCCGCGACCAGTAAGGCGGCGCCCCCGCGGGGGACGCGTGCGGGGGGCCCGCCGCATCCGCCGGGCGCGCCCGGGGTTCCGGGTGCGCGGCCGGGTGCCGCACCTCCGCCGTCGCCCGCACCGGGGGCTGCGGCGGGCGGGTATGTGCCGACCCGGTTCGTCGCGCAGCCCGGCCCGGACGGCCCCGAGGGGACGGCGGGTCCCCGCAAGCCCCCGCTCACGCCGGAAGTACCGCCGCCGGGCGGCCCCCGGCCTCCGGGTGCGCCGAACCCTCCGGGTGCGCCGAGCACGCCCGGCGCGCCGCCCTCTGCGGGTGGCGTGCCCCCGGACGCCGTACACCACGCGCCCACCATGCTCGCGGACCCAGGCCGGCCCGGTCCGGGCGCTCCGGGCGCCCCCACGCCCCCGGGCGCGCCGGGCCGCGGGGCCCTGCCCGCGGCTCCCGGGCAGCCCGGTGCCCCCGCCGCGCCGAACCCGCAGGGTCCCCCGCAGCCGCAGGGCACCCCCGGTGCCGTGCATCACGCCGAGACCGTGCTGGCCGCCCCACCGGTCGCAGGCCCCGGTACTCCCCCGCCGCCCCCGGGCGCGCCCGGCACGCCGACGGGCGCCCCGCAGTCGCCGGGGCAGCCCCTGCCCGGGCAGCCGCCGATGCCCGGACAACAGCCGCCGGGGCAGCCGCCGATGCCCGGACAGCAGCCGCCGGGGCAGCCCGTGCCCGGTGCCCAGCCGTCGTACGGTTATCCGCCGCAGGCCCCGCCGACCGTCGGCCCCGGCTACCAGGCCGTGCTGCGCTACCGTGCGCAGGACGGCTCCGAGCAGCAGCTGATCCGGCGTTCGGCGCCGGGCATGCCGCATCCGGAGTGGCAGATCTTCCATGAGCTGCGTGCCATGAACGTGCCGCCGGACCAGGTGCTGGAGCTGCACACGGAGCTGGAGTCGTGCGAGCTGCCAGGCGCGTACTGCGCGCGGATGATCCGGGAGAACTGGCCGCAGGCGCGGATCACCAGCATCGCCCCGTACGGCACCGACCACGCCTCCCGTCAGCAGGGCATGCGCCAACTGCTCGCTCACCAGGGCGAGTTGCACCAGGTGGCGGACGGCCCGGCGCGACCGGGCCCGGTGCGTGCGCCGCTGCCGGCGGTACAGCCGGCGCCGCCGGTCCCGCCGGAGGGCATCGCGCAGGAGCTGGCCGGGGTCTTCGGTCCCGGGATCTTCCGGTCCGAGCAGGCGGCGGTGTCCCGGCAGGGTGTGCCGCCGATCGTGGCGCACACCTTGGTGGTGGCGGGACTGCCGTTCGACATGGGCCCGTTCTTCTGGGCGCAGGCCCAGCCGGGCCGTCCGGTGCCGACGCTGGCGGAGCTGGCGCAGGAGCGCGGGGTGCAGCCGGCCTCGGACGCGGGCTCGTACCTGGTGATGGGCAGTGACTTCGGCAAGGCGATCTGTGTGCAGTACGGGACGGCGAACATCGTCGCGGTGCCCGTGGAGCCGGGGCCGGGTGGCGCTTCGGCGCCGCCGCAGTTCGTGAACACGGGTCTGCCCGAGTTCGTGCGCTGTCTGGCCCTGCTCGGCCGGATGTGGCGGTTGCGCTACGGCCTCAACCAGGAGCAGGCGGGCCGCTGGACGGTCGACTTCCAGGCCCAGCTCGCCTCGCTCGACCCTGCGGCGCTGGCTTCTCCGGAGAGTTGGTGGTCGGTGCTGCTGGAGCAGATGTGGGACGGGTTGCTGTGAGCTCTTCCCGAACAGCCTCTTTCTGACGCCTCGTCAGTTCCGGGCCCGGTCGTGCGGACGACCGGGCCCGGCTGCATTTTCGGGTGATCTTCGGGGCGATCCGTTGCTTGTGCGTGGAGTGTCGCGTTATGAACGATTCCGGCTGATCCATCAAGATGTGCGCAAAATCATCGATTCGTGGGTCAGGTGGAGAGGGGTTCCACGATGAGCAGCGCATCCGCGGTGCCGTACGGCTTCGCGTCCGTGCGGCGCGGCTACCGTCGCGACCAGGTCGACGCCTACACCTCGGCCCTCTCGCGGGAGCGCGACGCCGCCTGGGAGCGGGCCGCCCGGCTGACGGTGCTGGCCAGGGAGATGGAGACCGCTCTGCTGCGGCTGAGCGAGAGGGCGGCGCAGCTTCCCGCGCAGACCTACGAGGGCCTGGGCGACCGGGCCGGGCGACTGTTCGACCTGGCGCGGGAGCAGGCCGGGACCGTGCGGGAGGAGGCGCGGCAGGAGGCCGGGCGCCTGCTCGCGGAGGCGGAGGAGGAGGCGCGGCGGGTGCGGGAGGAGGCGCAGGCGTACGCGGACGAGGTACGCGGTGACGCCGAGGAGCGGGTCCGCACCCGGCTGCTTGCGGCGCGGGCCGAGGCCGACGACGTGCGGATCACGGCGCGGCGCGAGGTGAAGGAGGGGCGCGGGGAGGCGCTGGCGGCGCTGCGTGAGGTGAGGCAGCGCACGGCGGCGCTGCTCGCCGAGCAGGAGCAGGAGCAGGCCGAGCGCCGGGCGGACGAGGAGCGGGTGGCTGCCGAACGGGTCGCGGAGGTGGAGGCGTGGGAGGCGGAGCGGGTGGCGGGTGCCGAGGCCGCGCTCTCGGAGGCGGAGCGGGCACTGGCCGGGGCCCGGGAGTCGGCCCGGCAGGTGCAGCGGGACGCCCAGGCGCGCGCCGCCGAGGTGGTCGCGGAGGCGAGGGTGCGCGAGGACCGGATCGCCCGGGAGACGGAGCGGGTGCTGCGGGAACACGGTGAGACCTGGGACTGTGTGCAGGCCCAGATGGACCATGTGCGCAACAGCCTGGCCATGCTGACGGGCCGGGCCCCGGCGGAGTAGGCGGCCTCCGGCGGGCCCGGCCGTTCGTCAGCCGCTCCCGCGGGCGGCCCCCGCCAGGATCCGGCCTTCCACCGCCTCGTACTGGCGGCGCTGCTCGGCGGCCTTGTCGCGGCCGGAGGCGAGCGTGCCCAGCCAGCCGTAGGCGAAACCCAGCGGGATGGAGACCAGACCGGTGGTGGTGAACGGGAACCAGTTGAAGTCGGCGTCGGGGAAGGCCGCGGCGGGGGAGGCGGAGACCAGGTTGGTGCCGGTCATCAGCACGAGGGTCGTCAGCGTGCCGCCGATCAGCGTGCACAGCAGGCCGGTTCTGGTGTAGCGGCGCCAGAACAGGCTGTACACCAGGGCCGGTGCGATCGCGGACGCGCCGATGCAGAAGGAGAGCGTGGCCAGCGGTTGCAGACTGCGGTGCTGGACGAGGGTGGCGAGCAGGATCGCCACGGCACCCACCGCCATCGCCGACAGGCGTGCCGCGGTCATCTCGCGTCGCGCGGGCATCTCGTGCTTGCGGGCCGCGAAGACGTCGTGTGCGAGGGAGTTGGCACAGGCGAGGATCATTCCGGCCACGGAGGCGAGGACGGTCAGGAAGATCGCCGCCGTGACCGCGGTGAACAGCAGTGTCGCGCCGGTCGACACGTCCGTCCCGAACGCGGCCCGGGAGCCCAGCAGATACGCCGTACGGCCCTGGGGGTCGGCCGCCGCGATGGTGGCGCGTCCGATCAGGGCGGTCGCGCCGAAGCCTACGACCGTGATGACGGGCACGAACAGGGCCACCGACGGCACCGCCCAGGACATCGAGCGACGCACCTGCCGGGCGCTGTTCGCCGTGTACATCCGCATGGTGATGTGCGGCAGACAGGCGCCGCCGAGCACCACCGTGAGCTCGGAACTGATCATGTCGAGGCGAGGTGCCGGGCCGCCCGCGAACTCCAGGCCCGAGTGCAGGAAGGCGGGGCCGACGCCGCTGTTCTTGGCGGCGGTCGCGAACAACGCGCCCGGGTCCCAGTCGAAGCGGTGCAGGATCAGCGCGGCGACGGCCGCGCCGGAGCCGAGCAGCATCACGATCTTCAGGATCTGGATGAGGGCTGTGCCCTTCATGCCGCCGATCGCCGCATAACTGATCATCAGCGCGCCGAGTCCGATGATGCAGCCCGTCTTCAGGGCATCGCTGGAGAAGCCGAGGATGAAGGCCAGCAGGTCGCCGGTGCCGGCCAGTTGGACGAGCATCAGCGGCAGCAGTGCGGTGAGGGTCACGGCGCACGCCGTCATGCGCACCGCCCTCCCGGGCATCCGCCGTGCCAGCACGTCGCCCATGGTGAACCGGCCCGCGTTGCGCAGGGGTTCGGCCAGCAGGAACATCAGCAGCATCAGCGACAGTGCCGTGCTCAGTGCGAGGACGACACCGTCGTATCCGGCGAGGGCGATGATCCCGCTCGTGCTGAGCACGGTGGCGGCGGAGATGTAGTCGCCCGCGATGGCGAGGCCGTTGCGCATCGGGGACAGGGAGTTGTAGCCGGTGTAGAACTCGGCGAGGTCGTCCCGGTCGGGTCCGGTCATCACGCACAGCAGGAGCGTGATCGTGGCGACCGTGGTGAAGGCCACGAGTGACATGGCCTGCGCGGAGCTGCTGAACCCGGTCATGCCTCCCGGCAAGCTCGCCGTGGTCATCGTGCCGCCCTCCGCCCGGTGTCCAGTTCGACCTGTCTGCGGATGCGGTCGGCGATCGGGTCGACGCCGCGGCGTGCCGTGTACTCGTACACGCCGATCGCGACGCAGGCGACGGGGAGCTGGAGCAGTCCGAGCAGCAGGCCCATGGTGAGGCCGCCGGAGACGGTGGCGGTCATGAAGGAGGGCGCGAACGCGGACAGCAGGAGGAACAGCACGAAGTAGCCGAGGGCGGTCAGGGTGGCCACGCGCCGCTGCCACCGGTAGGCAATGCGCAGCAGGCGCAGGTCGCTGTGGTGTCCGAGCGGCGGATGGGCCGGCATCCGGGGCCGGGCCGGCGGGGCGGGCGGCTGCTGCCAGGGGTACGCCGGGTACTGCGGGTACGGCGGGGGTGAGTGGTGCGGTACTGAGTACTCGGGGGACGAGTGCCGCGGTATGAACGCGTCGGACATCCCGGTTCTCCTTGCGTGGCTCGGATCCGGTGCGGCGGACCGCAGGGAGCGGGGGGTGAGCGACGCACGTTACTCGGGGGAACCGGGCGGCGTAAGCCTTTCGGCAAACTGGCCGGTCGGTATGCGCTTACTACACCGACCTGTGATGTTACCCGTGGTTACACCTGGTCGCGCCGAGGGGCGGGGGTCCGGCGGGCCGACGGGGGCGGGCGGATAGGGTTACGGGCGTGTTCGTACTTGAACTGACCTACACCGCTCCGCTCGAAGCCGTCGACGCCGCCCTGCCGGAGCATGTGGCCTGGCTGGACGAGCAGTACGCCGCAGGTGTCTTCCTCGCCTCCGGCCGCAAGGTCCCGCGCGACGGCGGGATCATCCTGGCCGTCGGCGAGGACCGGGCGGCGATCGAGCGGCTCACGGCGACCGATCCGTTCGTGGCGGCGGGCCTGTGCACGTACCGGATCACCGAGTTCCTGGCGACCGGAACGGCGCCCGCGCTCGCCGCGTACCGGCAGCGGCCGCCCTCCTGAGGCCGATGTGCGCCACCGGCGCAGGTGGGCTACAGTTGATCACGTGCTGGTCGCCGGAACTCCCGGTGCCCGGTGACGCGTTGGTGGTCCAAGGAAAGACGCCCCGCTTCCTGCGGGGAGATGCAGGTGCAAGGCCTGCCCGGCGCTCCGACACGAAGCCCCGTCCCGCGGTATGCGGGACGGGGTTTCGTCGTTCCGGCGCGGCCGTCACGCCGTTACGTCAGCGTCCACTTCTGGTTGCCGCCGCCGTTGCAGGACCACAGGACGAGAGCGGGGCCAAGTCAACGGCTTCGACAGGAGCGCATGTGGTGCGGCCGACAGGGCTCGCCGTGGAAGGTTGACCCTCACGCGACGGAAGGGTGGAGCCTGGGTGCGCCGGAGGATGGAGGCGACCCCGAGAAGAACTCCACCCAGCGGTGGACTGCCCCTAGGGGTTACTCCGTATCAAGGCCCGGGGCCCTCTCGTCCCCCCGGAGGACGAGAGGGCCGGGCCCGTTCCTTAGCCTGGCTTTACGTCGCCGGGGAGCGGCCGGGGCGCACGGGGGTCGCTTCGGCCGCACCGGAGGGGGTGGGGTTTTCCCCAGCGGAAGAAGGGGCCCGGCACCAGCGCGCCGGACCGGGCCCCGGCAGCAGACTGACCGGCGTACTCATCGCGCCGATCGGTCCCGTCGATCGGCCGTACCGATCGGCTCACTCGAGCGCACTGTCGTTCACTGACGAACAAAAGGGGACTCACCATGACATCGGCCGTGACCATTCCCAGGCACGGGGGTACTGGAGGGCGTACGGCCGTTGCCGCGCGGGCTCGGCAGGTCGTGAAGGCGTACGGCGCGGGGGAGACCCGGGTCGTCGCCCTCGACCACGTCGACGTGGACATCGTCCGCGGCCAGTTCACCGCCATCATGGGCCCCTCGGGGTCCGGCAAGTCCACACTGATGCACTGCCTCGCCGGACTCGACACCGTGACCAGCGGCCAGATCTTCCTGGACGAGACCGAGATCACCGGCCTGAAGGACAAGAAGCTCACCCAGCTGCGCCGCGACCGCATCGGCTTCATCTTCCAGGCGTTCAACCTGCTGCCCACACTGAACGCCCTGGAGAACATCACGCTGCCCATGGACATCGCCGGCCGCAAGCCGGACAAGGCGTGGCTGGACCGGGTCGTGGAGACCGTGGGCCTGGCCGGGCGGCTCAAGCACCGGCCCAGCCAGCTCTCCGGCGGCCAGCAGCAGCGCGTCGCCGTGGCCCGGGCCCTGGCCGCCCGGCCCGAGATCATCTTCGGTGACGAACCGACCGGAAACCTGGACTCCCGCGCGGGCGCCGAAGTGCTGGGCTTCCTTCGCCGCTCGGTCGACGAGCTCGGCCAGACGATCGTCATGGTCACGCACGACCCGGTCGCAGCCTCGTACGCCGACCGGGTGCTGTACCTCGCCGACGGCCGGATCGTCGACGAGATGTTCAAGCCGACCGCGGACACCGTCCTGGACCGGATGAAGGACTTCGACGCCCGGGGGCGCACGTCATGACCGTCCTGAAGACCTCGCTGCGCAACTTCTTCGCGCACAAGGGACGCATGGCCCTGTCCGCCGTCGCGGTGCTGCTGTCGGTGGCGTTCGTGTGCGGCACGCTCGTGTTCACCGACACGATGAACACGACGTTCGACAAGCTGTTCGCGGTGACCGCGTCCGACGTGACCGTCTCGCCCAAGGCCGCGAAGAACGACAAGGCCCCGCAGGGCGGCGTGCCCGAGTCGCTGCCGGCCTCTCTGCTGGACCAGGCCCGCAGGGCTCCGGGCGTCAGGTCGGTCGAGGGCGGTGTCAGTTCGCCGAACGTGACCGTCGTGAACGACGACAACGAGAACATGGGCTCCTCGACCGGCGCTCCGACGATCGCCGGGAACTGGACCGGCAACGACCTGAAGTCGATGGACCTCACCTCCGGTCACGCCCCGCGCGGGCCGGCCGAGATGCTGGTCGACGCCGACACCGCGGACAAGCACCACCTGAGGATCGGCGACGAGCTGCGCACCATCGCGCAGACCGGTGACTTCAAGGCGCGGATCGTCGGCATCGCCACCTTCAAGGTGACCAACCCCGGCGCCGCGATCGTCTGGTTCGACACCGCCACCGCCCAGCGGGAACTGCTCGGCAGCACCGGCAGGTTCACGCACCTGGACATCACCGCCGCGTCCGGTGTCTCGGACGAGCAGCTCAAGCAGAACGTGACGCGGGCGCTCGCCGGGACCGGGTCGTACAGGATCCAGACGGCGAAGGAGAACGCCGACGAGAACCGCAAGAGCGTCGGGTCGTTCATGAACGTCATCAAGTACGCCATGCTCGGCTTCGCCGGGATCGCGTTCCTGGTCGGCATCTTCCTGATCATCAACACCTTCTCGATGCTGGTCGCCCAGCGCACCCGCGAGATCGGGCTGATGCGGGCGATCGGCTCCTCGCGCCGCCAGGTCAACCGATCGGTGCTGGTGGAGGCGCTGCTGCTGGGCGTCGTCGGCTCGGTCCTGGGCGTCGGGGCCGGGATCGGCATCGCGATCGCTCTGATGAAGCTCATGGGGTCCGTGGGCATGGACCTGTCCACCCAGGACCTCACGGTCAAGGCGACCACCCCGATCGCCGGACTGGTCCTCGGCGTCGTCGTCACCGTCCTGGCCGCCTATCTGCCGGCCCGCCGCGCCGGCAAGGTCTCCCCGATGGCCGCCCTGCGGGACGCCGGCACCCCGGCCGACGGCAGGGCGGGCCGGGTGCGCGCTCTGGTCGGCCTGGTCCTCACCGGTGCCGGTGCCGCCGCCCTGTACGCGGCGGCGAGCGCCAAGAAGGCGAGCGACGGCTCGCTGGTCCTGGGCGTCGGCGTGGTGCTGACCCTGATCGGCTTCGTGGTCGTCGGCCCGCTGCTGGCGGGCGGAGTGGTCCGGGTGATCAGCGCGGTGCTGCTGCGCATCTTCGGCCCGGTGGGCCGCATGGCCGAGCGCAACGCCCTGCGCAACCCGCGCCGCACCGGCGCCACCGGTGCGGCCCTGATGATCGGCCTCGCGCTGGTCGCCTGCCTCTCGGTGGTCGGCTCCTCGATGGTGGCCTCGGCGACCGAAGAGCTCGACAAGTCGGTCGGCGCGGACTTCATCGTCCAGGGCAACCAGCGGATCGTGCCCCAGGCCGAGAAGGCCATGCAGGACAGCCCGGGACTGGCCCATGTCACCCGTTACAAGGTGCTCGACGCCACCCTGACCGCCCCGGACGGCAGGGCCGACGACACCGGGGTCACGGCCGCGGACCCGTCGTACGCCGAGGACCTGCGCCGTACGACGACGGAGGGCACCCTGTCCGCCGCCTACGGCGACGACGCCATGTCGGTCGGCTCCGACTACGCCAAGAAGCACGGCGTGCACGTCGGCGACACCGTCACCGTCGCCTTCAAGGGCGGACGGACGGCGAAGCTCAAGGTCGCGGCGATCACCAGCGACGACACGTCCCTCGACCGGGGCGCGCGCTACATGAGCATCGCGACCATGGAGAAGTACGTCCCCAAGGACAGGATCCCGCCGAACCAGATCATGTTCGCCAAGGCCAGGGACGGCCGGGAGAAGCAGGCGTACGCGGCCCTGAAGCAGGCGATGAAGCCGTACCCGCAGTACCAGGTGCGCGACCAGACCGACTACAAGAAGGAGCTGAAGGACCAGGTCGGCCAACTGCTCAACATGGTGTACGGCCTGCTCGCCCTCGCGATCGTCGTCGCGGTCCTGGGCGTGGTGAACACGCTGGCCCTGTCGGTGGTGGAGCGGACGCGGGAGATCGGTCTGCTGAGGGCGATCGGCCTCTCCCGCCGCCAGCTGCGCCGCATGATCCGCCTGGAGTCGGTGGTGATCGCCCTCTTCGGTGCCCTGCTGGGTCTCGGCCTGGGCATGGGCTGGGGCGCCACCGCGCAGAAGCTCCTCGCCCTGGAGGGCCTGAACGTCCTGCAGATCCCGTGGGGCACGATCACGACCGTCTTCATCGCCTCGGCCTTCGTGGGCCTGTTCGCGGCCCTGATCCCGGCGTTCCGGGCCGGCCGGATGAACGTGCTGAACGCGATCGCGACGGAGTAGCCGGGAGACGGGGGCCACGGGGACGGGCCGGGTCCGGTGGGGTGCCACCGGACCCGGCCGCTTTCACGACCTCACCGCCGGCCTGCCGGGAACGTCGTCGTGCGGCGCAGGCGGAAGCCGAGCGACTCGTAGTGGCGTATGGCGTCGGTGTTGCCCGCGCCGCCGTGCAGGGCACCGCGCCGGCGCCGGCTGATCCTCCAGGTCCTCCAGTCGCGCCTCCGGCTCGGCGGGCTCCGTCGGGTCGATGAACACGGCAGCCGGCCGGCCGTGATCAGTGGTCGTGATCCGTCGGCGCGCGTGCGCGGTCCGTCGGACCGGTGATCCGAACTGTGCCCGGGCTTCGGTGACGGGGAATGCGGCATCCGTGCTGGGAGGCGTGACACCCGTGCACAGAACCGTACGGAGCGAGGATGCACCGAGACGATCACTCGGAGGGTGAGTCCCACGCCGCTGCCGCCCCTCGGCCGGGGTTGTCCACAGCCCCGACGGCCACGAGCGCGGCGTCGTAGGCTGGACAACCCGGTCCCCGAAATTCTCGCGGCCGGGTGTTCGTGTTGCCCACTCCCGGGACGGGATGCCCCCTCATGAGCCTGCACGGTCTGCTCGACGCCGTCGTCAAGGACGCCGCACTCGCGGAAGCGGTCAAGGCCGCGACCGACGGCAACCGCATGCACGTCGACCTCGTCGGCCCCCCGGCGGCCCGCCCCCTCACCGTGGCCGCCCTGGCCCGGGACGCGGGCAGGCCCGTCCTCGCCGTGACCGCGACCGGCCGCGAGGCCGAGGACCTCGCCGCCGCGCTGCGCTCCCTGCTGCCACCCGACGGCGTCGTGGAGTACCCGTCCTGGGAGACCCTCCCGCACGAGCGCCTCAGCCCCCGCAGCGACACCGTCGGCCGCCGTCTCGCCGTCCTCAGGAGGCTCGCCCACCCGAGCCCCGACGACCCCGAGACCGGCCCCGTCTCCGTCGTCGTCTCCCCCGTCCGCTCCGTGCTCCAGCCCCAGGTCAAGGGCCTCGGAGACCTTGAGCCGGTGTCCCTGAGAGCCGGCCGGAGCGCCGACCTGAACGATGTCGTGGACGCCCTCGCCGCCGCCGCGTACTCCCGCGTGGAACTGGTGGAGAAGCGCGGTGAGTTCGCCGTGCGCGGCGGCATCCTCGACGTCTTCCCGCCCACCGAGGAACACCCCCTGCGCATCGAGTTCTGGGGCGACGACGTGGAGGAGATCCGCTACTTCAAGGTCGCCGACCAGCGCTCCCTGGAGGTCGCCGAGCACGGCCTGTGGGCGCCGCCCTGCCGCGAGCTGCTGCTCACCGACGACGTACGGCAGCGCGCCGCCGCCCTCGCCGAGGACCACCCCGAGCTCGGCGAACTGCTCGGCAAGATCGCCGAGGGCATCGCCGTCGAGGGCATGGAGTCCCTCGCGCCCGTCCTCGTCGACGACATGGAACTGCTGCTCGACGTGCTGCCCGCGGGCGCCATGGCCGTCGTGTGCGACCCGGAGCGGGTGCGCACGCGCGCCGCCGACCTGGTGGCCACCAGCCAGGAGTTCCTGCAGGCGTCCTGGGCCGCGACCGCCGGATCGTGGCGCGCGGGCGAAGCCCGCTCGGCTGAGGGCGGTGGCGGGCCACGGGCGGGAGGCGAGGCTCCCATCGACGTCGGCGCCGCCTCCCTGTGGTCCCTCGCGGACGTCCGGGACCGGGCCCGCGAGCTGGGCATGCCGTGGTGGTCGGTGTCACCGTTCGCCGCCGACGCCGACCTCGACGCGGACACCCTCACGCTCGGCATGCACGCCCCGGAGACCTACCGCGGCGACACCGCGAAGGCACTCGCCGACACCAAGGGCTGGCTCGCCGACGGCTGGCGCACCGTGTTCGTCACCGAGGGCCACGGTCCGGCGGCCCGCACGGTCGAGGTGCTGGGCAACGAGGGCATCGCGGCCCGCCTCGACGCCGACCTCGGGGCGCTGTCCCCGTCGGTCGTGCACGTGGCGTGCGGTTCGATCGAGCACGGCTTCGTGGACCCGGCCCTCAAGCTGGCCGTGCTCACCGAGACCGACCTGTCCGGCCAGCGGACGGCGACCCGCGACGGCGCCCGGATGCCGGCCCGCCGCCGCAAGACGATCGACCCGCTGACCCTGGAGGCGGGCGACTACATCGTCCACGAGCAGCACGGCGTGGGCCGCTACATCGAGATGGTGCAGCGCACGGTCCAGGGCGCCACCCGCGAGTACCTGGTGGTCGAGTACGCCCCGGCCAAGCGCGGCCAGCCCGGCGACCGCCTCTACATCCCGACCGACCAGCTGGAACAGATCACCAAGTACGTCGGCGGCGAGGCCCCGACGCTGCACCGCCTGGGCGGCGCCGACTGGACGAAGACGAAGGCGCGGGCGAAGAAGGCGGTCAAGGAGATCGCCGCGGACCTGATCAAGCTGTACTCCGCACGCATGGCGGCCCCCGGCCACGCCTTCGGCACCGACACACCGTGGCAGCGGGAGCTGGAGGACGCGTTCCCGTACGCGGAGACCCCGGACCAGCTCACCACGATCGCCGAGGTCAAGGACGACATGGAGAAGACGGTCCCGATGGACCGCCTGATCTGCGGCGACGTGGGCTACGGCAAGACGGAGATCGCGGTTCGGGCCGCGTTCAAGGCGGTCCAGGACGGCAAGCAGGTCGCCGTCCTGGTCCCGACGACCCTGCTGGTGCAGCAGCACTTCGGGACGTTCAGCGACCGCTACTCCCAGTTCCCGGTCAACGTGAGGGCCCTGTCCCGTTTCCAGACGGACACGGAGGCCAAGGCGGTCCTGGAGGGCCTGCGCGACGGCTCGGTGGACGTCGTCATCGGCACCCACCGGCTGTTCTCCTCGGAGACCAGGTTCAAGGACCTGGGCCTGGTCGTCGTGGACGAGGAGCAGCGCTTCGGCGTCGAGCACAAGGAGCAGCTGAAGAAGCTGCGCGCCAACGTCGACGTGCTGACGATGTCCGCGACCCCGATCCCCCGGACCCTGGAGATGGCGGTGACGGGCATCCGGGAGATGTCCACCATCACCACCCCGCCGGAGGAGCGGCACCCGGTGCTGACCTTCGTCGGGCCGTACGAGGAGAAGCAGATCGGCGCCGCGATCCGCCGTGAGCTGCTGCGCGAGGGCCAGGTCTTCTACATCCACAACCGGGTGGAGTCCATCGACCGGGCGGCGGCGCGGCTGCGCGAGATCGTCCCCGAGGCGCGGATCGCCACGGCCCACGGCCAGATGTCGGAGCAGGCGCTGGAGCAGGTCGTCGTCGACTTCTGGGAGAAGAAGTTCGACGTGCTGGTCTCCACGACGATCGTCGAGTCCGGCATCGACATCTCCAACGCCAACACGCTGATCGTGGAGCGCGGCGACACCTTCGGCCTGTCCCAGCTGCACCAGCTGCGCGGCCGGGTCGGCCGTGGCCGCGAGCGCGGCTACGCGTACTTCCTGTACCCGCCGGAGAAGCCGCTCACGGAGACCGCCCACGAGCGGCTGGCGACCATCGCCCAGCACACGGAGATGGGCGCGGGCATGTACGTGGCGATGAAGGACCTGGAGATCCGGGGTGCCGGAAACCTCCTGGGCGGCGAGCAGTCCGGCCATATCGCGGGCGTCGGATTCGACCTGTACGTGCGGATGGTCGGCGAGGCGGTCGCGGACTACCGGCGTCAGCTGGAGACCGGCGAGATCGAGGAGGAGGCCGCGCCGCTCGAGGTCAAGATCGAGCTGCCCGTCGACGCCCACGTTCCGCACGACTACGCGCCCGGCGAGCGGCTGCGCCTGCAGGCCTACCGCGCGATCGCCTCGGTGAACTCGGAGGAGGACATCAAGTCCGTCCGCGAGGAACTCGTCGACCGCTACGGCAAGCTGCCCGAACCGGTCGAGAACCTCCTGCTGGTGGCCGGTCTGCGCATGCTCGCCCGTGCCTGCGGTGTCGGCGAGGTCGTCCTGCAGGGCACGAACATCCGCTTCGCACCGGTGGAGCTGAGGGAGTCCCAGGAGCTGCGGCTCAAGCGCCTGTACCCCGGCAGCATCGTCAAGCCGGCCGTCCACCAGGTCCTGGTCCCTCGCCCCAAGACGGCGAAGGTGGGCGGAAAGCCGCTGGTCGGGCGGGAGTTGCTCGGCTGGGTCGGGGAGTTCCTGACGTCGATCCTGGGCTCGTAGGCGTGGGCTCCCGGGGGACGATCGCCTCCCCCGGAGCCCGAACGGCGATCGCCTGGCAGGACCCGTCCCGGTCCGGGAGGCTCCGGTGACGAGGTACGTGCTGACGGCTGCGTCGCCGCATGCCGTGCCGCCTGTCAGGTGGGCGCCGTGTCCGCCGTGGTCGACCGTCACCGGGCGGGCCCGCCGGCCGAGCGCCTCCCACATCCTGAGAGCGCCGAAGTACGGTGCCGCCGGAGCAGCCCGTGGCGAAGACGGTGTGTCATACGGGCAGGGCTCACCGATCTGCCATCCACCCGGCCGTGGCGAACACCCCCCGACCGTAAGGCGGTTGGCCCCTGGCCGACTCGCGCGGAGTCGTTCTCCCCACCGGCGACACGCCCTGCGTGCACCCGTTGCCCCGGCGGGTGGTATGGACATGACTGATCCCCGGCTACCGTGAAACCCGGTAGAACGTGCCCGGCACGGGCCGTACGGCAAAGAAGGGGCGTCACGTGATGCGTCTGAGGGGTGGGGTCGCCACCGTCGCCGTGGTGCTGGCCACCGGTTTCACGCTCGCCGGTTGCAAGGGCGGTGCCGCGCCCGCGGACGGTGGCCCCTCCGGCTCCTCCGTCTCGACCGTCGGCAACGGCCGGGCTGTGAGCCCGCTGGACAATCCGGACGGCACGAAGCCGGGGCTTGCGGCGATCAGTTCGGCGGCGGACAAGGCGAAGGCGCGGTCGTTGATCGGGAAAGTGGCCACGAAGGGACGGGGTCCCAGGACGGGGTACGCCAGGAACGAGTTCGGCTACGCCTGGATGGACTCGGCTCCGGGCGGTATCCCCTTCTCTCACAACGGCTGTGACTCGCGGAACGATCTCTTGAAGCGCGATGGTGAGAAGGTCCGCTTCCGGGCCGGTTCGAACTGCGTCGTCACCTCCATGACGCTGCACGACCCGTACACCGGCAAGACCATCGAGTGGACCAAGTCCCACGCCACGACGGTGCAGATAGACCACGTCATGCCGCTCTCCTACGACTGGCAGATGGGCGCCGCGCACTGGACCAAGGGCAAGCGCGAGGACATCGCCAACGACCCGCTCAACCTGATCCCGGTGGACGGACCCAGCAACGGCGCGAAGGGCGACTCCGGACCGGCGACCTGGCTGCCTCCGAACCAGCAGATCCGCTGCGCCTACTCGGTGCGTTTCGCCCAGGTGTCGCTGAAGTACGACCTTCCCGTGACGGCGGCCGACAAGCAGATGATGCTGCGGCAGTGCGGCGGGTGACGCTGCGGCAGTGCGGCGGCTGTTGCTGCGGGCAGTGCGGCGGGTGAGGCAGCGGTCTCGCGGCCGGCTGCCCCTGGTCGTCGTCGTCATGACCCGGCCGGGGAGGTACCGTACGGCGTCCCGTCCGTGTTCGTGTACGTGGACGGGCCTCCACGTAGACATGATCCCGAGAGACGAAGGTGAACGGCCGTGAAGCAGGAGATGGGCGCCGCGCGCGCGACTGAAGCGGTGACAGGCACCGTGCCCGGGCTGCTGTTCCGGGCGGCGCTGGCGGTCGTCCCCCTGGTGAGTCTGGGAATGCTGGGTGCCGTGCCCTCGCTTGTGCTCGCCTTCCGGCGGGGCACGCGCGCCGACTGGCTGGCGGCGTCGGTCTTCAGCGTGGTGAACGTGGCATGGCTGTTCCAGGCCGTGCTCACACCGGTGGACACCCACGGCCTGCAGTACGCCGCCGACGTCCTGCTGCTGTTCGCCTCCACGCTCGGAGCGGCGCTGCACTGTCTGCTCGTCAGGCCCTCGGGCGGCGACGCACGATGAGGACCCGGTGTGGTCGGCGGCGGGCACGGCGGAGAGCGTCCCCGTCGCCGAGCCCGGCGAAAGTCTCAAGGAGACGATGACGCAAGCGATCAGACGGGCCGTGCGCGCGCCCAACGCGTGAACTGCGGCTCGGGTTCCGGTTGGTTGATAAAGATCGGCTAACGTTGCCGATCTCATGTAGAACCTTTGCGTGCTCTTGGGGCAGGCTTGCGAAGCTTTTGTCGGCTCGTGAGTAAAGGCTGCCCATGCGTGTGCGCTGGGTCCGCAGTCCTCGCTTGTTCCCGCCGGGTGGTACCGGCAGGCGCAGAGCGAGGGCTACGGCACTTTCTGTTCTTGTCTCCCTCTCCTTCATGCTCACCACCGAGACGGCGGAAGCCACCGGTGCCACGCTGTCGCCGCTGAGCATGCCCGAGTTGTCCCTGTCCGGTTTGTGGAGGTGGGCCACCGAGTCCCCGCTGGACACCCCGGATCAGGAAGGTGGCACCGCCCGCGGCAAGAGCCACCGCGCCTCCTCCGAGGCGACCGACGCCGACCGCGGCGTCGGCCGCAGGCCCGGCAAGGGCAAGGGTGAGCTCGACCCGTACAAGCGCCCCGTCGAGAAGGCCGGGAAGGTCACGACCGGCCCTGCCAGGGGCACGGCGAAGAGCTTCGACCCCCGCACCAGCAGGCGCAACGCCAAGAAGTCCACGGCCACGTCGGACTACTACGTCAACACCGACGGCTCCGTCACGATCCGCCACTACAGCGGTCGTACCAACTTCAAGGCGGCCGACGGCAGCTGGAAGCCGATCGACACCAGCCTGGTCACGGGCGAGGACGGCCGGTTCGAGCAGAAGGCCAACTCCCTCGGCGTCGCGTTCGCCCCGAACGCCGCCGACGAGCAGCTGGCCTCCGTCGACTTCGGCGCCGGCCGGTCCCTGACGTACGCGCTGCGCGGCGCGGGCAAGGCGGCGGCGACCGAGGACGAGAGCGGCAGGGTCGTCTACGACGGCGCGCTGCCCGAGACGGACGTCCAGCTCGTCCCGATCGCCGACGGCTTCAAGGAGAACCTGGTCCTGCGCTCCCGCGACGCGGCCGACTCCTGGCTCTTCCCGCTCGACGCCAAGGGCCTCACCCCGCGTCTCGCCGAGGACGGCGACGTGGAGTTCACCGATGCCGACGGCAAGGTGACCGCCACCATCCCGCACGCCTACATGGAGGACTCCCGGATCGACCGGCGCTCCGGCGAGGGCACCCGCTCCGGGAAGGTCTCCTACCAGCTGACCACCGTGGACGGCGAGCCGGCGCTGCGGATGACCGCCGACCGGGCGTGGCTGGACGACCCGAAGCGGGTCTACCCGGTCACCGTCGACCCGACGACGGTCCTCGCGAGCGAGGCGACGTACGTCGAGAACGACTACAGCGCCAACCGCTCCGCCGAGACCCAGATCAAGGTCGGCTCCTACGACGCGGGCACCACGAAGGCCAACTCCTTCCTGCAGTTCTCGTCACTCGGCACGACGCTCGCCGGCCAGAAGGTCTCCGCGGCGACCCTGAACGTTTGGGCGCTGTGGTCCTCGACCTGCACCGCTGAGCCGTTCTCCGTGTACCCGGTGACCCAGTCGTGGTCGCCGACCACGACCACCACCTACCCCGGTCCGTCGTACGGCTCCGCCATCGGCTCCGCCACCGTCAATCCCGGTGCTTCCTGCACCAACACGAGCGGCAGCGCCAGCGTCGGCGTGAAGATGCCGGTGACGCTGTCGACGTCCTGGTTCACCCAGGTGGCCACCGGCGGTGCCAACCGTGGTCTGGCGCTCGCGGCGCCGACGAACGACAACCTGCACTGGAAGAAGTTCCACTCCGACGACTCGGTCACGGCGAGCTGGCGCCCGTCGCTGGACCTGACCTACGCGCCCAACACCAAGCCGCAGGTCAACGCGCAGTACCCGCCGGAGAACTTCCAGGCCCACACCCTCCAGCCGGAGCTGCTGGTCTATGCGAGCGACGCGGACAAGTGGCCGAACGCGGCTCTGACGTACACCTTCGAGGTCTACGACGCCGACTCCGGCAGCACCACGCCGGTGGCCACCTCCGGCGCGATGTCCAGGAGCAGCTGGAAGATCCCCGCGGGCAAACTCACCTGGTCCAAGAACTACGTCTGGTACGTGGGGGTGAGCGACGGCTACGACGAGGTGACGTACTCCAGCCGCTTCACCACCGCCGTGCCGCAGCCGCCGGTGACCTCGGGCCTGGCCCAGAACACCGACGGCCACGACTTCGACCCGTCCGAGGCGAACTACACCACGGACGACAGCGACGCGGACGTGGAGGTGGTCGGTCCCTCGCTGGAGATCGACCGCTCGTACAACAGCATCGACCCGCGGATCGACAGCGCCTTCGGCGCCGGCTGGTCGACGGTCGTCGACATGAAGGCGGCCGAGGACAAGGACCCGTCGGGCACGGTCACCAGCGTGATCGTCACCTACCCGGGCGGTGAGCAGGTCGCCTTCGGCCGCAACAGCGACGGAACGTTTCAGCCTCCGCTGGGGCGCTACGCCCGTCTGCAGTCGGTGAGCGGCGGCTACACGCTGACGGACAAGGACTTCACGGAGTACGCCTTCAAGCAGGCGACCGCGAAGGCCGGTATCTACGCGATATCCAGCATCAAGGACTACGCGGGCCGCACCGAGACGTTCACCTACAACACGTCCGAGCAGCTGACCAAGATCACCAACGAGACGTCCAAGCGCTCGCTGGGCATGACCTGGCAGACCCCGACCGGAGCCACCACCGCGCACGTCGCGACGGTCTTCACCGACCCCGCCACGGCCGGCGACTCCAGCACCGTGCAGACCTGGCAGTACAGCTACTCGGGTGACCAGCTGACCAAGGTCTGCCCGCCGGCCGACTGGGCGCACTGCACCTCGTACACGTACGCCACCGGCAACCACTACCGCACCACGGTGCTGGACGCCGACCCGTACGCGTACTGGCGGCTGGGTGAGGCCGCAGGTGCGACCGTCGCCAAGGACGCGGTCGACACCAACCAGGGCCGCTACAACGGCCTGTACCACAACGTGACCCTGGGCGGCTCGTCCGTGCTCGCGGGCTCCACGCAGACCACGGCCACGTTCAACGGCACCACGTCGTACGTGGAGATGCCGTCCGCGCCGGGGGCGACGCCGTCGTACATGACGGTGTCGCTGTGGTTCAGGACCACCACGGCGGGAGGCGTGCTGTTCTACTACGGCGACAAGCCGCTGAGCGATGCCGACCCGGCGAACAACACGACGAAGAACACCCCCGCGGTGTACGTCGGCACCGACGGCAAACTGCGCGGCTGCCTGGCCATGTCACCCAGCTGCAGCCCCAACATCGTCTCCGGCGCCACCGTCACCGACGGCCAGTGGCACAACGCCGTCCTCACCGGTCAGGCCACCAGCCAGACCCTGTACCTCGACGGTGTGGCCCAGGGCTCCCTCTCCGGCACCATCAACGACTGGAACCAGCCCTACATCTCGCTCGGCGCGGGCGTCAACACCCAGGGCTGGCCGGCGATGAACCCCAACGACCAGCTCGGGCACTACACCGGCCAGATGGCGGAGGTCGCCATCTACTCCGAGCCTCTCGACCCGTCGGTGATCACGGCGCAGTACCAGGCCGCCAAGCGGTCCGCCGGTCTGCTCAGCAGGGTCACCACACCGGGCCTGAAGACCCAGTCCCAGGTCGTCTACAGCACCACCGACGACCTGGTCACGCAGGCCACGGACGGCGACGGCGGCACCTGGAAGCTCAACCCGCCCACCGTCACCGGCTCCTCGCAGGTCTACCGCTCCGCCGTGATGGGCTCCGCGCCCACCGGCTACTGGCGGCTGGCCGACACCCAGGGCGCCGCGCAGGCCGCCAACGAGATCCACACCGGCTTTGGTACCTACAGCACCGTCACCCAGGGCGTCACGGGCCCCTTCGGTACCGGTGACGTCACCGCCGCGTCCTTCAACGGCACGTCCTCCTACGCCGAGATCCCGTTCACCCCGTGGCATGGCTCCTCCTCGCGCGCCGTCGAGCTGTGGTTCAAGACCGGCAGCCCCGGCGTGATCATGTCCGACCAGTCGCAGCCGCCCACCCTCGCCACTCCGTCCGGCACCTGGAACCCGCTGCTGTACGTGGGCGCCGACGGCAAGCTGCACGGTCACTGGTGGAGCGTCTCGGGCTCCGGCGGCACCGCCTTCGGGTCCACGGGCACCGTCGACGACAACCAGTGGCACCACGCGGTCCTGTCCGCCTCGGGGACGACCCAGACGCTGTACCTCGACGGCACCAGGCAGGCCGATTTCAGCGGACAGGCGGGCGACCAGTCCAACACCCGCACCTTCGTCGGCGCGGGCTTCGGCAAGTACTGGTACCAGTCCCCGGGTGACGTCAGCTTCTTCAACGGCTCGATCGCCGAGGTCGCGGCCTACGACCACGCCCTGAGCGCGGACGACGTCGAGCAGCACTGGTCGGCGTACAAGGCGTCCTCGGGCGTCGCGCCGGTGCGCACGGTGACGCTCACCGACCCGACCGACAAGACGCTGACGTACGTCTACGACGCGGAGATGAGCAATCGTCTGCTGGCCGCGATCGACACCAACGGCCGGCGGACCACCTACGGCTACGACACGGGCGGCTTCCTGCACACCGTGACCGACGCCAACGGCAACCGGAGCACCACCGGGCACGACGTCCGCGGCAACACGGTCTCCCAGACCGACTGCCAGGACACGGCCGCGAACAAGTGCGCCACCGAGTACTACACGTACTACCCGGACGCGACCACCGCGTTCCCGCCGATGGACCCCCGCAACGACCTGCTCCTGACCGAGCGGGACGCCCGGTCCGCGTCCGCCACGGACAACACCTACCTGACCAGCTACACCTACGACAGCGGCGGCAACCTGCTGTCGGTGACCAGCCCGCCGGTGGCCGGCCATCCGAACGGCCGCACCGCCACCACCGCCTACACCACCTCCTCGACCCCGGCGGCCGAGGGCGGCACGGCGGTGGCGCCCGCGGGTCTGGTCGACACGGTGACGACACCGGGCGGCAGGACGACGAAGTACGCCTACTTCGCCGACGGAGACCTGGCCCAGGTCACGGACGCCAACGGCGCCGAGATCGAGTACACCTACGACAACCTGGGACGGAAGACGGCGCAGACCGAGATATCGGACGCCGACGCGGACGGTCTGACCACGACCTGGTCGTACGACAAGAACGACCAGGTGATCACCGAGACCGACCCGTCGGTCACCAACCGCGTCACCGGGGCGGTGCACCAGGCGCACACGACCACGGCCTACGACTACGACGGCGATGTCACCTCCCAGACCGTCTCCGACCTCACCGGCGGTGACACCTCGCGGACGACGTCGATGACGTACGACGCCCACAACCGCGTCGCCACACGGACCGACCCGGGCGGCGACGTCACGTCGTTCGAGTACGACGTCTACGGCAACAAGGTGAAGGAAACCGACCCCGAGGGGAACGTCAACACCTACACCTACGACGCCGAGGGTCGGCAGCTCACCAGCAACCTGGTCAACTACACCGGCGACCCAAACAGCCCCTCGTCGCCCACCACGCTGGTCCAGGAGTCCCGGGCGTACGACCCGGCGGGCCGGCTCGCGTCGATCACCGACGCGATGGGCTGGGTGACCGAGTACACCTACACCGACGACGGCCTGGCGGCCACGGTCACCCGCAAGGACCCGGCCGGCGGCAAGCAGTTCGTGGAGGAGTCCAACACCTACGACATGGCCGGGAACCTGACCAAGCAGGTGACCAACGACGGCCGGACCACCACCACGTTCGCAGTGGACGCGGACGACCGCGTCACGTCCTCGGTGCTCGACCCGACCGGGGCCAACCGCTCCACGAAGGTCTCCTACGACCCGGACGACAATGTCGTCAGCGAGACGGAGACCGACCCGGCGACCGGCGACGTCAGCACCTCGGACACGCTGTACGACAACCTGGGCAACGTCACCGCGACCACCGTGCACGACGGCACCACCGCTCCGGTGGCGCGCTGGAAGCTGTCGGAGTCCAGCGGTCCCACGGCCGACGACTCCTCCGGCGGCAACCGCAAGGTGACGCTGGGCAGCGCCGTCACCCGCTCCACCGAGCACGGCGGCTCCGCGGTCTTCAACGGCACCACCGGCGCCTACGGCCAGGCCGACGGTCCGGCAGTGAACACCAGCGGCAGCTTCACCGTCTCGGCCTGGGTCAAGCTCGGCTCGACGAGCGCGAACAGCACCTTCCTCGCGCAGGACGGCAAGGTGGCCAGCGGCTTCCAGCTGTACTACTCCACGGCGTACGGCTGGACCTTCAACCGCCACGGCTCGGACATCAGCGGCGCGTCGACCATCCGGACCTACTCCGGCACGTCGGCGGTGACGAGCGGTACCTGGACCCACCTCACCGGTGTCTACGACCAGGCGACCGCGTCGCTGAAGCTGTACGTCAACGGCTCCCAGTCCGGGACCACGACCGCCTTCACCTCCCCCTGGGAGGCCACCGGCCCGCTGCAGATCGGACGACGGCTCTACAACGGGACGTACGCCGAGAACGCCGACGGCTCGATCGCCGACGTCCAGATCTACGGTGAGGCACTGACCGCCTCGCAGGTGTCGTCGCTGTACGACGGCACCCTGCCGGCGGCCGGCAGCTCGATCAGGTCCACCACGTGGAAGCTGGACCAGCGCGGCCTGCCCGTGTCGATGACCGACCCCAACGGCAACACCACCGACTACGGGTACGACGAGGCCGCCCAGCAGACCACCGTCACCGAGCCGGTCGTCAACGCCGAGACGAACGGCGGCACCGCCACGGCCGTCCGCCCCATCTCGATGACGGGGTACAACACGTTCGGTGAGGTGACCGAGACCTCCGACCCGACCGGCAACGTCACGGTCACCGCCTACGACGCCGAGGGCCAGGAGACCTCGACGAGGCTGCCGGACTACACCCCGCCGGGCTCCTCGACGCCGATCACGGCCACCTCCTGGAACGAGTACAACAAGCTCGGCCAGGTCACGGCGGAGGTCGACCCGCTGGGCAACCGGACGACGTACACGTACACGCAGCTCGGCGACGTGGCCTCCGTCACGGAGCCGGGCGGCGACAAGTCGACGTTCGTGTACGACACCAACGGCGACCTGCTGTCGACCACCCGCCCGAACGGCGCCCGGGAGGAGTCCACCTGGGACTACCTCGGCAACGAGCTGACCAGCACGGACATCGTGCGCCAGCCGACCCAGCGGGCCTACACGGCGATCAACGAGTACAACGCGCCCGGCGGTGACCTGTCCCGGCGGGTCAGCCCGACGGGTGTGGCGGAGTCGTACCAGTACAACGCTCTCGGCGAGGTCACCGAGGCGACCGACCCCGCGGGCAACGTGTCGACGTTCACCTACAACATGGACGGCCAGGTCCTCACCGCGAAGGACCCCGACGGCACCAGCACCAAGAACACCTACGACGGTTACGGCCAACTGGTCACCACCCAGGACCTGGACGCGCAGGGCGCGGTGCTGCGCACCAGCCGCTCCACGTACGACCGTGCGGGCAACCCGCTGTCGGTGACCGACTACCGGGGCCACACCACCACGTTCACCGTGGACCCCACGGGCCTGGTCACCAAGGCGGTGGAGCCGGTCTCCGCGACCGAGTCGATCACCACGACCTACGGCTACGACGCGGCGGGCAACCGCACACGCTTCACCGACGGCCGCGGCAACCCGTTCATCACCACCTACAACACCTGGGGGATGCCCGAGTCACTGATCGAGCCGTCCACCCCGGCCCACCCGGACCTGGCGGACCGCACGTTCACCACGGTGTACGACGCGAACGGGCGGGTGAAGGAGCAGCGCTCCCCGGGCGGTGTGGTCGTCACCAACGAGTACGACGCCAAGAGCCGGCTGACGAGGACCACCGGCACGGGTGCGGAGGCCGCCACGGTCGACCACACCTACGCGTACGACTCCGACGACCGCGTCACGGCCGTCGCGGGTGCGGACACGGATCTGAACACCTTCAGTTACGACGACCGCGGTCTGCTGCTGTCGACGTCCGGCCCGTCGGGCACCTCGTCCTTCGCCTACAACGGCGACGGCGCGATGACGTCCCGCACGGACGCGTCGGGCACGTCGACCTACGGCTACGACACGGCCGGCCGGCTCAAGACGGTCGACGACGGGGCCACCGGCTCCACGCTGACCTACACCTACGACGTCAACAACAACGTCAAGCAGGTCGACTACGGCACCGCCAAGTCCAAGCGGGAGTTCTCCTACGACGCCCTGGACCGGATCACCAACGACAAGCTGACCTCGCCCACCGGCAAGGTCCTCGCCTCCCTCTCCTACGGATGGGACGAGAACGACAACCTGACGTCGAAGACGACGACGGGTGTCGCGGGCGCGTCCAGCAACACGTACACGTACGACTGGGCGAACCGGCTGACCTCCTGGAACAACGGCACGACGACGGAGACCTACGGCTACGACGCCTCGGGCAACCGCACCCGCGCCGGCGGCGACACGTACACGTACGACGCCCGGAACCGGCTCACGTCGGACGGGCACAACTCGTACACGTACACCGCGCGCGGCACGCTGAAGACGATCACGGACGAGAGCGGGACACAGACCTCGCTCAAGGCCGACGCCTTCAACCGCGTGATTAACGAGGGTGACCGGACGTACACCTACGACGGTCTGGACCGTGTCCTGAGCGCCAAGGACGGCACGGGTTCCGACGTCTTCTCGTTCAAGTACAGCGGTGTGGGCAACGACGTGGCGTCGGACGGTGCGACGTCCTACAGCCGCGACGCCGACGGCTCGCTGCTGGGCGTGAAGACGGCCCTCTCGTCGGTGCTGGCGCTGACGGACATCCACGACGACGTGGTGGCCCAGTTCACCGACTCCGCGGAGGCGCTGACCGGGTCGGCGACGTACACGCCGTTCGGCAAGACGTCCTCGGCGGCCGGGATGCTGGGCAACCTGGGCTACCAGTCCGGGTGGACCGACCCGCAGACGGCCAGGGTCAACATGGCCGCGCGCTGGTACTCGCCGCAGACCGGGCAGTTCAACAGCCGTGACACGGTGAGCAACGACCCACTGCCGGACTCGGTGAACGCCAACCAGTACGCCTACGCCAACGACAACCCGATGACGGGCACCGACCCGACGGGTCACTGGTTCGGGTTCATCAAGAAGGCCATCAAGAAGGTCACCAAGAAGGTCAAGAAGGTCGCGAAGTCGGCCTGGAAGAAGACCAAGAGCACCGTCAAGCGCGCCGCGAAGGCCGTCCGCAAGGCCGCCAAGAAGATCAAGAAGGCGGTCAAGAAGGTGGTCCGCAAGGCCCGCCGGGTGGTCCGCAAGGCCGTGCACTATGTGCACGACAGCGTCAAAAAGATCAAGAGATACGTCAAACGCACCTATAAACGCGTCAAGAGGTACGTCCACAAGGTCGTCCAGCACGTCAAGAGAACCGTCCGCAAGGTCGCCAAGGCCGTCAAGAGCGGCGTCTCCAAGGCCGTCAAGGCAGCCAAGAGTGCCGTCAAGAAGATCGGCAGAGGCGTCAAGAAGGCGGTCAAGGCCACGGCCAACTACGTGAAGCAGCACGCCGCGACCATCGCCGCGGTGGCGACGGGCGTGGTGGTCTTCGCGGGCTGCACGGCCGCCAGCTGGGGCGTGGGCGCGGTCGGCTGCGCGGCTCTGGCCGGCGCCGCCGCCAACGCCGTCGGCTACATGATGAGCGACGGTCCCAAGTCCGTCGGGGGCTTCGTCGGGGCGGTCGCCATCGGTGCCGTGACCGGTGCCCTGGGCGGCGCGGCAGGCGGTGCGGCCTCCGGCGCGGTGGGCCGCCTGCTCGCCGGTGTCGGCGGCAAGGTGCTGCAGGGCGCGGCCATGGGTGCCGCGGGCGGAGCCGCGGAAGGCGCGGTGAGCTACGGCGTCACCTGCGGGATGAGCGAGGAGGGCTGCAGCGCGAGCGGTGCGGCCAAGGCGACTGCCACGGGCGCCGTCACGGGCGGCATCTTCGGCGCGGCGGCCAGCAAGTTCGGCCGCAAGGGCTGCACCCCGCACAGCTTCACCGGCTCCACCGGCGTGCTGATGGCGAACGCGATCGCCAAGCCGATCTCCCAGGTGAAGGTCGGGGACTGGGTCCTGACCGCCGAGCCCGGCAAGAAGACGAAGGAGAAACACCGGGTCAAGGCGGTGATCGTCACCAAGACCGACCGTGACTACGTCGATGTCGTCGTGGCCACCAAGTCAGGTCCGAAGACGATCCAGACCACCAAGCACCACCAGTTCTACGAGGTCAGCCACAACGCCTGGACCCAGGCCGGCGACCTGAAGAAGGGCTACAAGCTCCAGAACGGCGACGGCGGCTCGACCGGCATCCTCGATGTCAAGGCGTACACGGCACAGCGCGTCACGTACGACCTGACCATCGACGGTCTGCACACCTACCAGGTGGCGGCCGGTGCATCCGACGTCGTCCTCGTCCACAACAACGACGGCGACGCCTGTCCGATCGCAGCGGGGCCGCGATTCGAGGTGGGCTCCGATGGCACTGTGACGGACTTGCAGCCACAGCCCATGCCGAAGAACAGGTACAACCGGAAGCGTGACTACGGCGGCGCGCAGACCCGAGGCCCTGCGGGGCGCGCTGCTCGCGCGGCCGGTGAGGGTCAGCGGTGCCTGGACTGTGGGGAGGTGATGATCTCGGGGACCCCTACCCAGCCTGTTCCTGAGCATGATCCGGAGCTCGGTATTCACTACTACTTCCGCGATGGATGGCAGATGACGAATGCTGAGCGGCGGGAGTATGCCAGGAACCTGGGTATCAACGGGGTGAGATGCCGACGATGCCAGAGCAGTCAGGGCGGTAGGTTGTCCGGGGCCCTGACAAGACTGGCAGAGGCCTTCGGAATGGAAAGGTGACCATGGATTCTTTGATCGAAGGCCGCCAGGCGGCGCTCGACCGACACCTCCGGACCATGTGGCCGAGTGGCATCCACTCGGACGCGCGCTGGGAGGCGGGGCCCATCGAGAAGGAGATTCCAGGGTTTCATGTCCGCCGCATTCAGCCGACTGACGCGTCCGAGCCCTGGATGTACGTTTCGATGGGAGCGTCAGCCGCCGGTGAGGGATTCCACGAGTTCGCCCTGCTGTCCCCCTACGAGTTCCCCCGCCATGTCGAAACGGTGACCATGGTCGCGGACTGGCAGGCTGCGGGGCGCAACGCACACGTGGGTACGCTGCTGAGCATTGGGTGGCCGTGGATCCAGGGGAGCGAAGCGGATCAGCTGCTTGTCTCTGAGCTGTACGCATACCCTCCGGAATTCGGCACTTTCCAGGACGCAGGCCAGGAGATTTCAATTCTGTGGCTTGTTCCTGTCTATGCCAATGAGGCAGCCTATGTCCGTCGACGGGGTCAGGAGTCCCTGGAGGACAGGTTCGAGAGGAATGATGTCAACTTGCTGGACCCCCGGCGCGGATCCGTGCTGGGTACGGCAGAGATCTCGTGACCGGTCGTTCCGTAGGTGCCGAGTAGCGGCATAATGTGAAGAGCCCCGGCCTCTGCCGGGGCTCTTCGCTGTAATGAGCCTTTCCCAGTGACTTGTCGTCGCTCTGCACCATGCCACGCGTCCCTCGCTGTCGGTGACCACTATGGATTTGACGGCGTTCTGCCTGCTCTTCCCGGAGATGAAACCTGGGCAGTGCCATGGGCAAGCGAAGCCTGGGGCTCGGGAAGGCATCATCCGCGACGTCCCGGTCCGCGTCATCGACAGCGTCGCGCAATTGGTTCGGCAGGATCCCGATCTTCTCGATCTGCATCGCGCGGAGATCGCGCTCGCAGAGATCGCGCTCGCGCTCCGGCTCTGCGGCGCCGCCCGCACGGAGTCTGCCCGAGCGTGCGGCGTTCGGGACACGTCAGTGACCGACGGACGGCCCGGCCTGCCGCGCTCATGGACTGCGCGAGGCGGGCGCAGGCGATGAACGGGAGCTCGAGTTACCCGGTGACGGGTAACCGACCGGGCGCCGGCCCCACCCCCGCCGACCGCTGGGCCGGCGCGCCTCCGGTCAAGAACCTCCGTTACCTGTAAAGGAGTTATCAAGACCCAAAGGGACGAGCGAGCGCGAACCCGGGCAGGTTCATCCAGGACTGGTCAAGTCCGGGGCAAGATCATTCCTCTGATCTGTGCACGGCAGGTTCACAACAGGCAGGATCAGCGCGCTTCTTGTGCCCTTCTTGACCGTTGGAGTCGTTGCTGTGCGCGTTCGGTCGTTCCGCCGCGTCCATCCCGCTCGCCGTGCCCACCGAGTGCGCCGTCGCCTCGCTGTGCTGCTTCTCACGGCCCTGGCCCTGTCGTTGACGACGAATCAGGCCATGGCCGAGGGCATGGAGCTGGGCTCGGTCCAGATGCCGGAGCTCAGCCTCGGCTCCATGGCACGCTGGTTCACCGACCCGCACTGGGGCGACCTGCCGCGTCAGGAGTCCGGGACGGCCGCCGGGCACGCGCACCACGTGTCGGCGAAGGCCACCGAGGCGGGCCGGGGCGCCGGCCACGCACCCGGCAAGGGACGCGGTGAACTGGCCGCGTACCACCCGCACCAGCCGGCCATCAAGCAGGGCCGCAGCCGCAGCGGCAGCTTCAACGCCCGCACCAGCAAGCGCGACGCGGCCAAGTCCTCGCGCACCGCGACGGTCTACGACAACGCCGACGGCTCGATCACCCGCCAGATGCATCTGACACCGGTCAACTACCAGGTGCGCAAGGGTAGATGGGCGCCGATCGACGTGGACGTGCGGGCCGGCCCCGACGGCCGCTGGCACGAGAAGGCCAACTCCCTCGCCGTCGACTTCGGCGTCAGGGCCACCGACCCCGCCCTCGCCTCCCTCGCGACCGACTCCGCACACCGCGTCGCCTACGCCCTCAAGGGCGCCGCTCCCGTCGAGGGCACCGCACACGGCTCCACCGTCACCTACGCGGGCGTCCTCGGCGCCACCGACCTGAAGCTCGCCCCCACCGCCACCGGTGTGAAGGAGTCGGTCGTCCTGCACTCCGCGGACGCCGGCAACACCTGGACCTTCCCGCTGACCCTCAAGGGGCTCACCCCCGTCCAGCGCGACAACGGCTGGATCGACCTGACGGACTCCGCCGGCAAGACCGTCGAGCGCATCCCTCCGGCGTACGCCTACGACTCGAAGGTGAACCGCCGCTCCGGCGACCCGGCCACCACTCACGAGGTCACCACCGAGCTGGTCCACGACAAGGACGGCTACGCGCTGCGGGTCACCCTGGACAGCCGCTGGCTGCACGACGCGCACCGCGTCTTCCCGGTCACCGTCGACCCGACCGTGGACGACGGCTGGACCACCACCTACGCCGAGTCCGGATCCGGCAACAACGTCGACCACTCCTACGAGCAGACCATCAAGGTCGGCTCCTACGACTCCGGCACCCACGCGGCCAACAGCTTCGTCAACCACTGGGACACCGCCTGGGACGGCAGCAAGAACACCGTCACCGCCGCCAACCTGCACCTGTTCGACACCTGGGCCTCCACCTGCACGGCGGAACGTTTCGACGTCGCCCTCGTGACCAGTTCCTGGTCGCCCGAGTCCGTCACCAGCTACCCGGGGCCGTCCAAGGGCTCCTCGATCGGCAACGCCACCCCGAGCGTGCCCGACGCCTGCGCCAACACCGGCGCCGACCGCAGCGTCGGCGACTGGGTGACCGTCGCGCTGTCCACCTCGGCCATCCAGGGCTGGTTCAACGGCACCACCAACGACTACGGCCTGGCGGTCTACGCGTCGACGACGGACAACCTGCACTGGAAGCAGTTCGGCTCCTTCAACGACCCGAGCAAGGGCCCCTGGATCGAGGTCACCTACAACGGCAACACGGCGCCCCAGCTGTACGAGCAGTTCCCGAACGACAACGCGGTCGAGTACACCACCACGCCGGAGCTGACCGCGTGGGCGGGCGGCGCCAACTCCAGCAGCGGCAGCAGCAACCAGTACCTCTTCCAGGTCTTCGACTCCACCGGCACCAAGGTCGCCGACTCCGGCCTGGTCTCCACGGGTGACTGGACGGTCCCCGCCGGGAAGCTGGCTTGGGGCAAGACCTACACCTGGGCCGTCCAGGCGTACGACTCCGCCACCAACCTCTACTCCACGGCCACCCCGTACGCGATGTCCGTCGAGGTGCCGCAGCGCGTGATCACCTCGGGCCTGTCGCAGAACAGCAGCGACCACGGCTTCGACGCGGCCATCGGCAACTACACCACGTCCGACACCGACGCCTCGATCTCCACCGTCGGCCCGTCCCTGGACGTGCAGCGCGACTACAACTCCCGCGACCCGCGCTGGGCGGGCGCGTTCGGCTCCGGCTGGTCGAGCATCTTCGACTCCAGGGCCACCGAGCAGTACAACGCCTCCGGCGCGGTCACCAGTGTCTACGTCACCTACCCCGACGGCTCCGAGGTCGGCTACGGCAAGAACAGCGACGGCACCTTCACACCCGGCAACGGCCGCTTCGCCACGTTCAAGTCGGTCACCGGCGGCTACACGCTGACCGACAAGGACGACACCGTCTACACCTTCACCCAGTCCCTGGGCTCCGGCGCCTACGGCCTGACCTCGGTCACCGACGCCAACGGGCGGTCGGTGAACCTCACCTGGGCCGGCGGCCTCGTCACCAAGATGACGTCCGCGGTCTCGGGCCGTTCGCTCAACCTCACCTGGTCCACGCCCACCGGCGCCCAGGCCGCCCACGTGGCGACCGTGGTCACCGACCCCGTCACACCCGGCGACTCCTCCACCGTGCAGACGTGGACCTACGGCTACAGCGGCGACCAGCTGACGAAGGTCTGCTCGCCGGTGTCCACCACCAAGTGCACCACGTACGGCTACACCAGCGGCTCCGGCTACCGCAACGCCGCGCTCGACCTGGACCCGCACACCTTCTGGCCGCTGTCGGAGTCCTCGGGCACCACGGCCAAGGACAGCGTCCTGGCCAACGAGGGCACCACCGACGCCACCTACGAGAACGTCACCCTGGGACAGCCCGGCCCGCTGACCGGCTCCTCGGCGACGGCGGCCGGCTTCAACGGCACCACCTCCGACATCTCCCTGCCGAAGAACCTCGGCAACGACACCGACTCCGGTGCGCTCTCCCTGTGGTTCAAGACCTCCCAGGGGCCCGGCGTCATCTACTCCTACGCCTCCCAGCCCGTCAGCTCCGGCCAGGCCGCCGGCTTCTACACGCCGTCCATCTACGTAGGCACCGACGGCAAGCTGAACGCCGAGTTCTGGTACAGCGGCGGCGTCAACCCGATCGTGTCCTCCGCCTCGGTCGCCGACGGCAGGTGGCACCACGTGGTGCTGTCCGCAGCGGGCAACTCCCAGAGCCTGTACCTGGACAACACCAAGGTCGGCTCGCGCACCGGTTCCGTCTCCATCAAGAGCGCCACCGCCTTCGGCAAGAACCAGTCGTTCAACTACCTCGGCACCGGCTTCCTCGGCGGCAGCTGGCCCGACGAGCCGCACTACTCCACCTCCTCCGGCTCCGGCTACCCCACCTACTTCAACGGCTCCATCGCGGACGCCGCCTGGTACAGCCGCCCGCTGCAGGCCGCCGACGTCAGCGAGCTGTACAAGTACGGCACGCACAGCACCAGCCTGCTGACCTCCATCACGCGCCCGTCCGGCAAGACGTTCGCGGCGATGACGTACGACTCGGCCACCACCCTCACCCAGCTCACCGACGAGAACGGTGGCGTGTGGAAGCCGGGCGCCCCCACGGTCACCGGCTCCAGCAACACCTACCGCGGCGCGGTGCTGGGCGCCGCCCCGAACCAGTACTTCCGCTTCGGTGAGACGGCCGGCGCCTCCCAGGCGCTGAACGAGGTGCGCGGCGGCACCGGTACCTACAACGCGGTCACCCTCGGCGCCGCGGGACCGTTCAGCGACCACACCACGGCCTCCTTCAACGGCAGCACCTCCTACGTGAGCCTGCCGGGCGGCGCCGTGCCCGGCTCCGGCGCCGAATCGGTCGGTCTGTGGTTCAAGACCACGACCGCGGGCGGCGTGCTGCTCGGAGCCTCCCGCGACCCGCTGAGCTCGGGGACGACTCCCGGCAACTACACGCCACTGCTGTACGTCGGCAGCAGCGGCAAGCTGTACGGCGAGTTCTGGTTCTCCGGCGGCACCACCAAGCCCCTCGCCTCCTCCGCCGCCGTCACCGACGGCAAGTGGCACCACGTGGTGCTGTCGTCGTCGGCCTCCAGCCAGTCGCTGTACCTCGACGACACACTGGTCGGCACCCAGAGCGGCACCGCCGCCATGAACAACCAGCCGTACCTCTCCGTCGGCGCGGGCTTCATCGGCGGCTACTGGCCCGACGAGACCCACCACAACACCTCGGACAACACCGGCTACGCGACGTTCTTCAACGGCTCGATCGCCGAGGCGGCCGTCTACCGGTCCGACCTGTCCGCGGGCGACGTCAACGAGCAGTTCCAGGCGGCGAAGAACTCCACCGGCCTGCTGCCCGTCGAGACGGTCAGGGTCACCACACCGACCAACGCGACGCTCACCTACACCTACGACGTCACCCACGGCAACCGCGCCCTGACCGAGACCGACGCCCTCGGCAACAGGACCAGCTTCGGCTACGACACGGCCGGTTTCGAACACACCGTGACCGACCCCAACGGCGCCATGACCGTCACCGGCCATGACGTGCGCGGCAACATCGTCTCCTCGACGACCTGCCAGGACCAGGCCGCGAACAAGTGCAACACCGAGTACTACACGTACTACCCGGACGACACCACGGCCCAGCTGACCACCGCCGACCCGCGCAACGACCAGCTGCTGACCGCACGTGACGGCCGCTCCTCGTCCGCCACCGACAACACCTACCTGACCTCGTACACCTACGACTCGGCCGGCAACCAGACCGCCGTCACCGGCCCCGCAGTCCCCGGCTTCCCCAGCGGTCGCACCACCACCACGGTCTACAGCGACGGAACCAGCACCTACCCGTCCGCCGACGGCGGTGTGGTGCCCAAGGGCCTGCCGGTGAAGACCATCAGCCCCGGCGGCGCGGTCAACCAGGTCTCCTACTTCTCGAACGGCGACGTGGCCTCCACCACCGACGCCATCGGCCTGGTCACCCAGTACACCTACGACGGGCTCGGCCAGGTCACCAGCCAGAAGAGCATCTCCGACACCTACCCCGACGGTCTGACCACCACCTACCAGTACGACGCGGCCGGACAGGTGACCGAGGAGCACGACCCGCAGCTCACCGACCGCGTCACCGGCGCCACCCACTCCGCCGTCACCACCACCGTCTTCGACGACGACGGCAACGTCACCTCGCAGACCGTCTCCGACGGCAGCGGCGGCGACCAGGCCCGCACCAAGACCTGGACGTACGACGACTACGACCACGTGGCGACCGAGTCCGACGCCAACGTCGCGGCGGGCGCCTCCTACGGCAACACCACGACGTACTCGTACGACACCTCCGGCAACAAGACCAAGGAGGTCTCGAGCGCGGGCAACGAGATCGACTACACGTACGACGCCGAGGGCCACCTGCTCACCCAGGGCCTGATGTACAAGGGCGACCCGGTCAATCCCCAGACGCCGTCCTTGCTGATCGAGTCCTCGCGCGCCTACGACCCGTCCGGACGCCTCGCCTCGGTGACCGACGCCATGGGCAGCACCACGTCGTACACCTACACCGACGACGGCCTGCTCGCGACGGCGACCAAGAAGAACGCCGACGGCTCCAGCAGCTACGTCCTGGAGTCCAACACCTACGACGCCGCCGGCAACCTGATCTCCAAGACGACGGACAACGGCGAGAACGTCACCGACTACACCGTCGACGCGGCCGCCCGCACCACCTCCACCACCATCGACCCGACCGGCGTGGACCGCGTCACCTCGGTCTCGTACACGCCGGACGACCAGGTCGCCAGCCAGAACGACCACGACTCCTCGGGCTACGACCGCACCGTCACCAGCACCTACGACGACATGGGCAACCTGCTCAGCGAAACGCTGTACGGGGACGCCTCCGGTCACCCCGCGGGCTGGTGGAAGCTGAACCAGACCTCCGGCACCAACGTCACCGACTCCTCCGGCACCGGCAACACCGCGCAGGCCACCGGCGTCACCTGGAGCGACAACGCGGCGAACTTCGCGGAGACCTCCGGCCAGCAGATCGCCACCAACGGACCGGTGCTCGACACCACCTCGTCGTACACCGTCTCGGCGTGGGTGAAGATGAGCTCGCTGCCGACCCACAACGCCACGGTCGTGGCGCAGACCGGCACCACCAACAGCGCGTTCATGCTCCAGTACAACTACGCGCACACCAGCGCCCCGCTGTGGAGCATGGAGCAGACGAGCAAGGACGCCTCGGGCCCGTCGTTCCCGGCGGCGTACTCCACCGCAGCGCCGACCAGCGGAGACTGGACGCACCTGGTGGGTGTCTACGACTCCACCACCGGGGCCATCAAGCTGTACGTCAACGGCGCCCTGGCCGGCAGCGGCAGCAACACCACCCCGTGGAGCGCCACCGGCCCGCTCACCATCGGCCAGGCCAAGTACGCGGGCAGCGCCACCGACCTGCTGCCCGGCGCCGTCTCCGACGTGCAGGTCTACCAGCGCGCCCTGTCCGCCTCCGACGTCTCCTCCCTGTACGGCAAGGGCCGCACCGGCGGCACGGTCGGCTCGTCCGACGAGCAGACGACGAAGTGGACGTACGACAAGCGCGGCCTGCCGACGTCCATGACGGACGCCGAGCAGAACACCACCACCTACCAGTACGACGAGTCCGGCAACCTCGTGGTGACGACCGCACCGGCCGTGCAGGCGGAGGCGGACGGGACCAACCCGGTCACCGTCCACCCGGTCACCACCTCCGGCTTCAACACCTTCGGTGAGGCCGTCGAGGAACAGGACCCCAACGGCCTGACCACGACGACGGCGTACGACGCGGTCGGCAACAAGGTCTCCGAGACCCTGCCGCCGTACACCCCCGCCGGCGCCTCGACGCCGAACGCGGGCACCACGGTGTGGACGTACGACAGCGAGGGCAACCAGACGTCGGTGACGACGCCGGGTGGCCGGACCACGTCGTACCTGTACGACCAGATGGGCAACGTCGCCCGGATCACCGAACCGGACGGCACCACCACGCATGCGACGTACGACGCGGCCGGTGACGAGCTGTCGGCGACGGACGGCACGGGCGCGCAGACCCAGGCGACGTACGACTTCCTGGGCCGCCAGGTGACCCAGAGCACGCTGGAGCGCTACCCGTCGACGAAGACGCTGACGACCACGAACTCCTACGCGGTCACGTCCGGCAACCCCTACGGCGCGCACCTGGCGTCGACCACCACACCCGGTGGTGTGCAGATGTCCTACGGCTACAACCGGGCCGGCGACATCACCTCGGTGACGGACGGGGCGGGCAACACCACCCAGTACACGTACGACTTCGAGGGCAACCGGCAGAAGACGATCCTGCCGGACGGCACCTCGTCGGAGACGGACTACAACGCCTCCGGCGCCCCGGTGCAGAGCACCCAGTACGACGCGAACAACAACGTGCTGGCCCAGACGTCGCAGAGCTACGACGGCAACGGCAACGTCATCTCCGCGACGGACGCCAACGGCCACACCAGCCACTTCACGTACGACGCGGCGGGCACGCTCACGCAGGAGATCCAGCCGGTCGACGCGTCCACGTCGATCACGACGTCGTTCGGCTACGACGCGGCGGGCCGGCGGACCCGGTTCACCGACGGTCGCGGCAACTCCTGGCGCTACACCTACACGCCGTGGGGCCAGCAGGAGAAGGTGACCGAGCCGACGACGGCGAAGTACACCTCGGCGGCGGACTCCACCACGACGTACGCGTACGACGCGGACGGGCAGCTCACGAACGTGACCCAGCCGGGCGGCGTGACGACGTCCATGACGTACGACACGCTGGGCCAGCTGACCCAGATGTCGGGCACCGGCGCGGACGCCGCGACGGCCACCCGCAGCTTCACCTACGACGCGGACGGCCGGGTGCTGACCGCGGACACCACCGAAGCCGGCACCACCGGCGCGGCGGACCACCAGGCGGCCACGCACGACGCCTTCACCTACGACGACCGCGGTGACCTGCTCACCACGTCCGGCTCGGCGGGCTCGTCCAGCTTCTCGTACAACGACGACGGCCAGGTGCTCTCCCGCACGGACGCGGCAGGCACGACGAACTACGGCTACGACTCGGCGGGCCGTCTGGCCTCCCTGGACGACGCGGCCACGGGCACGCACCTGACGTACGGGTACGGGGTGCTGAACGAGCTGAAGTCGATCAAGTACGGATCGACGGGCCAGACCCGCACGTTCACCTACGACAGCGCCCACCAGCTGACGGGCGACACCCTGGTCCAGGGCGCCTCCACGCTGGCGAGCTTCTCCTACGGCTACGACAAGAACGGCAACCTGACGTCGAAGACGACGACGGGTGTCTCGGGCGCGTCGGCGAACACCTACACCTACGACTGGGCGAACCGCCTGACGTCGTGGAACGACGGCACGACGACCACGCAGTACGCGTACGACGCCTCCGGCAACCGCATCCGCAACGGCGCGAACGTGTACACGTACGACGAGCGCGACCAGCTGACGTCGGACGGAGTGAACTCCTACGACTACTCGGCGCGCGGCACGATGACGCAGCAGTCGTCGGCGAGCGGCACGATGGCGTTCAAGGCGGACGCGTTCGGCAACCAGATCGTGGCGGGCACACAGTCCTACACCCTGGATGCGACCGGCCGGAACATCACCGACACGGACACCACGACCGGGTCGCCGCGCACCTTCCAGTACTCGGGCGCGGGCAACACGATCGCCTCGGACGGTGACAACACCTACAGCTACGACCCCTCGGGCGGCCTGATCGGCATCAAGCCGACCGGCGGCACCGGCGTCCTGGCCCTGACGGACCAGCACAACGACGTGGTGGGCACGTTCACCTCGGGCGCGACGGGGCTGGCGGGTTCGGTGTCGTACGACCCGCTGGGCAAGGTGGTCTCGCCGACGAACACGATCGCCGGGCACCTGGGCTTCCAGTCCGGCTGGACCGAGCCCGGCACGGGTGACGTGGGCACGGCGTCGCGCTGGTACGACCCGGGCACGGGCGAGTTCCGGAACAAGGACAGCTTCTCGCCGAACCCGGTGCCGAACTCGGCCGCCGCGAACCCGTTCGCCTACGTCGCGGACAACCCGATGGAGGGCACGGACCCATCCGGTCACTGTTCCTGGTGGACCGGGTCGTGCGAGGTGCAGGCGGTCAAGCACGTGGCGAGCAAGGCCAAGAGTGCCTGGCACGCGGCGAAGAAGGCGGCGACCCACCTGTACCACCGGGCGCGTCAGGCGGTGCACCACGCGGTGAGCGCGGTCAAGCACGCGGCGCACCGGTTCGTGCAGCACGTGCGGGATGTGTACCGGGCGACGGTGCGCTACACGCGGCGGATCTATCACTACGCCGCACGGCATGTCAGACGCTGGTATCGCCATGTGGTGCATGCGGTGCACTCGGCCTATCACCGGGTCTCGAGTGTGGTGCACCGGGCGTGGCGGGCGGCCAAGCACTACGCGCACGAAGCGGTGAGCGTGGTGAAGAAGGCGGCGCACAAGGTCGCCTCGGTGGCCAGGACGGCTTACCACGCGACGGTGTCGGCCGTGAAGACGGCGGCGACGTACGTCAAGCACCACGCGGCGGCGATCACGTCGTTCGTGGTCTCCACGGCGGTGTTCGCGGGCTGTGAGGCGGCCACGTGGGGTGTGGGCACGATCGGTTGCGCGGCGCTGGCGGGCGCGGCCGGCTCCCTGGTGGAGCAGGGCTTCAAGTGCGCGCAGAACGGCGGCGGCGACTGCAGCGTGGGTGCGTTCGCGGGCTCGGCGATCGAGGGCGCGGCCACGGGTGCGCTGGGCGGCGCGATGGGCGAGCTGGGCGGCAAGCTGCTGGCCAAGGTCGCGCCGAAGGCGATGAGCGTGGTGGGCGGCCTGTTCGGCAAGGGGGCAACCGAGGCGGCTGATTCAGCGACGGCGGATGCCACGGACGAGGCGGCTGCGACGGCGGAGTCGCAGGGGGCCGGGACCAAGGCTCAGTCGCATTCGGACGAGCCGGGTGGGTCGGCCGAGGAAGAACGGCCGAGTGGATCGCGCCAGAAATGTGAGGACGAGCCCCACAGCTTCACCGGCTCGACCCGGGTCCTGATGGCGGACGGCACGACGAAGGCCATCGACCAGGTGAAGGTCGGTGACACGATTGCCAACTCGGTGCCGGGTGTGGCGGGCACGGAGGCCCACAAGGTCACCGCGGTCATCGTCACCCACACTGACCACGACTTCGTGGACCTGACGATCAAGGCATCGGCCGAATCCGGTGCCCAGCAGGCGGTCAAGGACGGGACGAAGACCGGTCTGAAGGCCGGGGCGAAGTCCCTGGCGAAGAAGGCGGCCCGCAAGGCGGCCTTCGGCCTGGCGGCCTCGGCGGCGGTGCTGGGCGCACTGGCGGCGGGCCACGGCCACACCGACCAGTCGGCAACGGCACCGGTGGCAGCGGTCAGCCCGGTCGCGGCGGCGCAGCACGCCAAGGTGGACACGGGTGAGAAGGACGCGCAGGGCGCGCACCTGACGACGACCTTCCACCACCCGTTCTACGACGAGACCCGGTCGGCGTTCGTCCAGGCCAAGGACCTGAAGGCCGGCGACGTCCTCCAGACCCCGACCGGCACGGCCCAGGTCACCGGTGTCCGCCTCTACCACGCCCACACCACGACCTACGACCTCACCATCGGCACCCTCCACACGTACTATGTGGAGGCCGGGGACACACCGGTTCTGGTCCACAACTGCGATGTCTACGAACATGGCAATGCTGTCCGCTATCACGCCTTGGACGACGACGGCAGAGCCACTGGGGTCTCTGCGACAATCACGAAATCCATGCTGCGTAAGGGGACGCCGGCGAACAAGGCAATCGACCCTTCGGGTTGGAGCGGCAACGGGAGCCTCTACAACGAGGCGCGGGGTCACTTGCTCGCAGACAAGTTGGGCGGTAGCGGAGATCTGGAGGAAAACCTCGTCACTCTCACTCAGGACCCCATCAATACTCCCATCATGAGGGATGAGGTGGAGAAACAAGTGGCCGATGCAGTCGACGCTGGTGAGACGATCCAATACAACGTCAGGGCGATCTATGACCGAGCCGGTGACGTTGCCCCTATCAGGTTGGAAATCAGAGCTTACGGAAACCGTGGGTTCAAACTTGAAAGGGATCTCCCCAACCCGGCTGGAATGTTCCACATAGATGAATGACGGTAGGAAGTCATGTTCGATACGCAGAGGTTTCGGGAAGTAGTGGAACCGGCCGCGCGGCCCGCGGTCGAGATTCCGTGGAACCAGGTCGAGGCCGATCTTGGTCACGAGCTTCCATCCGACTACAAGTGGCTTGTGGAGAATTACGGTCCCGGTACGATCGATGGGTTCCTTGAAGTTCTGCAACCCGTCACCAAATTCGCGCCCATTCGACTGCAATCCCGAGTTGCTCGATCGCGGGAGATCTTGCATACTTATATTGACCACGGGGAAGTGATCCCGGCAGATCCGAGCGAGTTGGTTGCGGTTGCGGTGACGGATAACGGCGACACCGTGTACTGGGTGGCCAGACCGCAACGTGCCCCTGACAGATGGACGATCGCACTGAATTCTGCAAGGAATGACGTGTGGGAATTCTTCGATGGTGGTATTGTTTCATTCCTGACGGCGACATTGACGCGAGAAGTTACTTTTTCGTCATTCCCGAGGAACTTCCCGGAGCGCATCCCGGCCACCTTTACCGCGCACGCCTGAGTTTGTTTTCTTCGGTTTGTCCCTCTTCTGCTGTCAAGGCCCACGGGGGCACAGGTGCTGTAAGTAGTTGCTACTGACGTTTTCTCAGCGAAATGATCTACGCGAGGCTGGGTGAACCGCCTCATGCGTGAGCAGGTCGGAGGAGCCGGACCCGGCTAAGAACAGACGTAAAGCCCCTGGTAGGACAGGTCTCACCACAAGATCATGTCCGTAACCACCAGAGGCTTCACGTTGGTCACCTATGTTGCCACGCTCGACGTCCCCCGCCACGTCGTGGAGTACCTGTCCCGTCTCCTGGCCGCCCACCGGCGGCACATCGGCACTCCGCGCGGCAGCCGCGCGCTCGGCCCGTTCCGCCAGGCCGTGCTGGTGCTGCGCTGGTTCCGCGAGCGCTGCTGCGTGCACTGCCTGGCCCGCGACGCCGGCGTCTCTCAGGCCACCGGATACCGCTACCTACACGAAGGCATCGACGTCCTGGCCGCCCAGGCCCCCGACCTGCACGAGGTCCTCGACCGCTGCCGGCGCGAGGGCATGACCCACGTGATCCTCGACGGCACGCTCATCGAAACAGACCGTCTCGCCGGTGTCCGCGACAACGGCAACGACCTGTGGTTCAGCCAGAAACACAAGGCATTCGGCGGCAACGTGCAGTTCCTGGCCGCCCCCGACGGCACCCCGCTGTGGATCTCCGATGTCGAGCCCGGCTCCACGCCCGACATCACCGCGGCCCGCATCCACGCCCTGCCCGCGCTGTACAAGGCAGCGGGCAACGGGCTGCCCACGCTGGCCGACAAGGGCTACATCGGCGCCGGAATCGGCATCCTCGTCCCGGTCCGCCGCCCGAAGGGCCAGTCCGAGCAAGCTCTGCACCCCAACACGCGAACCACGAACAGCCTGATCAGGGGCATCCGAGCCCTCGGCGAACGCGCCGCAGCCGAACTCAAGCAGCGCTGGCGAACGTTGCAGCGCGCGTCACCATCAGCCCCAGCCGGATCGGCGGTATCGCCCGCGCCGCCCTCGTCCTCAACGGAATCTGGAAGTGATCACCGCTGAGAAAACGTCACTGAACTTGAAAGGGTGATGTCGGGCTGGACGGCTGCACTTGGTTCCTGCTGAGATCTGAGTCAGATGTGGGCTCTGATCTGCTTCACCGGGTGCCCGAGTGTGTCGCCGATAGTGGCCATTTCCTCATCGCCGAACCAGTCACGTTCGGGGTTCCAGACGGCGATCTCGAAGCGGGCGAAGCCGCACGGCCAGTCGTAGTCCAACACGTCCAACGACGTGGCGGCGCCGCAGCAGGGCACTTCCACGGCCAAGGTGGCGAAGCCGTCCTCACAGTGGCTTTCCAGCAGGTCGGCGTACCACTCGGTGTCGATCGAGGCACCGCAGTGCGGGCAGCCGATCCGTTCGAGGTTGTCGCCGCAGTCGATGGGGGTGAGGGTGTCGTGCCAGGTGACATCGATCTCGACCTCCGCGCCATCGGGCAGGCCGGGAGCCAGGTCCGCGGCGAGTGCGGCAGTCCGCTCGGCCGCCGCCCGGTCGGGCTGCCATTGGGGATCGGTCGGAATGATCGACAGGACATCGTCGCTCATGGGCTCACTACTCAATTCGTCGGGCACAAGCGTTCGGCGGGGTGCCGTGATCGTAGGGCCACGTGGCAGGCCGACCGTTCCCTGGGTTCGTTACTCGTGGAAGGCAAGGCCAGTGCCGGCGAGGCAGCCGTCGACTATGTCCGGTCGGTACTGGATCTGCTTGAGCCTGCGCTTGACGGCCTTGGTGATCTGGGCGAGGTCGGCCGCGGCGAGGTTGCCGACCTCTCGCTTGACCAGCGACCAGATGCCTTCTTACGGGTTGAGGTCAGGTGCATATGCGGGCAGTTGGAAGATGGTGAGCCAGTGCACGTTCGCGGCGGCCCACTCCTTCATCCCGGCGGTCAGGTGCAGGCGCACGTTGTCCCACACGAGCACGATCGGGCCGCCGAGCTGGATGCGGGCTCGAACGAGCAGGTCTCGCAGATCGCGCCAGCCGAAGCCCTTCAGCTCGTCTTTGCGGCCGTGGTACTCGCGGACGGCGTAGATCAGCCGCGACCGTTCCCCTCGCCTGTAGCAGACAATGCCCGCCATCGAGACCCGTCCGGATCCCCGGCCGCGGACCCGCACCACCGGAGTGCGGCCGACCCGGCCCCAGGTCCTGGCACGCGGCGGCGTCATCGACTGCCCGGCCTCGCTGGAGCTGGCACTCGCCGCCATCGACCTACTCGCCTGGACTCAAACGCTGCTGCTGGAAGGCGAGTTGGCCACCGCCGAGCCGAAGAAGCTCCGCTACCGGCTCCTGCACGCAGCTGCCCGCATCACCCGGGGCGGCCGCCGCCTCCACCTGCGCATCTCCGCAACCTGGCCCTGGCGAAACGAGCTGACCAGCGCATTCGTACGCCTCACGGCCCTGCCCCGGCCAGCCACCTAAACCATGACACCGCCCCTGCCCGCCCACGACCCGAGGAACCCTGGAGCACCCGACCCGCGCGTCGGCCCACGGCCATGCCCGCCGACAACGAGCAATCGAAACCACCACTGCACACCCGCGCAGACCGGCTCAGCCGCTCGAAGCGAAACAGGCAGGCTAGACCTCCTTCTTCCACAGCTCGACGGCTTCGTCATCGCGCTCGATCGCCCGCCGAGCTGGCTGCTGCCATGACCAGCCGTGCCGCTTCAGTAACCGCCAGGTGCCCTCCACCGTGTACGAGACATGGAAGAGGCGGCCGATCAGGGTCTTCACCCGCGCCAGCGTCCACCGCTGATCTGCCCAGCCGTGGGCCAGCGGTCCCCGCTCCAACTCACATTCCAGCTTGTCGACCTGGGCCGCGCTGAGCTTGGACCGTCCAGGCGAGCCTGCGGACAGCAGTCCCAACTCGCCCTGCTCCCGCCAAGCCCGGCGCCATCGCTCAACCGACCGCTCACTGACCCACAGCGCGGCCGCGACCTTCCCGGTTCTTCTCCCCGCGTTCGAAGCGTTCCACGGCCTGCAGCCTGACCCGCTCCCGGGCGGCCCTCCCCGCGGCGGTCAACCCGCCGCCCTGCGCGTATCTCACGCCCAGATGGCCATCAGCGCTGATCAGCACCCGTCAGGCAAATCGACCCGACATCACCCGTTCAAGTTCAGTAGCGATTGCAAAAAGCGGCCCCGTCAGGCGTGTCCGGCGGGGCCGCTGCATTGGAATGCCGCAGCGGTAACCAGGACGCCCTCCAGCGCACTTCGGGGGACGCCGACGGACCATTGATTTCTCCCTCACCTGTGAAAACGCAGGCAGGAACGGCCCGCCTTCCACACGTACTATGTGGAGGCTGGCGCCACACCGGTTCTGGTCCACAACTGCAATGTTGCGGTCCAGAACGAGTTGGGCCAGATGCGTCAGGACATGGGAATGGATTCTGTTGCGCAGGAAGACGCGGACGTCGCGGCCGGCGTGAAGGGCGCCAAGAAGAACACTCTTGGGAAGATGGTCTTCGACGGCGACCGGGAAGCCGTGTACGGACAGAACGGTAAACTTCCGCGCCCGGTCCCGTTCCCGGGTAAAGGCTACCGGATGACGGCCACCTCGTACGAGGATCATGCCGAAGGAGATATGGTTACACAGGCTCTGGATCGCGGGTACTCCGGAGGAAATGCAAAGATATACACAGACCGAGTCACCTGCCGGTTCTGTCGGAACTCCATGGCCGGTTATGTCGAACAACTAGACCTGGACACACTCGAGGTCTACGACCCTCTCGGTCATGTCGGTACGTACATTCGGAGTGTGGGGAAGTTCGTTCTCGCTCCTGGAAGGTAAGACAATGTCCAATGTGGTGACCGTCGAGGTTTGGAACCCCTCGTACCAACACACAAAGGTTGGTCTGTCGAACCTGCCTGAGGTTTATGGAGCACTTCCGAAGAACGTGTCCATGGGTCTGACGTTGGATGACGGGGAGGACGACTGTGTCATTGTGACTGTGGAACCAGATTTCTCCACGGTCACGATGCTCCGGGATCGGACGTTCTATAACCTTCAAATCTCTGAGGCCACCGAGGACGTAGAAATCGACGTCGCCGGAGAGGAGATCACCTGGCCGAAGGGATGCCTACTCCCACGGCCTATGGGGTTCCAGGTCCTCTTGGAAGCCGGAGACCGGGAAGCGGTGTGGAATAGGTATACCTGGGTCGAACAGTGAGCATTCCGGTCTCACGGGTCGATGTCGGGGAATGGTTAGTGGAAATCCGTAGGCATTGAAGCGAGGCCCTCCCGAACTTCTCGGGAGGGCCTCGTGTTGTTTGACGCGCGGCAACCGGGACGCACTCCAGCGCACATCGACCGACGCCGACGGACCATTGATTCCTCCCGCACCTGCGAAAACGCGAGCAGGAACGGCCCGCCTTCCACATGTACTATGTGGAGGATGGCAGCACACCAGTCCTCGTCCACAACTGTGGCACTGGTTACAACTCAGCCGGGAAGCCGTGCGGGTGCGGGGCTCCGCGAATTTTCGCCGTTGATTCCGCCGGCGAGGCCACCGCTATGCCGGTCCACGAGATTGACACAGCAAGGTTCCCGGATGTGGCTGACAATTTCGACAATGCGATCGGAAATGGTGAGAGCCCGATCGTGAACCGTATGGCGGGCAGAGCTAAGATCAGGGCGAACCGTAATGCCGCGCAAGCGGGACAGCCGCGCCCCAACAGCTTGGGCACCGATGCCAATGGTGGTGCGTTGTCTTGGGAGGAGTATCCGTTCGCGTCAACAACCCAAGGTGGTTCCGGTGCAACCCTGAGGCTGATCAATCGTACGCAGAACACAACGCATGGACGAGAATCTCTGTGGCCGTTCCTCCGGGATAACGGAGTAAACGACGGAGACCCGTACTATCTGCGGACCAAATAAGGATTTGGCGAAAGATGCTGGATGTCGAACTTGAACGATTGACTGCCCGTCTTGACAGTTTGGGCAGGCCCGTCGTCGCATGGATGCTGCCGGGGGTGGACATGGATCATGTCTCATCGGTCCTTGGCGAGCCTGTTCCGGATTCTGTTGCGCGATGGTTCCGCTGGTGCAACGGCATTGCCAGCGTGGAAGGTCAACTTCAGGACGATGTCAACGCTATCCCGGGCTACAACCCACTTTCCATCGAAGAAGGCGCTCGCATGATGGCCTCCTACACTGGTGATCCGGTGCTGGGGGACCACTGGGTGCCACTCCTCGGAGGTGCAGGCGGCGACCTCTATGCTGCCGTCTGGACCCCTGGAGAAGAGGCAGTGGTTGCCGGAGTTTTGATCGGGGAACCGACTGAGGTCGAGTTCTCGACGATCGAGCAGATGGTGATGTTCTTCAACCGCTGCTTCGACAGCGGAGCCTTTTTCGTGAACGAAGAGGGGCGATTGGCCATGTCTCCGGATCAATACGACGAGATCTACGCGCGCACTGTTGGATAGAGATCCACCTCTGTCGTAGATCGAAGAAAGCACAGGGCCGGCGCCGCTGAGGCGACGGCCCTGTGTGTTGGTGTCAGCAATAAGGGCGATGATGTAGATCTCACCCGAGGATCACCCACGACCTCACCTTCTGCGAACTCCACACGTACTATGTGGAGGCTGGCGCCACACCGGTTCTGGTCCATAACAACAACGGAAGTATTCCCGGTGCCTGCCCCTGGCCAAGTGTTCCGGCTGGCAAGACATCGGTGTGAATGCCGGGAGGTGACTCGGACGCACCACGCTGAAGTGGCGGCGGTCCAGGGTGGCGATGTTGACCGCCCGGTACTTCTCGGCGACCGCCACAACGAAGGCGTCGGCGGTGCCCAGGGGCAGGCTCGCGTACTGCTCGACCAGGTCAGCGGCCCGGCTGACCTCGGAGGACGTCACGGGCACCAGTTCGTACACGCCGTCCGCGACGTCGCGAAGGAAATCGGCCTCGGCCGTGGCCCCGGCGCGACTGGCGAGCATGTAACCGATCTCGGTCAGCAGTGGGGCGGGCAGTAGAAGCGGGCCGGGGAAGTTCTGGAGCATGTCGACGCCAGGGCCCCGGCGTTTGCCCGGCTCATCCGGACTTGGGTCGTTGATGTCGGCGGCGAGCCCCGGAAGCAGACGAACACGACCCCTGTGGATCATGGAGTTCTCTACGCTTCAAGATCCACGAAGGTGTCGTGTTCGTCCGGTCATCATCCCCCATCGCTGCTCCCGCTTGCCCCGCGCCCCGTCTGCAGGCCCTGCGTGAGGGCACAGCGCGGGATCAAGTCCGCAGCCTGGTCGCCGAGTTCGAGTCGCTCACCGATCCGCGCGGAGCCAGCGGGGTGTGCTACCGGCTCTCCTCCCTGCTGGCCCTGGTGATCTGCGCGATGACACCCGTGGGCCACGACTCGATCACCGCGGCAGCGGAGTGGTGCCAGCGTGCGGCCCCTGAGGAACTGGCCGCCTTCGGCCTGCCCTACCACCCGCTCCTGGGCCGCTACCGGGTGCCGAGCGAAAAAACCCTGCGCAGCGTGCTGGGGCGCCTGGATCCGGCCGAGCTCAGCGCGGCCGGGTTCGCCTACCTGACGTCCCTGCTCCCCGGCGAGCCCGCAACTCCGGCGCCGCTGATGCCCGACGGTGGCCCGGAGCGCGAACAGCGCCGGGCCCACCAGGCTGCCGCCCAGGCCGCTCCGGTGCGCCGCAGGCGCCGGGCGATCGCGGTGGACGGCAAGTGCCTGCGTGGCGCACGACGCCCTGACGGCAGCCGGGTCTTCGTGCTGTCCGCGGTCCGCCACGGCGACGGCATCACCCTCGCCTCGCGTGAGATCGGCGCGAAGACGAACGAAATCCCCGAGTTCCAGCCCCTGCTCGACCAGGTCGACGACAGTGACCTCGCCGGAGCGGTCATCACCGCCGATGCTCTCCACGCCCAGCACTCCCACGCCACCTACCTGCGCGAACGCGGCGCCCACTACCTCCTCACGATCAAGAACAACCAGCGCGGTCAGGCCCGCCAGCTCCACCGGCTGCCCTGGAAGGAGGTCCCCGTGATCCACCGTGACGACGCGCGCGGCCACGGCCGTCACGAGCAGCGCCGCTGGGCTCGCGGGCACTGGACCGTGGAGAACACCGTCCACTGGGTGCGTGATGTCGTCTTCGCAGAGGACAAGTCCCAGGTCAGGACCCACAATACGCCCGCCGTGCTCGCTGCCGTCCGCGACCTGATCCGCGGCGCGCTCAAGCTCGCCGGGTACGTCAACACCGCCGCCGGACGCCGAGCCCACACGGAACGCCACCGCGTCCTCGCCCTCTACGGCATCACATGATCAACCGGGACATCCGAGGCAAACGCCGGGGCCCTGATGTCGACGCACTGCAGGTGGTAGTCGTCCTTGCGGTTGGCGGCTGCCACCACGGGGCCGGTATCGATGACGATCACGCGCTCCGAGGCTCCCCACTGGTCCAGGCGTCCCGGACGACCTCCTTGGAGCGGGCCGCGAGGTCGGGTTCGCCGTCGAAGACGCCAGTCGTGCGGAATCGGCGGCGGGGGCGCTCGCCGCGCTCCACCTCCGCCCACTGCCGCAGCAGCTCTATGGCGTCGGGCAGCCGGCCCTCCGGCACCGCGTCGAGCAGCCGGTGTGCTTCCTCGCGTACGGTCATGCGCTCAGTGTAAGGTCCGGAGCCCCCTGCAGCCCAGGAGCTGCCGGACCACCCCGCCTTTGCATAGAGGTCTACACCTCTGACGGCAGCGTCGCCCGAGTTTGGAACCGGGAGACGGGGGAGTTCGAAGAGTGGGTGGCAACTCATCTGGCCGAAATGCCCGCCGAGATTAAGGATAATCTGAATGGTGCTCGGTGCATATTCGGCGACGGGGATGTTGAGGCGTCAATCGTGGGCGCACTGGAGGGAGGCAAGCATGACCTGCTCGGCATCGCTTCGAGTACGCGCATCTGTCCCAGTTGCTATGACGCAATAAAAGGCGTTCCTGGCATGGTGGAAACCATGGTTGGGTGAGGTACCCAGCAGCTGCCAAAATTCACGCAATGGCGTACTGCGATAAACAGGAGATTCTGGGACGGGACGTGAGCTGTCGAATCCGACTCCAGAGCTTGTGCAAGCGTGCGTTGGGGGATCTTCCTGCTGGCGGTACCCGAGGGCTGTTTCAATCAACGGCCGTGTGAGAGGACTGGACTGTGATCTGTGACGTATGCGGACACCGGATGCGGCGGTTGTCGATAACGTCGAACCAGCACCAGGACGAGGAGTGGTTGTGCTCCTGGTGTTATGCGGTAACCGTCGTTGGGTCCGGCTCGCAGGAGGTATCACGGCTGGCATACATGCCGATGAACTTGCGCTGGCAACGGGCAGTTGCCGAAGGACTGCCCGCTGACATCTCTCATGCGTACGGGTACTTCAGCGCGACCCTTTGCGGAATCCGTCGAGATGGCATGTCTCCTTCGCCGTACCCGTGGATTCCAGGATGGGACGATGCGTGCCAAGCCTGCAAGGACGCTGCTGTCGTCATCGACCAGCGCTGGCCGTTGGAAATGCGGGAGGGGAACCGCCTGCAGATAACGCCTCCGTCCGGTCCGGAGCGGCCGCCCTTTTAAACCTCGCGCTTTCACGTGGCAGGGCGTCCGGTGGGTGATCAGAAACGCGGAGAGTGCTCCTGAACTGCAACGATGGGACTTGTCTAGGGTCCGGGTCGTCGCATGAAAGAAGCACTCTCCAGGTGAAGAAGCGTATCGGGTCCTACCCGCGTGTCCGTACTGAAGGTGGTGGTCGCGGGGTGGTCTCCCAGGCCGGCGGGGTGCTGCTGGTGGAGACGATCCGCGAAACCGGCTTGGAGCAGGCGATATCGGCGGCATTGACGCCGTGGCGCAAGCCGCGGACGGTGCATGATCCGGGCAAGGTCCTGCTGGACATAGCCCTCGCGGTCGCACTGGGCGGAGACTGCCTGGCAGACGTGGGCATGCTGCGGGCCGAGCCCGCGGTGTTCGGGCCGGTGGCCTCCGATCCGACGGTGTCCCGGCTGATCGACACGCTGGCTGCGAGCGGGAAGCGCGCGCTGACCGCACTGCGGCAGGCCCGCGCTCAAGTCCGCGAACATATATGGGTATTCAAAGTTGAGCGGTGCGGAAGTGTCCGCGGGCTCGGCGAGTGGTGACACGGCGTGTCCGCAGTCTTTGGTTCTCGGCGTTGCGGAAGCCGTACGTGTTGCGGGCGACGAGCTTGATCACGCGGTTGATCCCTTCGCTCTTGGCGTTGCTGTGTCCGGTGTCGATGAACGCGGCGATCTCGGGCCACCAAGGGTCGATGGTGGTGGCGAGCACGAGGTGAGGAGCTTCCAGCGGGCGTGGCCGACTTGTTGGCGGTCGGAGCATCTTGTTGGCGATCTGGACCACGCGGAATTGGTCGACCACGACGGTGGCGTGCGGCAGGCCGATGCTGATCGCGGCGCGGTAGGTGGCCGACATGTCGATGGCGACGTAGCGGATGCCCTTTCTCCAGTCCAGGTCGGTAGTGGCGAGCCAGGCCAGGACGTCGGCGACAGTGCGGCCCTCGATCTGTCCGAGCACCCCGCCGTGGCCGAGGGCGTCGACGAAGCCGGTGTGCCACCGGTCCGGGCCAGGTGCCACTTGCCGGTACCCGCATCCTGTTCCCAGCGGGGTCGTCGGCGCGGTCGAAGGGCAGCGGAACGACCAAGGCGCGGTCATCACTCTGCCCGCTCGGGACAGACATCCCCGGCCAATCCCGTTGTCACCGCCCTCCCTTAATATCCGCGACATGTCGCTCCCCTCCGCTCCCTCCGCTCCCTCCCTCCCGCCCCCCGACTTCGAGCTCGCCTCCGCCTTCCCGGAGGCCGCCTGGCTGCGGCAGGCCGCCGCCGCGTGGGACTGGGCGGCCGTACGGCAGTACGTGTACGGGCTGCCGCAGGGCACGGACCGCAGCTTCGCCGTCGGGGTGCTGTCCGAGGTGAAGGGCGTCGAGGAGTGGATGCGCGACATCCTCGCCGCCGCGCCCGACGACGTGCTCGCGCTCACCGTCCTCGGCAGCCGTGAGGTGAAGATCGGCTGGGAGATCCGGACCGACGCGCCCGCCAAGCAGGTCAGCCGCGAGCAGTTCGCCGGGCTGCACGCGCACCTGCGGCAGGCCGAGCAGCATCTGATCCGGGCCACCGCGCTCGACCCGACCTTCGACGCGGCCTGGGCCTCGCGGCTCACCACCGCCATGGGGCTGCAGCTCGGGCAGAACGAGGCGCGGCGCCGGTACGACCGGCTGGCCGCGTATCACCCGCACCATCTCAGCGCGCAGGGCCGGCTTCTCCAGCAGTTGTGTCCCAAGTGGGGCGGGAGCTGGGAGGCGGCCCACGGCTTCGCACGGGAATGCCTCGTCAAGGCCCCCGAAGGCGCCATGAACGGAGGGATGGTGGCCGAGGCGCACATGGAGCACCGGTCCACCCTGAAGGCCGATCAGCGCGAGGACTACCTGCGGCAGGACGCCGTACGCGCCGAACTCGTCGAGGCCGCCGAGCGGTCCGTGCTCCACCCGCACTTCCACCGCGGCTACGGCTGGGTCACCGTCGCCGGCTACTTCGCCGCCGTTTTCTCCCTCATGGGGGACCTGCCCCGGGCCGCCGCCTGCTTCCGCGTACTCGGCAACCTCGCCTCCAAGTACCCCTGGGCCGAACTGGGCCGCGACGCCACCGCCGCCTACGTCAAGCACCGTGACGCCGCGCTCGCCAGAGGATGACCCGGATGACCACGACGAACACGCCGAACAGAGGCCCCAGATGAACCCCCAGGCCGCCATCCACCCCACCGAGGTCGACGGCATACCCACCCTCTTCGCGTACGCCACCGGGCCGATGCGCGCCGGACTCGTCTTCCGGGTCGGTGTCGCCGACGAGACGCTCGCCCGGACCGGTGTCACGCACCTGGTGGAGCACCTCGCCCTGCACCGCCAGGGGCTGGCCGACTACCACCTCAACGGTGCGACCAAGGCCGCCTTCACCCACTTCCACGTGGAGGGCTCCGAGCACGAGGTCGTCGCCTACCTCCAGGGGGTCTGCGCCTCGCTCACCGACCTGCCCATGGAGCGCCTGGAGACCGAGAAGGAGATCCTGCGCACCGAGGAGTCCCGGCGCGACGTCGGCCAGCTCGCGCTGTGGCGCTACGGCGCCCAGGGGTACGGCCTGGTCAGCTATCCGGAATGGGGCGTGCGGGGGCTGCGGCCCGACGACGTACGGGAGTGGGCGTACACCTGGTTCACGCAGGGCAACGCCGCGCTGTGGATCGCCGGTGAGCGGATGCCCGCCGGGCTCACCCTCAAGCTGCCCGCCGGCCCGCGGCGGACCCTGCCCGCCGTCACCTCCGCGCTGCCCACCACTCCCGCCTACTTCTCCGACGGCAAGGGCGGTGTCCTGTTGGACGCCGTCGTCACCGACTCCACGGCGGCCCGGGTCTACGCGGGCGTCCTCGAGCGCGAACTGTCCCGGGCCCTGCGGCAGGAGGGCGGCTACTCCTACACGGCGGCCACCGACTACGCCTCGCGCCGCGACGGCTTCGCCCTCGTGACCGCCTTCGCGGACGCCCTGCCCGCCAAGCAGGACGCGGTGCTCGGCGGCTTCGTGGACGTCCTCGCCGGGCTCCAGGCGGGCCGGATCGGGCAGGGCGACCTGGATGCGGTGCGCTCCCGGGCCGACGGGGCGCTGACCGTGCAGGACGCGGCCGTACGGAGGCTGCCGGGGGCGGCGGAGGACCTGCTCGCCGGGCGGCCGGTGCGCAGCCTGGACGAACTGCGCTCCGAGCTGTGGGCGGTGACACCCCGGCAGTTGCACGCGGTGGCGCTGGAGGCGGCAGGGACGGCCCTGATGCAGGTGCCCGCGGGGCACAGCGCGGACTGGGCCGGGTACACGGCCGCCCCCACGCGCTCGTCGTACGCGGTGACGGGGCGGCGGTTCGCCTCGGTGGGCGGGGACGGTTCCGCGCTGGTGTTCGGGGACGAAGGCGTCAGCATGACCGTGCGTGCGAAGGACGGGACGGAGAACGCGGTCACCGTGGCCCACCGCGCCTGCGCCGCGGTGCTGAGCTGGCCCGACGGCGGCCGTCAGCTCATCGGGACCGACGGTCTGGTCCTGGAGGTGGAGCCGGGCCTGTACGGCGTCGACGCGCACACCATGGCCGCTCTCGACGCCGCCGTACCGCAGTCCGCGGTGGTGTGGCTGCCACCCCGGCAGCAGCAGCCGAAGCCGCGACCGGCCGCGGCGGCCCAAGGAAACGGGGCGGCCCGGGGCAACGGCGAGCAGCGGCCCGCGCCCGTCCGGCGCACCGGGCGGCAGACGGCGGCGGTGGTCGTGTTCGCCCTCCTCGCCGGCCTGTTCGGCTTCCTGGCCCTCGCGGTCACGGTCTTCGGCCACGACCCGCAGACCGGCACCGGAGCGTGGCTCGGGCTTGCGGGCTTCATGTGGGGCGTCACCGCCCTGCTGGCCTGGCCCGCCCTACGGATCCTGCGGGGGACGCGGAGGGCGTGAGGCGTCCTGCGGGACGGTACCGGGCCGTGCGGGGCGGCACCCGTACGGTGACCGGGTGTACGGGCGTACGGCGCCGTGCTACCGCATGTACGGGTTCCGCTGCATCGGTTGCGGCGGCGGCGGCTGCGGCTGCGGCACCGCCCCGTACACCGCCGCCGGCCTGGGTGTCCGCCCGTCGAACAGGGCGAACAGCAGCAGGCCCGTCGCCGTCAGCAGGCTCACCATCACGACCACGCTGAGGACGGGGTCGCCCTCCCCCTGGCCCGCGTTCGCCGCCCACGGCAGGGTCACGCACTCATAGAGCATGAACGACCCGAAGGCGCCCCAGTCCGACGACCGCCTGCGGCGGATCGCCACGTACAGGAACGGCACCCACACCAGCAGCCCCAGCGATCCCCACACCAGCGCCGCCCAGGCGATCCGCTGGAACCAGCCGGCCTCCGCCCGTCCTTCCATGTGAACCCCCCAGCTCTCGATCCCCGGCTCTCCGCCGCACGAGGCGGAGAGCGCAGGGGGCAAGGGTAGAGCAGCGGGGCCGCGCGGATGCGGGGCCCGCAGGGGCCAATCGCGTCTCAGGCGGGGTTCTTCGCCGCCTTCTTCAAGGACTCCACGATGTGCTGCACGACCTTCGTCGCGGTGGCGACGCCGTTGTCGTTGCCCGCGGTCGAGATGACCGTGGCCACGGCGGTGCCCTCGCGGACCGCGATCAGGGTGGTGCCGCTGTCCCAGGCGCTGCTGGTGAGCGTGAGGGTGTACGCCTCGTCACCGAGCCCGGCCCTGGACCGGCCGGAAACCTTCACCTTGGCGTGCGCGTCGGTGTCGGTGAACGCCGGGCACGTGGTCGCGACGCTCCGTACGTCCTTCATGGCGGTCTCCGCGGTCGTGCCCGGGAACTCGTCGACCTCCTGGGCCATCTCCGCGGTCTTGCTCTTGTTCATGTAGTCGTCGTTCGCGAAGGAGACACCCCCGCTGCTGCCCGTGACGGTCATCCAGGCCGTCGTCTCCAGCTTGGTGCAGTCAGCAGGCTTGGCCTTGGCGGCGGCGCTCGGAGTGACGAACTGGCTGCCGCTGTCCGAGGCGCCCTGCGGGACGGGGACAAATCCCGCCGGGAACAGCGACGCCGGTGCCAGGGCCTTCTTCAGCTGTGTACCCGTCAGGAGACCGGCGTTCGGGTCCTTGGTCGCCGACGCCGAGGGGCCGGGCTTCGCGGCGGAGTCGGAGGAGCCGGAACCGCAGGCCGTCAGGGCCAGGGCCAGGGGAAGAGCGGTGAGAGCGAGTGCCTTCGCGGCACGCGACGGGGTACGCATGAGGTCCTCTCGGGAGGAAAGAAGCGTTGGGGAAACGGCAAAGGGCCCGTCTGCGGGGCGCCGCGCCGACCGGACCCTACGCGGACCGGGTCATGTGCAGGTCACGTGTCCTTCTGCACTTGCCCAAGTGATCGCCAAATCGTGCGGGGCGACGCGGCGGGCCGGGGCGCCGTTCCCCGGAACCGGTGGTTTTGCCGTTCCGTGAGAGAATCTTGTGGCGGTGGAGGGGATCCGTTTCCCAAGCGGAAGGGCGCCGTCGGTTACGGTGCGATCCGCTTCGGACGCTCAAGTCCCGTGTGCCCGCGTACGTTTCCCTGTGGACCCCGACAGGTCCGTACAGACGTCGTCGTGCCGGACCCGCGTCGCTTCAGGGGCTTCAGAAGACTTTCCGGCGGACGCCGCACGCGTCCGCCTTGTGTGAATCAGGGGTGGGGATGGCCGGCCATCGGCAGTCGAAGAAGTTCAGGTACATCACCTGGTCAGTGGCGGGTGCCGCCGTCGTCGCCGGGGCCGGGATCGCGGCGCAGACGTCGATGGCGGCCACGACCTGGCCGGCCCAGAGGACGTTCACCGGACACGCCTTCGACACGTGCACCGCGCCCTCGGCGGCCGCGATGAAGGCCTGGCACACAGGCTTCTACGGGGCGGCCGCCGTCTACGTCGGGGGCAGGAACCGCGGGTGCGGCCAGCCCAACCTCACCGCCTCCTGGGTGAAGTCCGTCAGCTCGATGGGCTGGAAGCTCATCCCGATCTACGTCGGCGCCCAGCCGCCCTGCCAGAGCGGCTCCAACCCGGAGAAGCTCACCGCCACCACCGCCGCCACCCTGGGGACGAGCGACGCGAACGACGCGGTGGCCAAGGCGTCGGCGCTGGGCATGAAGGCCGGCAGCCCCATCTACCTCGACATGGAGCCGTACGCCATCACGAACACGTCGTGCAACAACGCCGTGCTGACGTACGTCCGCGCCTTCGACAAGCAGCTGCGCGCCAAGATCTACCGCGCCGGGTACTACGGCTTCAGCAGCTCCAGCGCCAAGGCCATCGCCACCGCGAGCAACAGGACCGACCTGCCGGGCAACCTCTGGTACGCGCTGTGGGACAAGCAGTACACGACGACCACGGACTGGCCGTGGGGCTCCACCCAGTACACCAACCACAGCCGCGCCCACCAGTACATGGTGAACAGCAAGGAGACGCGCAACGGCTACACGATCACCGTGGACCGTGACGCCTGGGACGCGCCCGTCGCCATCACCGGCTGACCCGGCTTCCGAGCCACGACACGAGGGGCGGTACATGCGGTACACGAAGGTCCTCGCCGTACCGGCGGTGCGGCTGCTCGCCGTACGGGCGGGCATCGCCGCGCTGCCCGTGGTCAGCCTGGGGCTGCTGTGCCCCGTGCCGTCCCTCGTCCTCGCCCTGCGCCGGCGCAGGGCGACGGACTGGTGGGCCTTCGCGGCGTTCAGCGCGGTCCTCGCGGCCTGGGTCGCCGAACTGGAGCTGACGCCGGAGACGACGCACGGGGCGCTGTTCGCGCTCGACACCCTGTTGATCCTGCTGTCGATGGCCGGGGCCTCGGTCCACGCCTGGAAGGTCTGGCCGCGGCGGGCCGGCGGCCGCTGACCCGGACGTACGGCGGGAGAGCTGACACACACGGACGGCAGAGGAGAGCGGAAAGCGGTGGCCAAGCAGGTCAGGCAGGTGGCGCAGGCGCGCTCGGCGAAGGCGGGGCAGGCGGGAGCCGCTGGGCGGACCGCCGCGGCGGGACGCGCCGTCGTCACCTGGCTGCGCTCGCTGCGCGGACGCACCATCGCGCTGACGGCGGGCTCGCTGGCCGTCGTCGCCGCGGTGGTCGCGGCCGGCACGCTGCTCTTCCGGCACGACGGCCGGCCGCCGATCCCGGACACCCGGGCGAGGCACTACAACGACGTGGACGCCTGCCTGCTGACCGACGACAAGGGCATCACTGCGGGTACCACCGCCGCCGAGGTCTGGCAGGGCATGCAGGACGCCTCCCTCAAGACGCACGCGCGCGTGAGCTACGCGCCGGTGACCGGGGAGCAGAGCGCCGCCAACGCCCGCCCGTACCTCAACGGTCTGCTGCAGCGTTCCTGCGATGTGGTGCTCGCCGTCGGTCGGCCGGAGATCTCGGCCGCCGCGCAGACGGCACCGCGGTACCGGAAGGTCGGCTTCGTACTCGTCGGGACCGGGGGCGGCGAGACCGCCGGTGCCAATGTGACCAGGCTCGAGACCGGCGACAAGCTGCGCGCCGACGTCGCCGGGGCGGTCGAGCGAGCGGTGGACGGGCGGGCCTGAGCGGCCGGACGTGGCTCACCCAGCCGCGGACGGTGCCCGAAGTCCCGGTGAATCGTTGGTCGAATGGGTTGGCCGGAGCCGATCTGCTCCTTACCATCGATCACCGCAAGACCTTGTGCACCGTCGCACAAACCCCCTCGGGAGGTCACTTTGCACCGCCGTCGCCCCGCGATCGCCCTCAGTGCCGCCCTGGTCGCGGCCCCTCTCCTCACCGCGTGCGGCGGCACCTCGCACCCGGGTGCCGCGGCCGTCGTCGGAGGTGAGCGGATCACGGTCGCGCAGCTGGAGAGCCGGGTGGACGAGGTGCGCGCGGCCCAGCGCGCCGCCACCTCGGACGACGCCCAGTACGCGCAGGCGGTCGCCCAGACCGGCAGCCTGACCCGCGACACGCTGCACAGCCTGGTCCTGGACCGGGTCCTGGACCGCGCCGCCAGGAACGCGGGCGTGAGCGTCACCGTCAGGGAAGTCGAACAGATGCGGGCGAACCTCCAGGCGCAGGCGGGCGGCGCGAAGGAGCTGCAGACCGCGTGGCTGCAGCAGTACGGGGTGGCTCCCCGGCACCTCGACGACAGCCTCCGCACGGAGGTCGAGGCGCAGAAGCTGGCCGCCGCGCTCGGGGCCGACATGAACACGGCCGAGGGCAAGGCCGCGTTCTGGAAGGCGATGTCGCAGGCGTCCCGGGAACTCCACGTCGATGTGAACCCGCGCTACGGCACGTGGGACGTGCAGAAGAGCAGCCGGGTGGACGCGAAGACCCCGTGGGTCAAGGAGGTCACCGCGGCGGCTGCGCAGCAGACGGCGTAAGGGCTTGGCGGCGTCGTCGGGGCGTACCGGCGTGGACGGGCGGTACGGGAGCGGGCACGGTGCTCGGGGCTGTGGACGACCTCGCGGGCGGTGGTCCATGCCTGTGGACGACCTCGCGTCTGGTGGTCCATGCCTGTGGACAACTCCGAAGGCCGTCCGTGGCGTGCGTTACGTTCGGAGGGTGAACGCAACCAGCTTCGAATCGGTCCCGGGACCGGAGGCGACCGCCGAGCCCGGCCGGATCGTCCTCCTCACCACCAGCCACCGCGTCGCGCCCGGCCTCCTGTCCTGGCCCGCCTGGCGGGTGCTGCACGCCGGCGACCGGGTCCTGTGCGCGGACGGCGCGCACCCGCAGTTGCCCTATCTGCGCGAGGCGGGCATAGCGGTCGAGGAGTCCGCCCCGAGCGCACAGGAGCTGGTCGACGCCTGCGCCGGCGGCCGCACGGTGGTCGTCGTCGCCACGGGTGAGGGTGAGCCCGCGCTCACGGACGGCCTGGCACGCCTCGCCGGATCGGGCCGCGTCCACATGCCGGAGCTCGAGCTGCTGCCCGCGTCGTACGACCTCCCGGGCGCCCGTCTGCTGGACCTGGTGCAGGTCATGGACCGCATCCGCGCCGAGTGCCCCTGGTCGTCCCGGCAGACCCACCTGGGCCTGGCCAAGTACGGCATCGAGGAGGCGTACGAACTGGTCGAGGCCATCGAGGCGGGCGACCGCCAGGAGCTGCGGGAGGAGCTGGGCGACGTCCTGCTCCAGGTCGTCTTCCACGCCCGGATAGCCGAGGAGCACCCGGACGCGCCCTTCTCCGTCGACGACGTGGCGGGCGGCATCGTCGCCAAGCTGATCCACCGCCACCCGCACGTGTTCGGCGACGCGACCGCGACGACACCGGAGGAGGTCAAGGAGCACTGGCTGCGGACCAAGGCGGTCGAGAAGCGGCGCACTTCGGTGACGGAGGGCATCCCGCTGGGCCAGCCGGGCCTCGCCCTGGCCGCGAAGCTGCACTCCCGCGTCCGCACGGCGGGCCTGGACGTCCCGCTCCCGCGGGGCGAGGGCATCGGCTACGAACTGCTCGCGCTGGCCGCGCGCGCGGAGACGGAGGGTGTGGACCCGGAGGCGGCCCTGCGCGCGGCGGCTCGCGCGTACCGGGACGCGATCCGGGAGGTGGAGAGCGGGGGCCCGCAGCAGTGAACAGCCGGACCGCATCCCCCGCCCCTGAACTGTTCACCTGGGAGTTCGCCGCCGACCCCTACCCCGCCTACGCATGGCTCCGCGAGCACGCCCCCGTGCACCGGACGAGGCTGCCGAGCGGTGTGGAGGCCTGGCTGGTCACCCGGTACGCGGATGCCAAGCAGGCGCTCGCCGACCCACGCCTGAGCAAGAACCCGGCGCATCACGACGAGCCCGCGCACGCCAAGGGCAGGACCGGCATCCCCGGCGAGCGCAAGGCCGAGCTGATGACGCATCTGCTCAACATCGACCCGCCGGACCACACCCGGCTGCGCCGTCTCGTCTCCAAGGCCTTCACGCCCCGGCGTGTCGCGGAGTTCGCGCCGCGGGTGCAGGAACTGACCGACCACCTCATCGACCGGTTCGCGGGCAGGGGAGAGGCCGACCTCATCCACGAGTTCGCCTTCCCGCTCCCCATCTACGCCATCTGCGACATGCTCGGCGTCCCGCGCGAGGACCAGGACGAGTTCCGGGACTGGGCGGGCATGATGATCCGGCACGGGGGAGGACCCCGGGGCGGCGTCGCGCGGTCGGTGAAGAAGATGCGCGGCTACCTCGCCGACCTGATCCACCGCAAGCGCGAGGCGCTGCCCGCCGAGCCCGGCCCCGGTGAGGACCTCATCTCCGGGCTCATCCGCGCCTCCGACCACGGCGAGCACCTCACCGAGAACGAGGCCGCCGCGATGGCCTTCATCCTGCTCTTCGCCGGGTTCGAGACCACCGTCAACCTCATCGGGAACGGCACGTTCGCGCTCCTCGGCCACCCCGAGCAGCGGGCCCGTCTGCAGCGGTCGCTCGCCGCCGGGGAACGCGGCCTGCTGGAGACCGGCGTCGAGGAGCTGCTGCGTTTCGACGGACCGGTGGAGCTGGCCACGTGGCGGTTCGCCACGCGGCCGCTGACCATCGGCGGGCAGGACATCGCCCCCGGCGACCCCGTCCTGGTGGTCCTGGCCGCCGCGGACCGGGACCCGGCGCGGTTCACGGGCCCGGACGTCCTCGACCTCGCCCGCCGCGACAACCAGCACCTCGGGTACGGGCACGGCATCCACTACTGCCTGGGCGCGCCCCTGGCCCGTCTGGAGGGACAGACGGCGCTCGCCACGCTCCTGACCCGCCTGCCGGACCTGCGGCTCGCGGTCGACCCCTCCGACCTGCGGTGGCGCGGTGGGCTCATCATGCGGGGCCTGCGCACGCTGCCCGTGACGTTCACACCGGTTGCGGAGAAAGATCCCGAATCTCCCGTCGACGCCCCGATATGACACGGCAACACGCCGATGGTCACAGGAAGGTGACAGTGCCTCACCTCTGTGATCTTCACGTGATCTGCGCTGCATTGACTTGTGACAAGTGATCTCCTGCCGATACGTTCACGCAGCAACGCGGCGGTCCGCACTGCCACGGCCGGCCGCCGCGTCGGTCGATGCTGTCGTGTGAAAGGCAACCGCATGCTCTCCGGGAACGGTCGTCACCGTCGCCCCCGTCAGGCTCCGGCTCTCCTCGTCGCGGCAGGGGTGACCGGATCAGCGATCGCGATCCCGCTGCTCGGCGCCACCGGTGCGAGCGCGGCCACCGGTACCACCTGGGACCAGGTCGCTCAGTGCGTCAGCGGCGGCTCATGGAGCGCGGACAGCGGCAACGGTCGATACGGCGGGCTGCAGTTGACGCAGGACGAATGGGACAAGTACGGCGGTCTCGACTATGCGCCGAGTCCGGACCAGGCGAGTCGCTCGCAGCAGATCGCCGTCGCCGAGAAGGTCCTCGCTGCCCGGGGTGTCGGGGCCTGGGGCACCTGCGGCCTGCTGAACGGCCTGGGCAAGGACTCCGGCTCCGCCGACGTCGACACGGGCGTCGCCGGGGACGCGTCGTCCGGCAGCGGACCGTCCTCCGGCTCCGACTCGGGTCTGGACTCCGGTCTCGACTCCGGTCTCGACTCCGGCCTGTCCGACTCGTCCGGATCTTCTGCGCCGACCGATCCGTCACCTTCTGCCTCCTCTTCCTCTCCTTCGTCCTCGTCGCCCTCGCCCTCGTCCGGGACGTCGGTCGACGGCGCCGCCAAGGGTGCGCAAGGGTCCGGCAGCGCGCCGACGGCCACGACGAAGCGCGACGAGTCGGACAAGTCCGCACAGAACGATGCCGCGTCCGAGGGGAGTTCGACCGAGGCCGCGGGTGCCGGCCGTCATCGCGGGGGCAGTGCCGACGAGGGCGCCGCGGACGGCCGCACCGAAGACGCGTCCGGCCGGCACACCTCGCGCGGCACCACTGACGCGCGCCACGCCGTCGACGGCTCGTACACCGTCCGCCCCGGGGACAATCTGTCGTCCATCGCCGACTCCCTTGACCTCAGCGGCGGATGGGCGGCGCTGTACGAGGCGAACAAGCAGACGGTCGGCGGCGACCCGAACCTCATCCTCCCCGGTCAGAGCCTTGCGCTCGACGCCGGCCCGGCAGGCGGCTCGTCCTGAACTGCCCCTTGCGTGGCGGAAGTTCGCGACCTACTTCGGGCTGAATGTCCTGTTTGGTGAAAGTGAGATATGGGTCTCATAAGCCCTGATCGTCTTTGAAATTCCGGCGATCGACTGCTTACGGTCGTGATCGCTCGCCACAGCGAGCACCTGCGGTCGCAACGCCGAATCCTGCCAGCGGCCGTACGGGAACAGTCGTCGCGTCAAGCGCCGTAGGCAGGAGCGGGGGACCCAAGGTAGGCGCCGCGTCCGGAAGTTGACCGGAAGCGGCTCGGGGTGAAGCCGCGTCCCGCAAGGGGCGCGGCCGGGCAACTCAACCGGCCCGAACCCGACAGCTCACCTCGCAGGCGTCGGTGAGGGGAACGAACCATGCTGTGTTCCGGCAACGGCAAGCACCGCCGCCCGTCCAAGTCCACCCGTGCCGTAGCGCTCGCCGGTGTCGCCGGCGCTGCCATCGCCGGCCCGCTCCTCGCGGCCGGGAACGCCTCCGCGGCCACCGCCGCCCAGTGGGACGCCGTCGCCCAGTGCGAGTCCGGTGGCAACTGGCACATCAACACCGGCAACGGCTTCTACGGTGGTCTGCAGTTCACGAACTCGACCTGGGCCGGGTACGGCGGCACCGCCTACGCCTCCCGTGCCGACCTGGCGACCAAGGACCAGCAGATAGCCATCGCCGAGAAGGTCCTCGCGGGCCAGGGCAAGGGCGCCTGGCCGGTGTGCGGCAAGGGCCTGACCAACGCCGCGTACAACGGCTCCGCGGCCACCTCGAGCGGCGCGAAGAGCGCCACCCCGAAGAACACCACCACCCGCTCGACCGGGCAGCAGGCCGCCAACCGCTCCGCGCAGCGCCCGGCCCCGCAGAAGAAGACCGTCACCACCCCGACCGGCCGGAAGGTCGAGAAGGGCGACGGCGAGTACAAGGTGGTCAAGGGCGACACCCTCAGCGCCATCGCCGCGAGCCACCACGTCAAGGGCGGCTGGAAGAAGCTGTTCGAGCTGAACAAGGACATCGTCCGGAACGCCGACCTGATCTACCCGGGCCAGCAGCTGCACCTGAAGTGACAGCCACCCGGTAGCCGGGCCGCGGGCCACCGACAGCCGTGACCCCCACAGTGGGGTCACGCGAGGGCCCACCTCCGTCCCCACGGCTCCCCGCTCCGGTGCGTGTTCCCCCGTACGCGCCGGAGCGGGGCTTGTTGCTGTCCGGCCCCTTCGTCGTCCGGCCCCTTCGTCGTCCGGCTCCTTCGCCGTCCGGCCGCGTGGATTTCACCGCACCTTTCCCCCCTCCTTTGTTCCGCGAGGGAACAATGTGTACCGTCACCCTGTCCACGGGACGGTCGGTCGGTCGGCCGGCACCCCGCGGCGGTTAGGCTCTAGTCGCAAGGCGCAGCCGCAAGGCACACAGCCCCGCACTTCCAGCGTCACATCCAAGAAGGAGATGCTCGTGCCGTCCATCGACGTCGTCGTAGCCCGGGAAATCCTGGACTCCCGAGGCAACCCCACGGTCGAGGTCGAGGTCGGCCTCGACGACGGCAGCACGGGTCGTGCCGCCGTCCCGTCCGGCGCCTCCACCGGCGCCTTCGAGGCCATCGAGCTCCGCGACGGTGATCCCAACCGCTACCAGGGCAAGGGTGTCGAGAAGGCCGTCCTCGCCGTGATCGAGCAGATCGGCCCGGAGCTGGTCGGCTACGACGCCACCGAGCAGCGGCTGATCGACCAGGCGATGATGGACCTGGACGCCACCGACAACAAGGGCTCCCTCGGCGCCAACGCGATCCTCGGTGTCTCCCTCGCCGTCGCCCACGCCGCCTCCGAGGCCAGCGACCTGCCCCTGTTCCGCTACCTGGGCGGCCCGAACGCGCACCTGCTGCCGGTGCCGATGATGAACATCCTCAACGGCGGCTCGCACGCCGACTCCAACGTGGACATCCAGGAGTTCATGATCGCCCCGATCGGCGCGGAGTCCTTCTCCGAGGCGCTGCGCTGGGGCACCGAGGTCTACCACACGCTGAAGAAGGTCCTGAAGAGCAAGGGCCTCGCCACCGGCCTCGGCGACGAGGGCGGCTTCGCCCCGAACCTCGGCTCCAACCGTGAGGCCCTCGACCTCATCCTCGAGGCCGTCAAGGAGGCCGGCTACGCCCCCGGCCAGCAGATCGCCCTCGCCCTCGACGTCGCCGCCTCCGAGTTCTACAAGGACGGCAAGTACCTCTTCGAGGGCAAGGAGCGCTCCGCCGCCGAGATGACGGAGTACTACGAGGAGCTCGTCGCGGCCTACCCGCTGGTCTCCATCGAGGACCCGCTGTTCGAGGACGACTGGGCGGGCTGGAAGGTCATCACCGACAAGCTCGGCGACAAGGTCCAGCTGGTCGGCGACGACCTGTTCGTCACCAACCCCGAGCGCCTGGCCCGCGGCATCGAGGAGGGCGCCGCCAACGCGCTGCTCGTCAAGGTCAACCAGATCGGCTCGCTGACCGAGACCCTGGACGCCGTGGAGCTCGCCCAGCGCAACGGCTTCAAGTGCATGATGTCCCACCGCTCCGGCGAGACCGAGGACGTCACCATCGCCGACCTGGCCGTCGCCACCAACTGCGGCCAGATCAAGACCGGCGCCCCGGCCCGCTCCGAGCGCGTCGCCAAGTACAACCAGCTGCTCCGCATCGAGGAGATCCTCGACGACGCCGCGGTGTACGCCGGCCGCTCGGCCTTCCCGCGCTTCAAGGGCTGAGGCAAGGCGGCGGACAACGCCGGAGCAGGGCGCTGAGACAAGCCTGAGCAAGGCTTGGCCGGTCGTACGTACGTCCCCGTACTCGGTCCCGTACCGTGTGCGGGGACGTACGCGCGTGTGAAGGGGAGGCGGGAGACATGGCCGGGAAGGACCGCGACCGGTTCTCCACCGCGACCAGGCTCAGGCTGCTCGGCGAGCAGACCGCCGCCCGGGTCTACCGCTCCCAGACCCGGCGCCAGGCCCGCCGCTCCCGGCTCACCGGCCGGGCCGCCCTCCTCGCGCTCGTCCTGTGCACGCTGATCCTGGCGCTGGCCTACCCGATGCGGCAGTACGTCTCCCAGCGCGGCGAGATCGCCGACCTGGAGCGGCAGCAGAATCAGGCCCGCAAGCGGGTCGAACAGCTGCGTGACCTCAAGGCGCGCTGGCAGGACGACGCCTACGCGAAGCAGCAGATCCGGCAGCGGCTGCACTATGTGATGCCGGGGGAGACCGGCTACATCATGATCGACCCGGACGCGGTCAAGCAGCCGCGTGCGGACCGGGCGACGGCCGCACGCCCCTGGTACGCCGGCCTGTGGGACGGCGTGGACAGGGCCGACGGGGTGGACCGGGCCGACGGCCCGGCCGGGACGCACACACCCGCACGCGCCCGCACGCGCCCGTGACGCACCCATGAGAAAGACAGCCTGAAAGAGAGCCATGGAAACCCCTCCGCCGCCCACCCCGCGCACCGAGCCGACGGACGCGGACGTCGAGGCCGTCGAGCAGCAACTCGGGCGCCCCCCGCGCGGACTGCGCGCGATCGCGCACCGCTGTCCCTGCGGGCAGCCGGACGTCGTGGAGACGGCGCCGCGGCTCCCCGACGGCACCCCGTTCCCGACGACGTACTACCTGACGTGCCCGAAGGCCGCCTCGGCGATCGGCACGCTGGAGGCCGACGGCGTCATGAAGGAGATGACCGAGCGCCTGGCCACCGACCCGGAGCTGGCCGCGGCCTACCGCGCCGCGCACGAGGACTACATCGCCCGCCGCGACGCCGTCGAGGTCCTGGAGGGCTTCCCCAGCGCGGGCGGCATGCCGGACCGGGTGAAGTGCCTGCACGTCCTGGTCGCGCACTCCCTGGCCGCGGGCCCGGGCGTCAACCCGCTCGGCGACGAGGCGATCGCGATGCTCCCGGAGTGGTGGCGCAGGGGTTCGTGTGTGGGGACCGAGCCTTCCGAGGAGGGCACCCAGTGACGCGGGTCGCCGCCATCGACTGCGGTACGAACTCCATCCGGCTGCTGGTCGCGGACGCCGACCCCGACACGGGCGAACTGACCGAGCTCGACCGGCGGATGACCATCGTCCGGCTGGGGCAGGGCGTGGACCGCACCGGGCGTCTGGCGCCGGAGGCGCTGGAGCGCACGTTCGCCGCCTGCCGGGAGTACGCCGAGGTCGTCAAGAAGCACGGCGCCGAGCGGATCCGCTTCGTCGCCACGTCCGCCTCCCGGGACGCGGAGAACCGGGACGAGTTCGTCCGTGGGGTGGTGGACATCCTGGGTGTCGAACCGGAGGTCATCTCCGGCGACCAGGAGGCCGAGTTCTCCTTCACGGGGGCGACCCGGGAGCTGATGGGCCGCACCGATCTGGCGACGCCGTTCCTGGTGGTGGACATCGGCGGCGGCTCGACGGAGTTCGTCGTCGGCGACGGGCAGGTGCGCGGCGCGCGGTCCGTGGACATCGGCTGCGTCCGTATGACCGAGCGGCACCTCGTGCGGGACGGGGTGGTCGCCGACCCGCCGACCCGGGAGCAGATCGCGGCCATACGGTCCGACATCGAGGCCGCGCTGGACCTGGCGGAGCAGACGGTGCCGCTGCGGGAGGCGCACACGCTGGTGGGTCTCGCGGGGTCGGTCACCACGGTCTCGGCGATCGCCCAGGAGCTGCCGGAGTACGACTCGGCGCGGATCCACCACTCCCGGATCTCCCGCGACCGGGTGCGGGAGATCACCGAGCGGCTGCTGCGGTCCACCCACGCCGAGCGCGCGGCGATCCCGTCGATGCACCCGGGACGCGTGGACGTCATCGGCGCGGGCGCCCTGGTCCTGCTGGCGATCATGGAACGGATCGGCGCGGCGGAGGTCGTGGTCAGCGAACACGACATCCTCGACGGCATCGCGATCAAGACGGCGGAGGACGCCGAGTAGCGTTCAGCGGGATTCTTCGGTCGGCGAGGGCGGCGGCGTACCACAGGTTGCGGTGGACGTCCCGCCGATCGCCCACCTTGACGACGAGGACGACGAGTTCACCGTCGTTGATCCGGTAGGCGACCCGGTAGCCGCCGACCCGGAGCCGGTAGAGCCCCGACGGGCCGGTGAGCTTCCTGATGTCGGCGTCCTCGCGGTACGGGTCGTCACCGAGCGCGGTCGGCGCGGCCGGAATGCGCATGGCATCGGGCCGGCTGACGGCCCGGAGTCCGACTCCTGCCGGGCGCCTCCGCCCTGACAGCCCCTCACCCGTCCTCATACCGAGATTCTTCTACCCGCCAGTAGCCTCTCCTGAGCAGGTTGGGTAACGTATGAGCACGGCCCCGAGGGCCTTTCCGGTCCCCGGCCGGCACCCCGTCGGAAAAGTTCGTGAAGTTCTTCACAAGAGAAACGTCCCTGCTGGGCGACCTTTCGCGGCCACTGGGCCGTCCGTGTGGCTCAAGGGGCCAGGGAGGCTGCTCGCACGAGCGCGTCGGAGGGCGTCGTAAGGAGGCCGGAGAGGCGCTGTGCGAAGATCGGGCACGCTGCTTCGGAGGCCGGAAGGGCAGCTCACGCGGCCTTGACAACGGACAGTTCCCCCGGGGGCTCGCCGCCCGACACCATGACCTTGGTCACGTGGGCGGCGGAGTGTAGCAGATACCCTACCCATGCTTGTGAAGGGGCGCACGAGCGACCCCCCTGGGGCGGGTGGATACTCGATGGCATGAGCACCACGGAGCGTCCCAGGATCCTCGTAGTAGGCGGTGGGTACGTAGGCCTGTACGCGGCTCGTCGCATTCTGAAGAAGATGCGCTACGGCGAGGCGACCGTCACGGTCGTCGACCCCCGCTCGTACATGACCTACCAGCCCTTCCTTCCCGAAGCCGCCGCCGGCAGCATCTCCCCCCGGCACGTCGTCGTCCCGCTGCGGCGCGTGCTGCCGAAGGCGGAGGTCCTCACCGGCCGGGTCACCACCATCGACCAGGACCGCAAGGTCGCCACGATCGCCCCGCTGGTCGGCGAGGCGTACGAGCTGCCCTTCGACTATTTGATCATCGCGCTCGGCGCGGTCTCCCGTACCTTCCCGATCCCCGGCCTCGCCGAGCAGGGCATCGGCATGAAGGGCATCGAGGAGTCCATCGGCCTGCGCAACCACGTTCTCGAGCAGCTCGACAAGGCCGACTCCACGACCGACGAGGAGATCCGCCGCAAGGCGCTCACCTTCGTCTTCATCGGCGGCGGCTTCGCCGGTGCGGAGACCATCGGCGAGGTCGAGGACATGGCCCGGGACGCGGCCAAGTACTACAAGAACGTGTCCCGCGAGGACATGCGCTTCATCCTCGTCGACGCCGCCGACAAGATCCTCCCCGAGGTCGGTCCCAAGCTCGGCCAGTACGGCAGGGAGCACCTCGAGGGCCGCGGCGTCGAGGTCTACCTGTCCACCTCCATGGAGTCCTGCGTCGACGGCCACGTGGTGCTCAAGAACGGCCTCGAGGTCGACTCCAACACCATCGTGTGGACCGCCGGCGTCAAGCCGAACCCGGTGCTGGCCCGCTACGGCCTGCCGCTCGGCCCGCGCGGTCACGTCGACTGCGAGCCCACGCTCCAGGTCAAGGGCACGGACTACATCTGGGCCGCCGGCGACAACGCCCAGGTGCCCGACCTCGCCGCCCGCAAGGCCGGTGTGGAGAACGCCTGGTGCCCGCCGAACGCCCAGCACGCGCTGCGCCAGGCCAAGGTCCTCGGCGACAACGTGGTCTCCGGTATGCGGGGCTTCCCGCAGAAGGAGTACAGCCACGCCAACAAGGGCGCGGTCGCGGGCCTCGGCCTGCACAAGGGCGTCGCGATGGTCGTCATGGGCAAGATGAAGATCAAGCTCAAGGGCCGCCTCGCCTGGTACATGCACCGCGGTTACCACGGTCTGGCCATGCCGACCTGGAACCGGAAGATCCGGATCTTCGCCGACTGGACGCTCGGCATGTTCCTCAAGCGCGAGGTCGTCTCGCTCGGCGCGATCGAGTCTCCGCGCGAGGAGTTCTACGAGGCCGCCAAGCCGGCTCCGGTCGCCGCCGTGAGCAAGCCGGAGGAGAAGGCCAAGGCCTCCTGACCTCCGGTCAGGGCACAACGCCGAAGGGGTCGCCCGCCATCCGTGGTGCGGGCGGCCCCTTCGGCGTACCCGGGCCCTGCCCCCTTCCGGGTGTGCGCAGGCGTTTTGCACAGTCGTAACGCCAACGGGGGACTGCGGCCGGGCCCCGCAGGTGTTTACGTGGTGTTGGACATTCCGGGATCCACCGTCACGGAGGTGTGCACCATGGCCGACGCCGCGTCGCGGCTGAAGAGCCTCATCGAACAGCTGTTGGGAGCCCCGCTTCAGGTGCGCATCCGCGCCTGGGACGGTTCCGAGGCCGGGCCCCCGAGCGCTCCCGTCCTCGTCGTGCGCAACCGCCGCGCCTTGCGCCGTCTGCTGTGGAAGCCGGGTGAACTGGGTCTCGTCCGCGCCTGGGTCGCCGGGGACCTCGGCATCGAGGGCGACCTGTACACCGCCCTCGATCTCATGGCGGGCCTGGTCTGGGAGCGCGGGGAGGACGCCCGCACCCTCGCCCAGGCACTCCGCGACCCGGAGGTCCGCGCCGCCGTCCGGGGGCTGGTGAAGCTGGCCGGCCCCTTCCCGCCGCCCCCGCCGCCCCGTGAGGAGGTCCGCCGGGTCCGCGGCCACCTGCACACCCGGTGGACCGACAAACGCGCCATCAGCCACCACTACGACGTCGGCAACGACTTCTACGAGCTCGTCCTCGGCCCGTCCATGGTGTACTCCTGCGCCTACTGGGAATCACCGGACAGCACTCTCGAGGACGCCCAGCGCGACAAGCTCGAACTCGTCTGCCGAAAGCTCGGCCTGAAGGCCGGTCAGCGCCTGCTCGACGTCGGCTGCGGCTGGGGCTCCATGGCGATCCACGCCGCCCGTGAGCACGGCGTGAGCGTCGTCGGGGTCACCCTCTCCCAGGAGCAGGCCGTCCACGCCCGCAAGCGGGTCGCCGACGAGGGTCTCGCCGACCGGGTCGAGATCCGGGTGCAGGACTACCGCGACGTCAGCGACGGCCCCTACGACGCCGTCTCCTCCATCGGCATGGCGGAACACGTCGGCGCGGAGAGATACCTGGAGTACGCCCGCGTTCTGCACGCCCTGCTCAAGCCCGGCGGGCGGCTGCTCAACCACCAGATCGCCCGGCGCCCCGGGCAGGACGAGTCCGCGTACTCCGTCGACGCGTTCATCGACGCCTACGTCTTCCCCGGCGGCGAACTCGCCCCCATCGGCACCACCGTGACCCAGCTGGAGCGCGCCGGGTTCGAGGTCCGTGACGTGGAGTCGCTGCGCGAGCACTACGGCCTCACCCTGCGCCGCTGGGTCGCCAACCTGGAGGCCGGGTGGGTGCGCGCGCAGGCGCTCACCAGCCCCGGCCGGGCCCGCGTCTGGCGCCTGTACATGGCCGCCTCCGCCCTCGCCTTCGAACGCAACCGCATCGGCGTCAACCAGGTGCTAGCGGTACGGACGCCGGAGTCGGGCGCGTCCGGGATGCCGTTGAGGGCCCGCGCCTGGGACGCCTGATCCTCGTGCGGGCGCGACGACGAAGGGTTCCCGTTCCGCCCGGAACGGGAACCCTTCACCTCTTGCGCCTCTTCGGCGCGTACGGCTACTCCGACTTGATCGCGGTCAGCATGTTCAGGCGTGCCGCGCGCCGGGCCGGCCACAGCGCGGCCAGCACGCCGACCACCGCCGCCAGGAGCAGGAAGACGGCCATCCGGGCCCAGGGCAGGACCAGTTCGTACGTCGCCATCGACGAGCCGATCAGCCTACCGGCCGCCCAGCCGAAGAACACGCCGAGACCGATGCCGAGCACCCCGCCGAAGAGCGAGATCACCAGGGACTCCAGCCGGACCATCCGCTTGATGCCACGGCGGTCCAGGCCGATCGCGCGGAGCATCCCGATCTCCTGGGAACGCTCGAACACCGACATGGCGAGGGTGTTGACGACGCCGAGGACCGCGACGATCACGGCCATGGCCAGCAGGCCGTAGAGCATGTTCAGCAGCAGGGTGAAGCCGTGCGAGATGCCGTTGGAGATGTCCTTCCTGTCCTCGACCTTGATGGCCGGATTGTCGCCGAGCGCCTTCTGGAGCCCGTCCTTGGCGGAGGCCGTCGCGCCGCCGGACGTCTTGACCATGATCTGCATGTCCAACGGGTGGCGCTGGTGCGGGGCGAGGAGCGCGGTGTCCACGACGATGCCGTGCATGAGCCGGGTTTCCTGGTAGACCCCGGAGACCGTGAGCTGCTGCTTGTGGCCGTCCTCGTAGGAGAGGGTGAAGCGTGAGCCCGTCGTCCAGTGGTAGGCCTTGGCGGTGTCGTCGTCGACGGCGACCTGCGTGCCGCCCACCTCGAAGGCGCCGGCCTCGACCGTCGGCTCGGTCAGTTCGCCGATCGTCGCGCCGTCGACGCCGGTCAGGTACTCGTCACGTCCGTCGATCCGGGCACGCGCGGTGCGCAGGGGGCTGGAGGCGGTGACGCCCTCGGCGGACTTCAGCGTCTTCTCGACCTCGGGCGAGAGCAGGTTGCCCGTCGCCATGGACACCACGTAGTCCGCCCTGATGGAGGAGGCGGCCATCTTGTCGATGCCCTTCTGCACACTGTTCGCCAACACCGTCAGGCCGGTGATCAGGGTCAGGCCGATCATCAGGGCGGAGGCGGTGGCCGCCGTACGGCGCGGGTTGCGCACCGAGTTCTGCCGGGCGAGCTTCCCCGCGATCCCGAAGCCGCGCAGGACGGGGGCGGAGGCCGCGATCAGCGGGCGGGACAGCAGCGGGGTCAGGACGAAGACACCGATGACGAGGAGCACGGCGCCGACGCCCATCGGCTTCTGGCCGTCCTTGCCGCTCATCGTGGTGGCGGCCAGAACAATCGTGATGCCGGCCGCGGCGAGCAGGGCGCCGATGGTGTTCCGTACGACCAGGGACTTGGTGGTGGCCTTGGCGTGGACGCTGCCCATCGCGGCGACCGGTGGGATCCTGGCGGCCCGGCGGCCGGGCAGCCAGGCGGCGAGCATCGTGATCAGGATGCCGACGGCCAGGGCGGACACGACCGTGCCCGGGGTGATCACCAGTGGACCGTCGGGGACGCTGCCGCCGAGGGAGCTCACCAGGGACCGCAGCCCCGCCCCGATGCCGATACCGGCGAGGAGACCGGTGACGGCCGCGACCGTGCCGACCACGAACGCCTCGATGAGCACGGACCGGGTGACCTGCCGGCGGGACGCGCCGACGGCCCGCAGCAGCGCCAGCTCCTTGGTGCGCTGGGCGACCAGCATGGTGAAGGTGTTGGCGATGATGAACGTGCCGACGAACAGCGCGATGCCCGCGAAGACCAGCAGGCCGGTGCGCATGCTGCTGGTCGCGTCGGCGATCCGGCGGGCCTGGGCGTCGGCGAGCTGCTTGCCGGTGGTGGTGGAGGCGACGTCCTTCGGCACGATCGCGTCCAGTGCGCTTAGCAGGGCGGTCTGGCTGGTGCCGGGGGCGGCCTGGACGTCGATCTCGTCGTAGGAGCCCACCTTGTGGAACAGGCGCTGGGCGGTGGCCGTGTCGAACAGGGCGAGGCTGCCGCCGGCGGCGACGTTGCCGTCGTCGGTGGTGAAGATGCCGGTCACCCTCGGCGTCAGGACCGGGCCGTCGATGGACAGGCGCACGGTGTCGCCGACCTTGTACCCGGCGCGCCTGGCGGTCTCGGAGTCCAGGAGCACCTGGTCCTGTCCGTGCGGCGCGTGCCCGCTGACGATCGGGTACCGGGGGTCCTTGGCCCCCCAGTAGTTCCCGCCCTGCGACTGGAACCCGTTGCCGATGAGATTGCCGTGCTTGTCGGCGATGGCGGTGAACCCGCTGACGACACCGATCGCGCTCTCGGCGCCGCGGACCCGTGCGGTCCGGTCGAGAAGGGCCTGGGTCAGCTCGGCGTCCTGGCCCGAGACATCACCCCTGCCCCCGCCGTCGGGCTGGACGGCCACGTCCACGTGGTCGAAGCCCTTGGCGGAGCTCTTCTGGTAGGCGTCCGAGACGGTGTTGGTGAACACCAGGCTGCCTGACACGAATGCCACGCCGAGCATCACGGCGAGCACGGTCATGAGCAGCCTGGCCTTGTGCGCGAGCACGTTGCGCAGGGCGGTACGGAACATGTGTGTGTCCAGGGCTTGGTTGCTGGTTTTGGGCCGTCCGGCGAGTGGGGACGAGGCCGCAGGCCATGACAGGGGGTCCCGGGGCAGGCCCCGGGGTGGGGCGCAGCAGGGTCAGCTGGTGCGACCCTTGGCGTCGAACCGCTTCATGCGGTCCAGCACCCCCTCCGCGCTCGGCTCGTGCAGTTCGTCCACGATCCGACCGTCCGCCAGGAAGACGACCCGGTCCGCGTACGCCGCCGCCACCGGGTCATGGGTGACCATCACCACCGTCTGCCCCAACTCCCGTACGGAGTTGCGCAGAAAGCCCAGCACCTCGGCCCCCGCGCGGGAGTCCAGGTTGCCGGTGGGCTCGTCGCCGAAGATGATGTCCGGCTTGGACGCGAGCGCCCGCGCCACCGCCACGCGCTGCTGCTGGCCACCGGACAGCTGCGCGGGCCGGTGGCTCAGCCGGTCCGAGAGGCCGACCATACGGATCACCGTGTCCAGCCACTGCTTGTCCGGCTTGCGGCCCGCGATGTCCATCGGGAGGGTGATGTTCTCCAGCGCGGTCAGTGTCGGCAGCAGGTTGAACGCCTGGAAGATGAACCCGATCTTGTCCCGCCGCAGCCGGGTGAGCTGCTTGTCCTTCAGCGCCCCCAGCTCGACGTCCCCGATGCGGACGGAACCGGAGGAGAAGGAGTCGAGCCCGGCCACGCAGTGCATCAGCGTCGACTTGCCGGAGCCGGAGGGTCCCATGATCGCCGTGAACTGGGCCTGCTGGAAGTCGACGGTGACCCGGTCCAGGGCCACCACCTGGGTCTCGCCCTGACCGTAGACCTTCGACAGATCCGTGGCGCGGGCGGCCACCGCGGTGGTCCGGTCGGCGAGAGGGGTGCTGGTCACGGGAGACGCTCCTGTCGGGACGACGACGGTGAAGAGGACACGTCCCATCGTCGCGGCCCGTCGCCGCCGTGGCGTCAGCCGCTGCTCCGGTTCCCACGGCAGCCTTCGGTCGGACCGGCACGGCCCGGGTCATACCTGGGGAGGACACGGTCCCCTGAGCCGCCGTACGGGAAAGCGGTTGTTCAACCGCAAGTGGAACGCTTCGGACTCCCTCCTTCAGGGCGGTGAAATTCCGTCATTTCACATACGGCGGCGGCGCTTCCCCGAAAGGCTATTGGCAAGTGCGGATGGCCCGTACCGGGTGCTGATGCACCCTCAGACATCAATAAAATAAGACAACATCGCATCGTGGGGCCGCTGTTCGGGGGATGCGCCCCGATAGGCTCGGAACGCTCGATGCGGAGCCCATGGCCTGCCCGGATGGTGGAACGCAGACACGGCGAGCTTAAACCTCGCTGCCCCTTCGCGGGCGTGCCGGTTCGAGTCCGGCTCCGGGCACTTCTTTCCCCGCGACGCGTGGCGCGGGCCACAGTCGGAGCAACTCATCGGTGGCCTGCTGGTCGTACTTCCCGCCGCTGTCCCCCTCCGGTACGGCGGTGCCCGAACGCCGGCCCTGCGGGCAGGCGGTGTCAGGGGCGTGTGGTCAGAGGTGGGTTTCGTCGAGGTGGGACGCGGGCTCCGTGGTCCGGGCCCCCGGCAACCGCAGCGAGAACCAGCCGACCTTGTGGCCGAACAGCCAGACCAGGCCCAGGTACAGGTTCGGGGCCACCTGGCGCACCTCGTCCCGTAGGCCCATGGCCAGCAGGGACGTCCGGGAGTAGTCGATGACGATGCACTCCCTGCCGTCCAGCCGGCTCGGCCCCACCCCGACCCTGGCGACGACGGCGAGCACGTCCAGGGCCGTGAACCGGTTGCTCAGATGGCCGTCCGGACTGAAGACCTTGCCCCGCCACAGGCCGAGGCTCACGAACACGGCGAGGAACCGGGCGCCCGCCGACCCGGCCCACGGCAGGATCGCCGTGCCCTCCAGCGGGCCCCTCGGGACCTCACCGGGCGGACTCGTACGGAAGATGTCCTCGAGCCGCTGCTCCCCAGCCTTGAGCAGCTGGACCTCATCGAGTACCACGCGCGTCCTCCCGGCCTTCGCTCCCTGCCACGCCCCGCCAGCTCCACCTTGGGTACGGCCGGCGCGGCCCACCACCGCTGATGAGCCGAACGGCGGTTCCCCCGGGTGCCCCCGTCACGACAGCTCCCGCTCGGTCCGGGTGATCCTTCCGCCGGCCGCGTACGAATACCCCGGCGGTGGGCGAGCTGCGCCCAAAGCAGTCGTTGACAGGAGGACCGTGCGGCCGGAGACTCTCTCCAGCAGGAGTGAACTAACTTTCACCTTGCGAACCAACGGGACCACGGGGCACGAAGGGATGTCGGGATGCGTACCACCGTCGGCATCATCGGAGCGGGGCCCGCCGGGCTGCTGCTCGCGCGGCTGCTGCACAACGCCGGCATCGACTCCGTCGTGCTGGAGGCCCGCGATCGGGCCTATGTCGAGCGGCGCCAGCGGGCCGGGATCCTGGAGCAGGGGTCCGTCGACGTGCTGCGGGCCGCCGGAGCGGGCGAGCGCATGGACCGCGAGGGGCTGCGCCACGACGGGATCGAACTGCGTTTCGCGGGCCGCCGCCATCGCGTCGACTTCCCCGCGCTGACCGGCGGGCGTTCCGTGATGGTGTACGCGCAGACCGAGGTCTGCAAGGACCTCATCGCGCTCCAGCTCAAGGACGGCGGCCCGCTGCTGTTCGAGGCCGAGGCGCTCGCCGTGGAGGGTGCCGACGGCGACAGCCCGCGGGTGCGCTTCCGGTACGAGGGGAGCGAGGACCTCCTGGAGTGCGAGTACGTCGTGGGGTGCGACGGCTTCCGGGGTGTGTCCCGTCAGGCGGTTCCGGCCGGACTGTCCCGTGTGTTCGAACGTGCGTACCCGTTCGGCTGGCTCGGCGTCCTCGCCGATGTCGCGCCCTCGCACGACGAACTCGTCTACGCCCGCCACGACCGCGGTTTCGCCCTGCTCAGCATGCGCTCCCCGGCCGTCTCCCGCCTCTACCTCCAAGTGCCGCACGGCACCGACGTCGGGGACTGGGCCGACGACCGGATCTGGGACGAGCTGGAGCGCCGCTTCGAGACCACCGACGGCTGGCACCTGGCCCGGGGTCCCATCAGCTCCAAGTCCGTGACCCCGATGCGCAGTTACGTCCACGAGCCGATGCGCCACGGCCGGCTCTTCCTCGCCGGGGACGCCGCCCACATCGTGCCGCCCACCGGTGCCAAGGGGCTCAACCTCGCCGTCGGTGACGTCGTCACCTTCGCGCGGGCACTGGCGCACCAGCGGGGGACGGGCTCCGGCGAGCTGCTCGACGCCTACTCCGGGACGTGTCTGCGCCGCGTCTGGCAGGCCGAGCGGTTCTCGTACGAGCTGACCACGCTGCTGCACCGCGCCCCGGGCGCCACGCCGTTCGACGACCGCATCCAACTGGCCCGGCTGGAACGGCTCACCACCTCGCGCGCCGCCGAGACCGAGCTCGCCGAGGGGTACACGGGCTTCCCGCTGGGCTGACGTCCGGCGACGGGGCGGGGGGAGTACCGTCACCCGTCCGGGGGTGCGAAGGCCCCGGTCACCCACCCGGATGATCAGTGGCCGGTCTCGACTCCGTACCGGCTTCGTCATGGATGAGACGGATCCTCGCCGGGAATCACACCAGCGCGTAGCGTGTTGCGCGCGAGGAGGAGGGAAAGATCCTCCTCAGGTACTGGGGCAATTCTTTGCCCGTCCATTACTCTTGAGCCAAGGCCACGAAGGGTGGTCATGGAGGAGTGAAATGAGGAGCAGCAACCCGGTCTTCTCGCGACGGGGGTTCAGCCGCGACAACGGCTACGCGGGCTTCAACACCGCGCCGCAGGCCGGGGGAGCCGCCGTCGGCACGCAGGGCAACCCGTACGCGCAGAACCCGTACGCGAGCGGCAACCCCTACGCGCAGAACCCTTACGCCCAGAACCCGTACGGACAGCAGACGCAGTACGGCGCCCCGCCGCAGGCTCCGGCCACCCCCGGCCGGATGACGATGGACGACGTCGTCATGCGCTCGGCGATGACGCTCGGCACGGTCGCCGTCGGCGCGATCCTGGCCTGGGCGCTGCTGCCGGTCTCGTCCACCAGCTTCGGACTCGCGTTCGGTTCTGCGCTGGTCGCGTTCGTCCTGGCGATGGTGCAGTCCTTCAAGCGCACGCCGTCACCCGCGCTGATCCTGGGGTACGCCGCCTTCGAGGGCGTCTTCCTCGGCGTCATCAGCGAGATGTACAACGCGCAGTGGCACGGTGCACCGTTCCAGGCCGTGCTCGGCACGATGGCGGTCTCGGGCGCGACCCTGCTCGTCTACCGGGCGGGCTGGATCCGCGTCACCGCACGGTACGCCCGGATCGGCATGGCCATCGCCATCGCCTTCGTCCTGACCATGGCGGTCAACCTGCTGCTCGTCGCGTTCGGCGTCGCGCCGGGCGGCGGGCTGCGCAGCATGGGCCCGCTGGGTGCGCTGGTCGGTGTCGTCGCGATCCTGCTCGGCGCGTTCTTCCTGACGCTCGACTTCAAGCAGATCGAGGACGGGATCGCGTACGGCGCGCCGCGCGAGGAGGCGTGGCTGGCGGCGTTCGGCCTGACCATGACCCTCGTGTGGATCTACGTGGAGATGCTCCGGCTCGTCGCGATCTTCAGTAGCAACGACTAGTCGCCGCGGGCACTCCCGGATCCTTCCCGGCGCTCCCGGCACCTTTGAAGGGCCCGTGAACCGTTGTTCACGGGCCCTTTCGCTGTGCGCGGCTCACAGCAGCTTGCGCGCCGCCCTCCTCAGGTCGTACTCATGGATGATCGCCTTGGCGTGGCCGTACGCGAGATTGTGCTCGTGCCGGAGCCAGCTGACCTTCTCCTCGAAGCAGAGAGCGGGGCCTTCGTCGACGGTTCGCAGCCAGTCGGACACTTCACGACCGGTGCACTGGGGGATGCGGGCGAGCAGATTGCGATGGGTCTCCTCGGAGAAGACTTGGGACATCGGCGCCTCCGGACGCACTCGATGAAGCCGGTCCTTCAGGTCACCGTGCCTGAGTGTTCGCCCGTTGGCAACAGTGCTGCCGCGGCGCGTACGCTCGCCGCGTGCTTGATACGACGCCTTTGACCCGGGCCGTGGACCACTTCGCCGACCGGTTGCGGGCCGCTCCGCAGAGCCGGCTGCAACGGGGCGCGGCGGCCGAAGCGCTCGCGCTCGCCAGGGAGTTGGCGCGTCGTGCCCAGCTTCTGGAGGACCCTTCGGCCGAGCCGCGGGAGATGCCGGACGCGGGCATGTTCGCAGCCGCCGACCAGATCACGGTCGCCGGACACGATCTGTCCGTCGTCCTGCGGGACGAGACGGAACTCGCCGATGCCGTGGCGCAGGTGCGGGAGGCACAGAAGCGTGCGGGGGTGTGAGGGAGACAGGAGCGCGCCGGGCGGGGGAACACCAGCGCGCCGGGGGCGCGACGGGCGACTCCCGTTCCCCGGCGCGATCCGTGCTGCCAGGGGCCACAGGGCGGCGGGACGCCGCGACGCCGGGACAGCGTGAGGTCCGGACTACAGCGTGAGGTCCTGACTACAGGGACGCGATGACGCGGTCCGCGAGGACGTACACGGACTCCTCGCCGCACGCGAACGTGAGTGCGTACCCGGCCGAGATCCCCGAACCGCCGAGCAGGACCGGGGCGTGGCCGGCGGTCAGGGCCGCGGCCAGGCGCTCGGAGGTCTCGCGGTGGCCCGGGGTCATGCACAGCGTCGTACCGTCCGCGAAGACGTACACGTCCAGGGTGCCCAGGGGGCCCGGGCGGACGTCGGCGAGTTCGGTGCCGGCGTCGGCCAGCCGCTCCAGGCAGGCGATCGTGCGCTCGTGGTCGGCCGCGACGGGGGAGGAGGCCGGGACGAAGTCGGGGTGCGAGGGGTGACGACGGCGGGCGGCGGCCAGCTCGGGGGAGTCCCCGGGGAACTCCGTCTCCTCGGTGCCGGCCTCGGTCACCGGTTCCAGGCTGTCGTGCTCCAGGCCCGCGAAGTCCGCGGGACGGGGCAGGAACAGCTCGCTGTCGGGCAGGCCGAACAGCGTGGGGGCGTCGGCGATGTCGCGGGCCTCCTGGGCGGCCCAGAAGGCGCGTGCCTCGGCCAGCTCCCGCTCCCGCTCCTCGGCCAGCGCCTCGGCCACGGCGGCCCGGATCTCCTCCGCGTCGGCGGGGGTGCGGGCTACGGGCACCAGCCCGCGCACCTGCGTGGCACGGCTCTCGGCGAATTCGGCGTGCAGGGCCGCGACCTGCCGGCGCAGCGCCCGCACGCTGCACAGGACGGCGACGCCCACGCCCGCGGTCGCGGTGGTGGTGAGCAGCAGAGCTATCGGCATGGCGCTCACTGACGTACTCCTGGTTGAAGGTCGACCCCCGACTTCCTACATCAGCTTGAAGGGTGGACTAACCGGTTGTCAGTGCGTAACGTCACGAAACGGACATGAACTTGCCCTCACTGTGCACCGGTAGAGCTGCTCTGACCTGCACAGACCCCCTTCGGAGGGAGATAGGTCACATCCTGGGGGAGATTAGGTCTCGAAAGCGGCCCGAAGCTTCGCCGGATCCTGGGGACGACGGAGCTCCGGGCCGTCGCACGAGCGGCGCGGGACCGGATCAGCTGAGGCGCTCGATGACCATGGCCATACCCTGGCCGCCGCCGACACACATCGTCTCCAGGCCGAACTGCTTGTCGTGCCACTGGAGGGAGTTGATCAGGGTCCCGGTGATGCGGGCGCCGGTCATGCCGAAGGGGTGGCCGACGGCGATGGCACCGCCGTTGACGTTCAGCTTCTCCAGCGGGATGCCCAGGTCGCGGTAGGACGGGATCACCTGGGCGGCGAAGGCCTCGTTGATCTCGACGAGGTCGATGTCGCCGATGGTGAGCCCGGCGCGCTTCAGGGCCTGCTTGCTGGCCTCGACGGGCCCGTAGCCCATGATCTCGGGGGAGAGGCCGGAGACACCGGTGGAGACGATCCGGGCGAGCGGCGTGAGCCCCAGCTCCCGGGCCTTGGTGTCGCTCATGACGACCAGGGCGGCGGCGCCGTCGTTGAGCGGGCAGCAGTTGCCCGCGGTGACTCGGCCGTCGGGACGGAAGACGGGCTTGAGTCCGGAGACGGCCTCCAGGGTCACCCCGGGCCGCGGCCCGTCGTCCTTGCTGACGACCGTGCCGTCCGGGAGGGTCACCGGGGTGATCTCGCGCTCCCAGAAGCCCTTGGCGATGGCCTGCTCGGCGAGGTTCTGCGAGCGGACGCCGAACTCGTCCATCTCGGCGCGGGTGACGCCCTTCAGACGGGCGAGGTTCTCGGCGGTCTGGCCCATCGCGATGTACGGGTCGGGCAGCAGGCCGTCCTCGCGCGGGTCGTGCCAGTCGGCGCCCTCGGACTCGGCGACGGCGGCGGTACGGGCCTCGGCCTCGGCGAAGAGGGGGTTGTGGGTGTCCGGGAGACCGTCGGAGCTGCCCTTGACGCTGCGGCTGACCATCTCGACGCCCGCGGAGATGAAGACGTCGCCCTCGCCGGCCTTGATGGCGTGCAGTGCCATGCGGGAGGTCTGGAGGGAGGAGGAGCAGTAGCGGGTGATCGTGCAGCCGGGGAGGTGGTCCATCCCCATCTGCACGGCGACGACACGGCCGAGGTTGTGGCCCTGCTCGCCGCCGGGGAGGCCGCAGCCGAGCATCAGGTCGTCGATGTCCTTCGGGTCCAGGGCGGGGACCTTGTCGAGGGCGGCCTGGATGATCGTGGCGGTGAGGTCGTCCGGGCGGAGATCCTTCAGGGAGCCCTTGAAGGCACGGCCGATCGGGGAACGGGCGGTCGAGACGATGACGGCTTCGGGCATCACGGCTCCATTGCACGAGGATGAGCAGGGCTGTGGGCGAAGTTACCCGTACGTATGGTGGAGGTCACGGGCGCGGGCGTGTGACTCCGGCCGCAATTTTCTAAGCGCTTGCTTGGTTCCTCGGTGTGTGAGCCGGGAACGGCGCGGGTGGGACTGCGGTCCGGGGCCGCGCCCCTGCCCCCGCGCGGCGGACGGGGCGGCGCCGGCGGGTGTGGCGGCCGTGGGCTGTTCGGGGCTGGTCGAGCCCGCGCGGCGGAGCCGCACAGCGACGCAGCCCCGCGCCCCGCTGGGGCGCGCTCGTCCGCCGGACGGGGGCAAGAGCGCTGCCCCGGCGGTTCCGGGACGCGGCCCGTGAGGGAAGCAGGGGACACCCCCGCCGGGGCCGGGGGGAGCCCTGGCCGGGTCGAAAGGGCCGAGCGCCGGAGCCGGGACGGGCAGGGACGGCGGGGGCGGCGCGGGCGAGGAGACGCCCCCGGCGTCACGCGGACGGTTCCGGGGCCGTGGTCGGCGTCGCCTCCGGGGTCGGCAGGCGGCGGCGACGGCGGCGCTTGAGCAGGGCCCACGGCCCCCGCGGGCCCGTCGGCATCGCGGCCGTGACCTCCGTGCCCGCCTCGTCCACGGCCTCCGCCGCGGCCCGGGCCACCGGCAGGAAGCCCTCGCGGCGGGACGCGTCCGGGCGCTCCTCGTCCGCCGGCCACAGGCCGAGCGCCGCGCACACCGTCGGCAGGACCGCCATCGCCGCCGTGGCGTATCCCTCTGCCGAGGGGTGGTAGTTGTCGGGGCCGAACAGTTCCCGAGGGTTCGCCGCGAACTCCGGACCCAGCAGATCGCCCAGCGACACGGTCCGGCCCCCCTGCTCCACGACCCCGATCGTCTGGGCCGCGGCCAGCTGCCGGGAGGCCCGCCGGGCCAGCCACCGCAGCGGCTGCTGCACCGGCTCGATCGTGCCCAGGTCGGGGCAGGTGCCGACGACCACCTCCGCGCCCGCCGTGCGCAGGCGCCGCACCGCCGCCGACAGATACCGCACCGACCGTGTCGGCGGCATCCGGTGCGTCACGTCGTTCGCGCCGATCATGATGACGCAGATGTCGGGGATCCGGTCCTGGTTCTCGAGCGTGAGCGCCACCTGACGGTCCAGGTCGTCCGACTGCGCCCCCGGATGGGCCACGACGCGCAGAGCCACCGGCCGCTCCGCCACCGCCGCCAGCCCCGACGCCAGCAGCGCCCCCGGTGTCTGGCGGGAGCGGTGCACGCCCTGCCCCGCGGCGGTGGAGTCGCCGAGCATCACCAGCCTCAGCGGTGGTTCGCCCAGGGCGCTGTAGCCACGTCCGTACAGGCCGTCCGCGCTCGGCGGATGCGGGCTGTGTCCGTTGCCCACATGGCGCTTGGCCAGCTGCACCTCGGCGACCAGCAGCCCGACGGCGGCCGCCCCGACCAGGCCGATACCGCCGCCGCCGTACGCCGCGCCCGCCGCGATGCGCCGGGCCACCCTCGCCCTCGACATGCTCGACATGCGTCGCCGCCACCTCCTCGTAGCCGTACACCCAGTGCTTGCCCCGTTCGCCCAGTCGCCCAATCTCAACGGAGCGTGAACGCCCGGGACGGCCCGCGCCCGGGGGCTCGTTCCGGTAAGCGTCCGTCCCGGACCTACGAGCGCTTACGCTGGCGGAACCATCACGACCACTTCCTGTGCAGCAACCGGAGACAACGGTGCAATTCCACGACTCGATGATCAGCCTGGTCGGCAACACCCCGCTGGTCCGGCTCAACCGCGTGGCCGCCGGCATCAAGGCGACCGTTCTCGCGAAGGTCGAGTACTTCAACCCCGGCGGTTCCGTCAAGGACCGCATCGCCCTGCGCATGATCGAGGCGGCCGAGCAGAGCGGCGAGCTGAAGCCGGGCGGCACGATCGTCGAGCCGACCAGCGGCAACACGGGCGTCGGCCTTGCGATCGTGGCCCAGCAGAAGGGCTACAAGTGCATCTTCGTCTGCCCGGACAAGGTCTCCACCGACAAGATCAACGTGCTGCGCGCGTACGGCGCCGAGGTGGTCGTGTGCCCGACGGCGGTCGCCCCGGAGCACCCGGACTCGTACTACAACGTCTCCGACCGGCTCGTCCGTGAGACCCCCGGCGCCTGGAAGCCGGACCAGTACTCCAACCCCAACAACCCCCTGTCGCACTACCACTCCACCGGCCCCGAGCTGTGGGAGCAGACCGAGGGGAAGATCACCCACTTCGTCGCGGGCGTCGGCACCGGCGGCACCATCTCCGGCACCGGCCGCTACCTGAAGGACGTCAGCGACGGCCGGGTCAAGGTCATCGGCGCCGACCCCGAGGGGTCCGTCTACTCCGGCGGCTCCGGGCGCCCGTACCTCGTCGAGGGCGTCGGTGAGGACTTCTGGCCGACCGCCTACGACCCCACCGTCGCCGACGAGATCATCGCCGTCTCCGACAAGGACTCCTTCCAGATGACCCGGCGGCTGGCCCGGGAGGAGGGCCTGCTGGTGGGCGGCTCGTGCGGCATGGCCGTGGTCGCAGCCCTGCGGGTGGCCGAGCGGCTCGGGCCGGACGACGTCGTGGTGGTGCTCCTGCCCGACAGCGGGCGCGGCTACCTCAGCAAGATCTTCAACGACGAGTGGATGGCCGACTACGGCTTCCTCGAGGACACGGGGACGAGCGCGCGCGTCGGGGACGTGCTCAGGGACAAGGAGGGCGCCATCCCCTCCCTCGTCCACATGCACCCGGACGAGACCGTGGGCCAGGCCATCGAGGTGCTGCGCGAGTACGGCGTCTCGCAGATGCCGATCGTCAAGCCGGGCGCGGGCCACCCGGACGTGATGGCCGCCGAGGTCGTGGGGTCCGTCGTCGAACGGGAGCTGCTGACGGCACTGTTCACCAAGCAGGCCTCCTTGGACGACCCGCTGGAGAAGCACATGTCCCCGCCGCTGCCGCAGGTCGGCTCCGGTGAGCCGGTCGCGGACCTGATGTCCGTGCTCGGCGCGGCCGACGCGGCGATCGTCCTGGTCGAGGGCAAGCCGACCGGAGTGGTCAGCCGGCAGGACCTGCTGGCGTTCCTGGCCAAGGGGGGGAAGCAGTAGCGAACGTCCGGTGAACCGGGTGCGTCGCCGGGGAACTTCCGGTGACGCGCGGGAAGAGCTGCTTCTCGCAAGTGGTACGAGCGCGTCACGTCCGCGCAGCACCCGCTTAACACGGGTCCGGCACAGTGGTGGCTGTCGGCAGGCGGCGGGAGCGGCTCCCCGCCCCGGTCGGCAGCGAACGGCGCCAAGGACCTCCGGAGCGGCTCCCGGACCTCCATGGACGCCAAGGACGCGCAAGCCCGGCCCTGACCCGGCCCGCGTCCCCCGCGGGGACCGCCGTCGTCCCGCCCCCCGGTCACGGGGGTGCGGCGGTCCCCGCTGTTTTTCACGCCCAAGCCGGCGCCGCTCTCGCGGACCCGGTGGTTCGCCGCCGGGGTTTCCCCATCGAGGGTCGCGGTGATCGTCGCTCGTGTCCTCCGCGCAGGGGTGTTTCCCCCTCCTCGCGGGAGCGCCGGGCCTGTGGCGGTCAGTCCTCCCACTCGCCGTCCTGGCGCGAGGTGCGGCGGCGGGAGAAGAGGGTGGGGTTGGTGCGGGCGGCCTGGGCCACGTTGACGCCGACGATGCCGACCCAGGTGGCCAGGAGGCCGGACATGCCTCCGAAGGCGCCGCCGATCGCCGAGAGCGGGATCGCCACCACCAGGGACACGATGCCGAAGCCGAAGCGCTCGCCCCAGGAGTCCGTCGCCCGGGAGGACCGTGCGCCACGCGCCACGACCATCTGCCGCTCCGCCAGCTGCCGCCGCACCCGGCGGTCGATCGCGCCGTCGATGCGCTGGTCGACCTTCTCCAGGAAGGATTCGACCAGCGCCGACTCGTACTCCTCGCCCAGTTCCCTGCGGGCCTGCAGGGTGGCGTCGAGTTCCTTCTTCAGGTCGGCGTCCCGCGCCTCCAGTCCGGTCATGCGCACAACGGTAGGGAGAGGGGAACCCCGGCGCACTGGGGACAGCCCCCCGTTTCCGCGGGGGCCTGCCGGCAGGACGGACAACCGATTGCATATCGCCATGCAGGGTTCTCGGTGCTTGAATAGTCGGGCGGTGATCACGGGACCCTGGGAGGGGGGAGCACGTCATGAGCGTGGCCGACAGCCCTGCCGCACGGCTGCAGGCGCTCTTCGAGGGGCACAGGCTCACGCCGACCCAGCGGCGCATCGCGCACAGCATGGTGCGACGGGCCGCCGACGTGCCGTTCCTGTCGAGCGTGGAACTGGCCGAACTCGCCGGTGTCAGCCAGCCCTCCGTGACCCGTTTCGCGGTCGCCCTCGGCTTCGACGGCTACCCGGCGCTGCGCCGGCACCTGCGCGAGGTCGCCCCGCCGGAGCAGACGGCGGGGGCCGGGGCGTACAACGGGTACCAGCAGGCCGTGCAGGCCGAGATCGAGAACCTGAGGCATCTCGCGGAGGCGCTGGCCGACCCGCAGCCGGTGCACAAGGCCGGCCGGATCCTCGCCGCCTCGCGCCCGCTGCCCGTGGTCGGCCTGCGCGCCGCGGCCTCCCAGGCGTACGGCTTCTCGTACTTCGCGGCGAAGGTCCACCCGGACGTCCGGCTGCTCGACGAGGGCGGCACGATGCTCCAGGACCGTATCGACGCGGCCGTCCGGGCGGGCGCGAGCGCACTGCTCTGCTTCGCGCTGCCCCGGCACCCGCGCGAGGTCGTGGACACGCTGGCGTATGCCCGGGAAGCGGGCCTGACGGTGGTCACGGTCGCCGACTCGGCGTTCGCGCCCGTGGCCAAGGTGTCCGACCTGCTGCTGCCGGCTGCCGTCGGTACGGGGCTCGCCTTCGACACGGCGTGTGCGCCGATGCTCCTCGGCCGGGTCCTGCTCGAAGCCATGTGCGACGACCTCCCGGACGCGCAGGCACGGCTGGAGCAGTTCGACACACGGGCCGCGGCCCGGGGGCTGTTCGTCGAGTAGGCCGTTCCCCCCCCCGTCCCGGCGCGGGATTTTCAGACTCGTCTCAGGTTCCCTCGCTAACCTCCCCGCACTGAGGCGCTGCACAGGAGAGACGGGAGGCCGGACGTGGTGCGCGGAGGACAGGGACTGGCTCGGGTGGCCGTCGTCGTGCGGGCGGGGGCGGCACCGCTGTGGTGGCCAGGGGTGTTCGCAACCGGTGCCGGGGCGTTGGTGCCGGGCCTCACCGGGCGCCGGATCGGCGTCCTGGCGGGGGCCGCGCTGTTCCTCGTCGCGGCCCTCGTCGTCGCCTTCTCCCGTCGCAAGCGGTACGCCGCCCTGGCCCGCGGTGCCGCCCGTGCCGGGAAGTACGACGTCCTCCAGGACCGCGCGGTCACCGTCCGCACCTGGCGGCGCGGCCACCGCTGGTGGCTGCTCGCCGCCTTCGCCGCCGCGCTCGGCAGCTCCTTCGCGGTGCCCGCCGCCGGGGGCATGCTGCTCGCCGGAACCGGCGCCGGGCTGCGCCTGAAGGCCGCCTGGCTCGGGCGGCGGGAGAAGGCCGACGACGTCCTGCTGTGGGTGCGTGTCGACTGGCTCGGCCGCCGGGGCGGCGGCCCCGCGGGCAAACCGGTCAAGGGCTACCGCAGCACCGGCATCGCGGCCGGCGACGCGGCCCCGGGCGGGGCGCGCCGCCGTACCGCCGAGCTGGTGTAGGGCTCCTGTTCAGGGCACCGGCGCGGGGAGCGGCCGGGCGCAGGGTCAGACCTCCAGATCCTCCTCGATCTTCTTCAGCTGGTGGCGGGCCATCGCCAGGTTGGCCCGCTTGGCGTCGAGCACCAGGTAGAGGAACAGGCCGTTGCCGCCGCGGCCGGTGAGCAGCCGGATCAGGTGGTACTGGTCGGACAGCGTGATCAGGATGTCCTCGATCTGGCCCTTGAGCCCGAGGTGTTCCATGGTGCGCAGCTTGGCCCGTACGACGTCGGTGTTGCCGGCGGCCGCGACGGTGAGGTCGAAGCTCTTGCTGCCGCCCATCGTGCCCAGCGCCATGCCACTGGTGTAGTCGACCAGGGCGACTCCGGTCGCACCCTCGATGGAGGCGAGCGCCTCTTTCAGCGCGGTTTCGGTGTTGGCCATTTCGGGATGAGTCCTTTCAACTCTCGGTGGTGGTGCGCGCGTTCGCGGCCGGGCGTGGGCTCGCGGGGGTGCGCGCGGTGCGGGTCCGCGTGGGGGCGGGCCTGGTGGGTGGGGGCTGGGTGGGGGTCCATGGGGCGGGCGGCTGCGGCGGCTGCGGCGGTGGCGGGGGTGGCTCGGCGCGGGCGGCGGCCTCGTCGACCAGCTCGCCGATCCGGGCGCTCGCGCGGCGGCCCTCCAGATGCAGACGGCCGACGTTGACGCGGTCCTGGGCGAGTACGGTCAGGACCGCGTTACGGCCCGCGGCGTACGTGGCCACGTAGCCGTGTACGCCGCGGACGAGCACCTCGCGGAACTCGCCCTGTCCCGTCGCCTGCGCCAGCCGTACGGCCACGCCCAGCGCGGCCGCGGTCAGCGCGGCGACGCCTTCCGGTTCGACGCCGGGGGCGTCCTGGGCGAGGACCAGGCCGTCGACGCTGGCGGCGAGGGAGCCGGTCAGCTGGGGGATGCGGGATCTCAGTCGGCGGAGTTCGTCGAGGACGTCCGCCTCGGCTGTCATCAGCTGTCTCCTCTCGGCGCGAGGTCGCTGCCGCGCGGGGCGGTCAAAGGGCCTCCAGCGCATCTCTCAGCCTTTTCAGCAAGGTGATGTGGGGGTCTTGGTAGAGCAGCAGCTCTGCGGTGGGTGCGGGTGGTACGTCGGCGGGTGCGGGTGCGGGTGCGGGTGCGGGTGCGGGTGCGGGTGCGGGTGCGGGTGCCGGCGTCCGCGCCGTGGGGCGGGCCGCCACGCAGCCCGCCGCGGCCAGGCGCCTTATGTCCACGAGCGTGTGGAAGGCCGGGCGGCCCAGCGCCCGGGAGATGTCCGCCGCCGTTCGGGTTCCGTCGACGCGGCCCAGTACGGCTTCCTGGCGGGGCGTGACCGTCGGCACCGTCGGACGGTCGGCGCGGACCAGCGGGGCCTCGTCGACCGCCGGGTCGGGCCAGATGGTCTGCAGCAGGTCGCGGCGGCGCAGCGTCTCGCGCTCCACCGCGGTCACCGGAACCGGGTGCACCGGTCCCATCCAGTGGGCATCGCCGTAGCGGAAGCGGGCGGGGGCGCTGCTCGGGCCGAGGACGAAGTACGCCGCGTCGAACAGCGCCCCCAGATGGCACAGCTCCAGCGCCCCCTGGCCGATCCGGCCGCTGTCGACCAGGAACCGGCCCACCAGCCCCTGCGGGCCCGCCTGTGCCAGCGCCTCCCGCCAGCCCTCCTCGTCGAGCACGCCGTGTGCGACGAGGAGGGAGTCGAGGCCCGGGGTCGAGGGGCTCTCCGCGTACACCACCTGGCCCTCGTACAGGTGGAGCATGCCGCCCTCGCGCATCAGCACACCGGTGGCCCGCTCGGCGGCGAGCCGGCTGAGCATGGGGGACAGGCCGCCGCCCGGGATCTGCGTCCCCTGCCGTACCGGCAGCGGGGGCGGTGAGGGGAGTCTGACCGCCGTCATCCCAGCACCAGCCGTCCGGCCATCTCGCCGAGCCGGATGCGGGCGAGGGCGAGGTTGCCGTCCTCGCGCGCCAGCCACAGGTGCAGGAAGACGCTGCTGTCGAAGGTCGTCGGGACGAAGCGGAGCAGGTGGTAGCTGTCCCGGTTGGCGACGATCAGGTCCTCGACCGGGCAGGCGTCCTCGGACCAGTCGGCGTCCCCCTCCGGCGCGAACGCGCGGTGCTCGGCCGCCAGCCGGGCCAGTTCCGCCGCCTCCGCGGCGGTCGTCTCGTGGTCACCGCCCGGCGCGTCGCCGACCGTGCCCAGGGCGAGCCCGCTCGTCCAGTCGACCACCGCGGCGCCCCGGGCACCGGGCAGGCGCATGGCTTCCAGCAGACACTCGTCGATTCCGGGCACAGCGGCTCCCCTCCCGCCTCGGGTACGGCTGAGTGACACAGACGCTACGCAACGTATGCGCGAGGGGTGAGGGATCTGGCATTTTCCAGTGGAACATGCGCGGGACGACTAAGGTGGGTCAACTGACCCTGTTTACAGGGGCATTGGGCACGTCAGAGTCTGCTCCTCGCTGACGTGCGGATATGCGGGCAGGCTGCATGCGGTAGGAGCGCCCGGACGGGCGCGCGTACCCCCTCAGAGCTCTGTCAGCGCTCCCGCGCGCCCCCCGCCCGACTCCGCCACGATCTCCTCGACCGACTGGGGCTCCCGCACGACGGCGAACCGGGTCCCTCCGCTTCCGTCCGGCGCGTAGCCGTACACCCCCGGCCGGGCGAGGGAGTTGTAGCCGTAGTGGTGGGCGAAGTAGTAGGCGCCGGTGTCCAGTACCGCCACGTGGTCGCCCTGTTCCAGCCGGGGAAGTGCCCGTGCCTCGGCCAGCAGGTCGCCCGCGAAGCAGGCCGGTCCCGCCACGTCCTGCACCACGTCGGGCCCCTCCTTGGGGCGCCCCTTCGCGTCGTAGGCGGCGATCCGCAGCGGCCAGGACGCCGGCGCGTACACCGTCCGCACCGCGACCTGCACCCCCGCGTGCGTGACCGCGACGGCCCGGCCGCCCGCGCTCTTGGTGTACTCCACGCGCGCCACCAGCGTCCCGTGCTTGGCGAGCAGCGACCGCCCGAACTCCGTGACCAGTCCGTACCGCCCGTCGAACAGCCCCGGCACCGCCTCGGCCAGCAGCCGCGCGTACTGCGCGTACGTCGGCGTCGTGACATCGGAGCGGAAGTTGACGTGCAGCCCGCCGCCGACGTCGATCGTGTCGATCTGCCGGCGCCCGACATGCGCGTTGATCTCCTCGGCGAGCGCGTACGTCTCCGCGATGCCCCGCGCCATCAGCGACAGCGGCACCCCCTGCGAACCGGAGTGCGCGTGCAGCCGCGTCAGCCAGGGCCGCTCCGCGCAAGCGCGCACCACCCACTCGCGCGCCCCCTCGTCCCGCAACGCCACCCCGAACTTCGAGGTGGCCGTCGCCGTCGACAGGGCCTGGATCGAACCGGCCCCGGTCTGCGGATTCACCCGGATCCCGAGAGGCGAGTCCGTCCGGACCGTCCGGACCAGCTCATCCAGCCGCCCCAGCTCCTGCTGACTGTCCGCGTTGACGGCGACGCCCAGCTGAAGAGCCTGGCGCAGCTCGGCCGCCGTCTTGGCGGGCGAGTCCAGCACGATCCGCTCGGGCGCCACCCCGGCCGCCCGGGCCAGCGCCAGCTCTCCCGGGCTCGCCACCTCGGCGCCGATGCCCGCCTGTCGCAGCAGCCGCAGCACGGGCACCAGCGGGGTCGCCTTCACCGCGAACGCGTGCAGGACCGGCGTCCCCGGCGCCACCACCGCGTCGAAGGCCGCCCGCAGCGCCGCCGCCGAGTCCCGGATGCCCGCGACGTCCAGCAGGCCGACGAGGGGCGCCTCCGGCCCCAGCAGCCCCTGCTCGACGGCGCTCCGCACGGCCTCGTCGCGCCGCGCCACCCGTTCGGCGTCGCCGGGGATCCCGTCCCCGCTGCCGTGCCCCGCCGCCCCGATGCCCCTCGTCTCCACCGCGTCCCCCGTCCCCGTGTCGCCGTCTGCGGTCATGCCTCCAGCCAAACACCCCGGCCCCCCGCCCCGCTGGCGCAAGGGCGTATTGACTAGCTCTATTCAGGGCGCGAGGATATGAATAACCACTGCAACAGTCCCGCGCGCTCCCGCCGCGTGACGTCGTCCACCAGGAGGCAGACCATGTCAGGACCCCGGCCCGTCCGAGCGCCCCGCGGCACGGAACGCAGCGCCCTGGGATGGCAGCAGGAGGCCGCCCTGCGGATGCTGCAGAACAACCTCGACCCCGAGGTCGCCGAGCACCCCGACAAGCTGGTCGTCTACGGCGGCACCGGGAAGGCCGCGCGCGACTGGCGCTCCTTCGACGCGATGGTCCGCACCCTGAGGACGCTCAAGCAGGACGAGACGATGCTCGTCCAGTCCGGCCGCCCCGTCGGCGTCATGCAGACCCACGAGTGGGCGCCGCGCGTCCTCATCGCCAACTCCAACCTCGTCGGGGACTGGGCCAACTGGGAGGAGTTCCGCCGCCTGGAGGCCCTCGGCCTGACGATGTACGGGCAGATGACCGCCGGCTCCTGGATCTACATCGGCACCCAGGGCATCCTGCAGGGCACCTACGAGACGTTCGCCGCCGTCGCCGCCAAGAAGTTCGGCGGCTCGCTGGCCGGAACCATCACCCTGACCGCCGGCCTCGGCGGCATGGGCGGTGCCCAGCCGCTCGCCGTCACCATGAACGACGGCGTCGCGATCTGCGTCGACTGCGACCCGCGGGCCATCGAGCGCCGCATCGAGCACCGGTACCTGGACGTGAGGGCCGACTCCCTGGAGCACGCCCTCCAGCTGGCCGTCGAGGCGCGCGACGCCCGCCGTCCACTGTCCATCGGCGTCCTCGGCAACGCCGCCGAGCTGGTGCCGCAGCTCCTCGCCATGGGCGCGCCCATCGACATCGTCACCGACCAGACCTCGGCCCACGACCCGCTGTCGTACCTGCCCGTCGGCGTGGCCTTCGAGGACATGGCCGCCCACGCCGCCAAGGACCCGGCCGGCTTCACCACCCGCGCGCGTGAGTCGATGGCCCGGCACGTCGAGGCCATGGTCGGCTTCCTGGACGCCGGTGCGGAGGTCTTCGACTACGGCAACTCGATCCGCGGTGAGGCGCAGCTCGCGGGCTACGAGAGGGCGTTCGCCTTCCCCGGGTTCGTCCCCGCCTACATCCGGCCGCTGTTCTGCGAGGGGAAGGGCCCGTTCCGGTGGGCGGCGCTGTCCGGCGACCCGGCCGACATCGCGAAGACCGACCGGGCGATCCTCGATCTGTTCCCCGAGAACGAGTCGCTCGCGCGCTGGATCAGGATGGCGGGGGAGCGGGTGCACTTCCAGGGGCTTCCGGCGCGTATCTGCTGGCTCGGGTACGGCGAGCGGGACAAGGCCGGTGAGCGGTTCAACGACATGGTGGCGAGCGGGGAGCTGAGCGCGCCGATCGTCATCGGGCGCGACCACCTCGACTGCGGGTCCGTCGCCTCGCCGTACCGCGAGACGGAGGCGATGCTCGACGGATCGGACGCCATCGCGGACTGGCCGCTGCTGAACGCCATGGTCAACGTGGCGTCCGGCGCGTCGTGGGTGTCCATCCACCACGGCGGCGGCGTCGGTATGGGCCGGTCCATCCACGCCGGGCAGGTGACGGTGGCCGACGGCACGAAGCTCGCCGGCGAGAAGATCCGCCGGGTGCTGACCAACGACCCCGGGATGGGCGTCATCCGGCACGTCGACGCCGGGTACGACATCGCGGAGTCCGTCGCCGGGGAGCGGGGCGTGCGGGTGCCGATGCGCGAGGGTGACGACGCGTGACGTTCCACAGCATGTGGGCGGAGTTGCTGCCGGTCGGCCGCAACTCCGCCTCCGGTGGCTACCGCCGCTTCGCCTGGACCGGTGCCGATGCCGAGTGCCGGGCCTGGTTCAAGGACCAGGCCGAAGCCCGGGGACTGGTCCACGAAGTCGACCGGAACGGGAACCAGTGGGCCTGGCTCGGGGACCCCGCCCGGGGGGATGCCGTGGTCACCGGGTCCCACCTCGACTCCGTGCCCGACGGCGGGGCCTTCGACGGGCCACTCGGGGTGGTGTCCGCCTTCGCCGCGCTCGACGAGCTGCGCAGCAGGAACGGCCGGTTCGCCAAGCCTTTCGGCATCGTCAACTTCGGCGACGAGGAGGGCGCCCGGTTCGGGCTCGCCTGCGTCGGGTCGCGGCTCGCCGCCGGGCAGCTCACCCGGGACCGGGCGCACCGCCTGACCGACGGTGACGGAGTCACGTTGCCGCAGGCCATGGAAGCCGCCGGGTACGACCCCGACGCCATCGGACCCGATCCCGAGCGGCTCGCCCGGATCGGCGCGTTCGTCGAGCTGCATGTCGAGCAGGGTCGGGCACTCGACATCGGCGGGGACCCCGTCGGGGTCGCCAGTGCCATCTGGCCCCACGGGCGGTGGCGGTTCGACTTCCGGGGCGAGGCCAACCACGCGGGCACCACCCGCCTCGTCGACCGGCGCGACCCCATGCTGCCGTACGCCGGGACCGTGCTCGCCGCCCGCCGCGAGGCCGAACTCGCCGGTGCCGTCGCCACCTTCGGGAAGGTCGCCGTCGAACCCAACGGGGTCAACGCCGTCCCCTCCCTCGTCCGCGGCTGGCTCGACTCCCGCGCCGCCGACCAGGCGAGCCTGGACACCGTCGTCGGCGGCGTCCGGGAGGCGGCCCGGGAGTACGCCGAGGCGCACGGTGTCGATCTGGACGTGGTGCGCGAGTCGTTCACGCCCGTCGTCGAGTTCGACCACGCCCTGCGGGACGAACTGCTCCGCATCCTCGGCCGGGACACCGGCCTGACCGTGCCCGTCCTCGGCACCGGGGCGGGACACGACGCCGGGATCCTCTCCGGGAGTATCCCGACCGCCATGCTGTTCGTGCGCAACCCCACGGGCGTGTCGCACTCCCCGGCCGAGTACGCCGCCGAGGACGACTGCCTGGCCGGGGTGACCGCGCTCGCCGACGTACTGGAAGGGCTGGTGTGCAGGTGACACGGACGTACTGGCTGGAGCACGCCTGGCTCGACCCGGCCGTTGAGCCGGGCGTCGCCCTGGAGGTGGCCGACGGGCGCATCACCGCGGTCCGCACCGGCGTCGACGCGCCCGAGCCCGGCGCCGAGGTCCTGCGCGGGCTCACCCTCCCCGGACTCGCCAACGCCCACAGCCACGCCTTCCACCGCGCCCTGCGCGGCACCGTCCAGGTCGGCTCGGGAACCTTCTGGACCTGGCGGGAGGTCATGTACTCGTTCGCCGACGGACTGACCCCGGACACGTACCACGCGCTCGCCCGTGCCGTGTACGCGGAGATGGCGCTGGCCGGGGTCACCGCCGTCGGCGAGTTCCACTACGTGCACCACGCTCCCGGCGGCACCCCGTACGCCGACCCCAACGCCATGGGGGAGGCGCTCATCGCGGCCGCCGCCGAGGCCGGCATCCGGATCACCCTCCTGGACACCGCGTATCTGTCCTCCGGCTTCGGACAGCCGCCCAACACCCACCAGCTCCGCTTCTCCGACGGCACCGCGGAGGCCTGGGCCGAACGCTGTTCAGTTCTCAAGGAACGCGATCACGCGCGGATCGGTGCGGCCGTCCACTCCGTACGGGCGGTGCCCGCCGACCAACTGGCGACGGTGGCGCGCTGGGCCGAGGAGCGGCGGGCCCCGCTGCATGTGCACCTGTCCGAGCAGACCGCCGAGAACAACGCCTGCCAGGAGGCACACGGCCGCACCCCGACCCGGCTCCTCGCCGACCACGGCGTCCTCGGGCCGCGCACCACCGGAGTGCACAGCACGCACCTCACGGACGAGGACATCCGGCTGCTCGGCTCCACCTCCACCGGCACCTGCATGTGCCCCACCACCGAGCGGGACCTCGCCGACGGCATCGGCCCGGCACCGGCCCTCCAGGCGGCCGGCTCGCCGCTCAGCCTCGGCTCCGACAGCCACGCCGTCATCGACCTGTTCGAGGAGGCCCGCGCGATGGAGCTGAACGAGCGGCTGCGCACCCGCACCCGCGGCCACTGGACGGCGGCCGCCCTGCTGCGCGCCGCCGGTGCCGACGGGCACGCGGCGCTCGGCTGGGACGGCGCGGGCTTCCTGGAGCCCGGCGCGCTCGCCGACTTCACGACGATCGCGCTCGACTCGGTCAGGACCGCCGGTCCGCTGCCACGGCTGGGCGCCGAGACGGCCGTATTCGCCGCGACGGCAGCGGATGTGCGCCATACGGTCGTGGGCGGCCGGCACGTCGTCCGCGACGGAGCCCACACGCTCGTACCGGACGTGCCGCAGGCGCTGGCGGACGCCGTCGCGGCACTGCGCGCCTGACGACCCCGAGCCGCACGTCCCCGAGCCACACGTCCACGACGCCGTCCGCCGACCGCCCGGCCACCCACGAGGAACCCATGAGCAGCACGGTCATCACCAACATCGCCAGTCTGGTCACCAACGACCCCTCCCTCGGTGACGCCTCCCCCCTCGGACTGATCCGGGACGCGGCCCTCGTCATCGACGGCGACCGCGTCTGCTGGATCGGTGAGTCAAGCAAAGCACCCGCCACTGACAACCGGGTCGACGCCGGAGGCCGCGCGGTGATCCCGGGTTTCGTGGACTCCCACTCCCACCTGGTCTTCGCGGGCGACCGCACCGAGGAGTTCAACGCCCGCATGTCGGGCCGCGGTTACTCGGCGGGCGGCATCCGCACCACGGTGGCCGCGACCCGGGCCGCGACCGACGCGGAACTGGAGGCCAACCTCGTCCGCTACCTGACCGAGGCCCTCCGCCAGGGCACCACCACCCTGGAGACCAAGTCCGGCTACGGCCTCACGGTCCACGACGAGGAACGGGCCCTGCGCATCGCCGCCGCGCACACCGACGAGGTCACCTACCTGGGGGCCCACATCGTCTCCCCGGACCACGCCGACGACCCGGCCGCGTACGTGGCCCTGGTCACCGGTGAGATGCTGGACGCCTGCGCACCGCACGCCCGCTGGATCGACGTCTTCTGCGAGCGGGGCGCCTTCGACGGCGACCAGGCCCGCGCGATCCTCACCGCCGGCCGGGAGAAGGGCCTGCACCCGCGCGTCCACGCCAACCAACTGTCGTACGGACCGGGCGTGCAGCTCGCCGTCGAGCTCGGCGCGGCCAGCGCCGACCACTGCACGCACCTGACGGACGCCGACGTCGACGCCCTCGCGAACAGCGACACGGTCGCCACCCTGCTGCCGGGCGCCGAGTTCTCCACCCGCGCCCGGTGGCCCGACGCCCGCCGCCTCCTCGACGCGGGCGCCACGGTCGCCCTGTCCACCGACTGCAACCCCGGCTCGTCCTTCACGTCGTCCGTGCCGTTCTGCATCGCGCTCGCCGTGCGGGACATGTGCATGACCCCGGACGAGGCACTGTGGTCGGCCACCGCGGGCGGCGCCCGCGCCCTGCGCCGCACGGACATCGGCCGCCTCACTCCCGGTGCCTGCGCGGACCTTGCGATCCTCGACGCCCCGAGCCACGTCCACCTGGCCTACCGCCCGGGCGTGCCCCTGGTCGCCGAGGTCTGGCGGAGGGGCCGAAAGGTCGCCCGGGAGTCAGGCAGCCGTCAGGACGCCCCCGCCTTCCACCGCTGGCCGTCGTCGCCCTGATCCGGGACCAGGAACACCGTGTCACCGTCGTAGGGCGTCACCGCGTGGTCGGGGGCGATCGCCGGGCGGATCACGCCGCGGGAGTCCACGGTGAAGCGCAGGTTCTGCCCGTTGCGGCCGTCCACCGCCGAGCACTCCCAGATGCCGACGCCCCGGTCGGTGGAGCCGCGGCTGTCCAGGCAGAAGTCCGGGTCGGCCTCCGACTGCAGCACGCCGCGCGAGGCGTCGACGCGCCAGCGCTGCGTCGGGGACGACGTGCAGGGGGCGGTGATGACGTCCGTGCCCAGGTCCATCACCCCGTCGCGGATGTCCAGGCACAGCCCCGACGCGACGTTCACCACCTGGGCGTACGTGCCGTTCGGCGGGTGCGCGGCGGGAGGTTTCGGTTTCGGGGAGGCCGGGTGCGTCGTCGCCGTTCGCGAGGGCGTCGGTGCGGGGCTCGGCGACGTCGTCGCCGGGGTGGGGGAGGGCGAGGGGGAGGGCGAGGACGACGGCGTCACGGAGACCGTCGCCGTCACCGTCACCTCGGGCGGCGTCGGCGGGCGGATGGCACTCGCGGCCCGCTCCGGCTCCGAGCCGCCCGAGGCCATCAGATAGACCAGCAGCGGAGCCAGTGCCAGGCCCAAGGCCGTGGCCGTCAGCGCGAACCCCCGCGACGGCCACCAGTCGGCGAGCCGGGCCCCGGCAGCCGCGCACTGCTCCTCCCCGTGGCCCCTCACGTACGCCGCGCCGCCCCACGGCAGCAACCCCTCCGCCAGTGCCGTGCGCCGGGCGTCCCGCAGGTGCGACAGCTCCTCGTACGCGGTGGCACAGTGCACGCAGTACGCCATGTGGGCGTGCAGATCGGCGCTGTAGCGCGGTTTGTCGGGGCGCACCGACTCCTCGACGAGCCGCCGGAAGTCCTGGCAGCGCGGGTTGCCGGAGCCGGCGAGCCGGGTCTTCAGAACGGACTCGCGCAGCGCCTTGACCGCCGGTTCGATGTCGTACGCCACGTCCTGCGGGGTCAGCCCGAGAAGGACCGCCGTGCGCTCCGGCGGCTCCTGGTCGACGACGCCGTACCAGACCAGGCCCTGCACCCGCACCGGGAGCGCCTGGAACGCCGTCAGCATCGCCGGGGCCACACCCTCGGGTCCGGCGGCGCGCAGATGCGCGAGCAGCCCCGGGTCGAGCCGGGCGGCACGCTCGTCCGTCGCCCAGGACGCGGTCACCCGGCCTGCGAGCAGAAGGAGTTGATGGCGCCAGGGGCAGCGCGGTTCGATGCCGCGGGCGGTGTCGCGGGCTGCGAGCGCGAACGCCTGCGCGGTCAGCTGCCGGGCCGCCGCCTCGTCGACCGTGCACAGCCGTGCGTAGGCGAGGACCGCGGGGCGGTGGCGCATGCGTAGTTCGCGCAGAGCTGGATACGCGGTCGGGGTGTCCGTCCTCAGCAGATCGGTGAGGCGGGCGTCGGGCACCGTAGCGTGCATGCCGCCGCCGGCCTCGACATCGTCGTCGTCGTCCCGCTCCGCCCGGGTCATCCCGCTGCCTCCTCGCAGCCCGCGTCTGTCGGCGGGCACGCCTGGGACCCAGACGTACCGGCCGGTAGCGAGTGACCATAGTGAGGGAAGTCACGTCGCGGGAAAAGGGGTTCCCGCGGGTAACCGGGCAACGGGTTGTGAGCATGTGACGAACGTCCGGGAAACAACGTGTGGGACACCTGTCGCACGCAAGTCGCCCGGTGCCCGGTCGAGTTCTGGGATTCGGCCGGACACCGGGCGGCCGGCACCACTTGGCTGGTACCCCTCGGCAGGTGCCGCTCGGCAGATGTCACTCACCGCGTGCCGCGGCGGGACTCACTCCTCGACGGTGAGCCCCTTCCGCAGGCGCCCCAGAGTGCGGGACAGCAGCCGTGACACGTGCATCTGCGAGATGCCCAGTTCCTCGCCTATCTCCGACTGGGTCATGTTGGCCACGAAGCGCAGCGAGAGGATCTTCCGGTCACGCGGCGGAAGTTCGGCGATCAGCGGCTTGAGCGACTCGACGTACTCGATGCCCTCGAGCCCGTGGTCCTCGTAGCCGATGCGGTCCGAGAGCGCGCCCTCGGAGTCGTCCTCCTCGGGCTGGGCGTCGAGGGAGCTGGCCGTGTAGGCGTTCGACGCGGCCATGCCCTCGACGACCTCCTCGTTGGAGATGCCGAGGCGCTCGGCCAGTTCGGCCACGGTGGGTGCGCGGTCGAGCCTCTGGGCCAGTTCGTCGCCGGCCTTGGCCAGGTCGAGACGCAGCTCCTGCAGCCGGCGCGGAACGCGGACCGACCACGACGTGTCGCGGAAGAAGCGCTTGATCTCGCCGACGATCGTCGGCATGGCGAAGGTGGGGAACTCGACGCCTCTGCTGAGCTCGAACCGGTCGATGGCCTTGATCAGGCCGATCGTGCCCACCTGGATGATGTCCTCCATCGGCTCGCTGCGCGAGCGGAAGCGGGCGGCGGCGAACTTCACCAGGGCCAGGTTCAGTTCCACCAGTGTGTTGCGGACGTACGAGTATTCGTGCGTTCCCTCTTCGAGGGACTCGAGCCTCTCGAAGAGAGTCTTGGAAAGGGCCCGGGCGTCGACCGGTCCCACTTCCTGGTACGGGGGGATCTCCGGTAGGCCGTCGAGGCCGGCGAGGCCTTCGTGGTCGGTGAGGCCGTAGGCATGGTCCGGTCGTTCCAGGGGTGTTGTCGACGTCGCCCTCTGGGTATGCGATTCGTCGAGCCGGGGTGACATGATGTCCTCCATCGTTGTCGGCATATGGCCGCCGATGCCCATATGTGCACTGCGGTGTGCGGCGCCCTCCAAAGCCGGCCGTGTTGAATACGTGTCTGTACTAGCCCTACCCGCTTTCGTTGACCGTTCGCAAGTGCGTACTGTGGCGAAATGTCCGATTTGGTCGGGTTGTTCGGGTGTTGAGAGGCGTGTAGAGGGCGTAATGTTCGAGGGCGTCCATCAGGAACCACGACGGTCGGGAGAGAGACGGCATGGACCGCGGGACGGTCGGCAGCGCACAGTCGGGCCGGCTTCTGGTCGAGGTGCGGCAAGAGGGCACGAGCGCCGTCGTGACCCCGGCGGGTGAGCTGGATCACCACACCGCCGATCTGCTGCGCGAACCTCTCGAGGACTGCCTTGAGAAGGGTTCCTCACGCCTGGTCGTCGACTGCTCACAGCTGGAGTTCTGCGACTCCACCGGGCTGAACGTCCTGCTCTCGGCCCGGCTGAAGGCCGAGTCCGCGGGTGGTGGGGTCCATCTCGTGGGGATGCAGCCGGTCGTGGCCCGGGTCTTCGAGATCACCGGGGCGGACGCCGTCTTCACCGTCCACGACACGCTGGACGCGGCGCTGGCCGAGTGACGCCGCCGATGGTTCGTGTCCCGGACGCCGCCGCGTTATCGACGCGTTACGCGCGTCACAGCTCCCCGGCGGAATCCATGTGTGTTCCGGCGGTCCGGTCGGGCAGGAGACATGCTGACCATGTCGGCAGTGCGGGCGAAGGCCGCCAGGAACGGGCCCGAACGCACGGCATGAGCAACAACCGACGGATACGACGTCGACCCACGTACTGAGTCTTGAATCGTGAACTGGTGAATCGGTGAGGTGAAGCGCTGATGAGCACCACCCGGCCCTACTCGCCGGGCGACCGCGGCCCCGAGCCCAGCGGCGCTTCCGGAACGCCCGCGCAGGGCCCGCCGGGCGAGGGCGCCTCGTCCGGCACGCCCGGGGAGGCGGCGCCCTCCTCCCGTCGGCAGGTCCGCAGGATGAGCTTCGCGGGCGAGAGCGGTGTGGTGCCGCTCGCCCGGGACTTCACCCGCCAGGCGCTGTACGCATGGGGCTGGCTGCCCGCCGCCACCGCCGACCAGCGGGCCGCGGCCGAGGACGTGCTGCTCGTCGTCTCCGAACTGGTCACCAACGCCTGCCTGCACGCCGAGGGCCCCGAAGAGCTGTGGATCGCCTGCGACAACAAGGTGCTGCGCATCGAGGTCTCCGACCGGGGCTCCGGTCAGCCCGCCCCCCGCACCCCGCACCGCGCCGGACGCCCCGGCGGCCACGGCATGTTCATCGTGCAGCGGCTCTGCCTGGACTGGGGCGTCGTCAGGAGTCCCGGCGTCGCCGGCAAGACGGTGTGGGCGGAGCTCGGCACACCCGCGTGACACGGCTCTGAGCCGGCGGGCGGCCGACCTCCGGTTACCCGCGGTTCGAACCCTTCTTCGCACGGCATGCCCCGCGCGCCGAATCGCCATGGATCCGGCGTGCACCGTGTCTTCCTTCTCCACGGCCCCCGGCGTACCTTGACGGCCGATCTGATGTGCCGTCAGGAATGAGGGGACCGTGTCGTACCACAAGCGAAGCGCCGCGCTCGCGTCCGCCGCTGCCCTGGCCGGCTCGGCGGTCCTGATGACCGCTCCCGTGGCCCGGGCCGACGTCGTCGACGTCAACTACCAGTGCAGGACGCCGATCGGTGACAAGAGCGCCGTCTCGCCCATCGACATCGAGGGCGTCAAGAGCGGCAGCGGCTACCGGATCACCATGTCCTGGCAGAAGGGCGTCTCCTCCAGCCCCGTCGAGCTGGGCAAGGGCGCCATGAACCCGAGTGCCACGATCGTGCTGGGCGGCGCCGACAGCGGCACCCTGACGGTCACGGGCCCGGCCAACCAGGCGGCGATCCCCGCCGACACCCCCATCAAGATCAGTGACTTGAGCGGCACGTACACGCCCGGGAAGACCGGCAAGGTGACTTTCACCGCGGGCGTGCTCACCATCAAGGCGCTCGGTACGACGACCACGTGCACGCCCGCCAACCACCCGGGACCGGCCCTGACCCTCGGCGTCACGGCCGCCGGCGGCGGCACCTCCGGCTCCGCCCCGAGCGGCTCCGCCCCGAGCGGCTCCGGCGCGGACGGAACGACCTCCCGCGGACAGCTGCCGCAGACCGGACCCGAGGACTCCGTGATCGCCCTCGGCACCCTCGGCGGCACCGTCCTGCTGGTCGGCGCGGCCGGCGTGCTGTGGCTGACACGCCGGAGCCAGGCGGTACGCCACTGAGCCGACCCCCCGTACCAGCAGGAGCCGCCATGCCGTACGTCCGCCCCGTCCTCGCCGCCCTCTGCGCGAGCCGGCTGGTCGACGCGCCCGCCGTCGCCGACGCCGGCTGGTCCCCGGGCGGCGCGGGCGGGCGGCCGTACGTGTACGCGGAGTGCGAGCCCGCATCGGTCCTCCGGGACGCGGTGCCGGCGCGCGACCCGGCCGAACGTCCGCGTACCGCGGCCGGGTCGACGGGAGCGGTGAGGTGAAGGGGCGCGTCGCCGCACTTCTGGCGGCACTCGTGCTCGTTCTGGCGCCGCTGGCGGCGCCCGCCCGGGGCGCCGGCGAACCGGCCGTCGAGCTGTCCGCGTCCCAGGCGGGGGCGGGCGGCCCGGTCACCGTGACCGGCAGCGGCTGGCGGCCGAGGACACTGCTGATGATCCTGATCTGCGGGCAGGCCACGCCGTCCCGTGGGGTGATCGGCGGCACCAACTCCTGTGCCAACGCGGACGGACGGGCCGTCACGACCGACGCGCGAGGCCACTTCACAAGGAAGCTGCCGGTGGCCGAGCCGCCCGCGCCGTGCCCCTGCGTGGTGCACGTCGCCACCGTCACCGGGGCGGCCGCGGACGCCGACGCGGCCCTCCAGGTCGCCGGGCACCCCGTGCGGCCGCTGCCCGCCGGGTCCGCGGCCGGGCGTCTGACGGTGCTGACGGACACCCGTCTCGACGGTTCCAGCGGGCTGCTGACCTGGTTCGGGGCCCCGCCGCGGCGCACGCTCGTGTTCACGGTGGGCAACGTCGGCTCGTCCGAGGTGAGGGACCCCGTCTTCCGGGTCGGCACCGCGCACGGCGTGTTCGCGCCGCAGTGGGACGAGCAGCAGTGGCGCGGCACGGTCGCGCCCGGCAGAAGGGCGGAGATCAGGCTTCCGGTGGAGCTCACGGCGGGCGCCCACGGCGACTACACGGTCTCCCTGGAATACGGCGGCAAGGTCCTCGCGGAGCAGCCGTGGGGTGTCGGCCGGCCCTGGGGCGTGAGCGTCTTCTGGGGCCTGGTCTGCCTGGTCGTACCGGCGGCGGTGTACCGCGCCGGCATGGCGGTCGTGGACCGGGCGCGGCCGCGCGGCGCGGTCGTACGGCACCGGGGGCTGCGGCTGCCCGGCCCCGCCCCGCGTCTGCCGAGGGCGCCCGCTCCCACCAGGACCGGCACAGGCACCACTTCGGCCCTGCCGTGGTTCACCCCGGACAGCGATCCGGGGACCGCGGCCGGCGGCCGGCTCTCCGCACCGCACGAGGACAGTCCGGCGGCCCCGACGAAGGGAAACACGTGAGAACGCAACGGAGAGGGTCCAGGGCGGCGCGCGGAGAGCGCGCGGCGGGGAGCCGTGGCAGAAGGGCGGGCGCGGCAGGAGCGGCACTGATGCTGGGCGGCGCGGGCATCCTGCTCGGCGTGGCCGCGGCGCCGGCCCAGGCGGCCGGGGTGTCGTACGCCACCGAGTGCGTCCCGCCTCCGATCTCCGGGCTGCCCCCGGTCGAGGGCACCACCGAGGTGGAGATCACGGCACCGGCCGAGGCCAAGGTCGGCGACGTGGTCACGGTCACCTGGAAGTTCCTGCGGGCCGCCTCCAGGAACCCGGACGTGCTCGACCTGGACAAGGACACGGTCAAGCCGACCGGGACGCTGAAGGCGGGCGGCGCGCAGACCGCCGGCATCGCCATGGAGGGGCCGCGGTCGAACCCGCCGATCCCGAAGAACAGCGACATGAAGCTGTCCGATATGACGGGCACCCTGAAGCTGACGGCGGCGGGCGAGGTGACGCTCACACCGGACGCGTACACCGTCAACGTCAGCAAGCCGCTCTCCACGGACACCAGGTGCACTCCGAAGGAGACGGTGCGACCGGCCGCGACCATCGAGGTGACGGACGGCGGCGGGGGTTCGGGCGCCACCGGCGGGCTGCCCACGGTCACCCCCACCCTGCCGACGAGCGTGCCGACGCACCTCCCCACCGGCTCCTCCTCGTCGTCCCCCACGGCGAGCGCGACGCAGACCGGGGGCTCCGGCACCGGGGGCGGTGACGGCGGCGGGCAGACGGACTTCACGGGCCGGGAGGTCGAGGTGCCGTACGCCTGCAAGACACCGATCGGCGACAAGAGCGCCACGTCGCCCGTGGAGATCGACGCGAGGAAGGACGGCGGGAACTTCGGTCTGACCGTGCGGTTCAAGAAGTCGGTGATGAACAGCCCGGCCGACATCCCGAAGGGGTCGGTGAAGCCGTCGATGGAGGTCGTGGTGGCGGGCGCGGACAAGGGCACGGTCCACGTCGAGGGCCCGACGAACGCCCAGGACATCAAGTCGGGGGAGCCGATCGCGATCCCTGACCTGACGGGCACCTACAAGCCGGGCGCGAGCGGGCGGTCGACGCTGTCGCCGGGCGTGCTGACCATCAAGGCCCTGGGCACCACGACGACGTGCACACCGACGAAGACGGCGGTGTCGCTGACGCTGGACACCGCGCAGCAGCCAGGCGGGACGTCGGGCGGTACGACGGGCGGCACGACGGGCGGTGGATCTGCAGGCGGTGGTTCGGCAGGCGGCGGCCTGGCCCGGACGGGCACGGACGATCACGGCACCCTGAAGGCCCTCGGCCTGGTGGCAGGCACCGCGATCCTGCTGGGCGGCGCGGTCTTCACGTTCCTGCCCCGTCGCGTTCGCTGAGCCCGGGAACAGCGGAGGGCCGCCGCACCCGCACAGGTGCGGCGGCCCTCCCGGGCCGGGGCCCGGGACAGACGTCAGTGCACGTCGCCCATGAGCTCCTCGACCTTGCTGCGGTACATCCACACCGCGAGACCGGCGAGCACGGCGAGCGCGGCCTCCAGGGCGACGATGCCGGTCTTGTTCAGGTCGACGCCCGCGATGGACAGCAGACCGGTCGTGGCGTCACCGGCGGTGACGGCCAGGAACCAGACACCCATCATCTGGGAGGCGTACTTCGCCGGCGCCATCTTCGTGGTGACCGACAGACCCACCGGGGACAGCGTCAGCTCACCGATGGTCTGCACGAAGTAGATCGCCACCAGCCACATCGCGGCCGCCTTGTGACCGCCGTCGGCGATCGCCAGGGGGGCGAGGAAGAGGAAGAAGGACGCGCCGATCAGGACCAGGCCCATCGCGAACTTCACCGCGGTGCTCGGCTCCTTGCCGCGCCGGGCCAGCGCCAGCCACGCCCAGGCGAAGACCGGGGCCAGCGCCATGATCATGACCGGGTTGACCGACTGGTACCAGGAGACCGGGAAGTTCCAGCCGAGGATCGTGTTCCGCGCCGAGGAGTCTGCGAACAGCGAGACCGTCGAGCCACCCTGGTCGTAGATCATCCAGAACACGGCCGCGGCGACGAAGAACCAGATGTACGCCGTCATCTTCGACTGGTCGGTCCGGTCCAGCTCCTTGTCCCGCTTGATGCGGGCGATGACCAGAACCGGGATGACCAGGCCCGCCACGGTGATCGGGACCAGCAGCCAGTTCAGCGTGTAGGCGCCGGAGAAGCCGACGATCGCGTAGAAGACGACCGCGACACCCGCCCACAGGGCGGCCTTCGTCAGGGTGGCCTTCTTCTGCTCGGCCGTCAGCGGGGTCGGGACGACATCGGAGTGCGAGCTGAGGTGACGGCGGCCGAGCAGGAACTGGCCGAGGCCGAGCGCCATGCCGAGCGCGGCGAGCGCGAAGCCCAGGTGCCAGTTGACGCTCTCACCGACGGTGCCGATGGCCAGCGGCGCGGCGAAGGCACCCAGGTTGATGCCGATGTAGAAGACGGTGAAGCCACCGTCACGCCGTGGGTCGTCCGGGCCTTCGTAGAGGTGCCCGACCATCGTCGAGATGTTCGCCTTCAGCAGGCCGGAGCCGATCGCGACGAGGCCCAGACCGGCGAAGAAGGTGCCGGAGGTGGGCAGGGCCAGCGTGAGGTGGCCCAGCATGATGACGAAGCCCGCCACGGCGACCGTCCGGCGGGGACCGAGGACGCGGTCGGCGAACCAGCCGCCCGGCAGGGCGAGCAGGTATACGAGCGACACGTACACCGAGTAGATCGCGGTCGCGGCGGCCGTGCTCAGGTGCAGGCCGCCCGGTGCCACCAGGTACAGCGGGAGAAGGGCCTTCATGCCGTAGTAGGAGAACCGCTCCCACATCTCCGTCATGAAGAGGGTGGCCAGTCCGCGGGGGTGGCCGAAGAAGGTCTTCTCGGATCCGGGGGTGCCCGGGCGGACCGAGTCCTTCGTCAGGCTGGACGCCATAGTGGTTCCTTGCTGGTCGGGACGCGCTGCGCGAGTGTCGCGCGCCCGTGGGGGGACGGCCGGCACCGGCGGGATCGGGCGTCCGCCCCACGCCCGGGGGGTGTACGCCCCGGATCGCGGAGCGATGGACGGCGACCACCGGGATCCACGCCTCTACGCGCGTTGAGCGCTCGAGGCCCGGCCACAGGTCATTCCTTCAGGGCTGGAGGGAGGCCAGCCCGCACGCAAAAGAGACCTTCAGCGTCGAGCTACCGCCAAAGGTCCCTGCTGGTGCTACAGGCGTTCTCTTCACCATACGGCACGACACTGCCGGATATGGAAGGAGTTGAGATGCGGATCACAGGTGGTTACGGAACCATGGTCGCTCATTCGAAGGTCTTCCCCCAAACGGCCCCCAACAGGTGCAGGTTCGACCACGCAGCGTGACCGACGGTAGCGCCGGCGCACCATCCCGTGTACAGGTAAGAGCCAGGTCCGCCGATCACACCCGCGATCACACCTTTGCTCTTGTCCTGGGCGGACTACCATCACCCCATGACCCGTGTACTGCTCGCCGAGGACGACGCGTCCATCTCGGAGCCGCTGGCTCGTGCCCTGCGCCGGGAGGGTTACGAGGTCGAGGTGCGCGAGGACGGACCCACCGCGCTCGACGCCGGAATGCAGGGCGGCGTCGACCTGGTCGTGCTCGACCTCGGACTGCCCGGCATGGACGGCTTGGAGGTGGCCCGCCGGCTGCGTGCCGACGGCCACACCGTCCCCATCCTGATCCTGACCGCGCGAGCCGACGAGGTGGACACCGTCGTCGGCCTCGACGCGGGCGCCGACGACTACGTCACCAAGCCGTTCCGGCTCGCCGAACTGCTCGCCCGGGTCCGCGCCCTGCTGCGGCGCGGCGCCACCGAGCCCGCGCAGCCGCCCGCCACGCACGGCGTGCGCATCGACGTGGAGTCGCACCGGGCGTGGATGGGCGACGAGGAGCTGCAGCTCACCGCCAAGGAGTTCGACCTGCTCCGGGTCCTGGTCCGGGACGCGGGCCGGGTCGTCACGCGAGACCAGCTGATGCGCGAGGTCTGGGACACCACGTGGTGGTCGTCCACCAAGACCCTGGACATGCACATCTCCTGGCTCCGCAAGAAGCTGGGCGACGACGCGGCGAATCCGCGGTACATCGCGACGGTACGGGGAGTGGGCTTCCGGTTCGAGAAGAACTAGTGCCGCAACAGGCAACATTCGCCCCGTCGCGACGCCCGGCACGCACTCTCGCCGCACCGGCCGACTGTTGCGGCCCCAGCCGGGCGCTGCCGCCGGGGCTCCGCCGGGATCCGGTGTGCCCGGGTGGCCCAGGGCGTCACGCCGCCGTGGCCGGTGTGCGTCCCGGCCACGGGTCCGCCGCGGCTGGTCGCGCAGCTCCCGCGCCCCCTCAGGGCGCGGCCCCACCCCATGGCCCAGACCTGTCCGGGGCACACTGGTCGTCGTAAAGCCACCGCCCGGAGGGCCCCGTGCGTCGTCGTCTCATCCAGTCCACCCTCGCCGTCGTCCTCGTGGTGATCGCGGTCTTCGGCGTCTCCCTCGTGATCGTCGAGACACGGACGATCAGCAACAGCGCCCAGGAGCGCGTCGACTCCGAGGCACTGCGCCTCGCCAGCATCGTCGACAGCCGCATCCTCGGCGACGAGAAGGTCAACGCCGCGGTCTTCAAGGACCAGGTCACCGGCGACAGGTACGCGGTGATCGACATCCCCGGCCAGCCCTCCATCCGGGTCGGCACCCAGCCCAGCGGTGATGCCATCCACTCCACGACCAAGGGCGAGGAGGGCGAGACGGTCCGGGTCGAGGAGCCCCGCTCCGCCGTCACGCGGGAGGTCGGCCGTACGCTGCTGATCATCGCCCTGGTCGCGCTTCTCGCCATCATCGCGGCGGTGCTGCTCGCGGTGCGCCAGGCCAACCGTCTCGCGTCCCCGCTCACCGACCTCGCCGAGACCGCCGAGCGCCTCGGCTCCGGGGACCCGCGGCCGCGCCACAAGCGGTACGGCGTCCCGGAGCTGGACCGGGTCGCCGATGTCCTCGACGCCTCCGCCGAGCGGATCGGCCGCATGCTGACCGCCGAGCGGCGCCTGGCCGCCGACGCCTCCCACCAGCTGCGGACACCCCTCACCGCCCTGTCCATGCGGCTGGAGGAGATCACGCTCACGGACGACCCGGACACGGTGAAGGAGGAGGCGACGATCGCGCTGACGCAGGTCGAGCGGCTCACGGACGTCGTGGAGCGGCTGCTGACCAACGCCCGCGATCCCCGCACCGGCTCCGCCGTCTCCTTCGACCTGGACGAGGTCATCCAGCAGCAGCTCGCCGAATGGCGGCCCGCCTACCGCAGCGCGGGGCGCGCGATCGTCAGCTCCGGCAAACGGCATCTGCGGGCCGTGGGGACGCCGGGGGCGGTCGCCCAGGTGCTGGCGGCGCTGATCGAGAACTCGCTCATGCACGGGGGCGGCACGGTCGCCCTGCGCACCCGGGTCACCGGCAATCAGGCGGTCGTGGAGGTCACGGACGAGGGGCCGGGGGTGCCGCCGGAGCTGGGCTCCCGCATCTTCGAGCGCACCATCAGCGGCCGTAACTCCACGGGCATCGGGCTCGCGGTGGCGCGTGACCTCGCGGAGGCCGACGGGGGCCGGCTGGAGATGCTCCAGGCCAAGCCGCCGGTCTTCGGCCTGTTCCTGTCCCGCACCCCGTTGAAGCTGCCCGCCGCACCGGAGGAACCGGAACGCACCGTGAGGTGAACCGGAGCGCCGGGGGCCCGGTGAGGCGGCGGGTCAGGACTTCCAGGCCGCACCACGCCGGGCGATGGTCTTCATCCACCGCGCCGCATCGGGCGACGGCCTTGGGATTCGTCGCGCCACGCCAGGCGATGGCCCTGCTCACGCGCGGGGGGAGGGGCTGCTCAGGTACTGAGGGAAGAGCTGCTCACGCGCCCCGCGGGGTGTCGCCGCCGGTCAGCGGTTCGCGTGCTCGTCGTGGCGGCGCTGCTGCTCCGCCTCCTGGAGTATCGACTCGGCGCCCGCCACCGCCGACACGGCCGGCATCGCCCGGAACACCCAGGTGCGGTACGACCAGAAGCGGAACAGCGTCCCGAGGCCGATGCCGAGGAACTTGAACACGTTGCTCTGCAGAGGGCTGTCCCAGCCGAACCCGTACGTCGCCACGTACAGCACGCCGTTCTCGATCACCAGTCCCGCCGCGCTGAACACCAGGAACAGGGTCATCTCGCGGGTGCGCCCGCTCCTTTCCCGGTCCCGGTAGGTGAAGTAGCGGAAGCCGAGGTAGTTGAAGCCGATCGCGACGACGGTGGCGATGATGCTCGCCCGGACCACCTGGAGCCCCGTGACGTTCCGCACCAGGTTGAACACCAGGAGGTTGACCAGCAGTCCCGCCCCGCCGACCGCGCCGAACTTGACGATCTCCCGCAGCAGCCGGTCGAACTTCCGGCGCACCGCGGCCCGGGGCCTGTCCTGCAGACTTGTGGAACCACTGCCCATCGTGTCGCCAGCCCCCGTCGGGTTCGGTCGTACTCGGTTGCATCCGTCGTGTCGTTCGTGTCACCCGGTCGTACCGGCGCCTCCTCGGAGAGCGCCGAACGCTTCCGCCGACCCGGCCATGCTAACGAGCGCCGGTGAACGATGTCCGGGGACCATACATGAGGACGGAAAGAAAGCCGCCGGGACCCCGTTCCCGCAGACCGTCATGAGGTCTCTCCGCGTACCCCTCGAAAGTCCCTCGGAGACGGCCCTTCAAACGTGCTCCAGGGGGACGGAAACCGGCCTCCCCGGCCGGACCGATACCCTGGGGGCGTGACGTTCCCGGTAGTCGGCATGGTCGGCGGTGGCCAGCTCGCTCGTATGACCCACGAGGCGGGCATCCCGCTCGGCATCAGGTTCAAGCTCCTCAGTGACACCCCGCAGGACTCCGCGGCACAGGTCGTCAACGACGTGGTCGTCGGCGACTACCGCGACCTGGAGACGCTGCGTGCCTTCGCGCGGGGCTGCGACGTGATCACCTTCGATCACGAGCACGTGCCCACCGAGCACCTGCGGGCCCTGGAGGCGGACGGCGTCCCCGTGCGTCCCGGCCCGGACGCGCTCGTGCACGCCCAGGACAAGGGCGTCATGCGCGCCAAGCTCGACGCGATCGGCGTGCCCTGCCCGCGGCACCGGATCGTCAGCGACCCGGAGGACGTCGCGGCGTTCGCGGCCGAGCTCGAAAGGGGCGGGCACGAAGCGCCCTCCGGCAAGGGCGGCGGTGAGGGACGGACGGGCGGCTTTCCCGTGGTCCTGAAGACCGTCCGCGGCGGCTACGACGGCAAGGGCGTGTGGGTGGTGGACTCCGCCGAGGAGGCCCAGGACCCCTTCCGCGCAGGCGTCCCCGTCCTCGCCGAGGAGAAGGTCGACTTCGTCCGGGAGCTGGCCGCCAACGTCGTACGGTCGCCGCACGGGCAGGCCGTCGCCTACCCGGTCGTGGAGTCCCGGCAGGTGAACGGCGTCTGCGACACCGTGATCGCCCCCGCCCCCGGCCTGGACGAGGCCCTGGCCCTTCAGGCCGAGCAGCTCGCGCTCACCGTCGCCGAGGAACTCGGCGTCGTCGGCCACCTCGCCGTGGAGCTGTTCCAGACCCGCGACGGCCGCATCCTCGTCAACGAGCTGGCGATGCGCCCGCACAACTCGGGCCACTGGTCGATGGACGGCGCGATCACCTCGCAGTTCGCCAACCACGTCCGGGCCGTCCTCGACCTCCCGCTCGGCGACCCGCGCCCGCGCGCCAAGTGGACGGTCATGGTCAACGTCCTCGGCGGTGACTACCCGGACATGTACTCGGCGTACCTGCACTGCATGGCGCGCGACCCGCAGCTCAAGATCCATATGTATGGCAAGGACGTGAAGCCCGGCCGCAAGGTGGGTCACGTCAACACCTACGGCGACGACCTCGACGAGGTGCTGGAGCGCGCCCGTCACGCAGCCGGCTACCTGAGAGGCACGATCACCGAATGAGCCCTGTTGTTGGCATCGTCATGGGGTCGGACTCCGACTGGCCCGTCATGGAGGCCGCGGCGAAGGCCCTCGACGAGTTCGAGATCGCGTACGAGGTCGACGTCGTCTCCGCGCACCGCATGCCGCGCGAGATGGTCGCCTACGGTGAGCAGGCCGCGGACCGCGGACTGAAGGTGATCATCGCGGGCGCGGGCGGCGCCGCCCACCTGCCCGGCATGCTCGCCTCCGTCACCCCGCTGCCCGTCATCGGCGTCCCGGTCCCGCTGAAGTACCTCGACGGGATGGATTCGCTACTGTCGATCGTGCAGATGCCGGCCGGTGTGCCGGTCGCGACCGTCTCCGTGGGCGGTGCCCGCAACGCCGGTCTGCTCGCCGCCCGCGTTCTCGCCGCGCACGACGAGGAACTCCTGCAGAGGATGCGGGAGTTCCAGCAGGATCTCAACGACCAGGCCACCGAGAAGGGCAAGCGCCTGCGCTCCAAGGTCGAGGGAGCGGCGGCGGGTTTCGGCTTCAACTCGGGGAAGTGACCCGGTGAGTTCTCTTGAGACAGCCCGGGAACTCCTGCGCGAGTTCCCGGTCGTCGACGGCCACAACGACCTGCCCTGGGCGCTGCGCAAGCAGACCCGCTACGACCTCGACACGCTGGACATCGCCCGGCACCAGAACGCCCGCCTGCACACCGATCTGCCCCGGCTGCGCGAGGGCGGGGTCGGCGCCCAGTACTGGTCGGTGTACGTGCCCTGCGACCTGCCCGACCCGGTGCCCGCGACGCTGGAGCAGATCGACTGCGTACGGCAGCTGCTCGCCCGCTACCCGGCGGACCTGGCCCCCGCCCTGACCGCCGCCGACATGGAGACGGCGCGTGAGGACGGCCGGATCGCCTCGCTCATGGGGGCGGAGGGCGGGCACTCCATCGCGGGCTCCCTCGGCACGCTGCGGGGCCTGTACGCGCTCGGTGTCCGGTACATGACCCTCACCCACAACGACAACGTGGCGTGGGCGGACTCCGCGACCGACGAACCGGGCGTCGGCGGCCTGTCGGACTTCGGCCGTGAGGTGGTCCGGGAGATGAACCGCCTCGGCATGCTCGTCGACCTCTCGCACGTGGCGGCGACCACGATGCGCGACGCGCTGGACACCGCCGAGGCACCGGTGATCTTCTCCCACTCCTCGGCCCGCGCGGTGTGCGACCACCCGCGCAACATCCCCGACGACGTCCTCGAACGCCTGCCCGCCAACGGGGGCGTGGCGATGGTGACGTTCGTGCCGAAGTTCGTCCTCCAGGCGGCCGTCGACTGGACGGCCGCGGCGGACGACAACATGCGCGCGCACGGCCTGCACCCCCTCGACACCACCCCCGAGGCGATGAAGGTCCACCGCGCCTTCGAGGAGCGCACCCCCCGCCCGGTCGCCACGGTCGCGACGGTCGCCGACCACCTCGACCACATGCGCGAGCTGGCGGGCGTCGACCACCTCGGCATCGGCGGCGACTACGACGGCACCGCCTTCACCCCGGACGGCCTGAACGACGTCTCCGGCTATCCGAACCTGATCGCGGAGCTGCTCGACCGAGGCTGGTCGAGAGCCGATCTGGCCAAGCTGACCTGGCAGAACGCGGTACGGGTGCTGGGCGCGGCCGAGGACGTGGCGCGCGACCTGCAGACCAGGCGCGCACCGTCGAACGCGACCATCGAGGAACTCGACGGCTGACCGGCCGAGCGGGGCGGCCGACCGTCCGAACCGCCGCCGCGCCCGGCCGGCGGCTCAGGTGTGCTCGATCCGGCACAGGCAGAAGGGATGCCCCGCCGGGTCGGCGTACACCATGAAGTCCTTCTCCTGCCGGTCCTCCGTGTCGAGCGGCTTCGCGCCCAGCTCCAGCACCTTCTCGTGCGCCGCGTCCACCTCCTCCCAGGTGGAACCCGCGTCGAAGTCGAGGTGGAACTGCTGCGAGTTGCGGTCCGCGCGCGGCCACTCCGGCGGGGTGTGGTCCTCCGCCCGCTGGAAGGCGAGCCGCGGCCCGTCGGGGATGCGCAGGACGACCCAGTCCTCGTCCTCGGCCTGGGGCGTGCCGCCGCCCACGCGCGCGTAGAACTCGGCGAGCGCGCGCGGGTCCGGGCAGTCGATCACCACATTGCGGAAACGTGCCACAGCGGGCATGAGGGGCCTCCTCGTCAGCAGGCGCAGAGACAGAACGGGTGCCCGGCCGGGTCCGCGTACACGCGGAAGCTGCGCGAGCGGTCCTCCGCGTCGAGCGGCTTCGCGCCCAGCTCCAGCACCCCCTTCTCCGCCGCGTCCAAGTCCTCCACCACCAGATCCAGATGGAACTGCTGCGAGTGGTCGGGCGCGGGCCACTTCGGCGGTACGAATCCGGGCGCCGCCTGGAAGGCCAGCGCCTGCCCGCCGGGCATCCGCAGGTCCACCCAGTCGCCCTCGCCCTCGACGCTGCCGCCGAGCACCTCGGCGTAGAAGGCGGCGAGCGCGCCCGGGGCGGGGCAGTCCAGGACGACGGGGCCGAGCTTGGCAAGAGCCATGACTTCCTCCAGATCGCGGTTACCCATGGAGCGCAGTTACCGGTAGACCTCAGTAACCAGTAACGGTTACTGCATGCTCTCGTTGATGCGGTAACCGCGCAAGAGGTACACGCCGACCGGTCTCGGTTACCCCATCAGCGCGCGCTGGGGGTAACGTCGCGGGCATGAGTGAGCGATCGCCCGCGCCCGGCGGCCTGGAACTCGTCCAGGCCCTGGTGAACACGCTGGACATCGAGTCGGGCACCGACGCGCTGGACACCGCGGAGGGCCGGGCCCGATTCGCTCTCAGGGCGGACGAACTGCCGCGCGCCCGAGAACTGCGCGAGTCGCTGCGCGCGGCGCTGCTCGCCCACGCGGGCCACCCGCCGCACCGCGGGGTGACCCCGCTGACCCGGCTGCTGGCGCACGCCCCGCTGTACGTGGTCGTCGACGAGAGGGACGGCTCGGCCCGGCTGGCCCCCGCCGGCGAAGGCTCCCTGCACGCGCGCGTGGCGGCCGCCGTCGCCGAGGCGCTGACAGCAGGCACCTGGGGCCGCCTGAAGGCCTGCGAGGCCGTGGACTGCCACTGGGCGTACTACGACCGCAGTCCGGCCGGACGCGGCCGCTGGTGCTCGATGTCGGTGTGCGGGGCGCGCGCGAAGATGCGGCGGTACCGGGCGAAGGAGGCGTGGGCGAAGGAGGCGTGATCCACAGGGAGTTCCGGCGGCCGGACACCGGCCCGGTGGTGCAGAATGCAACAGGACGCCGGTCCGGCCGACTGAGCCTCGGCCGGACCGGCGTCACCCGTACGTCTACGCGGTGGGGCGGCCCATCGCCCGGTACGTCCACCCGGCCCGGCGCCAGACCTCCGGGTCGAGCGCGTTGCGGCCGTCGAGGAGGATGCGGGAGGCCACCGCCTCGCCCAGCTCCGCCGGGTCCAGCTCACGGAACTCACGCCACTCGGTCAGGTGCAGGACCACGTCCGCGCCCCGGACCGCCTCCAGGGCCGAGTCGGCGTAGCCGAGCGTCGGGAAGAGCCGCCGGGCGTTGCCCATGCCCTTGGGGTCGTGGACCGTGACCTGGCCGCCCTGCAGATGGATCTGCCCGGCGACGTTCAGCGCGGGCGAGTCACGGACGTCGTCGGAGTCCGGCTTGAAGGTCGCGCCGAGCACCGCGACCCGCTTGCCGAGGAACGAACCGCCGCCCAGCGCCTCCCGCGCCATCTCCACCATCTGACCGCGGCGGCGCATGTTGATGGAGTCGATCTCGCGCAGGAAGGTCAGTGCCTGGTCGGCACCCAGCTCACCGGCGCGCGCCATGAAGGCCCGGATGTCCTTCGGCAGACAGCCGCCGCCGAAACCGATCCCCGCGCGCAGGAACTTCCTGCCGATCCGGTCGTCGTACCCGATGGCCTCCGCCAGCCTGGCCACGTCGCCGCCCGCGGCCTCGCACACCTCCGCCATCGCGTTGATGAAGGAGATCTTGGTGGCGAGGAAGGAGTTCGCGGCGGTCTTCACCAGCTCGGCGGTCGGGAAGTCGGTCACCACGAACGGCGAGCCCTCCGCGAGGGGCGTCGCGTACACCTCGCGCAACAGCTTCTCGGCGCGCTCGCTGCGCACGCCGACCACGATCCGGTCCGGATGCAGCGTGTCCTGCACGGCGAAGCCCTCGCGCAGGAACTCCGGGTTCCAGGCCAGCTCCGCGTCCTCGCCGGCGGGCGCGTGCTCGGCGAGACGGCGCGCGAGACGGTCCGCCGAGCCCACGGGCACGGTCGACTTGCCGACGACGAGGGCGGGGCCCTTCAGGTGCGGCGCGAGGGAGGCGATCGCGGCGTCGACGTACGACATGTCGCAGGCGTACTCGCCGTGCTTCTGCGGGGTGTTCACACACAGGAAGTGGACGTCACCGAACTCGGCCAGCTCGGCCCAGTCCATCGTGAAGCGCAGCCGCCCACTGGAGCCCTCGATGCCCGCGACGTGCCTGCGCAGCAACTCCTCGAGCCCGGGCTCGTACATCGGGACCTCGCCCCGCTGCAGCATCTCGATCTTCTCGGGTACGACGTCCAGACCCAGCACCTCGAACCCCAGCTCGGCCATGGCCGCGGCGTGCGTCGCGCCGAGATAGCCGGTGCCGATCACGGTGATCTTGAGGCTCATGGATGCTCCAGAACGGGTAGGGCGGTGAATCGGTGCCCGAGCATAGCCGGGCCCCTGGCTGGGCAATTTCCCAGCTGTCGCCAAGCTCACGTACCCCTCCCGCGGGCGGGCCCCTAAAATTCGAGTTACTTAACGGTAATTAGCGTCAGCGCACTGCGTCTTCCTGGAGCGTGAGAGACCTTGGCCGGATCGGCTGACTTCGACCTGTACCGCCCGTCCGAGGAGCACGACATGCTCCGCGACGCCATCCGCTCGCTGGCCGAGGCGAAGATCGCGCCGTACGCCGCGGCGGTGGACGAGGAGGCCCGCTTCCCGCAGGAGGCGCTGGAGGCCCTCGTCGCCAACGACCTGCACGCCGTGCACGTGCCGGAGGAGTACGGCGGCGCGGGCGCCGACGCGCTCGCCACCGTCATCGTGATCGAGGAGGTGGCCCGCGTCTGCGTGTCCTCCTCCCTCATCCCGGCCGTGAACAAGCTCGGTTCCCTGCCGGTGATCCTCTCCGGCTCCGAGGAGCTGAAGAAGAAGTACCTGGCACCGCTGGCCAAGGGTGACGCGATGTTCTCGTACTGCCTCTCCGAGCCCGAGGCGGGCTCCGACGCGGCCGGGATGAAGACGCGCGCGGTCCGCGACGGCGACCACTGGGTCCTCAACGGCGTCAAGCGCTGGATCACCAACGCGGGCGTCTCCGAGTACTACACCGTCATGGCGGTGACCGACCCCGAGAAGCGCTCCAAGGGCATATCCGCCTTCGTCGTCGAGAAGTCCGACCCCGGCGTCTCCTTTGGCGCACCGGAGAAGAAGCTCGGCATCAAGGGCTCGCCCACCCGTGAGGTCTACTTCGACAACGTCCGGATCCCCGCCGACCGCATGATCGGCGAGGAGGGCACCGGCTTCGCCACGGCCATGAAGACCCTCGACCACACCCGCATCACCATCGCCGCGCAGGCTCTGGGTGTCGCGCAGGGCGCCTTCGACTACGCCAAGAACTACGTCAAGGAACGCAAGCAGTTCGGCAAGCCGATCGCCGACTTCCAGGGCATCCAGTTCATGCTCGCCGACATGGCGATGAAGATCGAGGCCGCCCGCCAGCTGACCTACGCCGCGGCCGCCAAGTCCGAGCGCGGCGACTCGGACCTCACCTTCCAGGGCGCCGCCGCCAAGTGCTTCGCCTCGGACGTGGCCATGGAGGTCACCACGGACGCCGTCCAGCTGCTCGGCGGCTACGGCTACACCCGTGACTACCCGGTCGAGCGCATGATGCGGGACGCCAAGATCACCCAGATTTACGAGGGCACGAACCAGGTCCAGCGGATCGTGATGGCAAGGAACCTTCCCTAGCAGGGTTTTTGCAGGTCAGAAGCCGTTTCGAAGGTCTGGAGGGACACCCTCGGCTTTCTGTCCGTTGCGGCCCGATCAGGGCCGTTCCTGGGCGTCATGCTGGGGGATTCCTGGGCAGATGCCGGGCTGAAAAAAAGCCACTGACCGGTACAAGCAACACAGCCCCCGGCGTCGCGCCGGGGGCTGTTGTCGTACACGTATCAGGCGACCTCTGATGCCTCCGTCGGGTCGTCGGCGCCGGGTGTCAGCATCGTTGCGATGGCGGCCCGACCGGGTGTACTCGGACAGACGCTCACCGAGCCAGGCTGCCGCTTCCTTCGCCTCATCCCACGTGCCCCGTACCAGTGAATGGGGCTTGACGAGCCAGTACGCCGTTTCCAGCGGCGGGAGATCCGACGTCGGGAACTCTGCGGCCACCTCGCGGTAACGAAGGATCAGTTCTGGCCTGCTTCCGGCCGGGGGCGGCTCAGGATGTGGAGGTCGCCGCAGGGCCTCATTGTCGAATCGCTCCTTCAGGCCGGTCGCATCACTGCACCTTCCTGCTCAACTAATCGCGGCCATGACTGACCGCCGCCGCCCGTAGCGGGCGGGAGTCCAGGCCCCGTACACCACTTCTCAGGACGCAACCACCGGAACGGGACCGATGCACCACTCAGCTCGTGGACGCGCTCCAATGGCTCCAGCCGTCGGGTCATCCCGATGCGCGCCGGCCGGAGGCGCGGAGACGAGTACGGGTCCGCACCCCTCACAGGGATGCGGGCCCGATGTGCTCAGCCGGCGTTCACCACCGCGGTCACCCCGTGGGCCGGGGCCAGGGCGGCAGCGGACGCCGTTCGCGGTTCCACCGCTCGGCTTCGATCCTGCCACGCCACTGGGCCTCGGTGGGCCGTCTGTTGGCCGAGGTCATCGTCAGGGTGTCGAAGACGTACTTGCACGCCTCGGACTCGCTCAGGCCGACCTCGTCGAAGACATGGCCGCTTCCCCGTTCCCCGGTCCAGGCGAGCCACCACGTCCCGTCCGGAAGCGGCGCGGCGACCGAGTGGCCCTCCCCCGAGGGCTTCTCGTCGAGGCCCCCGAAGTACCACCGGTCGCGCCGCAGACCGCTCAGCACGTCACGCAGCTCGCGGGCGGTCATCGCGGGTTGCCCGGACGCCTCCCGCTCGGCCCACACCTGCCGCCAGTGACTTCGCGCACGGCCCAGTTCCGGCCGCTTCCGGGCCGCCTCTTCCTCGGCCTGTGTCCACCGCCGGTCGACCTCCGCCTTCCAGGCGGCCTTCTCCGCGGCGAACGGCGCACCCTCCGGGCGGGTCATCTCCCGGTGGAACCCCTCGCACGCCTCCTCCTCGGAGCCGAACGTGCGCAGGGTCCCGGAGGATCCGTGGGTGACCTCCCCGCCGCCGACGACCTCCCAGCAGCCGAGGACCTCCACCAGCCGCACGGCCTCGTCGTAGTCGGGGGACGGGCGGGGGCTCTCCCCCTCCAGCCGGTACGCGCAGTCGTCGACGCCGGCGGCGCGCAGCGCTGGACGCAGTTCAGAGAGGTTCATTCGTCGAGATCCTCGATGTAGTGGTTGTCCAACAGCCACTGGACGTTCATGGTCGCTTCCCCGTCCTTCCTCCAGTTTCCCGGAAGCTTGAACTGGGTCCCCATGCCCGGCTGCCCGAAGGCGGGCGAGACCTTGCTGGCCGTGATGCCACCGCTGGCCAGCTTGCCCCTCTTCACGTACTGGGCGGCTGTCTCCGGGGTCCAGTCCTTGATCTACTTGTAGCGGTGGTACCCCTGGTGGAGGTTCTGCGGGGGCAGGGACCGTTCGGCGTACGGGGTGCCCGTCGGGGCGAGCCACTGGCCCTTCGCGTCCCCGAACCGGTCCCATACCTCCCCGGCCTTCGGCCACACCGTCTCCTCGGTGCCGGGGACGGCGCCACTGGGGTCGTCCAGTGCCGCGCTCCAGTTCCAGGAGTCGTTGTCCTTGTCCCAGTACTTGGCGACGAACTCGGCCGGAGCGAGGTCGCCGTAGGGCTGGTAGCCGTGCAGCAGCGCCATCACGTCCGGCGACAGGCCACCGACGGAAGGCAGCAGCTTGCCCTCGGCGGCGAGCTGCTTGACGAGGCCGCCGTAGGAGTTCTGCGCCTCCACGATGGTGTTGAGGACGGCAGCGGTCTGCGCGGACAGGTCGACGGCCTTGACCGCCTTGTAGGCGTCTGCGACACCGGTTCCCGTGCGCAGCGCCAGGTCCAGCGCCTGGGGGGCGTGGAAGGCGTCGACGACCTTGGCCGGCGGGACGAGGACGGACGCGGCGAGGGGGCAGTGCGGGCGTCGTCGGTGGCACCGGTGGCCTGCCGCGCGTCCGCGTCCGCGGACTTGGCCGCGGCCTGGGCCGCCGCCGCGTCGCTGCCGGAGGTGTGGGACGCGGCCCAGGCGTCGGCGGCCTTCGCCTTGGAGGTGGCACCTGGGCGCGCTGCCCGGCGGCCCACGCCTGCTGCCGGTCGCCGGCGGCGGTGGCGTCGGCCGTCTTGGCGTCCTGCGCCTTCGCGGCCGCGGTGGCGGGGCCGGCCTTGTCCGTCGCCTGGACCGCGGCCGAGGTGGCCAGCGCGACCTGTGCGGCCTGCTGGGCGGCCAGGAGCCCGCGTCCTCGCGGCGCGCCCTCCTCGTCAGCGGTCTTGTACGCGGCCTGCTCCGCGGCCTGGACCCGGGCGGCGTCCGCCTGCGCGGCCTTGAGCTGCGTCCCGAGGTCGGTCAGCCGGTCCTTGGCGGCCGACCGGGCGGCGGCCAGGTGCGGGCCGACGGCGTCGAGGTCCTTCTTGCCGGGGTACGAGAGCGAGTCGGTGCCCGCTCCGGTCCCGGCGTTGTCCTCGTCGGCGTCCCAGTTCTGCGTCTTGGTGCCGTTGCAGGACCACATCTGGGCGGCCTGCCTCAGGTGGGTGGTGTGCACGTCCACGCAGAGGCCGGTGCCGACGTTGTGCAGCACGGTGCCGCCCTTGGCCAGGTACCGGCGCTGGTTGCCGGAGCCGTTGCAGCTCCAGAGCTGCACCCTGGTGCCGGCCTTCGGCGTGCCGTGCGTGCCGTCCACGTCCAGGCACAGGCTGCCGGCCCTGTTCTTCAGCGCCCCGGTGTCCTGCCCCGGCAGGGAGTCTCCACCTGCGCGGGCACCTCGGCCCCCGGCATCGCGCCGGGGGCCGTTCGCACGGGGCCGTGGGGGCGTGGGGAGTGGGAGGCGTACAGGTGGCCGGCGGGGACCGGACGGCTTCCGCGGGGAAGGAATGAGATGCCGGCGGAAAAGGGACGGCGCATCGGACCGACGGCCGTTCCCGGAGCGCCGGGCATCGGCCGGCTGAAGGGCGTGCCCCATGCCTGAGCTGCCAGACGTCGAGGCGTTCCGGAAGGTGCTCGAATCCTGCGCGAAGGGCAGGGTCGTTCGACGCGTCGACGTGCGCGACGCGGGCGTCCTGCGCGGGGTGAGCGTACGGCGGCTGCGCGCCGCGCTGGAGGGCCGTCGGTTCACCGAGCCGAAGCGGCACGGGAAGTGGCTGCTCGCCCGCACCGGGGACGGCCCGACCCTCCTGCTGCACTTCGGCATGACGGGCCGGCTGGTCTGCTCTCGTCCCGACGACGTGGTCGAGGCCCACGACCGCGTCCTGTTCACGGTGGGCGACGACCGGCAGCTCCGCTACCGCGACCAGCGCAAGCTTCAGGGGCTCTGGCTGGCCTGCGACGACCGCGACATCGCCCGGCTGCTCGGCCGCCTGGGGCCCGACGCCCTGACGGTGGACGGCGGGGAGTTCGAGGCCGCTCTCTCTTCCCGCCGCGGTCGTATCAAGAGCGTCCTCATGGACCAGTCCGTCCTGGCCGGACTGGGCAATCTGCTCGCCGACGAGATCCTTTGGTGCGCCGGGGTTCGTCCCACCCGCCGGGCAAGCGATCTCACCCCGGCCGAACTCCGCAGCCTGTACATCCACATGCGCCGCACCCTGCGCTCGGCGGTCACGGCCGGCTGCGTGCCCCCGCGGGACTCCTGGCTCACCGGCCACCGCGACGACCCCGTCCCGTCCTGCCCGCGCTGCGGCGACATCCTGCGCCGGTCCCGTGTCGCGGGTCGCGGCACGGTGTGGTGCCCGCGGTGCCAGCCGGACGGGTCGCCCCCGTGACGGCCCGGTGCCGGGAGGCTAGTTGCCGGAGACCGTCACCGCCTGGTCGTTCTTCAGCTCGTCGACCAGCGTCTTGACCTTGGCCTTGTCCCACAGCAGGTTGCCGCCGGTCGAACCGGAGATCGGCATGTTCATGGACTTGCCGTTGCCGCCGTTGACGCCCTTCATCGCCCAGAACATGGAGGCCAGGTCCCACAGGGACATGTCCTTGTCCACGGTCAGCGCGTCGAGGCCGGCGCCCATCGTCGGGTAGAGCTTGAAGGGGTTCAGGACCGTCGACGGGGTCGCGACCTGGTGGGCGAGCGCCGCCAGGAACTTCTGCTGGTTCTTGGTGCGCTGCAGGTCGCTCTGGGCGAAGGCGTGCCGGGTGCGGACGAAGGCGAGGGCCTGATCGCCGTTCAGCGTCTGCGTGCCGGCCTTGAAGTCGGCGCCCGAGTACTTGTCCTTGAAACCCTTGTCGATCGTGAGCGTGACGCCGCCGACCGCGTCCACGATGTTCGCGAAGCCGGCGAAGCCGATCTCCGCGTAGTGGTCGATGTGCAGACCGGTGTTGTACTCGACGGTGCGGACCAACAGCTCCGGGCCGTCCTCCGCGTACGCCGCGTTCAGCTTCGTGTGGCGGCCCCTGCCCTGGTAGATCTTGCCGGACGTGGAGCCCTTATATGTGGGTATCTCCACGTCCGAGTCGCGCGGCAGCGAGATCAGCGTGTCGCCGTTGTCGCCGACGTGCAGGATCATCATGGTGTCCGTGCGCTTGCCCTCGGCGGACCCGGTGTGCAGCTTCTGCTTGTCCGCGTCCGACAGACCCGCGCGGCTGTCGGAGCCGACGATCAGGTAGTTGGTGCCCTGGCCCGCCGCCGGCCGGTCGATGACCTTGGACAGGTCGACGTCGCGGTGGAGCTTGGAGTCGGCCCAGAAGTAGGTGGCGACCGAGGTCACCGCCAAGGCGGTGACCAGCGTGATCGCGGTCCACTTGATCCGGCGGCGCCAATTGGGGCGCGGCCGGTAGTGGTGGAGATCCGGGTCCGGATCGTTGTCGTTCGGTATGAAGCCGCCGCCGCGTCTGCCGCCGCCGTAGACCTGGCCGGTGTTGTAGGCACTGTCGTAGCCGTTGCCGTAGCCGCCGTACCCCTGGTCGTCGTACGTCTGCTGGTGCGGCACCCCGCCGTGCGGCGGCGCGGCCTGGGGGCCGCCCGGCGCGCCCGGCGTGCGCCGGACCTGCCGCATCACGCGCGCGCCCTCGGGCTGAGCGCTGGTGCTGCCGCGTCCGTAGCGGTCGCCGCGGCTGTCGTCGGACCATCCCTCGGGCCAATCGTTCATGCGCCCCAGTGTGCAGGGTCGGGCCGTGGGCCGTACAAGAGCCGAGGAAAAACAGGGTCAGGGCTGTTGCGAAGCCGACACAAAGTCTCCGGACCGTAGCGCGGCATAAGGTGGAGGCCATGACAGACCAGGCCCCCGCTCCGGAATCAGAAATTCCGGGCGTGACAGAGGCTGCACTTCCGGGGAAGCCCACCTCCGCGTCCCGGACCACGCTCAGCCACATCATGACCCACAACGACACCAACCTGCTGGGCACGGTGCACGGCGGCGTGATCATGAAACTCGTCGACGACGCGGCGGGCGCGGTGGCCGGCCGGCACAGTGGCGGACCCGCGGTGACGGCGTCGATGGACGAGATGGCGTTCCTGGAGCCCGTCCGGGTCGGCGACCTGGTCCATGTCAAGGCGCAGGTCAACTGGACGGGCCGCACGTCCATGGAGGTCGGCGTACGGGTCCTGGCCGAACGTTGGAACGAGTCCGCCCCGCCCACCCAGGTCGGCTCCGCCTATCTGGTCTTCGCCGCGGTCGACGCGGACGGCAAGCCCCGCCCGGTCCCGCCGGTGATCCCGGAGACGGACCGGGACAGGCGCCGGTACCAGGAAGCGCAGATCCGCCGCACCCACCGCCTGGCCCGCCGCCGAGCGATCAGGGAGTTGCGGGAGAAGAGGGCGGCGGAGGGATACGAGGACTGACAGTGAGGATGTGACGTAGTGCGGCCCCGGGGCGCCATGAACGTATGGCCTCGGCGCCCCCGGGACCCCACACGTGCGCTCCTACCCCGGGCACACCTCCTGGTCCCCGGTGGCCACTGCCGGCCGCGGCGTTGGCGGAGCCGTCGGTTCTGGCGTCCGCACCCGCACCGGTCGCACGTCCTTGAAGTCCGCCCCGACGATCACCCGCAGCGACGCCCCCTGCCCCGGCACCGCCCGCAGCTCGCTCCCCGGCAAGGCCGCCTGAAGGACCTTCGCCGCGCGGTCCCGGCGCGGGTCGTAGAGCACGACCGTGCGCCGCGCTCCGTGCTCCGCCGCGTTCACCGGGTGCCGCGTCGTGCGGAACCCGGTGGCCGCCAGCCCGTCGTCCGCGCGCCTGCCGAGTCCCTCCGTCCGCGTTCCGTTCTCCACCTGCACCTGGATCTGCTGCGGATCCATCTCCACCTCCGCCGCTCCGGGCCCCTGAGCGGCAGCCTTCGGCTTCGCCTGCTCCTTCGACGACCCCTTGGGCCGCGGCTCCCCGGGGGCGAGCGGCCGGTCCTGCCGCAGCGAGTCGAACAACGCCTTCGCCTTCGCGTCGTCCCACTTCACCGTCGACCCCAGCCCCTTGACCTCGTACTCCATGCGCCCGATCGGTACGGTCGTGAACTCCGACGACCGGGGCGAGAAGTTCCGCATCGCGCGTCCCAGGTCCAGCAGCTCTTCCGGCCGGAACCCCTGATCCGCGCGCACCGACCCGAGCGCCGCCCGCGCCACGTCCCGGAGCTTCACCGGGTTCAGCAGCACACCCGACGACGTCGCCCGGTCGATCAGCGCCGCCAGGAACCTCTGCTGGCGCTGCATCCGCCCCAGGTCGGACGCCCCGTCCACATGCCGGGACCGCACGTACTGCAACGCCTGGCCGCCCCCGAGCACATGCGTGCCCGCGGCCAGGTCGAGCCCGGTGTACGTGTCCTTCAGCGGCTGCGCCGTGCACACCCGTACCCCGCCGAGGACGTCCACCGTCTTCATGAAACTGACGAAGTCGACCTCCAGGTAGTGGTCGATCTTCAGATGGGTCATGTCCTCGACCGTCCGCACGGTCAGGTTCGGCCCGCCCTCCGCGTACGCCGCGTTCAGCCGGATCGGATGGGCGGCGAGGCGCTGTCCTGTCTTGTCGTCGGTGTGCTCCGGCACCTCCGCGTAGGAGTCGCGGGGCAGACTGACCACGGTCGCCCGCTCCCGGTCCGCCGAGATGTGCACGATCATGATCGTGTCGGTGCAGTGGCAGGGCTCACCGCCCAGGTGGTACGCCCGCCGCTCCCTCTCCGTGATCCTGTCGCGCCCGTCGGTGCCGACCAGCAGCACGTTCATGCCGTTCCCCGCCGCGGGGCGGTTCTTCATGTCCCGGAAGGGGTCGATGCGGGAGACCCCGTCGTCGAGGCCGGTGATCACCGCGTGCCCGATGCCCGCCGAGACCAGAACCCCCACGGACAGCGTGGTGACCATCCGCACGGACCAGCCGCGCTTCCGCGGCCGGACGGGCGGCCGCCCGGCGGGGGAGCGGCGGACCGGCTCGCGGCGCGCGGGCGAGCGGGTGGGCGTGGGCACGGGAGAGACCTCCGCGGAGGTGGGCATGGGTCCGCGAGCACCGTAGGCCCCTGGGATCTTCGGCTCCTGGCGGCGCCCGGGCGGCGCGCACCGGTGTCCCCCGTTCGCGGTAACGTGAGGGTCCTATGAACGCCAAGCCCGACGTGCAGTTGCCCGCCGTGTCCGTGATCATGCCGGTACTCAACGAGGAGCGGCATCTGCGCGGAGCCGTCCGAGCGATCCTCGCCCAGGAGTACGCAGGCGAGTTGGAGGTCGTGATCGCGCTCGGCCCGTCCACGGACCGCACGGACGAGATCGCGGCCGAGCTGGTCCGCGAGACCGCATCCGATCAACGCGTGCGTGTGCACACGGTCCCGAATCCGACCGGCCGCACGCCTGCCGCACTGAACGCCGCGATCAAGGCCTCCCGGCACCCGATCGTGGTGCGTGTCGACGGCCACGGCATGCTCTCGCCGAACTACGTCGCGACCGCCGTGCGCCTGCTGGAGGAGACCGGCGCGCAGAACGTCGGCGGCATCATGCACGCCGAGGGCGAGAACGACTGGGAGCGTGCGGTCGCCGCCGCCATGACCGCGAAGATCGGGGTCGGGAACGCCGCGTTCCACACCGGCGGGGAAGCCGGTCCCGCGGAGACGGTCTACCTCGGCGTCTTCCGCCGGGAGGCCCTCGAGCAGCAGGGCGGCTACAACGAGGAGTTCATCCGGGCCCAGGACTGGGAGCTGAACTTCCGCATCCGCGAGGCAGGCGGCCTGATCTGGTTCTCACCGGAGCTGAAGGTGTCGTACCGGCCCAGGCCGTCGGTGCGCGCGCTCGCCAGGCAGTACAAGGACTACGGCCGTTGGCGCCATGTCGTGGCCCGCTACCACGAGGGTTCCATCAACCTGCGCTACCTCGCCCCGCCGACCGCCTTGTGCGCGATCGCGGCGGGCATCGTGGTGGGCGCCGCGCTCACCCCGTGGGGCTTCGTGATCCCCGGCGGCTATCTCGCGGCGATCGTCCTGGGGTCCGTCCCGGCGGGCAGGGGCCTGACGCTCAAGGCCCGGCTGCAGATCCCCGTGGCGCTCGCCACCATGCACATGTCGTGGGGCTGGGGCTTTCTGACGAGCCCGAAGTCCCTGGCGAGGAAGGTCATCGCCTCGCGGCGGCCGGCGGTGGTCGGCTGAGGCCTGTCTCTCGGACCGGGTCGACTGTGAGCAACAGTGCTCCTTCGGCCCAGCCGAGCGGGCGCCGGCACGCACATCTGCGGCGTTGCCGTCACTCGCCGCCTCCCCCACGCTCGAACACGCTCGCGGGAGGCGGGGGCCCTTCGCGTCGACGTCCTCCTGCGCCCTGCAGCTGCACCGCGGTGCCGCACGCCGATGGTCGCCGGTGGTCTACGACAGGGGCACGACGTCGTTCGCCCGGGGAGCCGTCGGCACGGTGCCCGGACGGTTCATCACCCGGGCCGCCGCCTACTGTTCCACCCTCGCCCGCGGGGGCGGTCGCGCGGAGGCCCTGCCGCCTGAGCGGCAGGGCCCCTCCCGTCGTGCGTCACCCGGCCTGCCGGCCGCCTACCAGCGGTAGGGCCTGTAGACGTCCATGCACTGGCCGGTGTCCGAGCCGTTGATCGCGTCGGAGTTGCCGGGGATGTCCCCGGCCTTCGGCACGGACTTCTTCGGGTAGCTCGTGCCCGTACGCCAGTCGGCACCCACGATGACCGTGACGCCCGACACGTCGGTCGACTTCTTCACCGCACTCATGGGAATGCCCAGCGCCTTGGCGACGCTCCGGGCATCGCCCTCCATGTCCGCGCTCGGGTACCGCACGACCGTCTGGTCCTCGGACAGTGCCCCGGACCTGTCGGCGACCGCCCTGGCGAAGCCCTTCCCCGCGAGCACCTGGCTGATCTCGCGCGCCCGACCGGGCACCGGGGCCTGCGTGGACGTCCTGGTGGCGTTCTGCACCACCACGCCCAACCGGTCGGCCGCGACCGTGGCCGAGGGAGCCTCGGCCGCCTGGCTCGCGCCCGTCGTCTTCTGCGGCGCCGGCGTCGTGCCCTTGTCGTCGAAGGGCACGTCGTCGCGGATCATCTCCCAGATCTTGTCCGCGTTGGCACCGTCGGGGACCACGTGGTCGTCGTTCTGCGGGTCGGCGACGTTGGGCATCGTGGTCATCGTGATGCGGTTCGTCGGAACCGTCTTGAGCTGCATGGCCAGGTCGTACAGCTTCCTGACCGAGCCGATCTCCTCGGAGACCTGCAGGGACTTCGTGGCCGCCTCGGCCAGGTTCATCAGCCGGCCCGTGTCGGTGAAGACGTTCTGGCTCTTCAGCGTGCGGATCATCGAGTTCAGGTACATGTGCTGAGCCCTGGCCCGCAGCAGGTCACTTCCCCAGGCGTGCCGGGTGCGCAGCCACTGCAGGGCCTGCTTGCCCGTGACCTTGTGGGTGCCGGCCGTCATCTTCAGGCCGGAGCCGCCGGGCACCCCGGGCAGCGGACGGTCCCAGACGTTCTGCTTCACACAGACGTCGACGCCGCCGATGGCGTCCGCCATCTTCACCACGCCCGCGAAGTCGATCATCATCCAGTGATCGATGTAGACCTTGGTGAGGTTCTGCCAGGTGGCAAGGGTGCAGCCGGGGCCGCCACGGGCCAGCGACTCATTGATGATGGCGTTGGTCGGCGGGTACTCGTGGCCGGTCGCCGGATCCTTGCACGCGGGGATGTCGACCCGGGTGTCGCGCGGGATGCTCACCACGGCGGCGCTCTGGCGGTCGGCGGACAGGTGGATGAGCATCTCGACGTCGGCCAGCGGCGGGTTGCCACGGTTGTCCCTGCTGCCGCCCAGCGCCACGTCCTCGTCGGAGTTACGGCTGTCGGAGCCGATCAGCAGGATGTTCACCGGCGTCTGGCCGGCCGCGTTCGGCTGCGTCTTCTGCGCCTTGGAGTCGCCGCTGCTGCGCTCGCCCTTACGGATGTTGCCGTTGAGGTGCTGGTAGTAGAGGTATCCGGCGCCGGCCGTACCGAGTATCACGACCGACAGAACCGTCGCCGACCAGCGCAGCGCTCGTCTTCCACGACCTCTGCCGTTGCTGCTCCGTCTGTTGGCGCCCGCTCCTCCTGCGCCGTTCCGGCCGTGGCCGCCCGGCGCGCCCTGCGTCTGCGGTGTAAGGGACACCGCCTCCCCGACCGCCGGCTTCTCCCCGCGCAGACCACTTTGTGTCACTTCCCCGTCCTCCCCACCCTTTGCGCCATCGAACAGGCCTGTCATGCGTCCTGTTAGACGCGTGACAGGCTCGTAAGGTGGCGCCGTGTGCTCAACTCGCGCACTGAACCTTGTCCGCCGTGGACTTGTTGTCGACGTCCGGCGCCTTGGTCGGAGTGGTGAGCGGCGTGCCCGCGCCCTGGAAGTCCTGGCCGAGGGTCAGCACGATCGCGGGCAGCCCCTGGTCGTTCTTCTCGCTCTTGCCCGGCTTGAGCGCCGAAGCGGGCAACCCCATGATGTCCGCCAGCTTGCGCGCCTGATCGGCCTGGTCGGGAGCGTACTCGAGCGTCGTCTTGGCGAGTGTCCTGCCCGCGTTGCCGAGCTGGCTCGACTTGGTCACACCCTCGTTGTTCTGCAGCCAACTGAGAGTCGCCTGTGCGCTGCCGGCGGGGGCGCCGCCGTTGTAGATGTCGACGCGGACGTCGGAGGCGGCGGAGCGGGAGCCCTTGAGGGGGTTGTTCGCGGGGGCCTTCGCCGCCTGCTGCTTCTTCTTCACCGTGGTGAAGGACACATCGTTCTTGATCGCGTCGAAGACCTTGGGAGCCAGGTTCGGGTCGACGATGACCGTCTTGTGCACCGGGCCGTCCGCCGGATTGTCGAGCACCGGCACGGTCAGGAAGGTGATGTTCTTCGTCGGCACCTTCTTCAGTTCCAGGGCCACGTCCTTGAGCGTGCTCACGTTGTGCAGACCCGTGTCCACGGTCAGCGCCTTGGTGGCGGCCTCGGCGAGGTCGAGCAGCTTCGACGGGTTGGTCAGCGTGTCACTCGAGGACATCTTGCGCATCAGCGAGGCCATGAACTGCTGCTGCACCTTGATCCGGTCCAGGTCGCCCTTGTTGCCCCAGGAGTGCCGCGTGCGCACGAACGCGAGGGCCTGCTCGCCCTCGATCTTTGCCGGACCGGCGGGCAGCTTGAGGTGCGACTTCGGGTCGTTGACCGCGTGCTTGAGACAGACATCGACGCCGCCCACCGCCGTCGTCAGCGTCTTCACCGCGTTGAAGTCGAGCATCATGAAGTGGTCGGGCTCTATGCCTCCGGTGACCTCCCTCACCGTGCGCATGGTGCAGCCCGGGTCGCGGCCGTCCTGCCCGAGGCTGGTGTTGAAGCGGACGTCCCGCGTCCCGGGGATCACCTTGGTGGTGCCGTCGGGCTGCTTCGTCGGGCAGTCCGGCACATTGACGATCAGGTCGCGCGGGATGCTCAGCGCCGTGGCGTTCGTCCGGTCCTTGGAGACGTGCAGCAGGATGTTGGTGTCGGCGTGGCCGACGCTGCCCGCGTCGCCGTATCCCTCGTTGCCCTTGCCGGTGCGCTTGTCGGTGCCGATGATCAGGATGTTGAACGCCTCGTCCTTGCTGAAGCCGTTCTTCGCCGCGTCACCCACGTCCGTCGTCGCGACGTTGCCCTCCAGATGCTGGAGGTAGAAGTAACCGGCCGCCGTGACCGCGACGAGCACGAACGCCATGCTGCCGCCGGTCCACAAGAGTATCTTCTTCGCTTTGCCCTTCTTGGGCCTGGTACGGCCCCGGCGGCGCCCGGGAGGCTCCGGGGGCGCGCCCCGGCGGCGGCGCTGACCGGGAAGGACGTCCGGGGCCGGCTCCCCGCGGCCGGGTGCCGTGCGGGTGCCCCCCTGCGCGCTGCCGGTGGGGGTCCCACGGCGCGGTCTCGGCACGGACGACTGCGCTCCGGGAGCGGCCAGTCGCAGTTCGTATTCACCGGTGTTGGGGTTGAGTACCCACTGGTCTGCGGGGTCGATGTTGTCCGCCCGCCCACGGCCTTGCGCGTCCACGGTTGTCCGAATCCTCCGTCGGGGCCACGCGGCGCCTTCCCCCTAAGGCGCTCGAGTTTCTTTGCCAGTGCGTGAGCCCGGGACGGACCTCGGGGCGTGGCACCGGATCGCTCACACTATCCGCCCACTTCAGCGTCGAGCGACGGCGGTGACAAATTCCACTTCCCTACAACCGGGCAATCCGCCCTATTTCCCGGACACTCTTAGCTCACCCGTTCCCCGTCATGGGGTGCGCTTTACCCGCAGGCGTCCTGCGCGGCCGTGTTCCCGGTGAAAGTGGGCGTGGGGCCAGGGGGCGTCTTCCCGCGCGACCCGGGTCCGGAACCGGGCGCCGTCTTGCTCGCCTTTGCGGTCGAATTACCCGGAACTTCCTTGGTGACCTCGACCGGCTGGTCCGCGCGCAGGCGCCCGAAGAGTTTGTCCGCCGCCGGTTGCACGAGTTCGTCACGATTGAGGTCACCCGGGTACGGGGTGCGGGGGACGGTCAGGAACCGCACATGGTCGGCGGAGAGGTTCCCCAGGCCGCGTACGAGTGAGTAGAGTCCGCGCAGACTCGCCAGACCCGGGTCCGTGGTGAGGGCCGAGGTGGCCGCGTCCAGCACGGGGTACAGCTTCACCGGGTTGAACAGGACGCCGTTGCTGCGCACCTTGGTCACCAGCGCGCCGAGGAAACGCTGCTGGCGCTCCATCCGCTCGGTGTCGCTGCCGTCGCCCAGGCTCTTGCGGGCCCGTACGTAGCCGAGGGCCTGCTCGCCGTCGAGCGTCACCCTGCCCGCGGGCAGTCTGAGCTTCGCGGCCGTGTCGTCGATCGGCTGCCGCAGGCACACCTGGACGCCGTCGAGCGCGTCGATCATCTTCTTGAAGCCGTTGAAGTCGACGACCATGTGGTGGTCGATCCGGATGTTCGTCAGCTTCTCGACGGTGCGGATCGTGCAGGCCGAACCCCCGGTTGCGAAGGCGTGGTTGAGCATCGTGAACTGCGCGTGGCTGCGGCTGCCGTCCGGCCGGCCGCAGCTCGGCACGTCCACCATCAGGTCACGGGGGAGGGAGACCGCGGTGGCGTTGCGCCGGTCGGCCGCGAGGTGCAGCAGGATCGTGGTGTCGGACCGCTCGGTCCCCGAATCCCGCCCGTACCTGCCGTTGCCGGCGCCCGCACGCGAGTCGGACCCGATGAGCAGAATGTTCTGCGCGCCGGGCACGAGCGCCGCGGGTCGCTCCTTCGCGTAACGGGCGAGCTCGGCGGCGGCCGCCTCGTCCGCGGTGATGTTCGAGTCCAGCTTCTCGTACGCGATCCATCCCGCCCCGGCGGCACCGAGCACCAGCACGGCCAGCCCGAGGGCACAGAGCCGCACCCAGCGCCGACGCCGATGACGTGCTCTCACTGCCGGGTCCACCGCCTTGGGTCGTACGAGCGGGAGCTGCTCCTACGACCATGGCCTCGGGCGGGGCTGCGGGCGTCCGGTACTGGTCCGGATGGAGGCCGACCGCGCCCCTATGGGGTGCGGGGCTGCCCCACCGGGCGGTTCAGCTCAAGGCCGTCGCCGACACCTTCTCGCTCTCGATCCGCTTGGCCAGCCCTTCCTCCCCCAACCGCTCCAGGTGCCGGCACAGCACGACCGAGCCCCCCGTGGCCAAGGGGGCGTACAGTCCGGCGCTCAACCCGGCCCAGGTGTCGTACGGCAGCCCCGACAGCAGCCGCGCCCCGGGGCCGTTCAGTCCGAGCGGCGCCGCGTCCGCGCGGGCCCGTTCCACCACTTCGGCCGCCGTGTACTCGGCCCCGGCGACGATCAGTGCCGGCTCGTCCGGGTCCACGGGTGCGTACGGCTGGAAGCGGTCGCCCTGGCTCGGCACCTCGACCGCGTAGTCGACGAAGCCGTCCGGGGTCTGCGGGAAGCGGCCGCCGAGGGGGCGCAGGGCGAGGGCCACGCGCTCCCCGGAACAGGCGCGGGCGGCGTCCAGTGTGTCGGGCCCGCTGACCACGAGGTCGGCGGCGCCCGGATCGCCGTCGACGTCCGGGAGGACGCCCACGGACGAGCAGGCGAGCAGCCACACGGCCGTCTGCCAGTGCGCGGGCAGCAGCAGCGCGACCCGGTCGCCGGGCTCTGCGGCGAGGTCGCCCTGGAGCAGGTTGGCGGTCTTGGCCACCCAATTGGCGAAGGTGGCCACGGAGAGTTCGACGCGTTCGCCCGTGGCGTCGTCGTAGAAGGTCACCAGGGGGCGCGCGGGGTCCGCGGCGAGCGCGGATCGCAGCAGGTCGGCAGGGGTGCGATCGGTGGCGTTCACGCGGGCAAGCGTACGCGGGGGCGGACGGGCGGGCGTCGGCGGCGGCGCTTCGGGCGCCACCGGTTCGGCCGAGCGCAGTCGACGGGGCGTCAGTTTCCGGATGGACATGTATGTCTGACTATGTCCAAGATCGTGTGCATGCGTGGATATCTTGCTTCCTCGATCGGTGTCAGCTGTGCGGCGGTACTGAGCCTTCCGTTCGCGGTCCCGGCCGCCGTGGCCGGAACGGGCGCGCGGGGTCCGTCGGCTTCGGTGGCCGTCCCCGGCAGTACCCAGTCCCTCCCTCTCGTGCCCTTCACCCGCTCCGCCGGGGCGGTGGTCGAAGCGGGCCTGACCCCGCAGACGGTGCGCTCCTTCTCACTGGTCGGCGTCGTCTGGGACGACCCGGGCGTCGACCTCCACGGCCATGTCGAGGTCCGTACCCGCGCGAGCGGGACGCACCGGTGGTCCGAGTGGCGGGAACTCGAGACGCACCACAGTGGCCACGGCCCCGACCCGGACACCGAGGAGGGCCGGTCCGGCAGGGTGCACGGGGCGACCGCGCCCCTGTGGGTCGGTGACTCGGACGGAGTCGAGGTGAGGGTGAGCGCCGAACAGGACGACACCGGGACGCCGAGGTCGCCCGGGCTCCCCGACGGACTCCGCGTCGAACTGGTGGACCCGGGCGCGGATTCGAGGGCGGGCGCCCCCGGCCCCGCCGCACACGCCGCCTCGCCGAAACCGTCCGGCAGGGGCGCACCCGGCACGGCGGCCGGCGCGGGCTCCGCCGCCTCGGGCCGTGGCGCCGGCCGTACGTCCTTGGACGGCACCGGGACCCCGGCCCCCTCGCCGGGGGCACAGGGAACGGCGAAGGAGCCGCCGAACGCGGCGAAGGGGACCGCCGCCCCGGCGCAGGGGGCGGCGAACCCCACGAAGGGGAACCCCGCGAAGGGGAACCCGAAGCCGGGACGGGCGACCCCGAACCCGGGGCGGGCGACTCCAAATCCGGGGCAAGGGGCAGCGAACCCGGCAAAAGGGACCCCGAGCCCCGCGGTCACCGCCAGCCCGGCGAAGGAAGTCCCGGGCAAGGAGCCGGGACAGCTCCCGGAGCAGACGGAGACCCACACCGCCCCGCGCCCGAAAATCGTCACCCGCAGCGGCTGGGGCGCCGACGAGACGCTGCGCGAGGCGGGCTTCGTCTACACCGACAAGGTGAAGGTGGCGTTCGTGCACCACACGGCCTCGGGCAACAACTACACCTGCGAGCAGGCACCTTCCGTCATCCGCAGTATCTACCGTTACCACGTGGTGAGTAACGGCTGGCGGGACATCGGGTACAACTTCCTCATCGACAAGTGCGGAACCATCTACGAGGGGCGCGCCGGAGGCATCGACAAGCCCGTGCTGGGCGCCCACACCATGGGGTTCAACAGCGACAGCATGGGCGTCGCCGTCATCGGCACCTACTCCGGCAACACCAAACCGACGGCCGACATCCTGGACGCCCTGGGCGCGCTGACCGCGTGGAAACTCGGCCTGTACGGCATGGATCCGCGCGGCGCGACATACCTGGAGTCCGGGGGTGGCAATCTGTACCCCAAGGGTGAGAAGGCGCGACTGAATGTGGTCTCCGGACATCGCGACGGGTACGCCACGGACTGCCCCGGACAGCAGCTGTACGGCAAACTCGGCACGATCCGCTCCACCGCGGCCCGCCTGCAGGGCCGCTGAGGGCGGAGGACCGTCACATGACGTCGTACCGGCCATCCGTGCGTCGTCGTACGGTGAGTGGTATCACACCGCGGCGGCCCGCAGGACACCGTAGGAGTTCATCCGCGCGGAGGTGCGCGGGGCCAACCCCACGGCCGTCGAAGGACGTTCCCCTGTCATCGAAGGCGCGGGAGAGGGACCTCTCTCACGGTCCTCATAACGCCCTTTGCGGTCCTCACAACGCGGTCTGCATAAACTGGTCGGCCGATTCACAGATTGGCCGGTCCCGGCAGGAAGCAGAGACGACAGGTGACAGAAGCGATCCTCCTGGTCGGCGGCAGAGGCACCCGGCTGCGCCCGCTCACGGTGCACACCCCCAAGCCGATGGTTCCGGCGGCAGGGGTCCCGTTCCTCACACACCAGCTGGCGCGGGCGAAGGCGGCGGGCGTGGAGCACATCGTGCTCGCCACCTCCTACCTGGCCGAGGTCTTCGAGCCCTACTTCGGTGACGGCTCGTCCCTCGGCCTCAGCCTCGAGTACGTCACGGAGGAGGAGCCCCTCGGCACGGGCGGCGCCATCCGCAACGTGGTGAGCCGCCTCCATTCAGGTCCCGAGGACCCGGTGCTGGTCTTCAACGGGGACATCCTCACGGGCCTCGACATCCGCGGCCTGGTCGACACCCATCGGTCGACGGGCGCGGACGTGTCGCTGCACCTGACGAAGGTGACGGACCCGAGGGCCTACGGCCTGGTCCCCACGGACGAGACGGGCCGGGTCACGGCGTTCCTCGAGAAGCCGCAGACTCCGGAGGAGATCGTCACCGACCAGATCAACGCCGGCGCGTACGTCTTCCGCCGCTCGGTGATCGACACGATCCCCATGGGCCGCCCCGTGTCGGTGGAACGCGAGACGTTCCCGGACCTGCTGGCGGCGGGAGCTCACCTGCAGGGCATGGTGGACTCCACGTACTGGCTGGACCTGGGCACCCCGGCGGCCTTCGTGCGCGGCTCGGCGGACCTGGTCCTCGGGCGTGCCCCGTCCCCTGCGGTGCCCGGCCGCTGCGGCGACCGCCTGATCCTGCCGACGGCCACGGTCGCCTCGGACGCGAAGCTGACGGCCGGCACGGTGGTGGGCGAGGGCGCGATCGTCGGAGAGGGCGCCCGGATCTCCGGCAGCACGGTGCTCTCCGGTGCCGTCGTGGAGCCCGGGGCCGTCATCACGGACTCCCTGATCGGCGCCCGCTCCCGCATCGGTGAGCGCTCCATCCTGACGGGCGCGGTCATCGGCGACGGCGCGGTGGTCGGCGCGGACAACGAACTCCGAGAAGGAGTACGGGTCTGGTGCGACGCGCGGATCCCGGCGGGCGCGGTGCGCTTCTCCTCGGACCAGCAGTAGCGCTGCTCGACGGCGCCGGGTGCCCCGATGTCGGCGGGCACCCGGCGCCGCGCTACAGCCGCCCGATGTCGCCCCGCCGCATCCGCGGAGCGCGCCGGGGCGGTGCGGACCCGCTCAACAGGATCAGCCGTGCCGCGCGGTGCCGCTGGCCCGCGTACGGCTGAAGCAGCGACAGCATCAGGGAGTCGTCCGCGTTCCGGTCCCCGGCCAGCGCGTGGCCCACGATCCCGGGCAGATGCAGGTCTCCCACGGTCACCGAATCCGCTGCCCCGTGACTGCGCTGAACGGTCTCCGCCGAGGTCCACGGCCCGATCCCGGGCACCACCTCGAGCCGCGCCTGGGCCTCGGCGGGCTCCATCCCCACCGCCTGCTCCAGCCGGGCGGCGACCCGCACGGCCCGCAGGATCGTCGACGCCCGCTTGTTGTCGACCCCGGCCCGGTGCCACTCCCAGGACGGAATGAGCGCCCAGGTCCGGGGCGCCGGCATCACCTGCATCCACCCCGGCGCGGGCCCCGGCGCCGGTTCCCCGAACTTCCGTACGAGCAGCCGCCACGCCCGGTAGGCCTCGTCCGTTGTGACCTTCTGCTCCAGGATCGACGGAATCAGCGACTCCAGTACCAGTCCGGTCCGGGTGAGCCGCAGTCCCGGCCGGCGGTGCCGGGCCAGTGCGACCAGCCGGTGCCGTGGCTCGAAGGCGTCGGGATCGTCCAACGCGCCGAGCAGCTCGGGCAGTTGCTCGAGCAGCCACTCGGCCCCGGGCCCCCAGGCCTCCGCCTCGGCGACCCCGCCGCAGAGAGCGACCCGCAGCGTGCCCGGACCGAGCGGCGTACGACTGGCCCGCCACACCGAGCCGTCGGGCGTGGTGCGGAAGGTGGGATCGGCGGGCCCGCGCCGCAGCGGCCCGAGCACCAGCCCCAGGTCCAGCGGCCCGGGCGGGGTCCAGGTGCGCCGCCGTCCGGGTGCCGTGGCCGGCCGCGGAATGCCCGCAGGCACGACGACATGCCCGCCGCGCGCGGTCGTGGGGGTGGGGCGGGGAGCGAATCGTCCGGCCACGGATGGGATCCTGGTGTGGGTTCGGCGGGCAGACTGGGCAAGACTGGGCGTCCTATGAGGGTAGACGGCGCGGGTGGGCCGCGGGCGGCCGTCGTGCGCGTCCTCCCGGCGGCGGCCGGGCGCGCGCCCGCTCACCGCACCTCGATGAACACCCCCGCGTCCCGATCCGGCCGCGGCTTCGGTTCCTCGGCCGGATGCCCCACTGCCACGGCGCCCATCGGCTCCCAGTTCTCCGGCAGTTCCAGCACCTCGCGGACGACGTCCCGGCAGAACATCGTCGAGGACACCCACGCCGACCCCAGCCGCTCCCCGGCCAGCGCGACGAGCAGGTTCTGCACGCCCGCGCCCGTCGCGACCACGAACATCTCCCGCTCGGCCGCGTCCCGCCGCGCGTCGCCGTAGGTGTGGGAGCCGTCCATGACCATGCACGGCACGACGAGGTACGGCGCGTTGCGCAGTACGTCCCCGCGCCGGACGCGCTTGGCGACGGACTCCTCGCTCTTCCCGTCCCGGCGCAGGTCCGCGATCCACGCGTCCCGCATCGCGTCGAGCAGCCGCGTCCGCGACTCCTCGGACTCCAGCAGCACGAACCGCCACGGCGTGGTGTGGTGCGGCGCCGGAGCCGTCACGGCGGCGGCCACCGCACGGCGTACGGCACCGGGGTCGACGGGCTCACCGGTGAACGTGCGCACCGTACGGCGCTGGGTCACCGCCTCCCGTACCGCCTCTGAAGTGCCCAGCCGGAACATGTCGTCGCGCGCGCCGCGCACCATCGCCCGCGCTCCGTCGCCGTCCTCCCCGGTCACCACGTGCGGCAGCCCGCGGACCACCGCCACGGGCAGCCCGGCGGCCTTGCCCTTGACCAGATCCCCCGCGGCCGCCAGCTCGTCGGCGGTGGCGACGACGGTCGCGCTGAGCGGGTTGCCGTGCGCGTCCGTGCCGCCGCGAAGGTCGTCCAGGACCCGTACACCCGCCGCCCCGATGGCGACGTCGGTGAGTCCGGTGCGCCACGGCCGCCCGAAGGTGTCCGTGACGATCACGCCGACCTCCACGCCGAGCGTGTCCCGCACCCCTTCGCGGATGGCGCGCGCGGACGCGTCGGGGTTCTCGGGCAGCAACAGCACGGTGCCCTTCGGGGTGTTGGATGCGTCGACGCCGGCGGCGGCCATCACCAGGCCCTGCCGGTTCTCCACGATCCTGAGCGGTCCGCGCCGGGCCACGACCCGCACGGTCTCGGCGTCGACGGCGGCCTCCCGGTCGTCCGCCCGGACGACACGTCCCTCTGCCTTCGAGACGATCTTGGAGGTCACGAGCAGGACGTCGCCGTCGACGAGCCCCGGCTCGGCCGCGGCGATCACCTTGGCGAGGTCGTCGCCCTCACGGATCTCCGGCAACCCCGCAAGCGCCCAGACCCGGTAGGCGGGCACGGCGGCGGGCCTGCCGCCGCCGGCCCCGGAATCCATGGAAAGCCCGTCGATCAAGCGCCCCGCACCTCCTCCGCCAGCGCCAGGGCCTCGCGGGCCATCCGCGCCGTCGCCTCCAGGTCCGTCATCATCAGCGGTACCGCGCGGCAGCGGATGCCCGCGGCCTCCACGCGCTCCACGGCGTCCGCGTCCGCCGAGTCGACGAGCCAGCCGTCCAGCAGTCCCGAGCCGTAGTGCTCGGCGACCGCCGCGGCCGTGGACTCCACACCGACCGCCGCGAGCACCTTGTCGGCCATCCCGCGCACCGGCGCGTCACCGATGATGGGGGACAGGCCCACCACCGGGACCCCGGCGTCCGCGATGGCCTCCCGGATGCCGGGGACCGCGAGGATCGTGCCGATGGAGACGACGGGGTTGGACGGCGGGAAGAGGATCACGTCCGCCTCGGCGATCGCCTCCAGGACGCCCGGTGCGGGCTTCGCCTGCTCGGCGCCGACCGGCACGACCGCCTCGGCCGGGACGGAGGCGCGCAGCCGCACCCAGTACTCCTGGAAGTGGATCGCCCTGCGTTCGCCGGAGCCCGCGGCCGAGTCGCCGTCGGGCAGCGTGACGGCGACGTGCGTCTCGACGCGGTCGTCCGACATGGGGATCAGCCGGACCCCCGGCTTCCAGCGGTCGCACAGGGCCTGGGTCACCGCGCTCAGCGGGTAACCCGCGCCCAGCATCTGGGTCCGCACGATGTGTGTGGCGAAGTCGCGGTCGCCGAGCCCGAACCACTCCGGTCCGACGCCGTACGCCGCGAGCTCCTCCTTGAGGTGGAAGGTCTCGTCGGCCCGGCCCCAGCCCTGTTCCTCGTTGATGCCGCCGCCGAGGGTGTACATCACCGTGTCGAGGTCCGGGCAGACCTTCAGCCCGAAGAGGTGGATGTCGTCGCCGGTGTTGCCGATGACGGTGATCTCCGCGTCCGGGACGGCCCGCTTCAGACCACGCAGGAACCGGGCACCGCCGATGCCCCCTGCCAGAACCACAATGCGCATGGATGCAGTCTTGCAGGCGCCTACGACAACGCGTGCCCGGGCGGTGACACCCGCTACGGCGCCTGGCGGGGGACCGTGCCCGACCCGCCGCCGGGTCCGGGACGGACGCAGCCCCTCAGCCCGGGACCGTGTCCCTCACTCGGTCGTGACCGCCCCCATGCCGTGATGCCGTGACCGTCCCCCGCGGTCAGACCGTGAGCGTGTCCACCGTGCCGCGCTCCGCCGCCGCGCACGCCTTGGTGTGCATCGGCATCTGCGTCAGTCCGGGGAAGTAGACGTGCAGGCTCACCGCCGGTTCCAGCGTGTCGTTCACCACTTCGTGTACGTAGCCGGGCGCGAACACGCGCTGCGCTCCCGCGGGCAACGCGCGGGTGCCGCGCTCCGTGCGCTCCGTGAGTGCGCCGTGCAGGACGGTCAGCACGCCGGACGAGCGCCCGTGGTCGTGCAGTCCGCTGCCCTGCCCGGGCACCCACGACAGCAGCCACACCTCGTAGCCGGGGCCGGTCTGCAGCCGGTGGTACCAGCGGGAGGTCGCGTCGTAGCGGACCAGGTGCTCCCACCGGGAGCGGTCGGCGGCGACGGAGCGGGCCAGTCCGGCGAACTCGGCCACGGTGACCGGGTGCTCGCGCGGCGGCTGGAGCAGGTGCGGTACTTCCAGGATGTCGCCGGCGATCTGCAGGTCGCTGTCACTGTTCATGGGTGCGCTGGTTCCTCGGCGGGAGAGGGCGGGGTGGGGTGTCGCGTGTCGTCCGCCCGGGTCACGGGCGCGGCGCGAGCCCTGGTGCGGGCGGAGGGAGCGACAGCCGGGCCGTGTGGACCCGGGAGCGGCCGGAGCGAGAAGGCTCAACAGCCGGAACAGCAACAGCTACAGCGAGCGCGGGCAGCACCGTGGGACCCGGCGGTGCGGGTCTGGGTGAGTGCCGAGTTCGCGAGCATGCCCACTAGGACATCGGTTCACACCTTTCCCTGTCAACTCGGCGTCCGCCATGTGGGAGCTGTTTCACCTCATCCGGTTCATCCGGCAGAGGAAAGGTTTGTTCAGCGGACCCGGGGGGACACATGGCGCACCGCCGGGCGCGTGGACGTCGTTGCGATCTCGTGATCTGAATGTGATCCGGTTCGCTTCGATGTGCGTGTCGGAACGAGATCGAACTCCCGGGCGTCCTTCTCGACGAGAGGGTGCAGGGCCACCTGGACCCTCTCGGGCTGTCAGGGTTTATGCCGATTTGAACACTTTCCGCATAGCCTTGGTTCCGCAGAGTGAATAAGGGGCCCAATAGCAGATCTCGGCTTGACTGGCCCGGATCGGCACACTTGTAATTTCACTCGTGTCGTTCAGCCGGATTCGGTAACGGCTACATCACGGGGACGCGAAAGACAGACGAGGGGCGCACATGACCGAGCTGGTGCAGCAACTGCTGGTCGACGACGCGGACGAGGAACTCGGCTGGCAGGAGCGCGCGCTGTGCGCCCAGACCGACCCCGAGTCCTTCTTTCCGGAGAAGGGCGGCTCGACCCGCGAGGCCAAGAAGGTCTGCCTCGCCTGCGAGGTCCGCTCCGAGTGCCTCGAGTACGCGCTGGCCAACGATGAACGGTTCGGCATCTGGGGCGGCCTGTCCGAGCGCGAGCGCCGCCGTCTCAAGAAGGCGGCTGTCTGAGGAAGGCAGCTGTCCGAGGAGGGCAGCCGTCCGAGGAAGGCTGCCGTCCGGCATCGCTGTGGCCACTGCGGCGAGCGACAAAAAGCCGCACATCCTTTCGTAACGAACGGCCCGTCGCAGGTGGGTTGTCCACAGGCGGCGGGCCGTGATCTTGTCAAGCCGTTAGTGTGGGCCTCCGTCCGAGACGTCCCGCTGCCCCTCCAGGGGCGCAGACGTCCACCACAGTCCAACGAACCGGGGCCCGTACCTCGATGTCCGTGCACAGCCATACGGCGGTCCAACACGACCCGTCTCCACCAGAGTTCCCGCGTCACGTGGTCACCGCGGTGCTCGTCGCCCACGACGGCGCCCGCTGGCTCCCCGACGCGCTCGCCGGGCTGCTCGGTCAGGACCGCCCCGTGCAGAACGCCGTGGCGGCCGACACCGGCAGCGCGGACCACTCCGCCCAGCTGCTCACCGACGCACTCGGCCCCGACCGCGTCCTGCACCTCGCCCGGCGCACCGGTTTCGGCCAGGCCGTCGAGGAGGCGAGCCGCTCCGCGCCCGCACCGACCCCGGACGACCTGCCCTACCTCAAGCGCCCCAGCGGCTGGGACCCCGTGACCCGCACCTGGCGGGACGAGGCCTACGACATGCCCGAGCTGCCGTACGGCGAGCCGGTGCAGTGGCTGTGGCTCCTGCACGACGACTGCGCCCCCGAACCGGGCGCCCTGGCCGAGCTGTTGCGCGTCGTGGAGCACGAGGCCGAGCTGGGCCGCGAGGTCGCCGTCGTCGGGCCCAAGCTCCGCGGCTGGTACGACCGCCGGCAACTGCTCGAGGTCGGCGTCACCATCGCCAACTCCGGCCGCCGCTGGACCGGCCTGGAACGCCGTGAACAGGACCAGGGCCAGCACGACCACGTCCACCCGGTGCTGTCCGTGTCCACCGCCGGCATGCTCATCCGGCGCGATGTCTTCGAGCAGCTCGGAGGGTTCGACCGGAACCTGCCGCTGATGCGGGACGACGTCGACCTGTGCTGGCGCGCCCAGGCCGCGGGCCACCGCGTCCTCGTGGCCCCCGACGCGGTCGTACGGCACGCCGAGGCGGCCTCCCGCGAGCGCCGCACCGTCGACTGCGTGGGCCGCACCGCGGCGTCCCCGCACAAGGTCGACAAGGCGGGCGCCGTCTACACCCTCCTCGTCAACGCCCGCGGCGGACAGCTGCCCTGGATCCTGGTCCGCCTGGTGCTCGGCACCCTGCTGCGCACGGTCGCCTACCTCGTCGGCAAGGTGCCCGGCCAAGCCGTCGACGAGATCCGCGGTCTGCTGGGGACGCTGCTGCGGCCCGAGCGGATCATCGCCGGACGGCGCGGGCGCGGTCGCCCGCAGGTCGACAAGGGGGAACTGCGCGCGCTGTTCCCGCCCCCGGGAGCCACCGTCCGGGCCACCGTCGAACAGGTCGCGAGCAACCTGGTGGGCCGCTCCGACCCCGAGGTCTCCTCGGCCGGCCGGCACGGCGGAGGTCTGGAGTCCGGACCCGGAGGTGACGACGCCGACTTCCTGGAGGTCGAACAGTTCGCACGCCTCAAGCGCATCGCCCGCAAGCCCGGGCCGGTGCTCTTCGGCGTCCTCCTGCTCGTCGCGCTCGTCGCCTGCCGCGCGCTGCTCGGCGGTGGCGCGCTCGCGGGCGGCGCGCTGCTGCCCGCACCCGCCGGCTCCTCCCAGCTGTGGTCGCGCTATCTCGACGCCTGGCACCCGGTGGGCGCCGGCGGCACGCACTCGGCGCCGCCGTATCTGGCGCTCGTCGCCCTGCTCGCCTCGACACTGCTCGGCTCCACCGGTCTCGCGGTCACGATGCTGCTCGTCTGCTCGGTGCCGCTCGCCGGGTTCGCCGCCTACTTCGCCTCGCGTCCCCTCGTCGAGTCCCGGCTGCTGCGCGCGTGGGCGTCCGTCGCCTACGCCTTCCTGCCCGCCGCCACCGGTGCCCTCGCCGGCGGCCGTATCGGCACCGCGGTCCTCGCGGTGCTGCTGCCGCTCATCGCGCGCGCGGGCATCGCGGCCGTCGGCCTCGCCCACGCTTCCGGCGCGCGTGGCAGCTGGCGTGCCACCTGGGCCTACGCGCTCCTGCTGACGATCACCACCGCGTTCACGCCGATCGTGTGGCCGATCGCCCTGGTCCTGGGTGTCGCGCTGCTCGTCGTGCGCCGCACCGACCTGGTCGCCCGCGGTCTGCGCTTCCTCGCCCAGGTCGGCACCCCGCTGCTGCTGCTCGCTCCCTGGTCGCTGTCGCTGCTGCCGTTCGGCTTCTTCAAGGAGGCCGGTCTGGCGTACGGCGCGAGCGCGGCCTCCGCCTCCGACCTGCTCGGCGCCAGCCCGGGCGGGCCGGGCACGGTCAGCGGGCTGTTGCTCATCGGGGTCGTCCTCGCCGCGCTGGCCGCCCTGATGCGCGGCGAGCGCCAGACCGCCGTCCGGACGGCGTGGGCGGCCGCCCTGGTGGCGCTCGTCTTCGCGGTCCTGTCCAACCGCTCCGCCTGGGCCGGACCCGCCACTCTCGTCTACGGTCTCGCACTGCTGGCCGCCGCCGCGGTCGGTGCGGACGGCGCCCGCGCGCGGGTGGCCGAGCAGAGCTTCGGCTGGCGCCAGCCGGTCGCCGCGCTCATCGCCTTCGCGTCCGCGGCCGGGCCCCTGCTCATCGCCGCCGGGTGGATGATCCGCGGCGCGGACGGGCCGCTGGAGCGGCGCGACCCCGTGCAGGTGCCCGCGTTCGTCGCCGAGGAGAGCGGCACCAGCGACCAGGCCCGCACCCTGGTACTCGACGGCGAGTCCACCGCGCGCGTGGGCTACACCCTGGTCCGTGGCTCCGGGGCCCGCCTCGGCGACGGTGAACTCGCCGCCGAGGACGGCGAGAACAAGCAGCTGGACAAGGTCGTCGCCAACCTCGTCGCCGGTTCCGGCGCCGACCAGGCCGACGAACTCGGCGGCTTCGCCGTGCGCTATGTCCTCGTCCGCAAGGGCGCGCCCCGCGACATCAGCCGCGTCCTGGACGCCACCCCCGGCCTGACCCGGCTCAGCCAGCAGGACGGCAGCGCACTGTGGCGGGTCGACCACGAGGTCTCCCGCGCCGCGATCGTCGGGGGCACGGGCACGCCGCAGCCGGTCGCCGCCGGGCCCGTCGAGATCCACACCACGATCCCCTCGGGCGGCGAGGGCCGCACCCTGCGGATCGCCGACACCGCCGGCCCGGAGTGGACCGCCACCCTGGACGGCAAGCCGCTCACCGCCACCACCGTGGACGGCTGGGCGCAGGGCTTCCGACTGCCCGCCTCGGGCGGCAGGTTGGACGTCACCTACGACACTCCGCTCGGCCACACCGCCTGGCTGTGGACGCAGGGCGCGCTCGCCGTCGTCCTGGTGGTGCTCGCCCTGCCCGGCCGCCGCCGTGACATCGACGACGACCTCCCGGAGGAGCGGGTGGTGCCCGCGCAGGACGTCACCGGCGAGGGCCGCCGCGCCCGCCGGCTGCGGGCGCAGTCCGAGGCGGAGGAGCCCGCCGAGGACACCGACACCCCGCCCGCCCCCGCCGAGGAGCCGGCCGCCGTCCCGCACCAGCCGGCGTACGGGGAGTGGGACACGACGACCTACGCGGACACCGAGTACGGCTCCTACGGCGGCGAGCACTACCAGGGGATCCCCCAGCAGTACGCGCCCGGCGCCTACGAGCAACAGCCGTACCAGGCCGACCCCTATCAGGGCGCCCAGTACGACCCGTACGCATACGGCAACACCGCGCCGTACGACCCTACGTACACCCAGGGCTACGCCACACCGTACGACCCGGCGCACGGCACCGACAGCGAGCGCCCCGACGGGAGCCAGCAGTGAACCGCACGACCCTGTCCCTGATCGCCGGCGCGACCGCGCTCGTCGCCGTCACCGGATTCGCGGCACTCGCCGCGCCGGCCGCCTCCGGCAGCGACGCCCCGAAGACAGCAACCCGGCTGCCCGTGGAGCAGACCCGGCTGCTGTGCCCCCAGCCGAGCGCCTCCGACATCGCGGACATCTCGTACACGTCCTTCACTCCGGTCGTGCAGGGCACCAGCGGCGGCAAGGCCCAACTGACCGCGGCGGCCGAGCAGTCGGCGGACAGCACCGACACCGGCAAGGGCGGCAGGGCGGGCAAGAGCAAGAAGCAGTCCGGCGCGCCGGCACTGACGCCGAAGCAGCCCGGCACCCCGGCCACCGGGGACGGCTCGGGCGCCGACACGCCGGCGCTGATCGGCACCGCCACGGGCAGGTTCGCGCCCGGCTGGACGGTCCAGGAGACCACCGCGGTCGCCGCTGGCAGCGGGCGCGGTCTGCTCGGCGTCAACTGCACCGCCCCCGACACCGAGTTCTGGTTCCCCGGTGTCAGCACCGCCGCCTCGCGCACCGACTACGTGCACCTGACCAACCCGGACGACTCCGCCGCGGTCGTCGACATCGAGCTGTACGGCAAGGACGGCAATCTCAAGTCGACCGTCGGCGAGGGCATCACCGTCCAGCCCCACGCCGACGAGCCGGTCCTGCTGTCCACGCTCACCCAGGCCCGGGAGAGCGACCTCACGGTCCACGTCAGTGTCCGCAGCGGCCGGGTCGGCGCCGCCGTGCAGGCCCTGGACGACAAGCTGGGCGGCGACTGGCTGCCCGCCTCCACGGACCCGGCGGGCTCCCTGGTGCTGCCCGGCATCCCCAAGGACGCCACCGACGTGCGTCTGGTCGCCTTCGCGCCCGGCGACTCGGACGCCGACCTCAAGGTGCGCCTCGCCTCGCCCTCCGGGGAGATCACCCCGGCCGGGAACGAGACGGTGCACGTGAAGGCCGGCATGACCACCGCCGTGGACCTCGGCGACGTCACGCGCGGCGAGGCCGGCTCCCTGGTGCTGACGCCCACCGGCACACCGGTTCCGGTGGTGGCCGCGCTGCGCGTGGTACGCGGCAAGGGCGGCGGGCAGGAGTCGGCGTTCATCCCGGCCACCGCGCCGGTCGGCACGCGCGCGTCGGTCGCCGACAACAGCGCCAAGGACACCACGCTCGCGCTGGCCGCACCGGGCGCCACGGCCACCGTCAAGGTCACCGCCTCCGCGGGCAGTGAGGGCGGCACGGCGGTGACGAAGCAGTACACCATCAAGGGCGGCACGAGCCAGGACGTGGACGCGCCCGTGCCGAGCGGCCTGAAGGGGACCTACGCGCTCACCGTGGAGACGCTCTCCGGCGGCCCCGTCTACGCCTCCCGCACCCTCCGGAGGACCATCGAGGGGCTGTCGGCGTTCACCGTGCAGACCCTGCCGGACGACCGGGGCACGGTGGCGGTGCCGGAGGCGCGGCAGGACCTGTCGGTACTGCTGAAGAAGTGACGGAAGGTCGGTGAGCGTGCGGGGTTCAGTCCTCGCCGTAGCGCGGATCCACCGTCTCGGGAGTCAGCCCCAACAGCTCCGCGACCTGCTCCACGACCACCTCGTGGACCAGGGCGGCACGCTCGTCTCGGCCCTTGGTGCGGATCTCGACCGGACGCCGGTAGACCACCACGCGTGCACGGCGGCCGTCGCGGGCCGGAATCGTGCCTCCCAGGGGCACGGCCTCGTCGCTCCAGCCCGCGCCGGGGCCGTCCAGGCGCGGCACGTCCATGACCAGGAAGTCGATCTCGGCGAGCTGCGGCCAGCGCCGCTCCAGGCGCTCCACGGAGTCCTGCACCAGATCCGCGAACACCTCGGCGCGGCTCGCGGAGAGCGGCACCTGAGGCGGTGCGACGGGGCCGCGCATGCCTCGGCCGTGGCGGTCACGGCGGCGCGGCCCGGGTGCGGTGGCGCGGGGCGGTACGGGGGTGTCCATCACTGAAGGAAGCGTAGTCGCCGCCGGGGCGTGACGTCCGGCCCCACACCGACCTCGGCCACTTGGGCCGCGCCGTCCGGCCGGCTCGCCGCGCCCGGTCCGGCCCGGGGGACGCGGACTCCGGCTTGCGGGGACGCCGGTCGGGACCGGGTGCGGAGGTCGCACGGCATGTCGTGGGATGACCATTCCAGCCAAGCTTGGGCTCGATTCCATATCTCTCCGAGACCGTCGGGGTCATGAAGTTTGACGAGGTTTGTACCAAGTGGTGACCGGTTCCGGAGCCGTCCGGTATCTCACAACGCACTGTCCACGCAGGTCAGCGGGGAGGCTCCGAAAGGGGGTGTGGGCTGTTTCACAGCACGACACGGTGGAGTGACCTGGGGGAGAGTCGTCGCGGCCCGCTCAAGAGTGCGGTACCGTCCAACGTCGTGAGCCCTGTACGTCGCTGTTCGCGCACCGCCTGCGGCCGACCCGCCGTCGCGACGCTGACGTACGTCTACGCCGACTCGACCGCGGTCCTCGGCCCGCTCGCCACCTACGCCGAACCCCACTGCTACGACCTGTGCGCCGAGCACTCCGAGCGGCTGACCGCGCCGCGCGGCTGGGAGGTCGTCCGGTTGCTGGACGGCTCGGCCCCCACGCGCCCGAGCGGCGACGACCTCGAAGCGCTGGCCAACGCGGTTCGCGAGGCGGCCCGCCCGCAGCAGCGCACGGCGGAGGCGGGCGGCAGCGGCGGCCGTACGGCCGACCCGATGGAGGTCGCGCGCCGCGGCCATCTGCGGGTCCTGCGCTCGCCCGACAACTGAGCGCCCCCACCTCGGCTCCGTCCCCTGCTTGCCATCCGCATTCATGTCAGATCCATGACAGGCACGGGCGCCGCGGACCCGTGTGCCGGCGGAACCCGGTATGAACTCCGTTCGAAGTGCTCGCCGGACCGGGGGGAGGCCCGGCCGGGCGCCGATCCCAGCAGGTAGTTTGGGGGGCATCGTTGAGAACTCAGGAGGGTGGCCGTGGCTGCTGATCTGTCGCAGATCGTGAAGGCGTACGACGTGCGCGGGGTGGTCCCGGACCAGTGGGACGAGAGGCTGGCCGAGCTGTTCGGCGCGGCCTTCGCCCAGGTGACCGGTGCGGACGCGATCGTGATCGGCCATGACATGCGGCCTTCGTCGCCGGGTCTCGCGGACGCCTTCGCGCGCGGAGCCGCCGGACGCGGTGTCGACGTCACCGAGATCGGCCTGTGCTCGACGGACCAGCTGTACTACGCGTCGGGCGCGCTGAACCTGCCGGGCGCCATGTTCACCGCCTCGCACAACCCGGCGAAGTACAACGGCATCAAGATGTGCCGCGCGGGCGCCGCACCCGTCGGCCAGGACACGGGCCTCGCCGAGATCCGCGCCCTGGTCGAGGAGTGGCTGGACGGGGAAGCGCCGCAGCCCGTCCGGACGCCGGGAACGATCACCCGGCGCGACACGCTGGAGGACTACGCGGCATACCTGCGCACCCTCGCCGACCTGACCTCCATCCGCCGCCTGAAGGTCGTCGTCGACGCGGGCAACGGCATGGGCGGCCACACCGTGCCGACCGTCCTCGCCGGACTGCCCGTCGACCTGGTCCCGATGTACTTCGAGCTGGACGGCACGTTCCCGAACCACGAGGCCAACCCGCTCGACCCCAAGAACATCGTCGACCTGCAGGGGCGCGTGCGCGAAGAGGGCGCCGACATCGGCATCGCCTTCGACGGCGACGCCGACCGCTGCTTCGTCGTCGACGAGCACGGCGACCCGGTCACCCCGTCCGCGATCACCGCACTGGTCGCAGCCCGCGAACTGGCCAAGCACGGCGGCAAGGGCACGGTCATCCACAACCTGATCACCTCCTGGTCCGTGCCCGAGGTCGTCCGGGAGAACGGCGGCACGCCGGCCCGCACCCGCGTGGGTCACTCCTTCATCAAGGCCGAGATGGCCCGCACCGGCGCGATCTTCGGCGGGGAGCACTCCGCGCACTACTACTTCAAGGACTTCTGGAACGCCGACACGGGCATGCTCGCCGCACTCCACGTCCTCGCGGCCCTCGGCGGCCAGGACGGCCCGCTCTCCCAGCTCGTGGCCGAATTCGACCGCTATGTGGGCTCCGGCGAGATCAACTCCACGGTCGACGACCAGAAGGGCCGCCTCGCCGCCATCAAGGCCGCCTACGAGGGCCGAGAGGGCATCGAACTGGACGAGCTGGACGGTCTGACCGTCTCCTCCGCCGACTGGTGGTTCAACGTCCGCCCCTCCAACACCGAACCGCTCCTGCGCCTGAACGCCGAGGCGAGGGACGAGGCGACCATGGCGAAGGTCCGGGACGAGGCGCTGGAGATCATCCGGGCCTGACCGCCCACCACCCACCACACGCCGCGGGGGGCGGAGCGGGCGCACACGGCAGCGCCCGCTCCGCCCAACCTCCGCACGCCGCCGCCCACAGCGGTAGTCTGACCAGGCCAAGCGCACCAGCTCGAAGGGACCCCGTCATGCCGCTCGAAGCCGGCCTCCTGGAGATCCTCGCCTGCCCGGCGTGCCACGCCCCGCTCAAGGAGGAGGAGAGCGAACTGGTCTGCACCGGCCAGGACTGCGGCCTCGCCTACCCCGTCCGGGACGGCATCCCGGTCCTGCTCGTCGACGAGGCCCGCCGCCCCGCCTGACGCACCCGGCGATCGGAGGCTGCCCCCATGCTGGACGAATCGCTGCTCGACGACCCCGAGGCGCTGGCGCGCGCCGACCGCCGCGCACTGCTCAGGGGCGCCGCCGAGGCAGGCGCCCGGGTCCGCACGGCCGTGCGGTTCGCCGCCGAGGCCGGGGTCAACGACCTGAAACCCGACGGCCGCCCCCGCGCCGTCCTCATCGCGGGCCCCGGCACCGCCTCCGTGGGCGTCGCCGAACTGCTCGACACCCTCGCCGGCGCGGCCTGCCCGGTGGTGCGCATCCACCCCACCGGCGTCGCCCCCGCCGCCGGCGCGCTGCGCTGGGAGCTGCCCGGCTGGGCCGGCCCCGTCGATCTGCTGCTGATCGCCACCCCCGACGGCGCCGAGCCCGGCCTCGGCATCCTCGTCGAGCAGGCCTACCGTCGCGGCTGCACCGTCGTCGCCGTCGCTCCTGCCCGCTCCCCGGTCACGGAGGCGGTGACCGCCGCCCACGGTCTGTTCGTGCCGATGGCGACCGCCCCCTACGAGCAGGAGGAACCCCTCGCCGCCTCCGCGCCCGGCGTCCTGTGGGCCCTCCTCACCCCGCTGCTCGCCCTCCTGGACCGCACCGGCCTGCTTTCCGCGCCCCGCGACGTCCTGGACAAGGTCGCCGACCGCCTCGACCAGGTCGCCGAACGCTGCGGCCCGGCCATCGCCACCTACGGGAATCCGGCCAAGAACCTCGCCGCCGAACTCGCCGAGGCGCTCCCGGTCATCTGGACGGAGGGTGTCTCCGCCGCACCCGCCGGCCGGCGCTTCGCCGCCGCGCTCGCCGAGCTGGCCGGCCGTCCCGCGCTCACCGCCCAGCTGCCCGAGGCACTCGCCGCGCACGGCGTGCTGCTGTCCGGCCCGCTCGCCGCGGGCGCCGACCCCGACGACTTCTTCCGCGACCGCGTCGAGGAGGCGCAAGCCCTGCACGCGCGCGTGGTGCTTCTGCGCGACCGCCCCATCGGCGGCCTGAGCGCCGCCCCCGCCGCCCGTGACCTGGCCCTCAGCCACGACACGGCGATCAGCGAACTCGAACCCGAGGACGGCGGCGAACTCGAGACCCTCGCCGAACTGATCGCCATCACGGATTTCGCCGCCGTTTACGTGGCGCTCGCCTTCGGGGCCTGACCTTGCCTCACACCAGCTGACCAGCGCGACCGGCCGACCCGTCCAGAGGGGCGCGGCAGACAGCGTACGTACGGAGACAAAGAAAGCACATGGATCGCCTCGACAACAGCATCCGCCCCTACGCCTGGGGTTCGACCACCGCCATTCCCCGGCTCCTCGGCGTGGAGCCGACCGGTGAGCCGCAGGCGGAGATGTGGATGGGCGCCCATCCCGGCGCACCCTCGCGCACCCCGCGCGGCCCCCTCAACGAGGTGATCGACAAGGCTCCGGAGCGCGAGCTGGGAGAGGGGACGGTCGCCCGGTTCGGCCCTCGGCTGCCGTTCCTGTTGAAGATCCTCGCCGCCGGCGCCCCGCTCTCCCTCCAGGTCCACCCCGACCTGGAGCAGGCCGAGAAGGGCTACGCCGACGAGGAGCGCCGCGGCATCCCCGTCGACGCACCGCACCGGAACTACAAGGACGCCAACCACAAGCCCGAACTGATCTGCGCCCTCACCGAGTTCGACGGCCTGTGCGGCTTCCGCACCCCCGACGCCGCCGCCGACCTGCTCGCGGGCCTGGGCGTCGACTCCCTCAAGCCGTACGTCGACCTGCTGCACGCCCACCCCGAAGGCGCGGCCCTGCGCGAGGTCCTCACCGCCGTGCTGACCGCCGACCCCGAGGAGATGACCCGTACGGTCACCGAGGCGGCGGCCGCCTGCACCCGCCTCGGCGACGCCTACGCCCCGTACGCCGACATCGCCCACCACTACCCCGGCGACCCCGGCGTGATCGCCGCCATGCTGCTCAACCGCGTCCGGCTCCAGCCCGGCGAGGCCCTCTACCTCGGCGCAGGCGTCCCGCACGCCTACCTGAACGGCCTCGGCGTCGAGATCATGGCCAACTCCGACAACGTCCTGCGCTGCGGCCTGACCCCCAAGCACGTCGACGTCCCCGAACTGCTGCGCGTCGTCCGCTTCGAGGCGACCGACCCCGGGGTCCTGCGCCCGGAGGCCTCCGCAGAGGGCGAGGAGGTCTACGACACCCCCATCGACGAGTTCCGCCTGTCCCGGTACGTGCTGACCGAGGCCGCCGCGCCACGTGACCTGACGTGCGCGACCCCGCAGATCCTGCTGTGCACGGGAGGTTCGGCCCGCGCCGGCGACCAGGTGCTCGCGCCCGGCGAGTCGGTGTTCGTACCGGCGGAGGACAAGGCCGAGGTGTCCGGGGCCGGCACGGTCTTCCGGGCCACGGTCGCGGCCTGACGCCGCTGCCCGGCCCCCGGGCCGGGCACCGTCGCGGTCCCGGCCCGGCGTACCCCTGTCGGCGCCTGCTGCAACAATGGCCCACCGGCAAAGGACGGGCAAAGCCCCGGACGGCGTCCCCCGGCACGTGCGGACGTCCCGGGCGCGACGGCTACGAAGGGACAACGCGAACACATGAGCGCGTCAGGCGGCACCAAGGCGATCGTGGCGGCACTCGGCGCCAACCTCGCGATCGCGGCATCGAAGTTCGTCGCGTTCGCCTTCAGCGGCTCGTCCTCGATGCTCGCCGAGGGCGTCCACTCGGTCGCCGACTCCGGCAACCAGTTCCTGCTGCTGATCGGCGGCAGGCGCGCCCAGCGCGAGGCGACCCCGCAGCATCCGTTCGGCTACGGCCGTGAGCGGTTCGTCTACGCCTTCCTCGTCTCGATCGTCCTGTTCTCCATCGGCGGCATGTTCGCCATCTACGAGGGCTACGAGAAGGTCCGGCACCCGCACGCCCTGGAGCACTGGTACTGGCCGGTGGGCGTCCTCCTCTTCGCGATCATCGCCGAGGGCTTCTCCTTCCGCACGGCGATAAAGGAATCCAACGAACTGCGCGGCAAGCTCTCCTGGGCGCAGTTCATCCGCCGGGCCAAGGCCCCCGAGCTGCCGGTGGTCCTCCTCGAGGACTTCGGCGCGCTCATCGGTCTGGCCCTGGCTCTCGGCGGTGTCGGCCTCGCCCTGCTCACCGGCAACGGCATCTGGGACGGCATCGGCACCGTCTGTATCGGCGTCCTCCTCGTCCTGATCGCCCTGGTCCTCGCCGCCGAGACCAAGTCCCTGCTCCTCGGCGAGGCCGCAGGTGCCGACGTGGTCCAGCAGATCGAGGCGGCGACCGTCGACGGTGAGACGGTCACCGGCCTCATCCACATGCGCACGCTCCACCTGGGCCCCGAGGAACTGCTGATCGCCGCCAAGATCGCCGTGCAGCACGACGACACCGCCGCCCAGGTGGCCTCCGCGATCAACGCCGCCGAGGCCCGCATCCGCGCCGCCGTCCCCATCGCCCGCGTCATCTACCTCGAGCCGGACATCTACAGCGAGGCGGAGGCCGCGAAGGGCCCGGACCCCGAGGCGACGCCCGGCGGCCCGGTGCCGAGCGCCGGGCACTGATCACACGGCCGAGCCGTGGCGGACCACGCGAAGGGCTCGGTCGCACCGCCCGGCCACCGGTGTGCCGGCCGAATGCAACCGGACGTCTTCGGAGGCGGACTGGGGACGGCTGGGTCCTCCGGTGTAGCTTGGAACGGAGCCAGACGTCGCTGCTGATGGCGGTCGGGCGGTCCACGACGGGCCGACCGAGGGAGAGAGGGCCTCCGACGGACTGCGCTGCGCGCACGTGGGCATGCCTGTGTCCTCCTGGGGCACCCTGTGCCCGCCGCCGCGCAGATCAGCCGTACCCACCTCGCCCCAACCCCGAGGAGCAGCTCGCAATGACGACTGTCGAGAACCGACAGGACTTCAAGGTCGCCGACCTCTCGCTGGCCGAGTTCGGTCGCAAGGAGATCACCCTCGCCGAGCACGAGATGCCCGGCCTGATGGCGATCCGCAAGGAGTACGCCGAGGCGCAGCCCCTGGCCGGTGCTCGTATCACCGGCTCCCTGCACATGACCGTCCAGACCGCCGTGCTCATCGAGACGCTGGTCGCTCTGGGGGCACAGGTCCGCTGGGCGTCCTGCAACATCTTCTCCACCCAGGACCACGCGGCGGCCGCCATCGCGGTGGGCCCGGACGGCACGCCCGACGACCCGCGGGGCGTCCCGGTCTTCGCCTGGAAGGGCGAGACCCTGGAAGAGTACTGGTGGTGCACGGAGCAGGCGCTGACCTGGCCGGACAGCCCCACCGGCGGCCCGAACATGATCCTGGACGACGGTGGTGACGCCACCCTCCTCGTCCACAAGGGCGTCGAGTACGAGAAGGACGGCAAGGTTCCCTCGCCGGACACGGCCGAGTCCGACGAGCACCGCGTCATCCTTCAGCTGCTGACCCGCACCCTGGGCGAGAACCCGCAGAAGTGGACCCAGCTGTCCTCCGAGATCCGCGGGGTGACCGAGGAGACCACGACCGGCGTCCACCGCCTGTACGAGATGCAGCGTGAGGGCACCCTGCTGTTCCCTGCGATCAACGTCAACGACGCCGTGACCAAGTCGAAGTTCGACAACAAGTACGGCTGCCGCCACTCGCTGATCGACGGCATCAACCGGGCCACCGACACCCTCATCGGCGGCAAGACCGCGGTCGTCTGCGGCTACGGCGACGTGGGCAAGGGCTGCGCGGAGTCGCTGCGCGGTCAGGGCGCCCGGGTGATCGTGACCGAGATCGACCCGATCTGCGCGCTGCAGGCGGCGATGGACGGTTACCAGGTCACGACCCTGGAAGAGGTCGTCGACAAGGCCGACATCTTCGTCACCACGACCGGCAACAAGGACATCATCATGGCCGCTGACATGGCCAAGATGAAGCACCAGGCGATCGTCGGCAACATCGGCCACTTCGACAACGAGATCGACATGGCCGGTCTCGCCAAGGTCCCGGGCATCGTCAAGGACGAGGTCAAGCCGCAGGTCCACACCTGGACCTTCCCCGACGGCAAGAAGATCATCATCCTCTCCGAGGGCCGCCTGCTGAACCTGGGCAACGCCACCGGTCACCCGTCGTTCGTGATGTCCAACTCCTTCGCGGACCAGACCCTGGCCCAGATCGAGCTGTTCACCAAGCCCGACCAGTACCCCACCGATGTGTACGTGCTGCCCAAGCACCTCGACGAGAAGGTCGCCCGCCTCCACCTGGACGCGCTCGGTGTGAAGCTCACCAAGCTCCGCCCCGAGCAGGCCGCGTACATCGGCGTCGACGTCGAAGGCCCGTTCAAGCCGGACCACTACCGCTACTGACCGAGCCCCGGTCCGAAGGCAGGCCCCCGCACCCCCGTGCCGGGGGCCTGCCTCCTTTCCGGGCCACCTGGCCCGCCCGGACCACCCGGCCCTTCCGGACCACTGGGCGGACCGGCCCCGTCAAGCCCCAGGACCCTCATGCCCCGCGGCCGATATTCGCTTCACGACCCCCACGACCAGACCCTTCTCGCCGAAGAACACTTCCAGTGTGCGCCGGGCCCCACCGGCTGGCGCTATGTCTCCCAACTGACCACCCCCTCCGGCGACCGCGCCGGCTCCGTCGACCTCGCCCTCGACGAGCTTGGCCGCCCCATCCGCCTGGAACTCCACGCCGCGGGCTGGCAGGTGCGAGGTGCCGCACTCGACGGCGTCACCTGGGTCCGCACCGATCCCACCGGCACCCACGCCACGGAAGGCAATGTCCGCGCCCACGCCTTCACCGGCACATCCCCGGCCTTTCTTATCGCCACCGCCCGTCTGCTGCGCCTCACCCCCTCTTCCTCCGCGACGCGCGTACGCCTGGTCGCCCTCACGGATCCGGTCCTGGCCCCTCGCACCGTGGACCAGTCCTGGTCGCTGGTCGCAAGAGAAACACACACCACTGACAACGCCCCCCTGATCGTGGACGAATACCAGGTCACAGCCCTGGACACAGGTGAGCGGCACACCGTCCACATCGCGGGCGACGTGGTGCTGGCGGCACCGGGCATCGAGCTCGAGGACCTGGAGTCACCCCCGTCCGCGTTTCCGTGACGGCGGCACCCGGTGACCGCGGCTACGCGGGAGGGGCGAAGCCGGTGGAGGGCCGAGTCGGCGGTTCGGGGTGTGCGGGCTGCGCGGGTTGCACGGGCTGTGCCGGTGCCGACTGCCGGGCCTGTGGGGCCGGGGCCGGCGGCGGGGCGTACGGATGCCGAGCCGGGGCTCCGACCTGCGGACCGTCCTCCGCGGCCTCGGCAGCTCCCCGGCCGCCGGAGGCCCGCCGGGCCTCCCGTGCCTGCCGTTCCTGCACCACCGCTGCCAGGTAGGCCGCCGGCGGCACCCCGGGCGGTGTCGGCACGCTGGTACGAGCCGCGAGATCCGCGGCGAGACGCTCCGCCATCGTCCAGCCCACCTGCGGGTCCAGCTGATGCATCCGGGTCAGGTACTGCCGGATCGCCAGCCACAACCCGTCCGGTACCGCCGAGAGGTCGAGCGAGGAGAACCGCCCGGCCAGCCACGGCGGCGGCGGGGGCACGAAGGACGCACGGCCGGCGGGCACCCGCTCCCGCACGACGAGTGTGCCCGCGAACACGTCACCGAGCCGCCGCCCCCGTGCCGACACGAGCGAGGCGATGCAGGCCACGACCCCGAAAGTCATGAGGATCTCGACCACACCGACCGCACCCCGCACCAGAGCGTGCCGGAACCGGATCGGCCCCCCGTCGTCCCGCACCACTCGCAACCCGCACGCCAGCTTGCCCAGGGAACGCCCATGGCTCAGCGTCTCGACCGCGATGGGCCCGCCCACCAGCACGAGAACGAAGGTGGCGATCGACACCGCGACCTGCGCCGCCTCGTCCAGCCCGGACGTGGACGCCACCAGAGCGATCATCACCAGGACGTAGACGAACACGGCCACCACCAGGTCGAGCAGCACGGCCAGCGCCCGGCTCGGCAGCCTCGCGGGGCGCAACTCCAGCGCCACCGCCTCACCCGTCACTAGCTCAGTCACGCCGGCCGTCCTTCCCCTGGCTCTCCTCGGAGTACGACAGTCTGCCAAGCTGATGGCACATCGCGCCGCAGTACGAGGAGCAGCCCGTCCATGGACCTCGACGTGTTCGTGTCGACCCACCGCGCCGAGTGGGACCGCCTCGAGACCCTGCTGCGCCGCCGGCGCCGCCTCACCGGAGCCGAGGCCGACGAACTCGTCGCCCTCTACCAGCGCACCGCCACCCATCTCTCCCTGATCCAGTCAAGCGCACCCGACCCCCAGCTCACCGGTCGGCTCAGTCAACTGGTGGCGCGCGCCCGCAGCGCCGTGACGGGCACGCGCCGTGCCTCGTGGCGCGACGTCACGCGCTTCCTCACGCACGGTTTCCCCGCCGCCGTCTACCGTTCGCGCCGCTGGTGGATACCCACAGCGCTGCTGTCCACGGTGGTGGCGGTTCTCCTGGGGTGGTGGATCGGCACGCACCCGGAGGTCCAGGCCTCCATCGCTGCCCCCGGCGAACTGCGCGACCTGACACGCCCCGGCGGCGAGTACGAGACGTACTACTCGAGCCATCCCGCCGCCGCCTTCGCCGCCCAGGTGTGGACGAACAACGCCCGAGCCGCCGCGATGTGCCTGGTTCTGGGCATCTTCCTGGGGCTGCCGGTGCTGTGGATCCTCTTCGAGAACATGCTGAACGTGGGGGTCGGCATCGGCCTGATGTCCTCGGCCGGCCGCCTCGACACCTTCCTCGGTCTGATCCTCCCGCACGGCCTGCTGGAACTGACGGCCGTCTTCGTGGCCGCCGGAACAGGTCTGCGACTCGGCTGGACCCTCATCGACCCCGGCCCCCGTACTCGTCGGACCGCGCTCGCCGAGGAGGGCAGGGCCGCCCTGGGCATGGCCATCGGACTCGCACTGGTCCTGTTCGTCTCAGGCGCCATCGAGGGGTTCGTGACCCCTTCGGGTCTTCCCACCTGGGCCCGGATCGGGATCGGAATCGCCGTTGAGGTGGCCTTCCTCGCGTACGTCTACGTGCTGGGCGGACGCGCGGCACGCGCCGGGGACACGGGCGACCTCAGCACGGACGAGCGCAGCGCCACCGTTCCGACGGCGGCGTGACGGGAACAGTCCCTCCGGATGTGCGTCCTCCGGTGTCGGCCTGCTAATCTCCTCTTCGCCCCACGGGACCTGTTGACACGGGTGGCGTGGGGAGGTAGATTCAGACAGTTGCCTGGAGGTGGAGGAGTCCACCGACAACAGGAACAGTGAGCATCTGCCGGCTCTCGGAGCGGATCAGTTTCCGATGAGCCTCCCCGATCGAGTCGGAATTGGTCGGCGGTCAGTCCGCCCCAAAACCTCTGATAAAGTCGGAA